>JAUCDH010000013.1:0-121875 GCA_034675465.1 Stenotrophomonas sp. | reverse complement strand
CGGCAGCGTGCGCCCGCTGAGCAGGGGGTCTTCGGCGATCTCTCGCAGCGTGTTCATGCCCACGACCTGCACCGCCTTCGCCGCGTGCTTGAGCGCCTGACTCACCAAGCCCAGGTAGTCGGGGTCGAGCTGCATCGCCTCGAAGGGCGACAGTGGTTCGTCGTGCAGCACGTAGAGGTTGCCTTGGATGCGGCCGGTCTTGGGATCGCGCCGCCGCCGCACCAGGCTGAGCCAGCGCGTCAGCCGCAGCAGCGTCAAGGCGCGCGCCACGGTCTCGTGCGAGGCTTGCGCCGCACAGGGCATGGACGCCAGATAGGGGCGGAGCTGGTCGTAGGTGGGAAAGCCAGTCACGCCGTCGTCGTTGAGCTGCAGGCGGAATACCTGCCAAGCATTGCGCTCCAGCGGCGTCAGGCGCCGGTCGAGGAACAGCGCGCGCGGGACGCTTTCGTGCCGGTTGCCGCTGTAGAGAAAGCCGTCCTGGCTCGGCGCCGTGCTCTGCGCCCGCTCCTTCGGCTCGAGGTGCCGCAGCGCCTCGTCGAACAACGCCGACAGCGCAACCGGGCCATCGCGCCGTGGTGCGCTGCCTGTGGTCATGGCTACACCAGCCCCTGGTCGATCCAGTTCCGTATCGCCGACCAGATCACCGACATGGGCAGGGTCATGGCCTCGGCCAGGTCCATGGTCAGCGCCAGCATCGCCATGTCGTCGGTCAGGGCGATATGGCGCTCGGTGACGCCGGCCTTCCAGCGCTCCCACAAGGCCACGTCCTGCGCCTCGTCGAGTACCGGATGCCGGCCCTTGCGCTTGGGCAGCCCGAGGATGTCGCGGCGCAGCGCCACTTCCTGATGCGTGAGGCCGTAGAACTTGCTGACCATCTCCGTGCTCGCCCCCAGGCGCAGCATGCGGTCCACC
Source organism: Stenotrophomonas sp. (assembly GCA_034675465.1). GTDB lineage: Bacteria > Pseudomonadota > Gammaproteobacteria > Xanthomonadales > Xanthomonadaceae > Stenotrophomonas. The sequence continues at coordinate 120,963 of JAUCDH010000013.1, read as the reverse complement.
GTGGCGATCTCCCGCTCCACGTCGTGCACCTGGCTCAGCAGCCGCTTCAACACCTCCTGGTTCACCGACACCGAACACCATGACACCGTGGCATTCACCAGCATGCTCACGAGTTCAGGGTGCTTCAGCGCATCCAGCTCCTCCTCGCCGAAGCCCATGGCCTTGCAGCGGCGCAACTGGCCGTTGCGCAGGTCATGCAGGGCCTGGGCGATCACGGCCTGGTTGAGCGGGTGCGGTGCCGACATGCGAGAGCCTCCTGCGCTCAGGATTCCTGGCCCGCTTCGCCGGCTTGCAGGTCCAGCAGCCGGCGCGCCAGGCGCAGCAGACGGAACAGCTTCACCAGCGCAGCATCGCTCAGGCGTGTGGCCGAGCCGCCGTGGCCATGCAGCAGCGCCGCCAGCTCGTCGGCCAGCCGCGCGCGGTCCAAGCCGTTCGCGGCAGGCGGCGCCGCACTCAGCGCATGCAGCAGGGTGAGCACCGCCCGCGCGAACGCCGGCAGCGCTTTCGCCTGGCCCACGGCCGGCGCCACGCAGACGAAGCCGATGCCGCCGTCGATGGCCTCGATGTGGTCGGCCACCGCCGCGTCCCCGGCAATCTCGCGCGCGAACTGCGCGATGTGCACGCGCAGGCGATCCGGCGCGTCCAGCCCCGGCTCGATATACCAGACGTCCGAGATGGGATAGAGCCCGCCAGCCTGCACGGGGATCGCACGCAGCGCGTCGACCTCGAAGTCGGGCAGCTTGTCGCCGAGCTGGTCCGCGACCATCCGTTGGATGGACAGCAGGCGCTCGGTGGTCGGTGCCGGTGTCACGATGTGCCCTTGCAGACGCTCGTCGCGTTGCCCGTACTGTTCCTCCGGCGCTCCGGGCGGTGCAGGCGGTGTTGCTGCTGGCGCCGGAGGCGCGACCGGCGTGGTGTCGCGCGGCACAGACGAGGCGGGTGGCTGCCGAGGCGCGGAGACCGGCGAGGGCGGTGTAGCAGGCAAGACAGGTGCTGCCGGGGGCGTCGGCGCTGCCGGTTCGCTGGTCAGCGCACGCTGGCGGCTTTCGCTGTCGTTGATCTCCAGCGCCAGCGTGTCGTAGTCCGCCTCCAGCAGCTCGGCCATCTGGCCCACGAGCTCGTCCTGCACCCGCTGCGGCGAGAAGTCGTCTGGCTGAGTGTCGAACTGCGTCAGCACGTCCTGAAACAAGGTGACGAAGTCCACGGCCACGGTGCGGCCCAGCGCACGCCGCTCCCAGGTGCGCTCGCACGCCTTGCGCAGCACCGCGAGCCGGTCCACCTGATGCCGGCCCAATCCGCCGTACAGCAGCGTCGGGATCGCCGGCAGCAGATAGCGCACCGCATCGTTCATGCGGCTGATGTGCGACTGCGGCACCGGATAGCCGTCGGCAGTCAGCCGCCGCGCGAGTTCGCTCTGCGACAGCGCCTGGCCGCTTTCCTGCTCGTAGAACTCGCGCGCCTTCTCGATGCCCAAGGCCCGCTCGATGAAGGTCAGCCCGCCGCGCAGCTCGTTCTCGGCCAGATGCCCGGTCAGCGCCACGATTTCGCCGCGCGCCGGCCACGGGCGGAACAGGCACGCAATGCGGAAGAAGCGTTCCTCCTTGGTCTCGCTCCACAACTCGCGCAGGATCGCCAGCCGCGTGTTGCCGCCGTTGCGAATGATGTAGTGCGCCTCGCCCGGCCTGCGCGTGATCGCGGGGGGCGCGTCCAGCCCACGTTCGCGGATGGACGCCTTGATCTCCGCATAGGCCGGGTTGCGCGTCACGCGCGGGTCGTGGTCGTAGGGCCGCAACTGGTCCAGCGTCACCACCATCGGCGTGTCGGCGATGGGGTCGCTCAAGGTCGCGGCCGAAGGGCCGCTGCGCTCGAAGCCAGTGGCCAGCAGCTTGGCAGCCATGTCCTGCGGCGTCAGCTCAGCCACGGCCGTTCTCCTGCGCCTGCCGGTCGGCCCGGCGAAGTTGCGCGCGGGCATTGCGGTCGGCACGGTGGTCGCTCGCAGTCGAACTGGTGTAGATCGACGCGCAGCCTGGTTTCGTGAATTTCAGGTGCCCGCCGGACGTGCGCACCACGCGCCAGCCTTCGCCCAACGCGAACTCGATCAGCGCGCGCAGCCGTTCACGGCCGCGCGCCAGTTCATGTGCGCTCGCCATGGCTGGCCCCTCCCGCATCGGCCCGGCCGGTGACCAGCGCGAAGCGCTCCCGCCACGCGGGGAACAGCTCGCCGGCCAGCGTGCGCATGGTGTCCAGCGCCGCCCAGCTGGCCGCCGGTACTCCACCCGATGCACCGGCAATCCTCGTGTCGCAGCGCGCGGATAGGCTTCGATGGCCGGCACGTCGGTGTCCAGCACCTGCACGCCGGCCTGTTCCTGGAACACCTGTCGCAGCGCCTGCTGGACCAGCCGCGCGTTCGACGACACCGGATGCACACGGTTGATGAGCAGGCGCAGCGGCGGCGGCTTGATGCCCAGGTGGCGATACGGCGCGATGTCCTCGATCAGTTGCAGTGTGCCGCGGCGCAGTTCGCGCGCGGCCAGAATCTCCGGCGTCACCGGTGACAGCGCCAGGTCGGACGCCAGCACCGCCATCTCCAGCAGCACGCTGCGCGCGCCCTGCGTGTCGATCAACAGCAAGTCATAGTGCGTGCGGAAGACGGGAAGCAGATGGCGCAGTCGCAGGCGCCCATCCGGAGCGTGCAGCAGCAGCGTGTTCAGTTCGCCGCGGTCGTCGTTCGAGAGCACCAGGTCCAGGCCCGCGATCGCGGTGCGCGACACCAGTTGCTCGATGCGCCGCTCGTTGAAGGCCAGCATCTCGTAGATGCCGCCGGGCGCGCGCACGTCCAGCGTGAAGTAGCTCGACAGCGTGGGCTGCACGTCCAGGTCCAGCAGCAGCACGCGCAGCCCGGCATCGGCGATGAAGCCGCCCAGGTTGGCCGCAGTCGTGGTCTTGCCCACGCCGCCCTTGGTCGAAATGATGGACACCACCTGCATGGGCTTCTCCTCGTCGAATGGCATGAACCGAGAAGAAGCGTCAGGCGCGTTCTTTGAGGCGCTCGGCGATCCACTGTTCGATCTCCACCGAGTCCCAGCCCACCGCGCGCACGCCCAGGCGCAGCGCCTTGGGGAACTTGCCTTCCTTCATCAGGCTGTAGATGTGCGCGCGCTTGAAGCCGGTCTTGGCTTCGACCTCGGCGCGGCGCAGGATGCGGTGCTCGGTCGGTGCCGCCGTGGCGGTGGTCTGCGAAGACATGAGGGTCACTCCTTAACGCTCAGTGGCGCTGATTGGCGTGACTCGAATTAAGAACGCCGCGTTGAAGAAAGACACCGCAAATGCGGTTTCCGCGACCGCAGATACGGTCTGGCATCGCTCAGGAAGTTGTGCTCTGCAGATTGCGCCGAGCCAGTGCGAACTTGGCCTGCAGGGTGCGCTCGGTGATGCCCATCGCGTTGCCGTGGTGCGCCACCATCGCGCTGATGATGGCCTCCTGCGTCAGGAAGCTGGAATACGGCATGCCGCTGGGCGACTTGCCCAGCAGCAGCGTCAGTAACCCGCCAACGATGTTCAGGTAGGTCGATTCGCTGCGCGGCCCCAGCGTGTTCGCACGCTCCGTGTCGGCCGCGCAGGCGGCGTGCGTTTTCAGCAGCGCCTCATGCTCGGCGCGCAGCGTCTCAAGCACGCCCAGGTGTTCCGCCAGCCGCGCCTTGATCGCTTCCCGTTCGACCAGCAATGCGCCCACTGTGTCCAGGCTGATCGCCGGGTGAAGCGCACGCTCGATCTCATCGAACAGAAACGTCGGTTTCTCGCCTGGGTAGTAGTGCGCCATCCAGGCTTTCAGATCGACGTGCCGCACCGTCAGCGACGGGTCGTCCATTGCCAGGCCCTGCGTGTCCCGCACTAAGCCCTCCTTGCCATACGGCATCTCGCCGTGAGCCAGCGCATCGAAGATTCTTTCGGCGTTCAACCGCAGCATCGGCCAGCGCGGAAACTCCGTTGCCTCCGGCAGAGGCCGCTCTCCCAAGGCCGCCAGGATGCGCCGCTCGAAGCGCAGCAATCCGCTCCAGCGGATTGCCGCCTCGATCGGGCGGTAGTAGGTCTTGGCGCCATCGGCCAGGCTGCTCGACTTCGGCATATCGCGCGCCTCCATTCGTCATCGCACCGAGTCCAAGCACGCGCACCCGCCGTACAGGCGGCGTGCGTGGCTGTCCAGGAATCTCCGGGCGAAACGAGCAGGTGGCGAAGCGGCGAAGACCGTGGCATCGGTGATACCGCCGGTTCCGATGCGAGATGTGCGCCTTGCCGCGCAAGGCGCCATCACTCACAATTCGCAAGCCGCGAAACATGCTGTCACCAGCGTCATTCGCGGGCGCCATGCCTGACCCGGATAACCAGGCCAAAGTCTTTGCAGGGGAAAAAGGCCCAGTAAAGCGCGATCAGCTCAACACGCCAGAGCCGATGCGCATACGGCAAGCACTGTTGCGCCGCGCGTCTTCGCTGTGACGCGCCACGATGGGCATGCGAGTTTCATCGCAGGATGCCAACCGCAAGCGCGAGCAACGCCTGGATGCAGCGCGCCCGTGCACAACGTCAATGGAAACCCGCTATGACAAAACAGGTCTGGCGGTTTGACCAAAATGGAATCGGCCAACCCGCCTGAAACAGCCTCATGCGAGCCGTTGCGTATCCAACGGCATATGGCCGACACGCTGCGCACGGTCGATGAAGTGGCGCAGTGGCTCCGACATCGCGCCCTCGGGATGTAGCAGGTAGGTCGTCAGCGCCGCCGAGTCTTCATCCAGCGGCCGGACGATCACGTCCGCCTGCCGGCATGCCACCACGTGCGCCGCGGTGGAAAATCCCACGCCATAGCCGGCCGCCACCAGGGCCAGCATCAGCGAGTGGGTCGTCACGTACTCGGCCACGACCGACGGTGTCTCCTCCAGGCGTAGCAGGCGCTCGCATTGCCGGCTGCACTCCGCACACACCTGCGGGTGGCACAGCACCAGCGGGTAGCCCACCACCTCTTCCAGCGGCACCCGCTTGTGCGCCAGCAAGGGGTGCCGCGCGGGTATGGCCACCACCAGCGGGTCTTGCCACACCGGCATGGCGACCACCCCGGCCTCCATCTCGCCGGCCATCGCAAAGGCCGCGTCGTACAGGTCGTTGCCCAGCCCGCCCACCACCTGCGACAGCGGCGCCTCGAACAGCCGGATGCCCACTTCCGGCGCCTCCTCCCGGCACAGCGCGAGCAGCGCCGACAGCCGGGTCCGCCCGACGCCGCCGGCCAAGGCGATGCGCAGGGTGCCCCGGTGTCCCGCCGCCACCGCCCGCGCCTTGGTCTGGGCTTGCTCAAGGGTCAGCAGCACGCGCCGGGCCTCCTCCAGGAACACCTGCCCGGCCGGGGTCAGGCGCACCCCGCGCGGCGTGCGCTCCAGCAGCGTCACGCCCAAGTCCGCCTCCAGTTGGCGGATCGTTCGCGACAGGGGTGACTGCTCCACATGCAGCCTTCGCGCCGCCCGGCCGAAGTGCAACTCCTCGGCCACGGCGATGAAACAGCGAAGATGGCGTAAGTTCATGTACTTCCCCCCCAGAAAGTGGAGTCCATTCCTCTGGCCGTAGGGAACCGCATGAGTGCTTCCCGGTGGCGATGCCGGTCACAGAGGCTTTCCAGTTGCCGCCATCCGGCCTTCAGTCGCTGGCGAGGCTGCGAGTGTCCAGGCAAGGCCGGGTTATTCCATCGGTGTTGCCATATCACACAAAACCACGGACAATCAATAATAATTCTTATTAGCATCTGTGTCTAAATGGAGTGAAGCCGATCAAGCCCGACGTGGCGAACCTGTCCGTCACTACCCACGGCAGCGTGTTCTGGAACGACGAACGCATGGGCGACGAGCAGCTCGCGCAGCGGCTGCAGGCCTCCGCGCCGCGTCAACCGCAGCCCGAGGACTTCATCCGCGGCGACCGCCTGGTGGATCTACGAGCGCGTCGCCCTGGGGATGGCGGCTACGCAGAAGTCCGGGGTGTTGGAGCTGGGTTCGTGACCGACCAGGCCACGACCGGGGTGAGCCGAAAGACACCCCCATGAAACTGCATCGGCACGCCCGCCCTGACGCCGGCGTGTCGTCGTCGGCTGCACCGATCGCGAACTCCGACACGCGTGAGCGCCTGCGCGCGGTGCTCGGCACACCGGCTGATTTACCAGTCTTGCGGACGCAGCATCGTCTTCGCGGCCCTGGTTCGCAGGAACGCCTGCGTCATATTGCTTGGCCGCCCGCCCTGGCATGGCAGCAGCAAACACTGGCCATCAGCATTCAGTGTCCGGCTGTGTGCGCCGGCCAGCTCCGCGCGTGTCGGCGACGGGCCTGGTCCCGACAGGCATGAGTGCTTCGACGCGATGCAATCGAAGGAGGTGCTGACGGGATGCGGATGTAGATGCTGGCGCCCGAGATGCCGAACCAGAAGAAGACAAACAGGAGGTGGCCTTGGATTTCAGATTGCTGCGTTACTTCGTCGCAGTTGCGGAAGAACTGCATCTGGCCCGTGCAGCCGAGCGTCTGGGCATCGAGCAGTCGCCTGTGTCGCGTGCGATGCGCGACCTGGAAAGCCAGCTTGGCGTGCAGTTGTTCGACCGCAGCACACGCCTGACGCGGCTGACCTGGGCCGGCCAGGTGTTCCTCGGCGAATGCCGGCGCGTGATGGCCACCGTGGAGCAGGCAGTCAAGAGCGCCAAGGCGGCGGCACAGGGCTACCAGGGCCATCTGCGCATCGCCATCTGCGACAGCCTGGCGCAGCCCCGCATCGCCACCCTGCTGGCACGCAGCCGTGAGGAGGAGCCCGAGCTGGAGATTCGCGTCTTCGAGCTGCCGTTCGCGCAGCAGCTCAAGATGCTGCACGACGATCTGCTGGACATCGGCTTTGCGTTGTCAAACGCGGTGCATGATGGCCTCGTCGCCGAGCCGGTGTGGACCGACCCGCTGTCGGTGATCGTGCCCGCACGCCATCCCTTGCTGGCACACGTGCAGGTGCCGCTGCCCGAAGCCTTGAAGTTTCCGCTGGTTCTGTGCCACCCCGAGGCGGGCTCCGGTTGCCGCCACCAGATTCAGGCGGTGCTGCAGGACACGAACATGCCGCTCAAGCTGGTGGACGCAGTGACCAGCCTGGGCGTGATGCTGACCCTGGTCGGCGCCGGCTACGGCATCGGCTTCGCCATCGCCTCGCAGGTGCAGACGCTACAGCGCCCGGACATCTCCATTCGTCCCCTGGCCGGCATCCCACCGATGCTCTCCACCTACCTGCTGCGCCGCCGGGGCGAACCCTCGGAGCCCATGAGGCGGTTCATCGAGCGGGTGAAAGACGGGGCCGCGCCGGTCGATGATGAGCCGGTCCTTTGAGGACGCAGCTCGCCTGTCCGTTGCGGCCTGTGGCGTTATGTGCCGGTGGACAGATAGACTTCGGAATGAAATCCGATGCTCTGGCTGTTGATGGATGTGCTTGGCTCGCTTTGGATCACCCGCAACGGCCTGCGTTGACCAGGCCGAAGACTTGAGTCCACAATCGAGTCCATTCCGTGACGCCTGGATCGGAAAAAACGTTCGTAATAAACGAGTTAGCGACCGGGTGCTGTTCCCTTCACCCGCTCCAGGTGCGCAATACGCGCGTATGCTGCGCGCTTCCCGCCCGGCCCTGCCGCGATGAAGCTCGCCATTCTCTCCCGCAACAGCAAGCTGTATTCGACCCGCCGCTTGGTCGAGGCCGCGCGCGAGCGCGGGCACGTGGTGCGCGTGCTCGACCCGCTGCGCTGCTACATGCGCATCGCCGCGGGCGATTTCGATATGCATTACAAGGGCAAGCCGCTGGCCGGCATCGACGCGGTGATCCCGCGCATCGGCGCCTCGGTCACCCGCTACGGCACCGCGGTGCTGCGCCAGTTCGAGATGATGGGTGCACGCACGCCCAACCCTTCCGACGCCATCCTGCGCGCGCGCGACAAGCTGCGCGCGCACCAGATACTGGCGGCCAAGGGCATCGACATGCCGGTGACGGTGTTCGGCGACAACCCGGACGACACCAACGATTTGCTGTCCATGCTTGGCCCGCCGCCGCACGTGGTGAAACTCAGCGAGGGCACGCAGGGCAGGGGGGTTATCCTCACCGAAAAACTCAGCGCCTCGCGTGGCACGGTGGAGGCATTGCGCGGCCTGTACGCCAATTTCCTCGTGCAGGAATTCATCGCCGAGGCGCAGGGCGCCGACCTGCGCTGCCTGGTGGTGGGCGACCAGGTGGTGGCGACGATGCGCCGGCAGGCACCGGAAGGCGATTTCCGTTCCAACCTGCATGCCGGCGGCAGCGCCGAGCCGGTGGCGTGCAGCAAGGCCGAGCAGCAGGTGGCCGTGCGCTCGGCCAAGGCGCTGGGACTGGGCATCGCCGGCGTCGATATGATCCGCTCCGCGCGTGGCCCGCTGGTGCTGGAAGTGAACTCGACGCCGGGGCTGGAAGGCATCGAAAGCGTATCCGGCGGCGACATCGCCGGGCGGATGATCGACTACGTCGCAAACCTGAAGCGCTGAGCGGCGGTTTGCGATTTGCTTGCAGCGTTTTAACGCGGCTTTAATTCCGTCGCCCCTAGGCTGGCCCCACTGTGACACGTCTTCCCCGGCGGTCCGGTGATCGGGAATCTTCAGGCCTTGGCGGCGTTCGCCAAGGCCTTGTTTTTGAACGGGTTGTCGGGTTCTGGTTGGGCCATGCTGCGTTGCAGGCGGGTCGCCCCCAACCAACCCATGCCGATGCCCCCGCGTTGCTGGGGTGTTGGCGCGGCCTGTGTTGTAATCCACTGGCAAGCGCCTTTGGCCTGCTTGCCACTTCCAAAGAAGAAGGTATCCGCACACGTGCGCATTCTCGTAATCGAAGACAACAACGACATCGCGGCCAATCTGGGTGACTACCTCGAAGACCGTGGGCATACGGTGGATTTCGCCGCCGATGGCGTCACCGGGCTGCACCTGGCGGTGGTGCATGAATTCGACGCGATCGTGCTCGACCTCAACCTGCCCGGCATGGACGGCATCGAGGTCTGCCGCAAGCTGCGCAACGATGCGCGCAAGCAGACCCCGGTGCTTATGCTGACCGCGCGCGATTCGCTGGAAAACAAGCTGGCCGGCTTCGATTCCGGCGCCGACGACTACCTGATCAAGCCGTTCGCGTTGCAGGAAGTGGAAGTGCGGCTCAACGCGCTGTCGCGCCGCGGCAAGGGCGGCCACACCCGCGTGCTGGACACCGGCGACCTGGAATACAACCTCGACACGCTGGAAGTGCGCCGCCAGGGCAAGCTGCTGCAACTCAACCCGACTGCCTTGAAGATACTGCAAGCCTTGATGGAAGCCTCGCCGGCGGTGGTCACCCGGCAGGAGCTTGAAACCCGCGTATGGGGCGAGGAATTGCCCGATTCGGATTCCCTGCGCGTGCACATCCACGGCCTGCGCGCGGTGGTGGACAAGCCGTTCAACGCGCCGATGATCCAGACCCGCCACGGCATCGGCTACCGGATCGCCGCTCCCGATGCCTGAAAACAGGGCGCCGGACACCGTGCGCAGGCGGGGGCGTTACCGCCGCCGCCTGCGCAGCCGCATCATCCTCTCGTTCGTGCTGTTGGGGTTCGGCCTGACGGTATTGTTTGCCTACGCGACCATCTTCGCCCGCGAGCGGGTGGAGAACCAGCTCGTCGAAGACCTGATGAACCGCAACCTGGACGAGTCGTGGCGGCGTTTTGCGCAGAGCGGCGGGCAGGATCCGGGGGCGCCGGTCGAGCAGATCAAGGGCTATTACTACCTGCCCGACAAGTTCGAGAGCCTGCGGGTCAACAAGCCCGAGTGGTACGTGCTGCCGGACGGCATCCACAACATCACCGACATTGGTGAGGACGGCAAGCCGTTCTCCTTCAAGCTGGGCGTGCGCAAGACGCCGCAGGTATGGTTCTTCATCGCCTACGACATGGGCCAGAGCGTGCAGGCCGAGGTGCAGTTCAAGCGCGCGATCTACGGCTCCATCCTCGTCTTCACCTTCTTCTCGCTGTTGATCGGCTGGTGGTCGGCATCGCGGGTGATGCGGCCGGTGTCGGACCTGGCCGCACGGTTGCGCGCCTATCGGGGCAGCAATAATCACCCCGAGCCGCTGGCGCCGCGCTTCACCGACGACGAAGTGGGGCAGTTGGCCGAAGCATTGGACGATTATTCGGCGCGCCTGACCGAGGTGGTGCAGCGCGACCGCGAGTTCAACGCCGACGTCAGCCATGAATTGCGCACGCCGCTGGCGGTGATTCGCGGCGCGACCGAACTAATGCTGGCCCGTCCGGGGCTGGACGAAAAACTGCTGCAACGCCTGCAACGCATCCAGCGTGCGGAGCAGCAATGCAGCGACTTGATAGGCTCGCTGCTGCTGCTTTCGCGCAATGAGCGGGGGCAAGGCAACTGCAACGTCGGCAAGGTCGCCGAGCAATTACTGGAAGCGCACCGCGCGCAGTTGGGCGGCAAGCCGCTGGAACTGGTGCTGGAGGGCGGGCGCGAACTGGTCATCGATGCACCCGATGCCGCCCTGTCGGTGGCCCTGGGCAACCTGATAGGCAATGCCGTCAAGTACACGCAGGAAGGGCAGGTGCGGGTGCGTGTCCTCGACAATGCGGTCGAGGTGATCGACAGCGGCCCCGGCCTGAGCGAGAAGGACGCCGCCAACCTGTTCCAGCGCGGCTATCGCGGCACCCATGCCGGGTACTCGCAGGGCGGGGGAATCGGCCTGTCCATCGTCAGTCGCTTGTGCGCGTTGTATGGCTGGCAGGTTGGCATTCGCCCCGGCGACGGGCGCGGCGTGGTGGCGACGCTGACCTTTGCGCCGGCGGGCAACAATCCACTCCCGTAGGAGCGCACCTGGGTGCGCGATGCGGCGTTACCGGGAAAGCCCCATTGCGCACCCAGATGCGCTCCTACAAGGGGGTAGCGATGGTAACGGCCAAGTGCCTGTATAGCCGATCCAGCGCCTCCACCCGTGGCTGCAAATGCTCCGGGTGCCCGTCATTGGTGATCACGTCGTCGGCCATCGCCAGCCGCTGCGCACGGCTGGCCTGCGCTTCGATCATCCGCGTGGCCAAGGCATCGTCGATATTGTCCCGGTGCAGCAGCCGGGCATGCTGCACGGCTTTCGGCGCATCCACCACCAATATCCGGTGCAGCCACGGATAGGCCGCGCGGCCACCTGCTTCGGCCAGCAAGGGAATTGCGGCGATGGCATAGGCGCTGCCGGCGGATTCGCAAACCTCCCGCACCCGCTGGCGGATTGCAGGATGGGTGATGGCCTCCAGCGCCTTGCGTTCCTCGGCGTCGGCAAACACATGCGCGCGCAGCCGTGCGCGGTCGAGCGAGCCATCGGCCAGCAACATGTCGGTGCCGAAACGCGCGGCAATCTGTTCCAGCGCCAGGCTGCCGGTGGCCACCACTTCACGCGCGGCAATGTCGGCATCGGCCACGGTGATGCCCAGCCCCTCGAAGCGCCGGGTCACTTCACTCTTGCCCGAGGCAATGCCCCCGGTGAGGCCGACGATGAAGTTGCTCATGTGCTGTACCTGGCCGGAGCTGCTGACTTGCCGGGGTGTAGTCCGCGGGGCAGGCCCCGCGGCTGCAGACATCAGAAGCCTGCAAACTGCCTGTAACCGGCAATCATCTGGTCGCCCCACATGAATACCAGCCAGCCGGCAATGGCCAGGTAGGGGCCGAACGGAATTGGCGTGGCGCGGTCGCGGCCGCGCGAATACAGCCAGATCGAGCCAACGATGGCGCCCACCAGCGAGGACAGCAAAATGATTGGCAGAATGCCTTTCAACCCGCACCAGGCCCCCAGCGCGGCCAGCAGCTTGAAGTCACCGTGGCCCATGCCTTCCTTGCCGGTGAGCTGCTTGAACAGCCACCACACCGTCCACAACGACAGGTAGCCCACTGCCGCGCCGAGCAGGGCCGGCTTGGTGGGCATGTACAGGTTGTCCATGCTGCCGATCAGGCCCAGCCACATCAGCGGCAGGGTCAGCTGGTCGGGCAGCAGCTGCGTGCGCAGGTCGATGCCGGACAGCACGACCAGGAAGCAGGCCAGCACAATGGCGCCAAACCCCTGCCAGCCGAACCCGAACTGCCACACGCTGGCCAGTACCAGCAGCGCGGTCAGCAACTCCACCAGCGGATACTGGATGGAGATGGGGGCTTGGCAATGGCGGCACTTGCCGCGCTGTGCCAGCCAGCTGAACAGCGGGATGTTCTCGTACCAGCTCAGCTTGTGCTTGCACTGGGGGCAATGCGACGGCTCCACCACAATGCCCGGCGGCGGCGGCTCGTAGATATCCGGCTCTTCCAGAATTTCGCGCGCGTCGCGCTTCCACTGCCACTCCATGCGCTTGGGCAAGCGCAGGATCACCACGTTGAGGAAGCTGCCCACCAGCAGCCCCAACCCGGCGGCCAGCGGGTAGCCCAGCGCCGGGTTCTGGTCGAGAAATGCCATTTATCCGTTACCCGACGATCGAGGCGAGCTTGAAGATGGGCAGGTACATGCCAATGACCAAGCCACCAACGACCACGCCGATGAACACCATGATCATCGGCTCGATCAGGCTGCTCAATGCGTCCACGGCATTGTTCACTTCCTGCTCGAAATACTCGGCCACCTTGAACAGCATGGTGTCCAGCGCGCCGGCCTCCTCGCCGATGGCGGTCATCTGGATCACCATGTGCGGGAACACGTTCACCTGCTTCATCGCCATGTTCACCGGGTAGCCCACGGCCACGTCGTCGCGCATGTGCAGCACGGCTTCTTCATAGACCTTGTTGCCGGTGGCGCCGGATACGATGCCCAGCGCCTCCACCAGCGGTACGCCGGCACGGAAAGTCACACCGGTGGTGCGGGCGAAGCGGGCAATGGCGCTGTTGTGCATGATTTGGCCGATCACCGGCACCTTCAGGATCAGCCGGTCCATGCCATGCTGCATACGAGGCGAGCGCTTGTAGGCAAAGAGGAAGCCAACGATGGCGCCGCCCAGGATCAGGCCTATCAGCCACCACCAACCCACCATGAACCGTGATGCAGCCACGATCATCTTGGTGAATACCGGCAAATCAGCGCCGAAGCCGCTGAACACCTCCTCGAACTGTGGCACCACGAACACCAGCAGGATGGCGCTGACCAACAAGGCCACCGCAATGGTCATCGCCGGGTAGAACAGCGCCTTCTTGATCTTGCCCTTCAGCGACTCCAGGTTTTCCTGATAGCTGGCAATGGTTTCCAGCACGGTTTCCAGTACACCGGCACCTTCACCGGCCTTTACCAAGTTGCGGTACAGCTCGTCGAACTGCACCGGGTGCTTACTGATGGCCTCGTACAGCGAGGAGCCGCCTTCCAGATCGGTGCGGACTTGCCCGATCATCTTGGCCATGCGCGGGTTCTTGTGCCCGCTGCCGATGATTTCCAGCGCGGTCACGATGGGCACGCCGGACTTCATCATCGTCGCCATCTGGCGGCTGAAAAACGCGATGTCCTTGGGTTTGATTGGGCTGCCGGCGGCGCCGAACAACGGCTTGGGCTTGGGTTTCACCACCGTGGGGGTGATGCCCAGTTTGCGCAGCTCGGCGCGCAGCATGTTGGCGTTGCGGGCGTCCTGCTCGCCCTTCATCTTTGCACCACGTTTGTCGGTGCCCTCCCAGACAAACGGCTGCAGTTGGCTGGTGTTGCGGGCCACCGGCTCTTTGTTCATTGCGCTACGGGTAACGGACATCACTCTTCTCCCCAGCCGGCCACTCCCCGGGCCGGACAACTTTTGCATGGTAGCCGGTTCGTGGCGGTAGGGCACCCGGTAGGGCAACAAGCGTGGCTTGCATCACGCTCTCCGGCCAGTACGGAGCCGGGCATGGGGCTTTGCTGGCAGCTCTGTACCTGCAACGGGCTTTCGGGCGGGCTGCGCTAGACTGCGCCAAGCCATTCCCACGGAGCCGGCCATGTCCGCATTGGGCGCACACAAGCAATTCATCAGCATCGAAGACTATCTGGCTGGCGAGGCCGATGGAGAGCAGCGGCACGACTTTATAGGCGGGCGGGTCTATGCAATAACCGGAGCCAGCCGCAGGCATGGGCTGATTGCCAGCGCGTTGGCCTATGCCATGACACCTGCGGCCCGGAACAAAGGGTGCCAGCTCTTCGTGGCAGACATGAAGGTGCGTGTGGATATTGCCGACACGACCAGCTTCTACTACCCGGACCTGCTGCTGTCCTGCGAGCCGCAGGATCGTGAAACGTATTACAGCAAGGCACCCTGCCTGATTGTAGAAGTGCTGTCCCCCGCCACCGCCCGCATTGACCGCCGCGAGAAGCTGCTGGCCTACCAGACCCTGCCCAGTTTGCAGGGCTACCTGCTGGTGGAGCAGGACGTAATGAAGGTGGAACTGTACCGGCGCGCCAATGGCTGGCGGATGGAGAAATACGAGCAGGGCGAGGTCACGCTGCCGTGCCTGGACATGCCCCTGTCGCTGGCTGACATCTATTTGGACGTACAGAGGCTTGATGCGACTCTGCCGGGCTGATGAAAAGCGCGTGTTGCGCCATGTTGGCAGCTTGCGTCGCAAGGTGACGCAATGCGTCACCTTTGCGGTTGCATCGCAGATTCGTGACGTGGGCGCTTCCCTTGGGGCGCGTTGCTGGCATCATTGCCACCGGGGAAAAGCAGGGTGCGTCACTTGGCACGGTTCCTGCTGCTACCCAATACCGGAACCGGCGACGGCCGGTTGCGAGTTCACAATCCAAACCTCTAGGGGATGTACAGATGAAGAAGATGCAGCAGGGCTTTACCCTGATCGAACTGATGATCGTGGTTGCGATCATCGCCATCCTGGCCGCCATTGCGCTGCCGCAGTACCGCAACTACACCCAGAAGTTCGGCCAATGGTGCCTGCTTAGCCGAAGCCAAGGCCTACATGAGTAGCTGCTGTTGCCAACATGGCTGAAAACACTGCACCTGCTCCTTACGTAAAAGTAGTTCTTGTGCACAAGACCTCGCGCGACTTCACTGACCCTGGCCGCATATAATGGCTCTGGTGGGTCCGTTACCTTCTACGCTCAGTCGCGTGGTAATAGCACCTTGAAGAAAGACACTTCATGTGATATCGGTAGTGGTTCGTGCAAGCTGAAGCCGTAATGTTGTCGAACAGGATCTTTTGATCCAGCGAAAAGCGCCGCAAGGCGCTTTTCGTTTGTCTGACCATCTGATTTAAGCACGCACATGATGACGCCCTTTCGTTTCCTCCCGTTTCCGCTGTTGGCTGGGCTGCTTGCTTTGCTGGCCGCCTGCCTTTTGCTGCCAGGAATGGGGGGGGGCTTCATCTTCGACGACGCGCCCAATATCGTCGAAAATACCCAAGTTCACCTCACCGAACTTGACGGCGAAGACCTGCTCTACGCAGCTTACAGCTTCCAGCCCGGCAGTGGGTCGCGTGCCCTGTCCATGCTCAGTTTCGCGCTGGATCATTGGCGTGGTGGGTTGGATGCGCGGGTATTCAAGACCACCAACCTGCTGATTCATGTGCTGACCACCTTCGCGTTGGCGCTGTTTTTCCGCCGTCTGCTGGAGCTGGTGCAATGGCCGCCCCGCCGTGCGGCCATTGGCGCACTGGTGCTGGCCTCGATCTGGGCCATCCATCCCCTGCAGGTGTCCTCGGTGCTGTATGTAGTGCAGCGAATGCAGACGTTGGTCACCTTGTTCATGGTGCTGGCGCTGTGGGCCTACCTGTGTATGCGCCAAGCGCAGATGGAGGGCCGGCGTAGCCGCCAGTACGGTGCATTAATGGGCCTGTTCTGGGTACTGGGCCTTGCCAGCAAGGAGGATGCGGCTCTGCTACCCGCCTATACCTTGATGCTGGAACTGACGGTGCTGCGCTTCCGGGTCGCACAGCCAGGCATGGCCAAGTGGCTGCGTCGTGGCTATCTACTGATGACCCTCGCCGGCATCGCTGTATTTCTACTGCTGGTCGTGCCGCATTACTGGCACTGGAGCACACTGCCTCTGCGGGATTTTTCCAGCTTTGAGCGCTTGCTTAGCCAAGGCCGGGCGCTGGTGATGTACCTCGGGCAGATGCTGCTGCCGCTACCGCGTCGGCTCCCCTTCTTCTATGACGATTTTGCGGTTTCACGCAGCCTGTGGCAGCCCGCCACCACCTTGCCTGCGCTGGTGCTGCTTGCTGGTTTGCTGGCTTGGGCGTGGTGCTGGCGACGGCGCAGGCCGCTTTTCGCGTTCGGGGTGTTTCTGTTCTTTGCGGGCCATTTCATGACCAGCAACGTCATCAACCTGGAGTTGGTGTTCGAGCATCGCAATCACTTGCCCCTGATCGGTATCGTCTTGGCGATGGCGGACCTGTGCATGATGACTTGGCAGCGCTGGCCGCTCCGCCTGCCTGTGTTTGCTACCTGCGTGGCCGCAGTGATGCTGTCGTTGGGAGTCGCCACCGTTATGCGTGCCCATGCTTGGGGCGAGCCATTGCGGTTTGCCCAGAGTAGTGTGGCGGCTGCTCCACAATCACCCCGTGCCTGGCTGACGCTATGTGGCCTATGGTTCGAGCGTAGCGCCGGCGAGGCCGGTCGCCCTGAGCTAGGCAAGGCCATCGATGCCTGCACGCAGGGTGCGGAGCTGACCGACTCTCCTCGGATGCTGTCGAATCTCGTCATCTTCAAGACAATCCGGGGTGACGTCAGTCAAGCCGATTGGGATCGTTTCCTGACCCGTTTGGGTGAGGCCCCAATGACCCGACATGAGAAGAACATCGCCATCGTGACGCTGGACAACGTGGACCGGGGTGTTCCGTTGGACGAGGACGGCGTGCTGCAAACCTTGGATATCCTCTCTGCCAGAACGGACTTCACGGTCCATGAATACCTGCGCATGGGTGCCTACATCTACAACGAAACCATGAGGCCGGGGAAGGCGCTTTCCTACTTGCGCAGGGCGGTGGAGCTTTCGCCTGCCGATGATCCGCGGATTGACCAGATGCTGGCGGAGTTGGATGAGGCGGGGCGACAGGACTGGGTAGAGCAGTTGCAACGGGTGGAGCGTGCGCCTGCAGTGGACTGAATAGTGATTGGCCCGTTTCTTGCTTGTTATTCGCGGCAAACTGCAATTACTTTGGGGACTACACACATGCATCGCCATGCCAAGGGCTTCACGTTGATCGAACTAATGATCGTGGTGGCCATCATCGCCATCCTCGCTGCCATCGCGCTGCCGCAGTACCGCAATTACACCCAGCGCTCGGCCAATACTGCCTGTCTGGCCGAGGCCAAGGCCTACATGGGCGAGGCCGTCGTTAATCTGGCCGAACGCACTTTGCCGCCCCTCTATGCTCCCAAGGCCTGTGCGCCCACCACTAGCTTGGGATTGGTGATCAGCGATTTCAGCAGTCCCAGAACTGTGACATTTGACGCTGCGGCCAGAGGTAACAGTAGTCTGAAGCAGGACACCAAATGCAACACCAGTAGTGCTGCGTGCGAACTTCAATGAGGGTGGAGGCGGTGGCTGAATGCTGGCTGTCGGGCTCTTCATGCCCAGTGTCTGTAATGCCAGTACCGCCCCGGGGCTGACGACCACCAAGGATAATTCCACCTTGAAGCAGGACGCTGAGTGCAATACCGGCAGTGGTCAGCGCTCGTTGGGTAAAAGGCAGGAACCTGGCCCAGCCGGCTTGCGGAGCCCGGCTGGTTGGAATGATTGGGTGGGTAATGAAGTTGGGCCTCGCAAAATCCGCAGGCGTTTGCCTGAGCTGCGCGCCGTTTGCATGGCGTTGCTTTACGGCCTGTTGCCGAACCTGCCGTTCTGGCTCGCCATGCATTTCCTGAGGGTTGATCGCCCGTACATCGTGCTCGACTATCTGGTTTCAGGCGTGCTTTTTGCCTACGGTTGGAGAAAGCTTGCGGCGGTTCTGTTGACCTTTTTCCTGCTTGCCGATGCCTTGTCGATCCAGGGGGCGGTGTATCCGGTACTGCATCCGGCAGACATCCTTTACCTTGTCTCCCTGTTGCCCCATGCGCCTTCCATCTGGCAGTTCGCAGCAGTCGGGGTACTTTTGTTGTTGGTGCTCATGGTTGGCGCGTCTTGGCATTTCGCGCGTGCGACGGATCGGTTTGCCGCGTTGGTACTGCTCGGGCTTGCGATGCTCGGCTATGCGGCCCTGGACCGGCCAGAGTTCTGTAGACACTCAGTTGCCGTTTTGCGCGTAGCGCCTCTCAAACTCTACCGGTGACAGATCGCCAGCGGAACCATGCCGGCGGATCGGGTTGTAGAACATCTCGATGTAGTCAAACACGTCCGATGCCGCCATGGCGCGTGTCGGGTAGATCCGCCGCTTGATCCGCTCCTTCTTCAGCGCACTGAAGAAGCTCTCGGCCACCGCGTTGTCGTGGCAGTTGCCGCGTCGGCTCATGCTCGGCACCATCCGGTGCGCCTTCAGGAACGACTGCCAATCGCTGCTGGTGAACTGGCTGCCTTGGTCGGAATGCACCATCACCCCTGGCCCCGGCTTGCGCCGCCACACCGCCGCGACCAGCGCCTGCAGCACCAGGTCGCTGGTCATCGTCGGTGCCGTGGCCCAGCCCACGATCTGCCGCGAGTACAAGTCCATCACCGCGGCCAGGAACAGCCAGCCCTCGTAGGTGCGGATGTAGGTGATGTCGGTGACCCAGACCTTGTTCGGTGCCTCGGGGGAGAAGTCGCGGTTCAAGACGTTGCCCACCACGCCGATCGGGCCGCCGCGGTAGCGCGGCTTGCTGCCGTAACCAACCTGTGCGCACAGCCCTTCAATCTTCATCAGTCGATGCACGCGATGCCGGCTGCAGGACTCGCCGGCTTCTCGCAGGTCCACGGTGATCTTGCGGTAGCCGTAGACGCCGCCGCTAGCCAGCCAGTGATGCTTGATCAGGCTAAGAAGGCGCTGGTCCTCACGCTCACGCACGCTCGCCGGACCACGCAACCAGGCGTAGTACCCGCTGCGGTGCACGCCTAAAAAACCCCCCCCCCCCACCCAGAACACCCAACAACGGCGATCCTACCAGTGGTTGCGAGACACGGGCACAGCGCCCGCCACCATGCCCCGGGAGGCGGACGGCGACCTACCGGCTGAGCACCCGGCACCATCGCCCCCCCCCCCCCCCCCCCCCCCCCCCCCCCCCCCCCCCCCCCCCCCCCCCCCCCCCCCCCCCCCCCCCCCCCCCCCCCCCCCCCCCCCCCCCCCCCCCCCCCCCCCCCTCCCCCTCCCCACCAGCCGAAACTCGCGGGCATGCGCATCCATGAACGCGTACTTCGCCCTTACCCCTTGGCAAAGTACGCGGCGGCTTTTTTTAGGATGTCCCGCTCCTCGGTCACCCGCTTGAGCTCGGCCTTGAGTCGCCGTATCTCGGCCGAATCGTTCTTCTCCGATGAGCCACCAGCCGCCGGCGCGGCCTTGCGCGCCTTGTGGACCCACTCGTACAGCGTGTGCTTTGGAATCCCGATGCGGGTGGCCACGTCGATCACCGAGAAACCGCGCTCGGTCACCTGCTTCACCGCCTCACTGCGGAACTCGTCCGTGTACTGCCTGTTGCTGCCCATAAACACCTCGATGGTTGCCATGAATTATGGCGCCCGGGTGTCTACGAAAGGCTGGGCGGTCCAACCTCAATCTGGAATCGGTTACTGAAGGCTTTGAGCACTGCATGCCCTGGCAACTCAAGGCGCGGGGCTACACGACCACTGCGATCCACGCCGCCGACGGCGGCATGCATGCGCGGAAATTCTGGTACCCGCGCGCGGGCTTCGACACGATCCTTTTCCGCGATACGGCTGCCTGGAAGACGCATTGCCATTCGTTTCCGGGGGCATGCGACCGGGAGATCATGGCATCGACCCTGCCTGCGGCATTCGCGGGCAAGGACCGCCAGTTCGTCCATTGGATGACGCTGAACACGCACGCACCCTATGACGAGCGCGACTTGTGGATGGATGCCTTTGACTGCGCCGGAG
The DNA here is from genome assembly GCA_034675465.1 of Stenotrophomonas sp. Classification (GTDB taxonomy): domain Bacteria; phylum Pseudomonadota; class Gammaproteobacteria; order Xanthomonadales; family Xanthomonadaceae; genus Stenotrophomonas. The sequence continues at coordinate 100,910 of JAUCDH010000013.1, read as the reverse complement.
GCCATTTGCCGGAGCATGGCGAAACCTGCCGCTTGAGCAAACTACACGCGCAGTTTTTCCATCAACTTGCACAAGCCCTCGCGCAGCCGGCGATGCGGGGCACGGAGGTGTTCATTGTGGGCGACCATTCTCCGCCGATCCTTGATCAGGACGAGTTCAAGCGTAATTTCACCAATGGGCTGGTGCCTTATGTTCACCTGCGGGTGAAATAGGTGTTCCTTTTGTAGGCAGTAACCTCCGGCATGCTTGCTGCAGTCGGTCACGTAGGGCCGATCTACGCTTGGCAGGCTGTGTAGATCGGGGTTACACCTCCGGCGCGTGCATGAGCGCTCTCCTACCGGGGAGGGTGAATCAAGTCTAGTCCAGTCGGGTGGTGGACGAGCCGGAGAAGCGGGGCATTTCTTGGCGTACGGAAGGGATGTGTATGCAGGAGTTCGCTATTGCGGTTCTGCAGCTATCTTGTGGCCACGATCCACAGTCGCGCTGTCAGGTACTTGCCCACTACGGGCAGGCCGGACAGCGGGTGCAGCCAACGCAGGATGTTGTAATGCGGCAGGGTGGTGCAGCGTGCGGCGCTGTAGCCTGCCCGTTCGAAGAAACCAAGGTTCCGGCGTGCGTCGCGCACGGCCACGTGCTCGGGGAACTGCCGCATCAGGCCATGGTGCTTCAGGCGTTCAAGCACGAAATCCAAGTTGGGCGTATGCAGGTAGACCTTGCCGCCGGGCTTGAGTGCCAGCCGCGCCGCATCGACGATGCCCGCCCATTCGGCGTCGGGGACATGTTCGGAAATGTCGAGCATGAACACCGCATCCCAGGTGCCGGGTTGGCTGCGCATGACATCAACGGCATCGGCACACAGGAAATCACAGTGCTGTAGGCCACCAGCCCGGGCATTGGCACGCGCTTGTTGCAACATGGCCTCGGAAAAGTCTATGCCGGTGTAGCTGCCGTAGCGGGGTGCCAACAGCCCGGCTAGGATGCCGGTGCCGCAGCCCACGTCCATGACCTTCGCGCTGATGGGCAGTTCGATGTGCTCCACCAGCCGCGCGACTCGGGCGATTTGGCGCTTGTCGGAGAACCGCTGCACGTAGTCGTCGCCGTGCATGGCCTCGCGGGCCTGTCGATTTGTTTCGGTCATTTGCCTTCTCTGGTGCCGGTCGCGGTGGCAAGCAAGCCAGCGAATACATCCAGCAGGCTGCTCAGCAGCCGCAGGAACGCAGTCAGGAATATCGCCTGCGGAATCCCCAGCCAGTGCGAAGACAGGCCGACCAGAGCGGCCTCGCGCACGCCAATGCCGCCGGGTACCACCACCACGATCATGCCGGCGGCCACCGCCAGCAGGAATGCGCCGGCGACCCCGAGGTTCGCAAGGCCATCTAGCCCGTGCAGTTGCCGCGACAGCATGGCAACCAGTGCAGCCCATGCGAGCAATTGCGTGACCTGGATCGAGGTGGCCGGCAGCAGGCGTCGCCATGGAGGGAGCGACGTCAATGCATGCCGACGCACCCATGGCAGGTGTCCGGCAAGGCGATGCAGCAGCCAGATGCCGGCAATGGCCAGCAACGGCAAGGGTAGGATCAGGGCAAGCCATGCGACATTGTGGCGGCTGGCCGCCAAGTACAGTGCGCTACCTACGGCCAGCGGCATGGCCACGCCCACGGTCTGCTCGGACAATCCGGCCCAGAACAGTTGCCTGCGCGGTGCATTGGCTTGGTCGTACATGCGTGCCAAGAAGCCGAACACCCCACCCGGCACGTATTTGCCCACCAGCAACAGCCCGAGTTGGCGTACCGCCGTACCCCAGCCGGGCAACCGGCCGGTATAGGCCTGCAGGTAGAGGCGCCAGCTGGTCACTGCCAGCCCCCAGCCGAGCAGCAGCAACAGTGTGACCCATGCCCAGCCTGAGACGTGCATTCGACTGAATGCTTCGGCTGCCAGCTCGCGTGTTCGCCAGAGCGCATAACCACACAGCAACAGCCCAAGCCAGAGCACTGCGTGCTTGACCAGCAGCCATGCGGCGTGACGTTTCAACCCAGGTGTTCCCGAAGGGCGCTCACGACGAGCGCCGAGGGAGAGACCTCCTCCACCCGCCGTATCTTCCAAGTGCCATGTGCATGCCTTGAGAGGAAATTTCGGATCACTTCGGGTTTCAGGTGCGACAGTTCGATGCCATCGCCCAGCCCGTCGCTTCGTTCCGTGGCGCGCCTGAGCAGTAGCGTGGGCAAGCCCAGCATGGCGGCCTCCTCTTGATTGCTGCCGCCATCGGTCAGTAAGCAGCAACTGCCGACTAGTAATCGGACGAAATCCGGGTAGTCCATGCGGTCAAGCAGTTGCAGGCTTGGTTGTTCCTGGAGCTTGGCCAGCCAGCCACTTTCGTGGATGCGCTCGCGGGTGGCTGGATGCAGCACGAAGCGGGTGGGCATTACCTGTGCGGCATGGATCACCTCGCCCATCAGTAGGTCGAAATCTGCCTTGCGCCCGAGGTTTTCGCTGCGGTGCATGGATACCACGGCATATCCGCCGAGCCCGCCGGTTTCAGGTGGCGTTGACCAGCGGCTCAAGGCTAGCGCCAGTGCATCACGCAGGGTGTTTCCCTGCGTGTCGACGACGATGCCTGGGGCCTTGGTGAGGTTTACGACCGAGCTTGCATCCGGGGAGAGGTGCAGCCGGGTCAGCCGGGAAACACAGCGGCGGATGATTTCCTCGGGAAATGGCTCCATCAGTTTCGGCGAGCGCAGGCCGGCTTCGACATGTACCACGGGGACGCCGGCCATGCGTAGGGCCAGCGCCGTGAACAGGGTCGATGCGGTGTCGCCGTGCACCAATCCGCCACGCGCGCCGCGCCACTGGCGTAGGCGCTTGAACGCCTGCGGCCAAAATTTCAGGGTCCAGGCGAGGAAGCTGGCATGCGTGGATGCTTCGGTGCCTGGGACCAACTCGTCATCCGCGGGGCGGGTGCCGAAGGCCGCCTCGAGCAGGTCGAAGGTTTCCGAATGCTGGCCGGTGTAGATCAGGCGATAAGGCAACTGTTGCCGATCCATTTCGCGCAGGATCGGCGCAGTCTTGATGAACTGCGCCTTGGTTCCCACCAGTATGAGGAATAGGTTGTCGTTCATTGTGCTGGCGGCCAAGGAGTGCTGGAGAGAGGGGCATAGGTTGCCGGTGCAGGTTGCCTGGCGCCACGCTTGTTCAGTACCAGATGCATCGCGTAGCCGGCGAGCAGGAAGATCACCGGCAGTATGGGAATGTTGTAGCGGGCAATCGGGAATCCGGCCATGTGGACCAATATGAAATAGAGACCGATGGCCGAGGTGACACGCAGTGTCGGAAGGTATGGCACGGGTATGGATTCTGCCAATCTGGGCACGGCCACAGTGGCAATGGCGACGAGGAATAGGGTAATCCACAGCCAGTGGCTGTAGCGCATGGCCAGCAGGCTGATCTTGAATGCCGGGTTGTGCTGGTAGGGGCTGCTGCGCACCGGGTAGGTGAAAATACCGTCCACTGCCGCGGGGTCGGACCAAGAGAGGAAATACACCGGTTTCCCAAACAGATACCACTGTAGGTACTGTGCTGGCGATTGGCCGACGCGACGGGTGATTCCGCGTACCGCAGTGGGGATGCTCTGGGACAACTGCGCGTTCTCTGGGTCGAAACGATAGGGGTAGCCAAACGACTCGGGTTGGGAGTCGTACATCATGAACGGATAGTGGCCATGCACCAGAGTGCTGATGGCCAAGGTGGGATCGGATTTGTGCCCGGTGGCGATGACGTTGCGCATCGCCCATGAACCACTGATCAAGCAGAAACCAAAGACCATCCAAACCGCATACTTGAGCCGGAAGCCGCGGGCCACTACCGGTATCACGGCGATGAGAATGAAGGGCAGTATGTATTGCAGGGTGGGTCGCACAAGTGCAGTGGATGCTAGGAGAACCCCGCCCAGCAGTGGTGCCCAGATGGAGTGGGAGTGACGGGTGGAGGCGATGATCCAGGCGATGCTGGCCAGCAGCAGGGTGGTGAACAGGATTTCGGTAAGCAGATAAGTGCCTGCCGTTATCAGTTTTGGCGATATGGCGACCAGTGCTGCCGGCAGTAGTGCCCAGCGTGCCGGCATCATCCGAGTGCCAACGAAATAGGTCAGCGGAATCAGCAATAGACCGAGCAGCGCCTGCACCAGTATCACTCTGCGGATGAAATCCCAGTCCGGCGTGTCTTCCATGAGCAACGAGAGTAAGGCTGGGTAGCCTGGGGCGACGAAGGCATCGGGGGTGGGCGCTTTGCCGGCCGTGGTATCGACAAACGTTTTTTCCTTTGAGTAGGTGGAGAAATGTCGGATGTTGTAGGCGTAGGCGACGTAACGGGCCGCGTCGGCACGGATGGGGTGGTCCACCTCGGTTTGCAGCGCGGCATCGATGCGAAACCAAGCGGCCAGCAGCATGATCAACGCCAGCAGCATTCCGGTGGAGGGCGCCCACTTTGCATGGGGGGTGTTCTGCTTTTCTGCTATGGGGACGGAGGGCATGAAGCTCGTGTTGTTGCAGGTTGTGAATGCGGAATCCGCCACGGCGTGGCAGTTGGTGGCAGTTGTTGACCCTGGCTGGAACGAGGTCGTGGCTTACCCGTCCCTACGATAAGTGAGATTGGTGATCTGCTCCGAAATCAGCCCGATCAAAAAGATGATGACCGCCGCGCTGAACAGCAGGGTGCTCATGTTGGTCAGGCGATGCTCGGTGGCGAAGGTATAGCCGTAGTAGCCCAATCCGGTGAGGAAGAACGCGGCGGCGATGGGCGCAAACAGCTTCAGCGGCGAATACAGCGTGGCGATCTTGAAGATGATCAGCAGGAAGCGAATGCCGTCCTTTATCGGGCGGATGTGGCTGTTGGTGCCCACGCGCTTGGCGACGGGAATCGGTACGTAGGCCACCGGGTAGGCGCTGCGGAAGAACGCCATGGTGCTGGTGGTGGGGTAGCTGAAGCCATTGGGCAGCAGGTGCAGGAATTCACGGAAGCGCATCGCGCGCACGGCGCGGAAACCGGAGGTCAAATCGTCGATGCGGTGGCCGGTCATGTGGCTGGCCAAACGGTTGTAAAAGCCGTTGGCCAGGCCGCGGTGGAAGTTGGCTTGGCCGCTGGCGTCGCGCGCGCCGACCACCATGTCATAACCCTCGTCCAGTTTGGCCAGCAGGGCGGCAATGTGCTGCGCGCTGTGCTGGCCGTCGGCATCCATGAACACCAAGATGTCGCCGCTGGCGGCACGGGCGCCACGCTTGATTGCCGCGCCATTGCCCATTGAATACGGGTTGCTGACCACCTGCGCGCCGTGGCTGGCTGCGATGGTGGCGGTGGCGTCGGTGGAGCCGTCGTTGACGACGATGATCTCCGCCTGCGGCCACGCCTGGCGCAGTGCCGGCAAGGTGCGCTGCAGACCCTCGGCCTCGTTCTTGGCCGGCAGGATGATGCTCAGTTGCTGCACGTGATGTACCTGTTTTCTCCCCGGTGCCCATGGTAGCGGCCCGGCGCCTGTCCGTGGGAATGTGCGTGGCCGGCAGGTTGATGGTCTGCACGATTCGCCCGGGATATTTGCAGCCATGGCTGTACGCTGCCGCCGCTTGCCCAGTCGGGCGGGGCAGGGGCCAGCGCGAAATCCACGCCGGGGGCGCGCAGGTTGTCGAGCGGCGGTTGTTTGCGCGGCATACCGCGCGGGCCTGACGAACGCCCAGCGCGCTGGGCCGGGCCGGGCAGGTTGGGGGGCTTTTGATGTACGCAAAGAGCCAAAGCGCCCGCTCCCGGTGCAGGGCTCAACCGAACCTGCGCCCAGCATCCATCGCGGAGAGGCAAGCGTTGCTATTGCGTCCCTGAATTGGACAATTTGGGCATTTTCGTGGCCATTGGTGAGGCGTGGGAAAACGCACTGGTCGCGGTGTTCGATGCAGCCAACAGGCAGCCAGTCGCCATCCGATTTTCAGCCAGTACTGTGCCAATGGGGGGTAATGCACTCGCATTGGCAAGACAAGGCGAGTGCATTACCACGCAGGGCATCTACCTCTTTGCTTGGAGAGACGTCATGTCTGCCACCCTCGAAGTCGAATCCACGCTGACCGACCGTTACCAAACTACAGTCCCGGAGACCGTGCGCCGCGCCCTTCGGCTCGGCAAGCGCGACAAGATCCACTACACGATCCGCCCCGGCGGCGAGGTCGTGCTGACCCGCGTTGAGGCCTCCGAAGGTGACGACCCGGTGCTTGGTCAGTTTTTGGGCTTCCTGGCCCGTGACATCGCCAACCATCCAGAGCGTCTGCAGGCCGTTGACGCCCGCTTCGTTCAGCGCCTCCAGTCTCTGACTGCTGGCATCGAAGTCGATCTCGATGCCCCCCTGTCGGCGGACGATAAATGAGCAGCAAGCCCGCACCCTTGCTCATCCATGGGTGGACGGTTTTCGCCCACCCGCTGTTTCTGGCTCAGCTTGAAGCACTGGCCCAGGAGGTCGAGGTTCTCAAGCAGAAAGACCCTGTTGGGTATGTGAAGAAGAACGCCAGCAAGCGATTAGCGGCAACCACCAAGCTGGCATTCGATGTCATCGCGCAAGACCCGGCGCGGCCGGAATGCCGGCAAGGCAACACGTTGGGTGACGACTACAAGCACTGGTTCCGGGCCAAGTTTTTCCAGCAGTACCGCCTGTTCTTTCGCTACCACGCACCCAGCAAAGTCATCGTGCTGGCTTAGGTGAACGATGCGGACACGAAACGCGCTTATGAAAGCGATGACGATGCCTACCGGGTTTCCCGGAAAATGCTGGCCAACGGTCATCCGCCTGACGATTGGGATCAGCTGCTGAAGGAGGCCCAATCTGCCGCCGCACAGCTGCAATTGGGCGCGGCGCAGCAAGTCAAGGGATTGGGGCCGAAAGTCCACCGTTTCGGCCATTTGTACACTCAGGGCCCTCCGGCTCCCCTGCTCGCTTCGCAAGCAAGGGGAGGCGCATGAGCTGAAACTCGGTGCTAATCAAGTCGCGGGTGTCCTGATGGGCATCGACAGTCAGGAGGCTGGCAGGGCGCTGGGCAACATCATCCCAGCAGTTTGCGCACCTTCAGCAGCGCTGCCATGAAGGCCTCGATTTCTTCATGCGTGTTGTAGAACGCCAGCGAGGCGCGGCAGGTGGCGGCCACGCCGAAGAATTGCAGCAGCGGGTGCGCGCAGTGTTGCCCGGAGCGCACGGCGACGCCTTGCAGGTCGAGCAGGGTGGCCAGGTCGTGCGCGTGCGCGCCTTCGATCTGGAACGACACCACGGCGGCCTTGTGCGGCGCGGTGCCGAAGATGCGCGCGCCTTCAATGCGCTGCAATTCTTCGGTGAAGTGCGTCAGCAGTTCCTGTTCGCGCGCGGCGATATGCTCGCGGCCCAGTGCGTCGAGGTAGTCCACCGCCGCGCCGAGGCCGACGAAGCCGGCGATGTTCGGTGTGCCAGCTTCAAACTTGTGCGGCGCATCGTTGAATACGGTGCCGTCGAAGCGGACTTCCTTGATCATTTCGCCACCGCCGAGGAACGGCGGCATGGCCTGCAAATGCTCGCGCCGCGCCCACAACGCGCCGGTGCCGGTGGGGCCGCATAGCTTGTGGCCGGTGATGGCGTAGAAGTCACAGCCGATGGCGGCCACGTCCAGCGGCAGGTGTGGCGCAGCCTGCGAGCCATCGACCACGGTGACGATGCCGCGCTTGCGCGCTTCGCGGCAGATATCGCGTACCGGGTTGATGGTGCCCAGCACGTTGGATACGTGGGTCACCGCCAGCAGCTTCACCTCTGGCGTCATTGCCGCATACAGCGCGTCCATGTCCAACGCGCCATCAGCGGTAATTTCAGCCACGCGCACGACTGCGCCGGTGCGCTGCGCCACCAACTGCCACGGCACGATGTTGGCGTGGTGCTCCATGCGCGAGACAAGAATCACATCGCCGGCTTGCAACTGCGGCAGCGCCCACGAATAGGCCACCAAATTGATGGCGAAGGTGGTGCCGCTGCACAGCACCAACTCATCGGCGCGCACATTGAGAAAACGCGCCAGCTTGCCGCGCGCGCCTTCGTAGGCTTCGGTGGCCTCGGTGCCGAGTGCGTGCACCGCGCGGCTGACGTTGGCGTTGTGCTGGCGGTAGAACGCATCGGTGGCTTCAATCACCGCCAGCGGTTTTTGCGCGGTGTTGGCGTTGTCGAAATACACCAGCGGCTTGCCGTGAACATGGCGTTGCAGCAGCGGGAAATCGGCACGCACGCGGGCCCAATCGGGGGCGCTGCTCATGCCATGCCTGCCTGTTGCAAGGCTTTGTCCAACTGCTGGGCCAAGGCTTCGGTGAGCGCAGCTTCCACGGCGGCCAGCGGTTCGTGGCAGAACGCGGCGCTGAGTAGGGCGCGCGCTTGGTCGGCGGGTAGGCCGCGCGAGCGCAGGTAGAACAGCGCGTTGGCGTCGAGTTGGCCTACCGTTGCGCCGTGCGCGGCCTTCACTTCGTCGGCGTCAATGACCAGCGTGGGCTGGGTGTCAATTTCGGCATCGGCGGACAGCAGCAGGTTCTTGTTCGACAGGTTGGCGTCGGTGCCGTCCGCGCCTTCGCGGATGTGGATGCCGCCGTGGAACACCACGCGGCTGCGGTTGGCCGCCACGCCGCGCCACAGCAATTCGGCGTTGGTGTCGCGGGCGATGTGCTCGATGCCCAAGCGCGTATCGATATGGCGACGGCCACTGCCCAGCAGTACGCCGTTGGCGGTGAGGTGGGCGTTGTCGCCTTCCAAACGCACGTTCAACTCGTGGCGGCTCAAGCCTGCGCCGAGTTCAAGGTCGATACGGCGGTAATGCGCATCGCGCGCCAGCGTTGCATCGGTGCGCAGCAGGCGGGTAGCGCGTGCGCCGTCGGCTTGCACGCGGGCGTGCGCGAGTTGCGCGCCTTGTGCAAGTTGCACTTGCACTAGCGTGTTGTCGAAGTTGGCGTTGTCGCTGCCTTGCAGGTGGTGTTCGACCAGCTTCAAGCTGGCGTTGCGGTGCAGTTCAACGTGGTGGCGGTGGTGCCATGCGCGGTCGCTGCCGTCGGCGGTATTCACGAACACCAGATGCAGCGGCGTTGCGCTGGCGACGCCTTCGCCCACTTCAATCAGCACGCCTTCATCGGCGAGCGCGGCGTTGAGTTGCGCGAACACCTCATCAGCGCGGTCGAAGCGGCGTTGCAGGTAGGGCGTGGTTTCCGGCGCGTCCTCTGCAATGGCCGACAGCAAGCGCACCTGCACACCGGCATCCAGCCCGGCAAGGTCGCTATGCGCGTCGCTGGCGCGGCCATTGACGAACACCAAGCGCGGCGCGGGAATGCCGGCCAGCAACGTGTCGTCGATAGCCGAAGCTTGCAACGGCGCGGCGCTGAAACTGCGGCGTTCAAGCTGGCGCAACGAGGTGTATTTCCACGCTTCGTTGCGTGCGGCGGGCAGGCCGGTTTGCAGCGCGGCGTCGAGCAATTCGCGGCGCGCGTTGCTGCCGCAGAAGTTGGCGGCGAGGGAGTCGAGCAGGGCGCTCATTACTTGGCCGCCTCGCGCACCACGCGGTCTTTCAGGAAGTCATAACCGTGCGCTTCCAGTTCCAGCGCCAGTTCCGGGCCACCGGTTTTGACGATGCGGCCATCGGCCAGTACGTGCACCACGTCCGGCTTGATGTAGTCGAGCAGGCGTTGGTAGTGGGTGATGACGATAAACGAACGCTCGGGCGTGCGCAGCGCATTGACGCCATCGGCCACGCTTTTCAGTGCGTCGATATCCAGGCCCGAGTCGGTTTCATCGAGAATCGCCAGCTTCGGTTCCAGCACCGCCAGTTGGAAGATTTCGTTGCGCTTCTTCTCACCGCCGGAGAAACCTTCGTTGACGCCACGGTGCAGCAGTTCGTCCTTCAAATGCAGCACCGCCAACTTTTGTCGGACCAGCTTGAGGAACTGCATCGAATCCAGTTCTTCCTCGCCGCGCGTCTTGCGCTGGGCGTTGAGCGCGGCGCGCAGGAAGTAGGTGTTGTTGACGCCGGGGATTTCCACCGGGTACTGGAAGGCCAGGAACAGGCCGGCGGCGGCGCGTGCTTCCGGCTCCAGCTCAAGCAGGTCGTTGCCCTCGAACTGCACGCTGCCTTCGGTAACTTCATAGCCGTCGCGGCTGGACAACACGTTGCCAAGGGTGGATTTGCCCGCGCCGTTCGGCCCCATGATGGCGTGCACTTCACCGGGCTTCACATCCAGCGAGAGGCCCTTGAGGATTTCCTTGCCGGCGATGCTGGCGTGGAGGTTTTGGATGTTCAGCATGGTCATTGTTTGCTTCGTTCAGTCTTCAAGTTGTTCAAGGTCGGCCAAGTCTTGCAGGCGGCCAACGGCTTTCTTGTTCTTGCGCAGGTCGTCCAAGCCGATGACGGCGACGTTCACTCCGGCCAGCGGCACGACGATGCGGTTGGGGAAGCACTGGTCGAAATCCACGCCGTCGGCGAAGTTGATGAGTTCGATTTTGTTGGGTTCTGCGCCCAGCACCAGCATGGCGCGGGGCTTGCAAAACTCCAGCGGCGACACTTTCAAGTCGTTGAAGCCGAAATCGCGCAGGGCTGCAATCAAGCGCTCTGCGTTCTGTTCGCTGCCACGGAACCACACGTCGAGGTCGCGGGTGTAGCGGACGTGCCCATGCACGCCCAGCGCGATACCACCGACCAGCATGTATTCGACGTGGTTGGCATCTAACGCGGCGAGGAAGTCACGCCAGTCGTCATTCAGCACGGACATGGCGCAGTTCCAACTGGCGAACGAAACCGGGGTTGCCGCCCTTGAACAATGCGTTGCCTTCCTGGTGCAGTTTCAGGGTTTCGGCCAGCCGTTCTTCCGGCGAACGGCTGCGCCAATAGGCGGAAGCCTTGGCGCTGCGTTCTTCCGGTGCGACCACGCGCAGGGTGCGGGCAACGGTAGTCACTTAGCCCACCGAGCCTTCGAGGCTGACTTCCAACAATTTTTTCGCTTCCACCGCGAATTCCATCGGCAGTTCGCGGAACACCTGCTTGCAGAAGCCATCGACGATCATCGACACCGCGTTTTCCTGGTCGATGCCGCGCGCGCGGCAATAGAACAACTGGTCGTCGGAAATCTTGGAGGTGGTGGCCTCGTGCTCGACGGTGGCGCCGGGGTTCTTCACCTCGATGTAGGGGAAGGTGTGCGCGCCGCACTTCTTGCCGATCAGCAGGCTGTCGCATTGGGTGTAGTTGCGCGCGCCATCGGCGTTGCGGTCAACCTTGACCAAGCCGCGGTAGGTGTTCTGGCCGTGGCCGGCGCTGATGCCCTTGCTGACGATCTTGCTCTTGGTGCGTTTGCCGACGTGAATCATCTTGGTGCCGGTGTCGGCCTGCTGGCGGTGGTGGGTGAGCGCCACCGAGTGGAACTCGCCCACGCTGTCATCGCCCAGCAGTACGCAGGACGGGTATTTCCACGTGATCGCGCTGCCGGTTTCCACCTGCGTCCACGTCACCTTGGCGCGCGCGCCACGGCATTCGGCGCGCTTGGTGACGAAGTTGTAGATGCCGCCGACGCCGTTCTCGTCGCCGGGGTACCAGTTCTGCACGGTGGAGTATTTGATTTCGGCATCTTCCAGCGCGACCAGCTCGACCACGGCGGCGTGCAACTGGTTTTCATCGCGCATCGGCGCGGTGCAACCTTCCAGGTAGCTCACATACGCCTTGTCCTCACAAATGATGAGGGTGCGCTCGAACTGGCCGGTGTGGCCGGCGTTGATGCGGAAGTAGGTGGAAAGCTCCATCGGGCAGCGCACGCCCTTGGGAATGAACACGAAGCTGCCGTCGGAGAACACCGCAGAGTTCAGTGCGGCGAAATAGTTGTCGCCCACCGGCACCACCGTGCCGAGGTACTGCTTGACCAGCTCCGGGTGCTCCTTGATGGCCTCGGACATCGAGCAGAAAATCACGCCCTTTTCGGCCAGTTCCTTGCGGAAGGTGGTGCCGACGGAGACCGAGTCGAACACGGCATCCACCGCCACGCCGGCCAGCTTGGCGCGCTCGTGCAGCGGCACGCCGAGCTTGTCGTAGGTGTCCAGCAGTTCCTTCGGCACCTCGTCCAGCGACTTGTATTTCGGGCCTTTCGGCGCGGAGTAGTAGCTCAACGCTTGCAGGTCGATGGCGCCGATTTTCAGCTTGGCCCAGTCCGGCTGGCGCATGGTCAGGAAGTGGCGGTAGGCGTCCAAGCGCCATTGCGTCATCCACTCCGGTTCTTCCTTGCGTGCGGAAAGCGCGCGGATGGTGTCTTCGTCCAGCCCCGGCGGTAGCGAATCCGACTCGATATCGGTGACGAAGCCGGCCGAATACTTGCGGCCAAGCTGCTCGTGGATTTCGCGGTTGGGGGCGTCGGCGGGGGCGACGGTTTCGATGGTTTCGGTGGCCATGGGGGCTGCCTACGGTGGTTCAGGAAACGACGGCGACGTTGATGCGTCGTCGGTCGGCAAGGGGGAGCGGGTGCAGCATCTGCGCCAGCGTCACGCCGCGCAGGGCTTCGGCCAGCACGTCGTTGATCAGGCGCCAGTTCGAGCGCACGCCGCATTGCTCGGCGATGCCGCACTGGCTGCGTTCGTGGCTGCATTCGGTGATCGCCAGCGGGCCTTCCATCGCCTCGACGATCTCGATCAGGCTGATATCGGCGGCTGGGCGGGCCAGCCGGTAGCCGCCATGCACGCCGCGCAGGCCTTCGACCAGCCCGGCCTGTGCCAGCGGCTTGAGCAGCTTGCTGACGGTGGGCGGCTCCAGCCCGGCAGCCTCAGCCAGTTCGGTCGCGCTCAGCACTTCGCCCGGCCGTGCGGCGAGCACGGTCAGCACGACGGTGGCGTAATCGGTGAGCTTGGTGACGCGGAGCATCGCTGGGCGGGGGATTCAATGTGGACCGAAATTGTACTCTTTCGCCGCCGCCGCCTCAAATGCCCTGGCGGGAGTGCACCTTGGTGCGCGATGGGGCTGTGCCGATAGAGCACCATCGCGCACCAAGGTGCGCTCCTACGGGTTCTGCGGGATGCGCGGGGTGAAATCACGGCATGAAATCGCCGAGAATCGCCGTTCCCATCGTTCACGGCCAACCCCATGCCCAGAAGATCCAGGCGCGCAAATCCTCCATCCACGGCAACGGCGTGTTCGCGCTGGAGGCCTTGCGCAAGGGCGAACGGGTGGTCGAATACAAGGGCCTGCGGCGCACCCATGCCGAGGTGGATGCCGACGACACCGGCGACGTGGAAAGCGGCCACACCTTCCTGTTCACGCTCAACGACGATTACGTCATCGACGCCAATCACAAGGGCAACGATGCGCGCTGGATCAACCACAGTTGCGCGCCGAACTGCGAGGCGGTGATTGCCGAGGCCGAGGGCGATGACCGCACTGCCGACAAGGTGTTCATCGAGGCGCTCCGCGACATCAAGCCGGGCGAGGAGCTGACCTACAACTACGGCATCACCCTGGCCGAGCGGCACACGCCGCGCTTGAAGAAGATCTGGGAATGCCGCTGCGGCTCGCGCAAATGCAGCGGCACCATGTTGCAGCCCAAGCGCTGACGAAGGGCGCCAAGGCCGTCAGTTGCCCAACAGCCCCTGCGGCAGCAAATTGCCCAGGTTTTGGTTGAAATTCACCGCAATGCGACCGTTTTCGATACCTGCCGACTTCACCTGCAATGCGCCCATCACGTTGGCGATGGCCGTGTCGATGCGGTAGATCGGCTCGCGCCGGGCGTAATCGGCCAACCAGGTGTTGAGCAGGCTGCGGGTGCCGGCGTCGAGGTCGCCGCCGGCCATCGCCGGCTTGAAGCTGTCGATGGTGGGCTGTTCGAGGTGGAAGCCGCGTGTGCCGGCGTCGTAACGCAGGCTGCTGCTCAGGCCGACCTTGCCGACCGGCATCGGCGTGCCGCCGCCGGCGGCCATCGCCAGGTCGAATTGCAGGTCCAGGCGGCTGCCGGCTGGCAGGCTCAGGCGCGGTTGGCTGACGGTCAGTGCGAGCAAGCCGCCCAGCGCTTTCTGCGAGCGCGGGAAGCTGCCGTCCAGGTACTGCTGCACGTCGGCCGCTTCCACGGTCAGTTGCCGGCCCTTGACCTGCGGTGCGGCGTGGGCGGTGGTGGTGATCGCGAGGCAGGCGAGGGCGGGCAGCAATAGCAGGCGGAGGTTCATCGGTTTCGGCCGGTGGGTTGGGGCGAGGAAGGCACGATAACCGCATGCGGTGAACGGCCGGTTAGCTGTGCGGCGTGGCGTTCATTGCGGTTTGCGTGGCGCTGGTGGCGGTGCGCGGCCAGTCCGGCTCGGGTTGCGCCGCCGCCGGCAGATGGTGCACTTCCGGCAAGCTCAAGCAGCGGGCCTGGAAAACAAACGGGACGGCCAAGGCCGTCCCGTCCGGTTCGCCTGAAGGGCGCGCGTCGTATCAGAGCGCGGCGTCCTTGAGCTTCTTCAGCGGGCGCACCTTGATCTTGGTGGTGGCCGGCTTGGCCGCGAACACCTGCTCTTCCTTGGTGAACGGGTTGATGCCCTTGCGCTTCGGCTTGGCCGGCACGTGCACGGTGCTGACCTTCAGCAGGCCCGGCAGGGTGAAGCTGCCCGCGCCCTTCTTGCTGACCGAGGCGGCGACGGCGCCTTCCAGCGCGGCCAGCACGGCGCGCACGTCCTTGGCGGCAACGCTGGCGGCTTCGGCCAGGTGCGCGACCAGACCGGACTTGGTCAGTGCTTCCTTGATCGGCTTGGGAGCGGCGGGCTTGGCGGCAGCCTTGGTCGCGACTTTCTTCTCTGCCTTCTTCGGGGCAGCCTTCTTAGCGGTCTTTGCCATGATTTCCTGTTCCGTGAACGGTTGGTTGTTAGGTCGTGCCGACCCCGTCGGCAAGCGAAATGTAGGGCATGTACGGTGCATCGCCAATAGGGAATCAAACAAAATCCCCTGAAAACCGCTTCCGCCGGCTGTCGTGTGGCGAGCAGCGGGGCAAAGCATGCGGAAAATGCCGGTTTTCCAGCCTTCCCCGGCAAGCGCGGGAAATCGCCGGTGGCGGTGTGCACGGGCTTTCGGGCGTTGCGATGCACAAGCCTTCGGCAATGCCGTCCACGCCGCGTGCGCTGTCGCGTGCGGGCCGATGGCGGCATAGTCTGTGCACCTTGAACCGGGAGCACCCGCATGCGCCGCATTGCCTGTCTTGCCCTGTTGTTGCCGTGCCTGCACCTGTTCCCGGCTCATGCCGAAGTACGCGTGCTGGTCGCCGGCGCCATCCATACCGGCGACGAGCGGCAGCCCGTGGCTACCGCATTGGCATGGGAGAGCGACGATGGCCGTTTGCTGGCGGTGGGCGCGCGCGACGCGCTGCTACGGCGCTATCCGCAGGCCGTGCGTGTCGATGTCGGCAACGCCACGGTAGTGCCGGGGCTGATCGACGCGCATGCGCACCTGTCCTACCTCGGTGACACGCTGGCGCAGGCCGATCTTTCCGGCGCGCGCAGCCGCGCCGAGGTGGTGCAGCGCTTGCGTGCATTCGAGCAAACGCTGGCGCCGGGAGAGTGGCTGCTGGGCAGTGGTTGGGACCAGAACCATTGGGAAGACGGCACCGCGTTCCCTGCCGCCGCCGATCTGGATGCGGCATTCCCGCAGCGCCCGGTCTATCTGGATCGCGTGGATGGCCACGCTGCCTGGGCCAACAGTGCGGCATTGCGCATCGCCGAAAAGGCCGGCAAACCGCTGGCTGGCGATTGGCAACCCGCGGGCGGGCGCATCGTGCGTGATGCCGCCGGCAACGCCACCGGCGTATTGGTGGATGGCGCGGTGCAGCTGGTGCGCGCGCACATCCCGGCAACGGACGAAGCCACGCGCGAAAAGCGCTTGCGCGCGGCGCTGCACGAGGCGGTGCGCAACGGCCTGACCGGCGTGCACGACATGGGCGTGTCGCGCGAGGAACTGGCGCTGATGAAGCGCTTGGCCGACGAAGGCAAGCTGCCGCTACGCATCAATGCCTATGCCGATGGCAACCATGCCGCGTTGGATGACCTGTGCGCGCACGGCCTGTACCGCCACTCCGGCGGGCGCTTGCAGATGCGCGGCGTCAAACTGTTCATGGATGGCGCACTCGGCAGCCGCGGCGCGGCGATGCTGGCCGATTACAGCGACGACCCGCACAACCGCGGCCTGCTGGTCACCTCGCCGGAGGATTTCGAAAAAGCCGTGCGCAAGGCCGATGGTTGCGGCGTGCAGGCCGCCACGCACGCGATCGGCGACCGTGGCAATCGCATCGTGCTCGATACCTACGAAAGGGTGCTGGGCGCGCGCAAGGGCGACGACCACCGCTGGCGCGTCGAGCACGCGCAGGTGGTGGCGCTGGAGGACATCCCGCGCTTGGCCGAACTGGGCCTGATCGCCTCGATGCAGCCGACCCACGCCACCTCGGATATGGGCTGGGCCGAACAGCGCGTCGGCCCGGAGCGGATCAAGGGCGCCTACGCGTGGCAGCGCTACCTGCGCAGCGGCGCGCGGCTGGCACTGGGTTCGGATTTTCCGGTCGAACAGGTGGATCCGCGGTTGGGCCTGCATGCGGCGGTGACGCGTCAGGATCGAAACGGACAACCGCCCGGTGGCTGGCAGCCGGAGCAGCGCCTGAGCGCGGCCGAAGCCCTGCGCGGCTTCACCGCCGATGCGGCGTGGGCGGGCCACGACGAGGCCGAGGTCGGCCGTTTGCAACCCGGCCTGCGTGCTGATTTCGTCGTATTCGACCGCGACCCGCTGGACGGTGACGTGCGCCTGGACGAGTTGAAGGTGCTGTCCACGTGGGTCGATGGCAAGCCGGTCCATGAGGCTGGCACGCGCGCGGATTGATTGCGGCGGTGCGCCGCTTCGGGCGCGATGGGGCATTGCCGGCGCCGCTCGCGCGGTAGCGCCCGCTCGCGGGTTGGACGAGCAGGCAAGCAATGGGCCGTGACCCGCCTGCATTACCTGCCTGCCGCCTCAACGATCGTCGCGCAGGCTGCCACCGGGCAGGAACACCCAGGTGCGGGTGACTTGCAGGATATCGATGTCGTCATTGGTCTTCGGCAGCGGTGGGAACGGCTGTGCCAGCTCCACCACCCGCAGTGCGGCCGCATCCAGTAGCGGCGTGCCGCTGCTGCGCAGGATGCGGCTGCTTTCCACCGTGCCGTCGCGGCGCACGCCAACGGTAATGACTACCTGCCCGCCGAGCCGGCGCTGGCGCGCTTCGTCCGGGTAGTTCAGGTTGCCGACGCGCTCGGCGCGGTCCACCCACGCGCGCAGGTAGTTGGCATAGATGTATTCGCGGGTACTGGCCGAGACGAACTTGCGGTTCGGGCGCTTGGCGTATTGCTCCGAGCGCAGGTGCACCTCGGCGGCCAGCCGCGCCATTTCGGCGTCGCGCTGCTCGCGCGCGGTCATCGGCGCGTTGGCGTCGGGCAGCTCGGGCAGCGGCCGGGGCTGCGCGTCGGGCACCACGTTTTCACCGCGTTGGCTGCTGACGATGCGTGCCTGCGGCGGTGGTTGCGTGGCGGCGGATTGGCGCTGTTGCGGCACCGGCGCCAGCCCGGCGCGCGGTTGCGGGACGATGCCGCCCTGGGTGTCGCGCGGCCGCTGCGGCGTGTCGTGGTCGCCGCCGCCCTGCTGATTGGCCTGAGCGAGGAAATCGGCCTGCTTCGGCGTCAGCGGCGTGCTGGTCTGGCTGAAGATCACGTCCAGAGTCGGCACCAGCGGCGCGTTGTCGCTGACCGCGAAGCCGACGCCGAGGATAAGCAGCCCGTGCACCAGTGCCGACAGCACCAAGGTGGCGGTCAGGCGCTGCTGCTCGGTGGCGTGCGGCGGCGCGGGCAGGGCGACGGGGTTGGCGCTCATCGCGGCAGGCCGGCCTCGATGGCGTCGAACAGCCGGCCGGCGATGTTCAGGCCAAACTGCGCGTCCAGTTCGCGCACGCAGGTGGGGCTGGTGACGTTGACCTCGGTGAGGTAATCGCCAATCACGTCCAGGCCGACGAAGCGCATGCCGCGCCGCTTCATTTCCGGGCCGACTTGCGCGGCGATCCAGCGGTCGCGCTCACTCAGCGGGCGGCCTTCGCCGCGGCCGCCGGCGGCGAGGTTGCCGCGGAACTCGTCGCCCTGCGGGATGCGTGCCAGACAGTATTCGACCGGCTCACCGTCGATCAGCAGGATGCGCTTGTCGCCGGCGCTGATGTCGGGGATGAAGCGCTGCGCCAGCGCCAGCCGGCGGCCGCCGTCGGTCAGCGTCTCCAGGATCACGTTGAGGTTCTGGTCACCGGTGCCGCTGCGGAAGATCGAGCGCCCGCCCATGCCATCCAGCGGCTTGAGCACCGCCTGTCCGTGTTCCAGCACGAAGGCCTTGAGCGCGGCGGCATCGCGGCTGACCAGGGTGGGCGGGCAGCACTGCGGAAACAGCAGCGCGGCCAGCTTCTCGTTGAAGTCGCGCAGGCCCTGCGGGTCGTTGACCACCTGCGCGCCGGCCTGCTGGGCGATGCCGAGGATGTGGGTGTCGTACAGGTACTCGCCGTCGAACGGCGGGTCCTTGCGCATCAGCACCACCTGGCCGGGGCCGAACGCCAGTTCGGCGAATTCGCCCAGGGTGTACCAGCCGGCCTTGTCGTCCTGCACCGCCAGCGGCGCGGCATGGGCCAGCGCGCGGCCCTCGCGCAGGGCCAGCCCGCCGGGGCGCACGTAGTGCAGGCGGTGGCCGCGCCGCTGCGCTTCCAGCAGCATGGCGAAGGTGGTGTCCTTGGCGATCTTGATCTGGGCGATGGGGTCCATCACCACGATGACGTCCAGCATGTTCGGCAGCCTGTGGGTCAGGCGGGGATGGTAGCTTCCGGGCAGGGGGGGTGCCCAGCGCCGCCGCCGGTCTGATGCGTTGCGTGGCTGAATGGCCCCGCGCACGCGACTGCGATGTCCGTCACATTGGGGGCGCTGCCGCCCGCGTGGCGTCTAGCGCCCTTGACAGTTCGCGGCGGTATTGGGATATAGATTGCCATCGCAGCAACGCCACGTTCACATTGGCGCGTTGCGCGTTCCGGGGAACTGCAATGGTTGAAAACATGACTGCGGGTGGGGAACTCGCAGGGCTGAAGGTGATGGTCATCGACGATTCGAAGACCATCCGACGTACTGCCGAAACGCTGCTCAAGCGTGAAGGCTGCGAGGTCGTGACCGCGAGCGACGGTTTCGAGGCGTTGGCGAAGATCGCCGACCAGCAGCCGCAAATCATATTCGTGGACATCATGATGCCGCGCCTGGACGGCTACCAGACCTGCGCGCTGATCAAGGGCAACCAGCTGTTCAAGGCCACGCCGGTGATCATGTTGTCCTCCAAGGACGGCCTGTTCGACAAGGCGCGCGGGCGCATCGTCGGCTCCGAGCAATACCTCACCAAACCGTTCACCCGCGAAGAACTGTTGGGCGCCATCCGCACATACGTCAACGCCTGACCAGGGGGTAAGGCAACAATGGCTCGAATCCTGTTGATCGAGGACTCACCGACCGACCGGGCGGTGTTCACGCAATGGCTTGAGAAAGCCGGGCATGAGGTGCTGTCCACCGACAACGCCGAAGACGGTTTGCAGATTGCCCGCAACCAATCGCCGCAGCTGGTGCTGATGGACGTGGTGCTGCCGGGCATGAGTGGTTTCCAGGCCACCCGCGCGCTGTCGCGCGACGAGGCTACGCGCGGCATCCCGGTGCTGATCGTCAGCACCAAGAACATGGAAACCGACATGGCCTGGGGCATGCGTCAGGGCGCCACCGACTACATCGTCAAGCCGCCGCGCGAAGCCGCGTTGATCGCGCGCATCAACCAGTTGGTGGGCTGATGCGTTCTCCATTCGATATCCTCGAAGCCTACGAGCGCCGCAGCCTCGCGCACGCCGTGCAACTGCCGGAGCGGCAGTTCGCGCAGGACGTGTGGCGCGGTGTCGGCTACCGCGTCGGCAGCCGCCATCTGGTGTCCGATTTCCGCGAAGTGGTGGAAATCGTGCCGATGCCGCCGGTCACGCCGGTGCCGGGCGCGCAGCCGTGGCTGCTGGGCGTGGGCAACCTGCGCGGCAACCTGTTTCCGGTGGTGGACCTGAAGTATTTCCTCGAAGGGCAGCGCACCGCCCAGCAGGAAGGCCACCGCGTGCTGATCATGCGCCAGGCCGGCGGCGACGTCGCGTTGAGCATTGACGAACTGTACGGCCAGCGCAGCTTCGAAGCGGCGCAGCAGGCGGACCCCGGCGAACTCGCCCAGGGCCGCTATGCCCACTTCATCGAGCGCGCGTTCAACGACGGCAGCCACGATTGGGGGGTGTTCTCGCTCTCGCTGCTTTCCCGCACCCCTGAGTTCCGGCAGGCCGCCGCCTGAGCGCGGGCCTGCCTTTCCGTATTGGATAGAGGTCGAACATGAGTACTGCTGCAGATGCCGCCAAGGCCGGCAAGATCGGCAACGTCGGAACCAATTTCTGGCTGGGCCTGCTGGTGTTGTCGATGATCGTGTTCGGCGCCAACACTGGCGTGGCGACATGGCAGGGCAGTCGCCTGTCCGGTGCCAGCACCGGCGTGGCCGATTTGCAGGTGTTGTCGCAGCAGCTGGCCAACCAGGGCCGCGAGGCAGTGTCGGGCAACCGCGAGGCCTACGCCGCGTTCAAGGACACCCGCGCCAAGGTCGATAGTACCGTGGCCGCGTTGCAGGGCCGCTTCGGCGAAGAGCCGGGCGTGGCCGCGCCGCTGCGCACGATGGTCGATACGTGGCAGCCGCTGTCCAAGAACGCCGAGCAGATCGTGGCCAGCGAACCGGCGGTGTTGGCGTTGGCCGGCAACGCCGACAACTTCGTCAACGCGGTGCCGCCGTTGCAGGCACAGTTGAACGAAGTGGTGCGCGCGATGACCGCCAGCGGCGCGCAGGCCTCGCAGATCTACAGCGGGCTGCAACAGGTGGTGGTCGCCGGCACGATGGCCCGCCGCGTGACCGAAATTCGCGCTGGCGGCCCCGGCGCGAGCGGCGCCGGCGACGCGCTGGCGCGCGACATGACCGTGTTCAGCCAGGTGCTCGAAGGCCTGCGCAACGGCAACGAGGAACTGGGCATCGCCGCGGTGCGCAACGGCAACGTGCAGGCGGCGCTGGAGCAGTCGGCCAACCAGTGGGCGAAGATGAAGAAGGACGCCGACACCATCCTGGCCAGCTCGCGCAACCTGTTCGCAGCGCAGTCCTCGGCGGCGGCGCTGGCGACCGGCTCGGACAAGATGCTGGCTGACAGCAAGAAGCTGTTCGATGCGTTCTCCGCGTTCGGTTCGACCCGCGACACCCGCATCTTCCCGAACTTCTGGTGGAGCGTGGTGTTCGGCGCGCTTTCGGTGTTGTCGATCATCGGCTTCGTCTGGAACACAGTGCGCGCCCGTTCGCGCGAACAGGAATTGCGCTACCAGACGCAGGTGGAATTCAACAGCCGCAACCAGCAGGCGATCATGCGCTTGCTGGACGAAATCAGCTCGCTCGGCGAAGGCGACCTGACGGTGAAGGCCTCGGTGACCGAGGACATGACCGGCGCCATCGCCGACGCAATCAACTACGCCGTCGATGAGTTGCGCCACCTGGTGACCACGATCAACGCCACCTCCGGCAAGGTGGCGGTGTCGGCGCAGGAAACCCAGGCCACCGCGATCCAGCTGGCGGAAGCGGCGGGCCACCAGGCCGACGAAATCACCAGTGCCTCGGACCGCATCGGCGAAATCGCATCGTCGATCGAACAGGTGTCGCGCAACTCCAGCGAGTCGGCCGAAGTGGCGCAGCGTTCGGTGGTCATCGCCACCGAGGGCGCCGGCGTGGTGCGCCAGACCATTCAGGGCATGGACCAGATTCGCGACCAGATCCAGGAAACCTCCAAGCGCATCAAGCGGCTGGGTGAGTCCTCGCAGGAAATCGGCTCGATCGTGGAACTGATCAACGACATTTCCGAGCAGACCAACATCCTGGCGTTGAACGCTGCGGTGCAGGCAGCTTCGGCTGGTGAAGCCGGCCGCGGTTTCGCGGTGGTGGCCGACGAAGTGCAGCGACTGGCAGAACGCACCTCCGGCGCGACCCGTCGAATCGAAGGCCTGGTGCAGGCGATTCAGGCCGATACCAACGAAGCGGTCAGCTCGATGGAGCAGACCACATCCGAAGTGGTGTCCGGTGCACGCCTGGCCGAGGACGCCGGTACCGCACTGACCGAAATCGAGCGCGTGTCCCACGCCTTGAACACCCTCATCAAGAACATCTCCATCGCCGCGCACCAGCAGGCCGCCGCCGCTACCGACATCACCCAGACCATGGGCGTGATCCGGCAGATCACCGGCCAGACCTCGCAGGGCGCGGGGCAGACCGCCGATTCGCTGGGCCAGCTGAACCAGCTGGCCGCGGAGCTGCGCCGCTCGGTGGCCGACTTCAAGCTGCCGGCCTGAAGCGCCTGAACGAGGCGTGGGGATGCAAAGGAATCCGTTGATGAAGTGTCGTCACAACGCAAAGCAGGGCCGCCCGAACGGCATGCGATCCGTGCTGCACGGGGGAGTGCAATGAATACCTTGCGTGATGCGATGAGCCACGCGGCGCTGGGCTGGGTCAAGCCGGAGCTGGATGAAACCTTGCGCCAGGCCCGCAACGAAATCGAATATTTCGTCGAAGACCCGGCTGATGGCAGCCGCATGCGTTTCTGCGCCGGCTACCTGCACCAGGTGCAGGGCACCTTGCGCATGGTCGAGCTGTACGCCCCGGCGATGGTGGCCGAGGAGCTGGAGCAACTGGCCGACGCCGTGCGCGACGGCGCGGTGCCCGACCGCGACGAAGCCTGTGCCACGCTGATGCGCGGCACCGTGCTGCTGCCCGATTATCTGGAGCGTTTGCAGAACGGCCATCGCGACATCCCGATCGTGCTGCTGCCGTTGCTCAACGAAATCCGCGCCGCGCGCGGTGCCGAGGGCATCAACGAGAGCGTGTTGTTCGCCTTCAATCCGGACGCCGGCGACGCCAGCGAGGCCGAGCTGGAGCACGCGCGCGGCAGCCTCGCCGGGCGCAACCGCGAGCTGCTCGACACGGTGGGCAGTGCGGTCAAGGAAGAACTGCTGCGCATCAAGGACGCACTGGACCTGCATGTGCGCATGGGCGGTGCGGCGGCCGAGCTGCAACCGCAGGTCGATGAACTCAATGCCGTGGCCGACACGCTGGGCGTGATGGGGCTGGGCGTGGCGCGCGGCGTGGTCGCGCAACAACGCGATGCCCTGCGCGAAGTGGTCGCCGGCACCCGGGCGATCGACGACAACCTGCTGTTGGACATCGCTGGCGCGCTGCTCTACGTCGATGCCTCGCTGGACGATCAGGTCGCTTATCTGGGCGCGAACATCGATGGCGACGAAGACCCGGCCTCGGTGGAAACCCGGCGCACGGTAGAAGTGCTGGCGCACGAAGCCATCGCCAATTTCGCCGCTGCGCGCGAATCCTTCATCGCCTTCATCGAAACCAACTGGGACCACGCCCGCTTGCAGGACGTGCCGCGCTTGCTCGACGAAGTGGCCGGCGCACTGCGCATGCTAGACCTGCACACGCCCGCCGATTACCTCGGCGGCGTGCGCCAGTACATCGGCGTCGAACTGCTGGGTCGCAAGCGCATCCCCGGTGGTCGCCAGCTCGACACGCTGGCCGATGCGATGGCCAGCCTGGAGTACTACCTCGAAGCCCTGCGCGAGCGCCGCCCGGGGCGCGAGGAAATCCTCGATATCACCCGCAGCAGCCTGGAAGCCCTGCATTACTGGCCGGTGCCGCTGGAGCTGCCGGCTGGCGAGGCGGTTGATGCGCTTGTCGCCGCATCGGTGGCGACAACGATGCCGCAGGCCGGCGGAACCGCCGTCGCCACGCCGGAACCGGTATCGGTTGCCGCAGTGGAGGTTGAGGCCGCGCCCGTGCGCCCGCTCTTGTTCGCCGAAGCGATCAACGCCATCCCGGTGCCGCGCGGGCCATCCGTGGATGCATCGCCGTCGCTCGACGCGCCTGCCGCGGCCTTCGATCCGGTCAGCGCCGAGGAGGTCGCGCCGGTTGCTGAAGTGGCGGATGTCGCCGCGTTGGTCGTGCCGGAAGCCGTTGGAAACATCGGCCACGACGCATTGCCGCTCACCGGGTCTTTTGCCGATCTGCCGGCGTTGCCCGATTTGGCGCCCGCCGCGATCGAAACACCTGTCGAAAGCCCGGTTGCGGTCGCGGGCGATTTCCTCTCCTTCGATCCAGCAGCCGCCGAAGACATGGCGCTGTCCGATGCGCCGGTCGAGGTTCGCGACGACCACGTTGCGCCGCTCGAATTCCATGTCGAAAGCGATGCTGCGTCGCCCGTGGTGGAAGACGTCGCCAGCACGACGCTGGTCGAGGTGCCTGCCGCATCCGGTGACATCGCCGAACTGGCGGCAAGCCCGGACGAAGCGCCGGTTGCCGAGGTCGATCCGGAAATGGCCGCCTTCATGGCCGAATTGAACATGGCTGCGGCCACGTTCGATCCGCTCGCGGTGGAAGTTGCCGCGCCGCCGGCATCCGTACCGGAAACCGCTGCGGTCGCCATGTCGGCTGCACCGTCGGTGGATGGCGGTTTCGATGACAGCGCCGAGCAGATCGACCAGGATATCCGCGAGGTATTCATCGAGGAGTTCGACGAAGAGCTGGAAAACCTCGGTCGCCTGCTGCCAATCTGGCGTGCGGCGCCGGAAAACGTCGAACGCCTGCGCCCGGTGCGCCGCGTGTTCCACACGCTCAAGGGCAGCGGCCGCCTGGTCGGCGCACGCACGCTGGGCGAGTTCAGCTGGAAGATCGAGAGCATGCTCAACCGCGTGCTCGATGGTAGCCGCCAGGCCAGCCCGGCAGTGGTGGCGATGGTCAACCAGGCCTACGAGGTGTTGCCGCAGTTCAACGCTGCGCTGCGCGGCAGTGGCCATATTCATGCTGACGTGCTCGGCATGCAGGACGTGGCCGACCGCATCGCCGCGGGCGAGGAAGCCTTCCATGTGCCCGGTACCGTCGCGGTTGCCGCGGCTGTGGCCGAGACTTCGGTGCCGGCAACGCCGGAACCGGCACCGGTCGAGCCGGCTGGTACGCCGGCGTCGGTCGATAGCGTGCTGCGCGAAATCCTTGAAGCCGAGATCGGCCAGCATCTGGCGACGGTCAAGGCATGGCTGGCGGGTTCGCGCCTGCAGCCGCAGCCGATGACCGCCGAACTGCTGCGCGCGATGCACACGATGAGCGGTGCGTTCGCGATGACCGACGTGCCGGAGATCACCGCGGTGACTGGGCCGGCCGAATCTTTCGTCAAGCGTTCGCTGGCCGGTGCCGTCACCCCGGATGCGCAGGGTGTCGAGGCGCTGTCCGATGCCGCCGCTGCGGTGGCGGCCACGATCATCGCCTTGCAGGCGCCTTCGCCGCTGATCCCGTCGTTCGCGCCGCTGGCTGCACGCTTGCAGGCCCTGGTTGATGTATTGCCCGAGGCGCCGTGGCCGCCGTTGGTGGCCGAATTCGCCGAGGATGAAGACGAGGCGGATGCCGTCGCCACGCCTGAAACGCCGATTGCCGAAGTGCAGGAATTGGCGGGCGTCGAAGACCTGTCGGCCTACTTCGATCCGGCGCTGCTGGATATGTCGTCGGTCGAGGCGTCGCCGGTTGTTGGCGATGAAGAATCCCGCTTGGCCGATGCTGCGGAAGAACTGCCTGCGGCTGTCGTCGTCGATGCGGAGGCTGATGCCGGATTGTCGCTTGGGCAGGTTGCCGATGCGCAGGAGGAAGTGCCTGCCGCCGAGTTGCCCGTGGAAGCCGAAACATTCGACACCGGTCTCGACGAGGTGTTGGTTGTCGATGAGCCGGTTGTGCTGCCGCCGGAATTGCCAGTCGAACCCATCGAGCTGGTCGAAAGCGCCGTGGCCGAAGTGGCAGAAACGGAAGTCATCGAACCCGCCGTCGAGCACGATGCCATCGAGTTGCCGGGTACCGACGACGTGCTGGTTGTCGAGGAGCCGGTTGTACTGCCGCCGGAATTGCCAGTTGAATCCATCGAGCTGGTTGAATACGCAGTGGCCACTGTGCCGGAGGTGGAAGTCGTTGAACCCGCCATCGGGTTTGCCGCCACCGATGCTGCCGATGTCGTGGCCGGCGAAGCCGACGTGCTGGCGGCTGCACTGGAAACGGATGTCGCACCGGTGCTGCTTGAAGTGGAGCCGGAGCCTGAAGCGCTGCACGCAACGCTTGACACCGGATACGCAAATGGCCTGACGCTGGAAGCCGAAGCCGAAGCCGAAGCCGAAGCCGAAGCCGAAGCCGAAGCCGAAGCCGAAGCCGAAGCCGAAGCCGAAGCCGAAGCCGAAGCCGAAGCCGAAGCCGAAGCCGAAGCCGAAGCCGAAGCCGAAGCCGAAGCCGAAGCCGAAGCCGAAGCCGAAGCCGAAGCCGAAGCCGAAGCCGAAGCCGAAGCCGAAGCCGAAGCCGAAGCCGAAGCCGAAGCCGAAGCCGAAGCCGAAGCCGAAGCCGAAGCCGAAGCCGAAGCCGAAGCCGAAGCCGAAGCCATCGAGCTGGCGCCGTTGACCGCGCCGGTCGAGGAAGAGGTTGCCATCGCTCCCCCGGTTGCTGCCAGCGCCGACAAGGCCACGTTTGACGCCGGTTTGCTCGACTTCAACGAACTGGACCGCGAGCTGGTCGATATCTTCGTCGAGGAAGGCAAGGACCTGCTCGACCATTGCGATGGCGTCATCAGTCGCTTGCGCTCGGCCCCGGAAGACCGTGACTTGCTGGCCGAATTGCAACGCGACCTGCACACGCTCAAGGGCGGCGCGCGCATGGCCGGCATCAACGCCATCGGCGACCTTGGCCACGGCATCGAATCGCTGCTGGAAGCGGTGGCGGCCAATCGCACCGAAATCGGGCGCAACGACGTACAGTTGCTCGAACGCGGTTTCGACCGCCTGCACCAGTTGCTGCTGCATACAGGCGCACACCGCGCGGTGCATATGCCGGCCGATCTGGTGGAAGCTTTCGAAGCCCGTACCGCCGGCCGTGCCGTGGTGCTGGACGTCGCGCCGCAGCCGGTTGAAGTGCCGGTTGAAGAAACGGCTGCCGCCATTGACATTGCTGTGCCGGAAGTGACGTCCGACGCCACCGACGTGGTGGTGGAAGATGTCGCGCCGGCGCCGATCGAAGTTGTCGTGCCCGTCGTGCCCGTCGTGGAAACCGTCGCCGCGCCGGTTGCCGAAATCGTCAGCGCGCCGTTGTCGGCACCGGTGGTGGAAGCACAGGCCACCGACGAAGAAGGTGCGCCACGCGCACAGGAACAGGTCCGTGTCCGCGCCGACCTGCTCGACAACCTCGTCAACCATGCCGGCGAAGTGGCGATCTACCGCTCGCGCCTGGAGCAGCAGCTGGGTGCGTTCCGCAACGCGATGGCCGAGCTGGACCGCACCAATGCCCGTCTGCGCGACCAGTTGCGCCGTCTGGACCTGGAAACCGAAGCGCAAATCGTCGCCCGCTACCAGCGTGAGCAGGAGCAGGCCGACCACAGCTTCGACCCGCTGGAGCTCGACCGCTTCTCCACGCTGCAACAGCTCAGCCGCGCGCTGAATGAATCGGCGGCCGACTTGGGTGGCCTGCAAGGCGTGCTCGACGATTTGTCGCGCAATTACGACACCCTGTTGCAACAGCAGTCGCGCGTCAGTTCGGAACTGCAAGACGGCCTGATGCGTGCGCGCATGGTGCCGTTCGACGGCCTCGTGCCGCGCCTGCGTCGCGTGGTCCGCCAAGCTGCGCAGGAAACCGGCAAGCAGGTGCAATTGCTGCTCGATGGCACCCACGGCGAACTGGACCGCAACGTGCTTGACCGCATGGTCGCGCCGCTGGAGCACATGCTGCGCAACTCGGTCGCCCATGGTCTGGAAACGCCGGCGGCGCGCCAGGCCGCAGGCAAGGCGGAAGAAGGCAGCATCACCCTGCGCCTGCGCCGCGAAGGTTCGGAAATCGTGCTGGAAGTGGCCGACGACGGCGCCGGCCTCGACCGCGAGGCGATCCGCCGCCGCGCCGAGCAGCGTGGCCTGATCGAAGCCGGCGCGGAAATCGACGACGCCAAGCTGGACAACCTGATCTTCGCTTCCGGCTTCAGCACCAGCGAGCAGGTCAGCCAGCTCGCCGGCCGTGGCGTGGGCATGGACGTGGTGCGCAACGAAGTACGCCAGCTCGGCGGCTCGGTGGATATCCACTCGGTGCGCGGGCAGGGCGTCACCTTCACCCTGCGCCTGCCGCAGACGCTGGCGGTCACCCAGGCGGTGTTCGTGCGCATCGGCGAAACCGACTTCGCCGTGCCGGTGGGTTCGGTCAGCGGTATCGGCCGCATCGCCCGCGAGCGCTTCGAATCCGGGCAGGGCGGCTACCACTACAACGGCGAGGACTACTCGCTGCACGATCTGGGCACGCTGGTCGGCCAGGCCGCGGCCAAGGCCGAGGGTCAGCCGCAGGTGCCGTTGCTGCTGGTGCGTGCCGGTGATTTGCGTGCCGCCGTGGCGATCGACCAGGTGCTGGGCAACCGCGAAATCGTGGTCAAGCCGGTGGGTCTGCAAATCGCCTCGGTGCCGGGTATCTACGGCGCGACCATCACCGGCGAAGGTAACGTCGTGGTGATCCTCGACGTTGCCCCGCTGGTGCGCCGCCACCTGTCGCAGCCACGGGCGCCGGTGCAGGCCGATGCCACCACCAGCCAGCGCCACGTGCCGCTGGTGATGGTGGTCGATGACTCGTTGACCATGCGCAAGGTCACCGGCCGCGTGCTGGAACGCCACAACTTCGAGGTGGTGGTCGCGCGCGACGGCGTGGAAGCGCTGGAGCGGTTGGAAGAGCGCGTGCCCGACCTGATGCTGCTGGACATCGAGATGCCGCGCATGGACGGCTACGAGTTGGCCACTGCGATGCGCGCCGACGAGCGCTACAAGGCGGTGCCGATCGTGATGATCACATCGCGCAGTGGCGACAAGCACCGCCAGCGTGCGTTCGAGATCGGCGTGCAGCGTTACCTCGGCAAGCCGTACCAGGAGCTTGATCTGATGCGCAACGTCTATGACCTGTTGGGGATTGCCCGTGCTCGCGAATGACCGCCCCAATGACAAGCCGGTTGCCCTGCTGGCCAGGCCGGGTGCCGCTCGCGATCGCCTGAAGGAAGCCTTGCAGGCTGCCGGCGGCCGCCTCGTGCTCGAAGACGACCCGAACGCGCTGGATGTCGCCACGCTGGAAGCTTGCAGTGCCAGCGTGGTGCTGGTGGCGCTGGAGCCAGCGGTCGAGGACGCGCTGGAACGGCTCGACCCGGTATTGCAGGCTCCGCACCTGAGCCTGGTGTTCGACGAGGCCGAACTGGCCGCGCGCCGCGAGGGCTGGGAAGCGCAGCGCTGGGTCCGCCACTTGGCGGCCAAGCTGCACGGCCACGACAACGTGCTGCCACCGGGGCAGGAAGAAGACGCAGAGCCGCTGCCGGAACCGGGCATGCCCGAGCGCCCGGCCGAGCGCCATGCCGATGCGCCGTTGCAGTTCCACCTCGACGAAGCCTTCGTGCACGCCGACGACGTGCCTGCCGATGCCTTGTACGTGCCGTCGCCGGTCGAACCGGAAGCGGGCGTGTTGAGCTTCGAAGAGCTGATCGCGATGGCCCCGCGCGAGCCGCAGGAGGCAGCGCCGACGCCACCGCCGTTGCCGCCGGAATTGCCGCCGCTCGATGCGCCCACCGGTACGGTGCCGGTCGCTGCGCCGGCTGCGGGCAGTTTCGCCAGTTGGTCGCTGCTGGATGACGACGCCTATGTCGCGCCGGCGGTCGAACCCACCCCGGTCGCGGAGCCGGCTGCATTGCCATTGTTGTCCGATGCGCTGTCGCGGCTGGAGCTGGAGCCGGTGGAAGAGGCCGGCGCGCAGCCGGTGCAGGGCGCGGTGCTGCTGCTGGCTGGCATTGGCGGCCCGGACGCGGTGCGCCGCCTGCTCGGCGGGCTGTCGCAGGATTTTCCGTACCCGGTGCTGGTGCAGATGCGCTTGGACGGCGGGCGTTACGCCAACCTGGTCAAGCAGATGGCGCGCGTGTCGGCATTGCCGGTGATGCTGGCCGACGTCGGCCTTGCCGCCGAAGCCGGCGCCGTCCACATCCTTTCCGACGACGTGGGCCTGGAGGTGCGCGATGGCGCGCTGCGTTTTGCGGGTGCCGGCGCAACGCTGGTCCCGGCATTGCCGCTGCCGCACAGCGCCGTGGTCATGCTCAGCGGCGCTGATCCGGCACTGGTCCAGAGCGTGCTCGACTTCGCCGCGCAGGGCGGCTGGGCGGCCGGCCAGCATGGCGAAGGCTGCTACGACCCGGCCGCGGCCAGCAAGCTGATAGAAGCCGGCATGGCTGCCGGTACGCCGGAACAGCTGGCGTCCGAACTGGTACAGCGCAGCGTCGCGTGAGCGGCCGCTGCCGATCGAGGAACCGAGCATGAGTTATGCAAGCAACGACGAAGTACGCGGCGTCCTGATCCAGGCCGGCAACGAGCGCGTGCTGCTGCCCAATGCCACCGTCGCCGAAATGATGTCGCGCGTACCGGTGCAGCCGATCGAAGGCGCACCGGCGTGGCTGGCCGGCTACATCGACTGGCAGGGCTGGGAAGTGCCGCTGCTGTCCTACGCACGCTTCAGCAACCTTGGCGACGAACCGTTGGGCGGCAACAACAAGGTGGTGGTGCTCAAGGCGTTGGGCGGCAACCCGGAGATGCCGTATTTCGCACTGCTGACCCAGAGCTTCCCGCAGTTGATCGCGGTGCCGCGCGACGGCTTGCTGGCTGACGCCGCCGAGGAAAGCCTGCCGCAGGGCGTGCATATGCGCGTGCTGTTGGGGGAGCAGAGCGCGCTGCTGCCCGACCTGGACGCGATCGAAGCGGCGGTGACCGCCGCGCTGGCGGTAGCTGCCTGATGTGTGGATGCGGGGCTTGCCCCGCATGTAATGTCATGTGCCGTTGATGCTCCATGCCGGACGAGCCCGCTACCTGCGGAACCCTTCTACAAATCTCCCAATCGCGCCTGCAACGCCGCAATCGCGGCCAACCCCGCCGTCTCGGTACGCAGGATGCGCGGCCCCAGCTGCAAACCCTGAAAACCGGCGTCGGCCAACTGCTGGCGGTCGCGCGGCGACCAGCCGCCCTCCGGCCCGATGGCGATGACCACGCCGCCTGCCGGCGCTTCGGTCAACGTGGACAAGCGATGTTCGCCCTGCGGATCCAGCGTCAGGCGCAGCGTTTGCTCCGGCAACGACGCCACTGCCGCGGCCAGGTCCTGCGGTGGCGCGATGGCCGGAATGCGCGCGCGGCCGGACTGCCCGCAGGCCGAGCCGACCACGCTGCGCCAGTGTGCGATGCGCTTCTCCGCGCGCGCGGCGTCGAGCTTGACCTCGGTGCGCTCGGCGTTGACCGGCACGATCGTGGCCACGCCCAATTCAGTGGCCTTTTGCAGGATCAGATCCATCTTCTCGCCGCGCGCGATGCCTTGCAGCAAGGTGATGGCCAGCGGCGATTCGTTGTCCAGCATCCGCGCGTCGTCGATGCGCACCTGCGCGTCGCGCTTGCCCACCGTGACCAGCGTGGCGCTGTAATCGCAGCCATCACCGTTGAACAGCACGCAACCATCGCCTTCGCGCAGGCGCATCACCCTCACCAAGTGGTTGGCGGTCTCTTCCGGCAAGGACAGGGTCTGGCCGACGGCCAGCGGCAGTTCCAGCGGGCAGCGGGTCAGGCGCATGCGGGGTTCTCCGTAGAAAGGGGCGCTGCCGCAGGGGTGGGGTCTGCTAGCATTTCGGGTTCATGGAAACGTATCCGACAACGCGCATTCTATCGGTCTGCTGCCGCCGGGGCCGCGCATGAGCCGCCGCCTTCCGCATATCCACAACGTGGAAGAGGAACGCTTCGGCCCGTTCCGGCAAGAGCATCTGGACCTGGAGTTCTCCAACGGCGAGCGCCGCCGCTTCCAGCGGCTGGTCAGCGGCGGGCACGGCGCGGTGGTGGTGGTGCCGATGCTCGATGACGACACGGTGCTGCTGGTGCGCGAATACGCCGCCGGCATGCACCGTTACGAACTGGGGCTGGTGAAGGGCCGCATCGATGCCGGCGAAACCCCGGTGCAGGCTGCCGACCGCGAGTTGAAGGAAGAAGCTGGCTTTGGCGCGCGCCGGCTCGACGTGCTGCGTGCAATGACCCTGGCACCCACCTACATGAGCCACCAGTCGTGGCTGGTGCTGGCGCGCGATCTTTACCCCGAACGCCTTGCCGGCGACGAACCCGAGGAGCTGGAAGTGGTGCCGTGGAAACTGGCTGAACTGGACCAACTGATGCTGCGCGAGGATTTCTCCGAAGGACGCTCGCTGGCGGCGCTGTTCATCGCCCGCGAATGGCTGGGGAAAATGCGATGAATACCTTGGATGCGACCATCCGCGAAGGTGTCATTGCCATCGCCCACGATGCCGGCGCGGCGATCATGCAGGTCTATGCCAACGGCTTTGACGTTGAGCAAAAGGCCGACGACAGCCCGGTCACTACCGCCGACCTCGCAGCGCACACGCTGATCGTGCAGGGGCTGTCACGGCTGACCCCGGAATTGCCGGTGTTGTCGGAAGAGTCGGCGCAACTGCCGTGGGAAACCCGCCGGCAGTGGCGCGAATACTGGCTGGTCGATCCGCTGGACGGCACCCGCGAATTTATCAAGCGCAATGGCGAATTCAGCGTCAACATCGCGCTGATTCGTGACGGTGTGCCGGTGTTCGGCGTCGTGCAGGCACCGGTGAACGGCGTGGTCTGGCATGCGCAGCGCGGGGAGGGTGCGTGGCGGCGCGAGGGCGAACGTGACGAGGCGGTCCGTACCCGACGTGCCCCCGTCGCACCGCTGCGCGTGGCCGCCAGCCGCTCGCACCGCGATGCCAACACCGAGGCGCTGCTGGTACGCATGGGCGAGATCGAACTGGTCGCGCAGGGCTCGTCGCTGAAGTTTTGCCGTATCGCTGAAGGCGCGCTGGATGTCTATCCCCGCCTCGGGCCGACCAGCGAGTGGGACACCGCGGCGGGGCAATGTGTGCTGGAGGCGGCCGGCGGCGTACTGCTGGCCGCCGACAGCGGCGAACCGTTCCGCTACAACCAGCGTCCGCGCCTGCTCAATGGCGATTTCGTTGCGCTGTGCGATGCGGAATTGCCGTGGCGCGATTGGGTGGCCGGAGCGTGAGCGGCATGGGTGAGCCGGGCGATATCGCCACCTTGCTGCGCATCATGGCGCGGCTGCGCGATCCGGACGACGGTTGCCCGTGGGATCTGGAGCAGGATTTCTCCACCATCGCGCCCTACACGATCGAAGAGGCCTACGAAGTGGCCGACGCGATCGACCGCGGCGACCTGGCCGACCTGAAGGACGAACTCGGCGACCTGCTGTTGCAGGTGGTGTTCCACGCGCAGATGGCCAGCGAGCAGGGCGTGTTCGGCTTTGCCGACGTGGTCGCGGCGATCAGCAACAAGATGCTGCGCCGGCACCCGCACGTGTTCGGCGATGCGCAGGCCGACAGCGCCGGGCAGGTATTGGCGAACTGGGAGCAGATCAAGCAACGCGAACGCGCCGATGCCGGCAATGCCGACGCCTCGGCGCTGGCCGGCATCGCCCGTGGCCTGCCCGAATGGCAGCGTGCGGTGAAATTGCAGAAGCGCGCCGCGCGCACCGGCTTCGAATGGCCGAACGCCGCACCGGTGCTGGACAAGCTGCGTGAGGAGATCGAAGAGGTGCAGGCCGAGCTGGATGCCGGCGGCAATCAGGCACGGCTGGAAGAGGAAATCGGCGACGTGCTGTTCGTCTGCGCCAACCTTGCCCGCCACGCCAAGGTGGACGTTGGCAGTGCCTTGCGCCGCGCCAACCACAAGTTCGAGCGCCGCTTTCGCGCGATGGAAGCGCTGGCTGCCGCACGCGGGCAGGCGATGCCCGAGTTGGAACTGGAACAGCAGGAAGCGTTGTGGCAGGCGGTCAAGCAGGAAGAAAAGAGCGCGCCACAGTGAAGACACTGGCGCTGTTCCTGCTGACCGCGCTGGCCGAGATCGTCGGCTGCTACCTGCCGTGGTTGTGGCTGCGCCAGCAGGGCAGTGCGTGGCTACTGTTGCCGGCGGCGGCGAGCTTGGCGTTGTTCGCGTGGCTGTTGACCTTGCACCCGACCGCCAGCGGCCGCGTCTATGCCGCCTACGGCGGCGTCTATGTCTGCGTCGCGCTGCTGCGGCTGTGGCGCGTGGATGGCATCGCACCGACCCGCTGGGACCTGCTTGGCGCCGGCCTTTGCCTGCTGGGCATGGTGGTGATCATGTTCGGCCCGCGCGCCGCCGCCTGAAGTCTCCGAAATTACTGCAGGAGCGCACTTCAGTGCGCGATATGGCATTCCCGGTAAAGCCTCATCGCGCACTGAAGCGCGCTCCTACGCAGGTTGCTGTGGCTGGCTATACTCGGGCAATCAAACCAGACAAGGAGCGTAACGATGGAGCGGTGCCGGTTTTCTCGCGTTGGTGGTGCTGGTGGCGGGTGCCATCGTGTTGTTCAAGACGGTGCGCATGGTGCCGCAGGGCTTCGAGTGGACGGTGGAGCGCTTCGGCCGTTACACCCACACCATGTCGCCCGGCTTGCATTTCCTGATCCCGGTGGTCTACGGCGTCGGCCGCAAGGTCAACATGATGGAGCAGGTGCTGGACGTGCCCAGCCAGGACGTCATCACCAAGGACAACGCGGTGGTGCGCGTGGATGGCGTGGTGTTCTTCCAGGTGCTGGACGCGGCCAAGGCCGCCTACGAGGTCGCCAACCTGGAGGTGGCGATGATCGCGTTGGTGCAGACCAATATCCGCACCGTGATCGGCTCGATGGACCTGGACGAATCGCTGAGCCAGCGCGAGACCATCAATGCGCAGCTGCTGGGCGTGGTGGACCACGCCACCAATCCCTGGGGCATCAAGGTCAACCGCATCGAGATCCGCGACATCCAGCCGCCCCGCGATCTGATCGACTCGATGGCGCGGCAGATGAAGGCCGAGCGCGAGAAGCGCGCGCAGATCCTCGAGGCCGAAGGTTCGCGCCAGTCCGAGATCCTGCGCGCCGAGGGCGAAAAGCAGGCCGCCGTGCTCGAAGCTGAAGGCCGCAAGGAGGCGGCGTTCCGCGATGCCGAGGCGCGCGAGCGCTCGGCCGAGGCCGAGGCCAAGGCGACGACGATGGTGTCCAACGCCATCGCCCAGGGCGACGTGCAGGCGATCAACTACTTCATCGCGCAGAAATACGTCGAAGCCTTCAAGGAATTGGCCAGTTCGCCCAATCAGAAGCTGGTGTTGATGCCGATGGAGGCCAGCGGCGTGATCGGCTCCATCGCCGGCGTCGCCGAGCTGGCGAAGGAAGCGTTCGCCAAACAGGAAGAGCGCAAGGCCTCTGCATCGCGCGGCAACCCGCCGCCGCTGGGGCGCTGACCATGCGCGGGGAAGTGGTGGCGTGGGCGGCGCTGGCGGTGGTGCTGTTCGCTGCCGAAGCGCTGGCACCGGGCGCCTTCATGCTGTGGATGGGCTTCGCCGCGGCGGCGGTGTTCGTCGCGGTGTGGGCGTTTGACGGCTTTTCCGTACTGATGCAGGTGGTGTTGTTCGTCGTGCTCAGCTTCGTCTCGATCCAGGTCTATCGCACCTGGTTCCGCAAGCGTGCGCGGCAGAGTGACCAGCCGCTGCTCAATCGCCGCGCCGAACAGTTGATCGGCCGCGTGGTGCCGCTGGACCAGGCCATCGTCAATGGCAATGGCCGCGCGAAGATCGACGATGCGTTCTGGGTGGTTGCCGGTCCGGATCTGCCAACGGGCAGCCAGGTGCGCGTGGTTGCCGTCGATGGCATGAAGCTGAAAGTGCAGCAGGCCTGAAGCAATGGCGGCGCGCTTGTCGCACCGCCACAGGTTTTGGATGCAACCATCTGGGATAATGGCCGCTTTCCCCACATGGACCGGCCATGACCCTGAAGACCCTGCTCAACGAAACCCACCGCTCGCTCGGCGCCAAGATGGTCGATTTCGGCGGTTGGGACATGCCGATCCACTACGGTTCGCAGATCGACGAACACCACCTGGTGCGCCGCGCCGCCGGCATGTTCGACGTCAGCCACATGACCGTGGTCGATCTGAAGGGTGCACGTACCCGCCAGTTCCTGCGCCACCTGCTGGCCAATTCGATCGACAAGCTCAAGGTCAGCAGCAAGGCGCTGTATTCGTGCATGCTCAACCCGCAGGGTGGGGTGATCGACGACTTGATCGTCTATTTTCTGGGCGAGGATTTCTTCCGCATGGTGGTCAACGCCTCCACCCGCGAGAAGGACCTGGCGTGGATGCGCGAGCAGGCCGTGGCGTTCGGCGTGGATGTGGTCGAGCGCGAAGACCTGGCGATCATTGCCGTACAAGGCCCGCAAGCGCGCGCGCTGGTCGCTGGCCTCGTGGCTGAAGCCGACCGCACCGCGCTGGACAAGCTGGGCCGTTTCGCCGCGCTGGAAGTGGCTTCGGCTGCCGGCGTGCCGCTGTTCGTCGCCCGCACCGGCTACACCGGTGAAGATGGCTATGAAGTGCTGCTGCCGCAGGCGGCGGTGGTCGCGTTCTGGAATGCATTGCTGGAAGCCGGTGTGAAGCCGGCCGGCCTCGGTGCGCGCGATACGCTGCGGCTGGAAGCCGGCATGAACCTCTACGGCCAGGACATGGATGAAACCGTCAGCCCGTTCGAGGCCGCGTTGGCGTGGACGGTCACGCTGGACGAGGGCCGCGATTTCATCGGCCGCAGCGTGCTGGAAGCGCAGAAGGCCGCCGGTGACGCCCGCCAGATGATCGGCCTGGTAATGGACGAGAAGGGCGTGCTGCGCCACGGCCAGAAGGTGCTCACCGCCAATGGTGACGGCGAAATCCTGTCCGGCACGTTCTCGCCGACCTTGGGCAAGGCGATTGCCTTCGCGCGCGTGCCGGCCGGTGAGCCGGGCGAGGTGTGCGTCGATATCCGGGGCAAGGAAGTGCCGGTGCGCGTGGTCAAGTTCCCATTCGTGCGCGACGGCCAGCCGCAGGCCGGCATCAACCTTTGACGTACCACGGCCGGCGTGTTTGCTGCGCGTCCGGTTCGCTAAACTAACCCTGTCCCCGCCCACCTTTTTCGGAGCAATTCCATGAGCGAGATCCCCGGCGACCTCAAGTTCCTCAAGTCCCACGAATGGGCCCGTGCCGAAGGCAATGGCCGCGTCACCATCGGCATTTCCGACCACGCCCAGGGCCTGCTCGGCGACCTGGTCTATGTCGAACTGCCCGGCGTCGGCGACACGGTGCAGGCCGGCAATGCTGCCGCCGTGGTCGAGTCGGTGAAGGCCGCCTCCGACGTCTACAGCCCGGTGTCCGGCACCGTAGTCGAAGTCAATGAAGCGCTGGCCGACAAGCCGGAAACCATCAACGAAGATGCCTACGGCGATGGTTGGCTGTTCGTCGTCGAATTGTCCGAGCCGGAACAGTTGAACGACCTGCTCGGCCCGGACGACTACGCCGAGCTGCTGGAAAACGAAGACCACTGACCCAGGTCATCGTGTGATGCATGGAAACGGCCGCCTTGTGTGGCCGTTTTCGTATCCGTCGCCCGTCTGGCTTCGTCGTTGCTTTTGCGCGTGGTGACCAGTGGTTTCCATCGCGCGTCGCGCCGCACTGGACAGATGACGATGCACCTGCATTGCCATCGTCTGGCATGCGCAAGCATCGCGAATGGCGCGTCGTGTTTGCGCAAAACGCTTTCCGAGTTGCCGGAAACGGTCGCTGCATCGGTGTTCGCCGCATGCCGGGCGCCGATTTTTTTTCACGCAATGCAGATGCCGTCGTTGATGTGTCGGCATTGGCGTTGCGCGTTGCAATGGACATGCGTGATATCGCGAAAGTGCTTTTTTGAAGTAATTTCCTGCACGTGACTGCAACGGCAGCGCAGTACGTGCGCCTTCGTGGACGATGCTGGCATGCATGGGGCAAGGGGTGTGGTGCGCAAATGCGATGATGCTTCGCGGATAAATTTGCGTGCAGGTAGTTGACAGTAAAAAAAACCATGATTAGGTTTCGCCCAGCAGGCCTTTGCTGCGGAAGCGAGTGAGCAGGATCAACATCAAGACGCGAAGCACAACCCGGACGTCCGCCACGATTGCATTGATGGTGGAGCAGGAGTCGCTTCCTTCCGCGAAACACCCCATTCCTACACGACACCCGCGGCGTGATGTTGCGGGTGTTTCCGTATCCGTCACGGTGCAGCCGATGTACCGCCGGTACTCCGCGATGCAACGCGGGTTTGTTTCAACTGGGCAACCGATTCCCTAGATCACTGACGAGGAGCCATCCAATGGCCACGAAGAAAGCTGCGAAGAAACCGGCCGCCAAGAAGGCGGTAAAGAAAGTTGCCAAGAAAGCCGCCGTCAAGAAGGCGGTGAAGAAGGTAGTGAAGAAAGTTGCCAAGAAGGTCGCCGCCGTGAAGAAGGCGGTGAAGAAGGTTGCCAAGAAGGCCGCCGCGAAGAAGGCGGTGAAGAAGGTTGCCAAGAAGGCCACCGCGAAGAAGGCGGTGAAGAAGGTTGCCAAGAAGGCCGCCGCGAAGAAGGCGGTGAAGAAGGTTGCCAAGAAGGCCACCGCGAAGAAGGCGGTGAAGAAGGTTGCCAAGAAGGCCACCGCGAAGAAGGCGGTGAAGAAGGTTGCCAAGAAAGCCACCGCGAAGAAAGCCACCGCGAAGAAGGCTGCCGCGAAGAAGCCGGCTGCGAAGAAGCCGGCCGCCCGCAAGAAGAAGGCTGCTCCGGTCGCGCTCCCGGCAACCCCGGCGCCGCTGATCTGATCCAGCCCTGACGCTGTACCTGACTCCTTCCCCGACTGCCCAGCGGGGAGGGAGTTTTTTTATGTACTCAGCCCAATTGCGGGATGTGCTGCACGAAGCCGGGGACACGCCCCCATCGCGTAGTGTATGCAGGCGCAGGAAGGACGAAGGCGGCCATACGGGCCGTCTTCGTCCTTCCTTCATCTGCAGCGCCTTACCGCGGCGATGCGGTGGCGCGGTCGGAAGCGACGCCCTTCTTGCCGGGAGGGATGGTCGGCGCATCCTCGGCCATAAGGTTGTCGCTGCCGAAATCGGTGTCCACGTCCAGCCAGCGCTGCGTGGGCAGGCCGATGGCGCGGTCGAGGATGGTTGGCATCAGGCCGCTCGGCACGCTGCTCTCGCCGTTCCACATGATCGCCACGCCAAGGTCTTGCCCGGGCAGTAGCGCGACCAGCCCACGATACCCCTGCACCGCGCCGGCATGGAATACGACCGGGTGCCCGGAGTAGTCGAACACGCGCCAACCCAGTGCATAGCCGGCCGAATCCAGCCGCTGGTGGCGCCAACCAGAACGCATTTCGCCGGGCGTACTGACCAGCGGTGCGTGCAGTGTCGCTAGCAACGGCGCAGGCAGCACGTCGGGGCGGTGGCCGGTGTGCGCGAGCAGCCATTGCGCCATGTCGCTGGCGCTGGCGTTGACACCGGCAGCCGGGGCGACGCGGTAATAGGTGGGCTTGGGCGTCAGCGATACCCAGCCGTTGCGGCTGCGCACGTGTGGCCGTGCCCAACTGGCGCTGCCCTGGATGCCGGCCAAGCCGAGGCTGGCGTCGTTCATGCCCAGCGGCTTGAGGATGCGGCGTTCCACTGCCTGCTCGTAGAAGCTGCCCGACGCGGCATGCACCACGTCGCCGACCAGGCTGAAGGCGACGTTCTGGTAGGCATAGCAGTCGCCGGGTTCGCACTTGAGCGGCGTGCGGGCCAGTTTCTGCGTCAGCGTGTAGTAATCGGCGTTGGCTTCGATGTCGCGGTCGTAGGCGTTGTAGGGCAGGCCGACGCGGTGGCTGAGCACGTCGGCGACGGTAAGCTTGCCGGTGGCCTCGGGCGTGGCGAGGCGGAAGCCGGGCACGTAGTCGGTGATCTTGCTGTCCCAGCGCAGCGTTCCGTCGCTGACCAGCAGCCCGGCCAGCGTGCCGGCGAAGGCCTTGGACAGCGAGGCGAGGCGGAACACGGTATGCGCATCCACCGGCTGCGGGCTGCCGATGTCGGTGACGCCGTAACCACGCGCGGAAAGGATGCGGCCGTTCTGCACGATTGCCATCGCGATGCCGGGCACGCGGTTGCCGTAGGTGAGCTGCTCGGCCATCGATTCGATGGCGTGGATGTCGAAGCTGGCCGGCAATGCCTGCACCTGGTCGGTGCGCAGGGCGACGCGGTACGGCATCGGTTGGGTGGGGGATTGCCGCGGTGCGTTTTCGAGGTTGACCGGCAATGCCGCCGCCTGGGGTGCGGGCAAGGCGCTGGCCGTGGGCGTCTGGGCGGTGGATGACAGCGCGAAGGGCATCAGCACGCCGAGCAATCCCGATGCCACCGGCCGAAAATGCCGGCGCTTGTTGTTCTTTTTCATCGTGATCGATGCCTGGAAGCAAAGGCTGTCGAGGATTCTAGCGCCGCTTTTCACCACTGCACAAACAAGGGCAAGATGAATGGGCATCACTTTGATATCTCTTGCTTTTCCCTTGTTGAAAACGTGATGGCGTGTCGTGTTTTCAGGCCGCGGGCCGAAGGCCTGCACCCGGCGCCTGGCCGATGAAGCTTCATTACCCAGCCCACTGTGC
Source organism: Stenotrophomonas sp. (assembly GCA_034675465.1). Taxonomy (GTDB): domain Bacteria; phylum Pseudomonadota; class Gammaproteobacteria; order Xanthomonadales; family Xanthomonadaceae; genus Stenotrophomonas. Next base: position 60,182 of record JAUCDH010000013.1, on the reverse strand, counting down.
TCCTGGCGCGGATGAACGCTTCCAATCCTGCATCGTCCAGGTCTTCGCGCTCGGGAAAGATCGGCGCGCGCCGCCAGCGGTCGAAGGCAGCTGGCGGTTTTGCAGTTGCGGTTCCGGGGGGGGCGTAGCTCCAGCTTCAGGCTGTGGTTGTTGCCAGCCGCGCCAGCCCGGCGGGCATGTGGATGAACGGGTGCCAGTCGCGCGGGCCGGCTTGGACCAGCAGCACCTGTACCTGCGGGGCGGTGCTGAGCCGGTTGGCCAGCACGCAGCCGGCCGAACCCGTGTCGACGATGATGTAGTCGCATTCGCGCATCGCGTTCCCCCTCAAACGTGCTGCCAGCATGGCTGGTGCAGACCAGTCGCACTGGCGATGTTGCAGTGCATCGGATACCTTGCGCGCTCCATCGCGCGCGGAATCCGAAACGCATGCAGCCCAGCCGGAACAGGGTCCATAGTGGGGAATGGTTGGCGGTCGCGCTGTCCTTCGCCTACTTCTTCTGCGTGCTGGCCGCGTATTACGTGATCCGCCCGTTGCGCGAGCAGTTGGCCGCCGCGGTGGGCTCGACCCAGCTGCCGTGGTTCTACGGTGCCACCTTCATCGGCACCTTGCTGCTGACGCCGTTGTTCGGCGCGCTGATCACGCGCTGGCCGCGGCCGGTGGTGGTACCGCTGGTGTATGCGTTCTTCATTGCCTGCCTGGTCGGCTTCGTGCCGCTGTTTGCGTGGCCGGAGCTGCTGACGCCGCGCACGTTGGGCATCCTGTTCTTCGTCTGGGTCAGTGTGTTCAACCTGTTCGTGGTGTCGGTGTTCTGGAGTTTCATGTCCGACATCTGGAGCACCGAGCAGGCGCGGCGGCTGTTCCCGGTGATCGCGGTGGCCGGTACGGTCGGCGCGGTGGCCGGGCCAATGCTGACGCGCTCGCTGGTTGGCGTGATCGGCGTGGCGCCGCTGCTGGTGGTGTCGGCGGTGCTGCTGTGCGCGGCGCTGGGCTGCGTGGTCGCGCTCGGGCGCTGGGCGCGGGTGCATGGCGCGCGGCGGCACGAGCCGGGCCACGAGGCGGCGGTGGGCGGCGGCATGTTCGACGGCCTGAAGCAGGTGTTCGCCGACCCCTTCATCCGCAGCATGTCGATCCTGCTGTTGCTGGCCGACGGCATCGGCACGGTGAACTACGCGCTGGTGGCCGACTATTCCGGCGCAACCTTCGCCGATGCGGTGTCGCGCACGCGCTTCGCTGCAAACGTCGATTTGGCCGGCAACGTGCTGACCGCCATCACCCAGCTCACGCTCACCCGCTGGCTGCTGCCGCGCAAGGGGCCGGGCATCGTCATCATGATCTGGGCGCTGGCCAGCATCGCGGTGCTGATGCTGGTGCTGTTTGCGCGTGACGCGCACGCACCGCTGCTGTTCGGCATGCCGGCGGTGGCGATTGCATTGATCGTCAGCCGTGGGCTGGCTTACGGCATGGCCGAGCCGGCGCGGCACAGCCTCTACACCCGCGTGCCGCGCAACGTGCGCTACAAGGGCCAGAACGCGGTGGATACGGCAGTGTGGCGCTTCGGTGACCTGTCCATCGCGCTGGGCATGAACGGGCTGCGCCTGCTCGGTATCGGCACCGCCGGTTTCGCCGGAATCAGCGCGACTGCGGCGTTGATTGCGGCGGGTATTGGCTGGAAATTGTCGCGGCGTACTGAAGGTGCTGCGCAATAAAGCACGGTGCCTTCCGGCGCATTGCCGCGTGCGCGTGCAAACGCCCGGCTGCTTGGCAGCCCGTTTGCTGGAGATGCGCATGAGCCTGCCCGAACATGAAGTAGTCATCCCTGAAGTATCGATCTCAGGCTATGGCTGCGGCCCGCATTGAGCGCGGACCCGAGATGCATGCTGCAGCGGCGCCCTGGATCCAGGCCCACAAAAATACGATCCACCGCAGTAGCCAGCGGATGTTGTAGCCGGCCGCGCAGGCGATCACGTGCACTGCATCACCATCGGCCCCCTTCAAGTGGCAGCGGCGCAACCGGCAATCGTCCTTCAGGTGTCCGATCACCGGCTCGACCGCCTGTCGCCGCTTCACCCACGCCCATTGACGCCGCGTCAGTGTCTTCGGCTTGCCCCGGTGCAGCACCTGCACGTGGTCCAGCTCGCGGCCGCGATAGCCCAGATCCACGATCGCCGTCTTCGGCTTCTGTCCGCTGACGATCTTCACCTGTTCAAGCTGCTCGGCCAGTGTGTCGTCGCCGTACGGGTTGCCGGGGAAGCTCCTGGCGCCGACCACCAGCCCCTTCCGGGCCGTCACCGCGATCCCTACCTTCACGCCAAACTCGTACGGCTTGTGTGCCTTGCCCTTGCCGATGCACTCCACTTCCGGCGCGTGCAGGGCGTACAGCTTGTTCTTGTCCTTCGGTTTCTGACGGAAGATGCGATCGGCTCGCTCCAGCCACACGCGCATCTGCTCCCACTGCGTGCCTTCGAGTGTATCCAACTGCCGCCCAATGTCCCGGATCACCCGCCCCAGCAGCGTGCGCTGGCGCCGCAAGACCCGGCGCATGCGCTTGAACTGCCGGGCATGCGCGTGCCGGCCCGCCTTGCGCGCCAATCGCGGTGCTTCCCGTTCATAGGCCTGGCGCAACTTGATGCCAGTGCGACGACTCAGCAGCACCAGCTTCCTGCGCGCCACCTCCAGCAACCGGCTGCCGGTCGGGTGTGCGATCGCCTTCTCCTGCACCGTCGTATCCACGATCACCCGCGACAGCTCGCGGGCATCGACCGCCTTCATCGCCTGGGTCGCCGCGATCGTCTGCGCCAGCAACTCCTCCATCCCGGCTTCGCCCAGCCGCTGGCGCCAGCGCGTCAGCGAACTCGGGTTGCACGGCAGCGTCGTCTGGAACACCACCTCGCCGGTGAAGAACTGCCAATACGGGTTCTCCAGCCAGCGCAGGCACACCTCGTCGTCCGACAGGTCGTCGGCGTGGGCGGCCTCACTATCGACGGCTACGGGGCGCTTGCGCATCGGTGGCCTGAAACTGCAAGAAAACAGCGGTCAGCATGGCCAAATCTTGCAGTTGCACCACACCCATACAGGGCAAACGTCACTGCACTTCCTGCATCAAATGGGTTCTTCAGGGGCGACTCTGTGCAGCCTGTGCTGGATCAAGCCACGGCGCGAAGTGGTATTGGATGGAGTGGTTGGCTGGCCGAATTGTTCGCAGGGTGCGGCGAAAACTCGGCCTACTTCCAATACTCGATGATTCTCGAGACCTTGAGGCCATGAAACTCAAAGACTGCGAGGTGCCTTGCCGTGATTCCTTCGTGGGTTTCCTGGCGCTCGACGGCAATGCTGTTGTGGCCGGGGATCGTCGAGGTCAGGGTGTAACGTGGCTCGGTCTTGTTGTAGATCCCGCGCTGCAAAAGCCGGATGGTGTTGCCATAGAGTTCATTCCTTGTATAGGTGCCGCCGTAGGCTTCATGGACATAAGTGAAGTCGTCTGTGTACAGGGAAAAGAGCTGATCCACATCCGCTGTGGTTGAACCCTGCATCATGACCTTGTTCTGGGCGTTGGTGACCTCAATTACCTTGGCCTTCAACGCATCAGCGGTCAGGGTAGGTGTGTCTGTCGCATGAGCGAAGGGCGTGGACAGCATGGCCAAAACAAAAACAAGTGATCTCATTGATGTCTCGCTTGTGAGTGGAAGGTCGTGGCATGTGGGCAGGGGGGGGGGCTTCGGGCCATGCCGAATCTAACCCGGCAGCTGATAGTCCGCTCAAGCGGGGCCTTGTCCCGCGGCATGGCTTGATTCAGCTATTCATTCCGTCGGGCATTGCCGGGCAGGGTGTGCCGGTGGCGCTAGACCATTGGTCGAGCGGTGCGTGGAGTTCGGGTGATTCCGTGACCTCGGCCAGCGCAGTCGCCAGCGAACCAGCGACCACGTTCAAGCTTTCATCGAAAGCGGCGCCGCAGGTTCTCCCACATCTGCCGCCGCAGTTGGTAGGCGCTCATGCCCAGCAGCAGCGCCGACAGCCAGATCGTGCCTTCGGTGGCCAGTGCTGCAATGCCGGCCAGCACGATCCTCGTCCCGGTGCCGACCTCCAGTACGATGCCCGCGCCCAACGCCAGCCACGACAGCGCGCTGATGCTGGCCGCCACGGCAATCCAGCGCCACTTGTGGCGGGTTAGGGCTTGTCGGGTGGGCGTGGCCCAAGCCTTGACGGGGTTCATTTCGCCACCCCGCCGGTGGCCGGCTGCATGTCCTTGGGCAACGGCGAATCCGCCGTCTCGATGATCCCCACGTTGGAGACGATCCACCAGCGTTCGCCATCGTTGAGCGCCTGGAAGTGGTTCAACCCGCGCATCAGCGGCTCCTTGTCGCTTTGCCGCAGCCGCACCTCGAAGCTGCTCATCACCGAGGCCATCGGGCCGTGCCGCTCCACCCGCGTCACCAGCGGGGTTTCGTGGAAGCCGGTGGCGGCGTAGGCGGTTTCGGTCTGGGCCACCAGTTCCTCGCTGTCCATGCTCATGATGCCGCTGCCGATCTTTGAATCCATCGCCATGGAAAGCCGCGCGCCGTCGAGGAACAGGGCGCGGTAGCGCTCCCAGTCGCGCTGCGCGCCGGCGTCGGCGGAAATCGTTTCGTACAGGGCATGGATGAGGGCCTCGGGCGATTCCCAGTCGCGGGGGCCAGCGTGGGCGGTGGTGGCCAGCCCGAGGCTCAGGCCAAGGGCCAGCAGGCTGCGGCGGATGAGGTGTTTGGACGTGTGCTTCATGGTCATTCTCCCTTGAGTTGGTTCAGTGCATCGGTGGCGAGGAATTGGCCGTCAAGCACGACGGCGTGGATGTGGCGGGTGTGGCGTATGTCGTCGAGCGGGTTGGCGTCGAGTACCAGCAGGTCGGCCTCGAAACCGGGGGCGATGCGGCCCAGCCGCTGGCCTGCGCCGAGTGCTTCGGCGGCGGTGACGGTGGCGGCCTGCAACAACTGCGTGACGGGAACGCCGGCCTCGGCCAGCAACTGCATTTCGCGGTGCAGGCTGATGCCGGGCGCGATCCACGGGTTGCTCATGTCCGTGCCCAGCGTCATGCGTGCGTCGGTGGCGTGCAGGCGCACGGCCATGCGTTGCACCTTCGGCCACACGGCGCGGGCGCGGGTGAAATCTTCCGGTTGCCAGCCGAGGGCGAAGGTGAACCAGTCGTTCCAGTTCGCCAGCAAGCGCGGGTGGGCGTAGCGGCGGGCGTCGTCCTTGTACGGGTTGTCCTGGTCTTGGACGAAGGCGGCGTGGAAGGCAACGAGGGTGGCGTCGAACACCGGGCGGTATTGCTGGTAGGCGGCCACCAATTGGTCGGCCTGCGGGCCGTCGGGGTCGAAGTGTTCCCACCATTCAAAGAACGACCAAGTGCCGCCGCGCGCACTGGCCTGCCATGCCGCGCGCTGCTGCGGGGTCAGCAGGTCGGGGCTGAGCGGCATCAGGTGGACGATGCTGTCCAGCCCCATCGCCAGCGCGTCCGGCCAGCCGATGCTTTCCAGATGCGCAACGGCGGGCAGGCCGTGTTGGTGCGCGGCGTCGATGCCGGCCTTCAGCAGTTCCGGCGACAGGCCGGTGTAAAGCTTGATCCAGTCGGCGCCGGCCTCGGCCTGCGCCTGCACCACGCGCTGCATGGCTTCGGCGTTGCGCGCTGCCGTGGACAGGCCCGGCAGGTCGACGTTGTTGATCACCGGGCCGGCGTTGAAGGCTTCCGGGCCGGTCAGTTCGCCCGCCGCCAACCGCGCCTTGTAGCGTGTAGCGGCCGGCAGGTCGCCGCCGGGGTTGCGCACGGTGGTGACGCCGAAGGCCACCAACCGGCGGGCGTTGTGTTCGGCGATGTCGTCGTCGGGCAGCGCCTGCATCACCATGCGGCCACGCTCGCGCTTGCTCTCCAGCGGGCCGAGGGTGAGGTGGGCGTGCATGTCAATCAGGCCCGGCAGCAGGTAACGCTGGTGCAGGTTCACGGTGCGCGCGCCGCGCAGGCAGGCCTTGTCGCCTGCGGCGCTGATGCGGGCGATGTGCTTGCCTTCCACACGCACGCAGTGTGGCGTGCTGGCGCGGTTGTGCTCGGCTTCGATGATGCGCACATTGTCCAGGGCCAGCGGGCCGTTGGCCGGCTGGGCCGTGGCCAGCGCCGGGGCCAGCAAGCTGCAGGTGAGGGCGAGCGGGAGCCAGCGCCTTGTTGCCGGGGAGCGTTGCATCGCAGGTGTTTCCTTTCGAGTGGGTCTGCCTCCAAAGTCGGGCGTGCCGGCGGATTTCTTACGCAAATAAAAATTTTCTTTCGGTGTAAGAAATGCGCGGCGGGCGGCGACTGAAGGAGTGCTGGCCCCCATCGACTCCCCTATCCGTTACCGAATGCATCCACTCTGGCCCCATGTGCAAACCTTCCGACCGCAACTGTGGCGCGCGGTGTGCGGGTATGAATTGAACCCCGCCGTGCGCGAGGAACTGTTGCAGGACGTGCTGCTCGCCATCTGGGAGAGCCTGCCGCGGCTGCGCGAGGCGGAGATGCTGCTGCCCTTCGTGCTGCGCATTGCCCACAACCTCGGGGCGAGCCACGTGCGCTCGGAAATCCGGCGGCCCGCCTCGCTGCCGTTCGACGCGCAACTGCACGACGTGGCGGATACGGGCAGTAGCTGCGCCCGCACGCAATGGTTGTTCGAGGCGCTGGTGACCTTGCCGTTGAATCAGCGGCAGGTGCTGATGCTGCAACTGGAAGGCTACGACTACCAGCAGATTGCGGATTTGCTGGGCATCAGTGCCGAGAACGTGGGCGTGCGCCTGCACCGCGCCCGCGAACGCCTCAAAGCCTTGTCCCGAGAGGAGGACGCTCCATGAATTTCGATGACTTGCTGAAAGACGCATGGCAGGGCGAAGCGCCTGCCGCCCCGCTGCACGACATCACCGCCCGCGTGCGCCGGCGGCAATGGCGCACGCGCCTGTATCGCCTGCTGGAGGTGGTGGTCACCGTGTTGGCGCTTGCCGTGTTCGGCCGTGCCTTGGCCAGTAGCAACCTCACGCCCTCGCACTGGTTGCTGATGCCGTTCTACGCGGTGTTCCTGCCGATTGCATGGGCCAATGTCCTGCGCGCGCCACGGCGGCCCGCCCGCGATGCCGCCGAGCCTGCCGGCGCTTATGCGCGGATCCGGCTGGCGCAACTGCGCACCGGCCTGCGCGATTTGTGGCTGGCCCGCGCCACGGTATGGGCGCTGCTGGGGTATGCGCTGCTGGCCAATGCCGGGGCGTTGTGGCTGGCTGGGGATGCGTTGCGCAGCGCGGCGTGGGAACTGTTGCTGGTAGCCGCTGCGTGGTTGGTTGCCACGCTGTGGGTGAGCCGCAGGTTGCGGCGGCGGTGGGTGCGGGAGTATCGGGCGGTGCGGCGGTTGGCCGGCGTTTGAGTGGCAGATTGAGTGGCCGTTTTTGCGGAATAGTCACCGATGCTGCGGGCACGGTGGCCGAAATCCGCCAGCGGCTGCATCCTTCGCAAGATGAGTGAAGTGCACAGCCATGACGACGAGGCGCAGGAAAAAGCCCCCTCTCCCACCGGAAGAGGGGGAGGGCGTGAGCGGCGAACGTGGCGAGCCTGCGCAAATGCAAGCAAAGCCACGGCGCCTGTCCAGGCTCCTGCCGTGGCTGCGTTGGGGCGCGGTCGCCGTCCTGCTGACGCTGTTGATTCTCGACCTCGCTTTCCCGCCGCCGCTACCCAAATCCCGCGACACCAGCACGCTGGTCGTTGCCCGCGACGGTACCCCGCTGCGCGCCTTCGCCGACGCCGAGGGCGTGTGGCGCTACCCGGCGGATGCGCAGACCATCTCGCCGCTGTATTTGCAGGCGCTGCTGACCTACGAAGACCGCTGGTTCCACCGCCACCCCGGCATCAACCCGTGGGCCATGCTGCGCGCCGGCAAGCAGATGCTGGTCGAGCGCCGCATCGTTTCCGGCGGCTCCACGTTGACCATGCAGGTGGCGCGCATCCTCGACCCGCACACGCGCACGCCGTGGGGCAAGCTCAAACAGGTGCTGCGCGCGCTGCAACTGGAAGCGCATTTGAGCAAGGCGCAAATCCTCGACCTGTATCTGGAACGCGCACCCTACGGCGGCACCATCGAAGGCGTGGAAGCGGCGAGTTGGGCCTACCTCGGCAAACCCGCCGCACGCTTGTCACACGCCGAAGCCGCCTTGCTCGCGGTGCTGCCGCAATCGCCCAGCCGGCTGCGCCCGGATCGCCACCCCGAAGCGGCGCAACGCGCGCGCGACAAGGTGTTGGCGCGCATGGCCGAACTGGGCGTGTGGTCGGCTGAAGATGTGGCGGATGCACGCATCGAGCCGGTGGTCACGCGCTCGCTGCAACAACCGCTGCACGCGGCACTGCTGGCGCAACGGCTGCGCAGCCAGCAGCCGCGCGCGGCGCAGATCGAAACCACGCTCGACAGCGGCCTGCAACGCACGCTGGAAGAGCGCGTGGCCTCGTACTTCTCGCAACTGCCCGAGCGCACCTCCGCCGCGCTGCTGGTGATGGACAACACCACGTTGGAAGCGCGCGCCTACGTCGGCTCGGTCGCGTTCGCCGACAAGGCACGGCTGGGCCACGTGGACATGGTGCAGGCGTGGCGCTCGCCCGGCTCCACGCTCAAGCCGTTCCTGTACGCCATGGCGTTGGACGATGGCCTCATTCATTCCGAAAGCCTGCTGGTGGATGCGCCGCAGAGCTTCGGCGGCTACCGCCCCGGCAACTTCGACGCCGCGTTCAACGGCCCGGTCGGCGCCGCCACCGCGTTGCGCTTGTCGTTGAACGTGCCGGCGGTGGATTTGCTCGACCGCGTCGGCCCCTCGCGCTTTGCCGCGCGCCTGAACAACGCCGGCATCAAGCTGCGTTTCCCGCATGGCGCGCAGCCGAATCTGGCGCTGATTCTCGGCGGTACCGGCGCGCGGCTGGAAGACTTGGTCGGCGCATTCGCCGCACTGAACCGCGAAGGCATTGCTGGCCGTGTGCGCTATACGCCGGCCGATGCACGTATCGAACGCCGGCTGGTATCGCCGGGTGCGGCGTGGATCGTGCGCGACATCCTCGAATCCAACCCGCGCCCCGGCTACGGCACCGGCACCTTCGATACCGGCAGCCGCCCGCCGGTGGCGTGGAAAACCGGCACCAGCTACGGCTACCGCGATGCGTGGGCGATAGGCAGCACCCGCCGCTACACCGTCGGCGTGTGGGTGGGCCGCCCGGACGGTACGCCGCTCCCCGGCCAGTACGGAGCAGTCACCGCTTTGCCGCTGATGTTTGAAGTCATCGACAGCCTGCCGCGCCAACCCGGCGACAACGCCGCGCGCGCGATGCCGGCCAGCGTCAGCGAACAGGAAGTGTGCTGGCCGCTCGGCATCGCTGCCGCGCAGACGCCGCCGGCCATGTGCCAGCGACGGTTCAAGGCGCTGGCGCTGGACGAAGCACTGCCACCTACCTTCGCCGAGCGCGATGCACGGCTGTGGCAATCGGGCCGCGTGCGTTTTGAAGTGGATGTACGCAGCGGCCTGCGCTTGTCGGCGGGCTGCGACGGCCACCCGCAACGCGCCGAACGCGAACTGGCGCGCTGGCCGGCGCTGGCCTCGCCGTGGTTGTCCGCAGCGCAGCGGCAAGCGCAACGCCTGCCACCGCTGGCGGCAGATTGCCCGCCCGATGAGCGCGGCAACGACGGCGTGCTGCACATCGACGGCCTCAACGACCGCGCCACGCTGGCGCGCGCGCCCGGTGCCACGCATGGCCCGCGCCTGCAACTGCGCGCACTGGGCAGCGAAGCGGCAGTGGAATGGCTGCTGGACGGGCGCTGGATAGCGCAGACCCAAGGCCCGCGTGGCTTCGTGCGCGACTTCGACGAACCCGGCGAACACACCCTCACCGCATTGGCCGCCGATGGCGCGTGGACCAGCCTGCGCTTCCGTGTAGTGCGGTAACCGGGCCGCCGGTTCGGTTCATGCAGGCGCACATCAAGGTGCGCGCCCGTCGCTTCATTCCGGCAGGTGCGCCAGCATGTATTCGGCCGAGGACACCTCGAATTGCCCCGGCTCCTCGACATGCACGGCGCGAACCACGCCATTTTCCGCATACAGCGCAAAGCGACGGCAGCGCATCCCCATGCCCGAACCGCTTGCGTCCAGCTCCAGCCCCAGTGCGCGGGTGAAGTCGCCATTGCCGTCGGACAGCATTTGCAGGCCCTCGGGCACCGACTGCGTCTTCGCCCAGGCCTGCATCACGAACGGGTCGTTCACCGCCATGCAGAACACCTCGATGCCACGGCTGCGGAACTGCTCGAAATGCTCGACGAACCCTGGCAGGTGGCGCGCCGAGCAGGTGGGCGTGAACGCCCCCGGCACCGCGAACAGCACCACCTTGCGGCCCTCGAACAGCGCATGGGTGTCGATGGTTTCCATGCCCTCGCGGATGCGCTTGAGGGTCACTTCCGGGATGCGGTCGCCGACGTGGATGGTCATGTGGGGGCTCCTCAGTCTGAATCGTAGTTTGATGGGGTGAATGCAAGGGCGGCGTCAACGGCTTGAAAAACTGCCTTCACGCAACATTTCCAGGCTCGGGACTGTTGCGGGCCAATACCGTGAGCATCGCATGCCGGCGTTGGCTTCGGGCGACATTCGCGGGCTGGATGTGCGTCAACGCGCGCGGTGGCGGGTGGTCGCGGCCCGCTAGAATGGCGCGGTAACGCTTGCCGGGCATGGCCCACCCATCGGGAGACCGCATCATGAGCAGGGAAGACGTCATCGCCGTTGCCGTTCGACTCTTCGTGATTTTCCTTTTCATCACCCTCCTGCGTTTTTTCGCGGGCATGATGACGTTGGATCAGGTCAGTCCGCTGCTGGTCTGGGTGGTGCCGGTGGTCGGTGTCGCCATTTGCGCCTTGTTGTGGTTCTTCCCATTGAGCATCGCCAGAAAGCTGCTGCCGGTGATGCGTGAGCCGCGCTCGGAGGCCGGCATGGACGGTTCGATGGCATTGTCGGTGGGACTGACCCTGCTGGGCGTCTGGCTCCTCGCCACGGCGCTGCCGAATGCGACCTACTGGTTGAGCTTGTTCGTGCTTTCCCGGCAGTCGAGCGGATACCACCTCGGTTGGGGGCCGGAGCAGATGGCCAGCATCGCCACCACGATTGCCGAATTGGTTCTGGCGGTTTGGTTGGTTTTCGGCAGCGCCGGCATCAGGCGGCTGATTCTCCGGTTCCGCTATGGCCGGTTTGAGGGCGGGATTTGACGAATCATTCCGGCCGCACCGGCTTGGCGGTGCGGCTCGACCCGGCGGGTTGCCCCTTGCCGTAAGGCGGCGGGCCCAAATTTTTCCGAAAGGTGATGGATGGAATTCAAGGATTATTACGCGACGCTGGGCGTCGAACCCACCGCTGGCGACGCCGAGATCAAGACCGCCTACCGGCGCTTGGCGCGCAAATACCACCCGGACGTCAGCAAGGAGACGGGGGCGGAGGACAAGTTCAAGGCCGTCAACGAGGCCTACGAGGCGCTGCGCGACCCGGCCAAGCGCAAGGCTTACGACCAGCTGCGCGCGCGCGGTTACCGGCCCGGCGAGGAGTTCCAGGCACCGCCGGATTTCGGTGGCGGGCAGGGCTTTGACTTCGAGGAAGTGTTCGGCGGCGGTGGTGGCGCGGGCGGCGGCTTCAGCGATTTCTTCGAGAGTATTTTTGCGCGCCAACGTGGCGGCCGTGCGCGCGGTGGCTTCGATGGCTTCGGCGGCAATGCTGGTCCGCAGCAGCCGATGCGCGACACCCGCGCCAAGTTGTCGGTGCCACTGGAGGCGGCCTACAAGGGTGACACGCTACGCATCACCGTCGATGGCCGCCAGCTCGACGTGCGCGTGCCCAAGGGTATCCGCCCGGGGCAGGTCATCCGTTTGGCGGGGCAGGGCAGCGGCGGCGGCAACCTGATGTTGGAAGTGGAATACGCCGAACACCCGCAGTTCGAGGTCGATGGCCGCAACATCCTTTACACCTTGCAGGTGACGCCGTGGCAGGCGGCGCTGGGCACCGGCATCAGCGTGCCGACACTGGGGGGCGCGGTGGAACTGAAGGTGCCAGCCGATTCGGACAGCGGCCGCAAGCTGCGTTTGCGCGGGCGTGGCCTGCCGGGGCAGCCGGATGGCGACCAGATCGTCGAGCTGGAAGTCGTCGCGCCGGTGCCGGTCAACGAGGCCCAGCAGAAGGCCTATCGCGCGCTGGCCAAGGCGTTCGGCGAAAAGGTGTAAAAGCTAGGGACGAGTGGAGAGGAACGGGTGAGGAGTGAAAAGCCGGCTGTTGCTGTTGCCTTTCTCTCGTTACTCGTTCCTCTTCACTCGTTTCTCGAATTAAGCCACCGGCGCGTCGCCGCCTTCGAATACCCGCGCGATCACCTCGGACAAGTCGCTCTCGGAGAACGGCTTGGTGATGTAGGCCTTGGCGCCCTGGCGCATGCCCCACAGGCGGTCGGTGTCCTGATCCTTGGTGGTCACCAATACCACCGGGATATGCGTGGTGGTGGCTTCGCGCTTGAGCGTGCGCGTGGCCTGGAAACCGTTGAGGTTGGGCATCACCACGTCCATCAGCACCAGGTCGGGCAAGACCGACTTGGCCACTTCCACGCCTTCGGCACCATCGGTGGCGGTGAAGGTTTCATGTCCCAGTTTCTCGACGATGCGCTGGATGCCCAGCAACTGCGACGGCGAGTCATCGACGATCAGAATGCGTGCCATGTGTTCCCCAAATCCTTCCCCAAGGTGAATGCGCAGTGTAGTGCGGCCGGCGCCACGGCGTGAAGCAACCTGCGTCACGCCTGGGAATGGCTGCTTGCCGGCGGCGGCTCCCGGCCACCGGCACGGCTCAATCCAGCCGCACCACGGTGCGCCCGAACGATTGCCCGGCCAGCATCGTGGCGAATACCTCCGGCAATTCGGTCAGGCCGGCCTCGCGGGTGCAGATGCGCTCCAGATGGCGCGGTTTCCAGTCGTCGCCGAGGCGTTGCCAGACTTGTTCGCGGATGTCGCGCGCGGTGTTGGCCGAGGCCACGCCCAGCAGCGACACGCCGCGGATGATGAACGGCATCACCGTCATGTCCAGCTGCGCGGTGGCGGCCAGCCCGGCCGAGGCGACGTTGCCGTAGGGCGCGGTCTGCGCCAACAGGCTGGTCAGCATCTGCCCGCCGACGTTGTCCAGGCCGCCGCCGAAGCGCGCCGATTCCATGGGCCGGGTCGTGTCCAGTGCGTCGCGGCCCAGTACCTGCGTGGCGCCGATGGCGGTCAGGTACTCCTTTGCTTCGGCCTTGCCGCTGATCGCATGCACCTCGAAACCGGCGCGGCTGAAAATATCCACTGCCAGCGAGCCGACCCCGCCGGTGGCGCCGGTGACGGCCAGCGGGCCATGCGCCGGGGTTTGCCGGTTCTCGCTCATCCGCAGCAGCGCCAGCGCGGCGGTGAAGCCGGCCGTGCCCAACACCATTGCCTCGCGCAGCGACAAGCCGGCGGGCAGCGGGATCACCCATTTCGATTCCAGGCGCACGTATTGGCTGTAACCACCGTCGCGGGTTTCGCTGAGGCCGCAGCCGGTGGCCAGCACCGCATCGCCCTCGCGGAACGCCGGGTCGGTCGAGGCCACCACGTCGCCGGCCACGTCGATGCCGCCCACCAGCGGGAAGCGGCGCAGGATCTTGCCCTTCCCGGTGCCGGCCAACGCATCCTTGTAGTTCACTGACGACCAGCGTGCGCGGACCACCACTTCGCCGGGGCTGAGGCGGTCGAGCGTGAGCGGCTCGATGCCGCTGCGGTAGCCGGCGTCGTCGTTGTGGATGCGGAAGGCGGGGAAGGGAGCGTGAAGGGACATGGCGCGGCCTGCGCGGGAACGGGAAACGTTGAAGATAGCGGTTGCGAAGCGTCAGGTCTGCCCCATCTAGTAGAATCGGACGTTCAATTGATGGCCGGCGGCATGGCTGCCCGGCCCTGACACATGGAGCACGCATGGCTTGGAACACACCCGGCGGCAACGGCCCGAACGGCCCCGCCGACAACCGGCGCGGCGCGCGCCAGCCACGAGGCGGCAATGGCGGCGGATGGGGCGGCCTGCCGGGCCCGTTGCGCGATCTGTTCGACGGCGGCATCTGGCGCTGGGCGCTGGTGGCCGTGGCGCTGCTGGTGCTGCTGTCCAGCTTCCAGTTGATCGGCGAACAGCAGCGCGGCGTGGTGCTGCGCTTCGGCCAGTTCTCGCGCATCCTGCAACCGGGCCCGAACTTCAAGCTGCCTTGGCCGATCGAATCGGTGGTCAAGGTCGATGCGACCCAGATCAAGACCTTCAGCAGCAACGTGCCGGTGCTGACCCGTGACGAGAACATCGTCAACGTGGCGCTGAACGTGCAATACCGCGTCAACGACCCGTACCTCTACAAGTTCGGCTCGATCGACGCCGACCAGGTGCTGGAGCAGTCGGCGCAGAGTGCGGTGCGCGAACAGGTCGGTCGCGCCGACCTCAACACCGTGCTGAACAACCGTGGCCCGCTGGCGGTGGCTGCCGAGCAACGTTTGCAGGCCTCGCTGGAGGCCTATCGCACCGGTCTGTCGGTCACCGGCCTGACCCTGCCCGACGCGCGTCCGCCGGAAGAAGTGAAGCCGGCCTTCGACGAAGTGAACGGCGCGCAGCAGGTCAAGGAGCGGCTGATCAACGAAGCGCAGGCCTATGCCGCCAAGGTGGTGCCGGAAGCGCGCGGCCAAGCGTCGCGTGCGCGTACCACTGCCGAGGGTTACAAGCAGGCCATCGTCGCCCGCGCCGAAGGCGATGCGCGCCGCTTCAGCCTGTTGCAGGCCGAATACAAGAACGCACCGGAAGTCACCCGCAAGCGCCTGTGGCTGGAAACCGTGCAGCAGGTGCTGGCCGAGAACCGCAAGGTCATCGGCGGCGACGGCCGCCAACTGATCTACGTGCCGATGCCGGCCGACGCCGCCCAGGGCCGCGTGCCGGCCGCGCCGCAACTGACCCCGGACGTGGTGTCGCAGGCCCTGCCGGCCGCCACGGACGGCATTCGCAACGCGGACCGCTCGGTCTCGCGCTCGGCAAATCGTGAGGAGGCTGGTCGATGAAGAATTCCCTCGTGATTGGCGCGCTGGTCGCGCTGTTGCTTGGCCTGCTTGGCTCGGTCTATGTGGTGCGCGAAGACCAGACCGCGATGGTGCTCAACCTCGGCAAGGTGGTGCGCGCGGACATCAAACCCGGCCTGCATTTCAAGGTGCCGCTGCTGGAAACGGTGCGTGTGTTCGACCGCCGTTTCCAGGTGCTTGACACCGCCCCGGCGCGTTATTTCACCGCCGAGCAGAAGGACGTCAGCGTCGATTTCTTCGCCATCGGCCACATCTCCGACGTGCGCGCCTACTACCGCGCCACCGGTGGCGACAGCAAGATCGCCAACGCACGGCTGGCACCAATCATCACCGACTCGCTGCGCAACCAGATCAACTCGCGCACCCTGCAACAGCTGGTGTCCGGCGACCGCAGCGAGCTGATCGCCAACCAGCTCACCGCGATCAACGAGGCGGTGCAGACGCTGGGCATGCAGATCATCGACCTGCGCATCAAGCAGATCGACCTGCCGACCGACAGCCAGGTCATCACCGACGTCTATGAACGCATGCGCGCCCAGCGCAAGCAGGAGGCCGCCAAGCTGCGCGCCGAGGGCGAGGAGCAGTCGCTGACCATCCGCGCACAGGCCGACCGCGAGAGCACCGTGCTGGTCGCCGAGGCCGAGCGCGATGCGCAGCAGCTGCGCGGCGAAGGTGATGCGCAGGCGGCGTCGATCTACGGCAAGGCCGGCTCGGCCGATCCGGCGTTCTATGCGTTCTACCGTAGCCTCGAGGCCTACCGCGGCTCGATGACCGATGGCAATGGCGTGATCGTGCTCGATAAGAACGATCCGTTCCTGCAATACCTGAAGAGCGACCGCTGAGTCGCCGGCGGGAGCGTGCTTCGGTGCGCTCCCGCAACGCGGTGGGTCAGCCGCCGCTCCAGCGCTGGAACAGCGCCGAGGCATGGCTCAACAACTGCCCCGAGCCGAGGCCGAAGAACACCGCCGCAGCGATGCCGGCCAGCCAGTTGAACAGCATCAGCGCGCCGTCGCGCTCGATCAGCGCCAGCGCGAACAGCAGCAACTGGAAGCCGAACAGGTAGTTGGTGAAGGGGATTGGCAGCGACAGCAGCACGCCCAGCGCCAGCAACAGCACGCCGCTCAACATCCGCGCCGGCAACGGGCTGACCAGCAGCGGCAGGCGTGGCTCGAGCATCCGGTCCAGCCAGTGCAGCGGACGCCCGATCTTGCCGAGGAAACGGTGCATGGTGCCGCGCTTCGGCCCGCGTCTGGCGATGAAGCTTGGCACCCACGGCCGCGACAGCCCGCACAGCATCTGCGCGCCGATCAGCAGCACCAGCGGCCCGCTGACCGCGCCGCCGATTCCGGGAATCGGAATGAATGAAGGCAGGATGGCAATGAACAGGAACACGCCGAACGCGCTTTCCTGCAAGCCGTGCAGTATTTGCCCCAGCGGTTGCGGCTGCTCTGCGTCGCCGTGCTCGAACATCGCCAGCAGCGTGCGGATGCCCTCGTTGCGATAGCCGCCGACGCCGCCCTCAGGCTCAGTCGGTGATGTCATCGGCGTCTTCTTCCGGCAGCCGGCGCAGCAGCAGCTTGTCGATGCGGGCGCCGTCAAGGTCGATGATCTCGATGCGCCAGCCGGCCCAGTCGAAGTATTCGCCGGCGCGCGGGATGCGGCCGAAGCTGTGCATGCACATGCCGGCCAACGTGTAATAAGCCTCTTCCTCGGCATCGGGTAGCGTGACGCCGCCCATCAGCTCACGCAGGTCGTCGATCGACAGCGAACCATCGACCAGCAGCGAGCCGTCCTCGCGGGTGACCACCAGCGCGTCCTCGTCGGTGTTCTCCACGGCCTGCAAACGGCCGACCACCGCGCCCATCAGGTCGCTGATCGTCACCAGGCCCTGGATCTCGCCGTATTCATCGACTACCAGCGCCATCGACTGTTGTTCCTCGCGGAAGATCTCCAGCAGCTTCATCGCATGGGTGGATTCGGAGACGTACAAGGTCTCGCGCAGGTTCTCGAACAGGGCGTTGCCGTTGCCTTCCTGCCGGTGCGTGACCAGCGATTTCACTTCGAGGATACCGGCGATGTCCTGGTCGTTGCCGCGATACACCGGATAGCGCGAGAAGGCGTGCTCGCGCATGGTCTCCAGGTTCTTCTCAGCATCGGCGGTGGTGTCCAGCCATGCGATGCGGTTGCGCGGGGTCATCAGGCTGTCGGCGGTGCGGTCGCCCAGGCGCATCACCCGGTTCATCATGTCGCGCTCGTGGCTGTCGATCACGCCGGCTTCGTGGCTCTCGGCCACCAGCATGCGGATTTCCTCTTCGCTGACCGTGGCCGACTCGGTATTGCCAAGCCCCAGCAGGCGCAGCACCAGCCGGGTGCTGCGCGAGAGCAGCCAGACGAACGGGAAGGCCAGCGTCGCCAGCCAGCCCATGGGTACCGCGACGAAGCCGGCGATGTCTTCCGGCCGCGTCAGCGCCAGGCGCTTGGGCACCAGTTCGCCGAAGATCAGCGTGACGAAGGTGATCAGCGTCACCGCCAGCGCCTTGCCGATGCCGCCGGCATAGGCGAAGCCGGGCATCAACCCTTGCAGCCATGCGGCGATGGCTTCGCCCAGCGCCTCGCCGCCGAGGAAGCCGGTGAGCACGCCGATCACGGTAATGCCGATCTGCACGGTGGAAAGGAAGCTTTCGGGCTTCTCAGACAGGGCCAGTGCATGCGCGGCGCGCTTGCTGGAGGAAGCCATCTGCTTGAGCCGGCTCTTGCGCGAGGTCATGACCGACATTTCGGACATGGCGAAGAAGCCGTTGAGCAGAATCAGCGCGAAAACGATCAGGATCATTTCAAACACGGGAAGCTCCCCGGATTGATGGCAGGGAGGTCGGGTGTCTGCGGCGGCGGGCGCTCAGGCGCGGGGCCGGGCGCGGCGGCGGGGGATAAGGGTCGTCGTCCATAGGATGCGCCCGGTGGGCGCCGGCGCATCTTAGCAAACGCGCCGGCTGGTGCTGCAATCGCCCATTCAGGTTGGACGAAGCCGAGGGCGGGAATACCGGAACGGTCATGCAGCCGTCATAATTCGCCCACGGTGCCGTCCCTTCCGCGACGGCGAACAGGTTCCCCATGTTTTCATTGCAGACGATCTTCGGTTCCGGCAAGCAGTTCTACACCTACCTCGACGAGGCCGCCCAAGCCGCCGCCGACAGCGCCAAGGCGCTGCACGCGATGATGCGCGAGGCCGACCGGCAGCCGGCGTTGGATGCGTTCAAGCTGGCCCGCCTGCGCGAGCGCGCGGCCTCGGACAAGATCAGCCAGGCGCTGGTGGACAGCTTCATGACGCCGATCGAGCGCGAGGACATCGAGGCACTGGGCTCGGCGCTGTACAAGATTCCCAAGCAGATCGAGAAGTTCGCCGACCGCTACTCGCTGGCCACCCAGCACCTGGCGCAAATCGACTTCGCCCCGCGCGCGGCGATGCTGGAGCAGGCCGCCGGCGTGGTGGTGGAGATGGTGCGCGACCTGCGCCACATGAACATCGACCGCATGACGGCGATGAACGAGAAGCTGCGCGCGCTGGAGAACGAGGCCGACCGGCTGATGCTGGAGCTGTACCGGGAAATCTACTCCGGGCGGCTGGACCACTTGCAGATGTTCCTGCTCAAGGAGTTCTTCGAGATTCTGGAAAAGGCCATCGACCGCTGCCGCGAGGCCGGCGTGGTGGTCTATCAGATCGTCCTGAAAAACAGCTGACGGGGCCGTTCGATGCTGACCCTCGTACTGGTGGTGATCCTGGCCGCGCTCGTCTTCGAGTTCATCAACGGCTTCCACGACACCGCCAACTCCATCGCCACCGTGGTGGCAACCAAGGTGCTTTCGCCAGGTGCTGCGGTGCTGCTGGCCGCGGGCATGAACCTGATCGGCGCGCTGACCGGCACCGCGGTGGCGCTGACCATCGCCAATGGCCTGATCAACACGAACGTGGTCGAGGTCACCCCGCAAGTGATCCTGTGCGCGTTGTTGGGCGGCATCATCTGGAATCTGATCACGTGGTGGAAGGGGCTGCCGTCCTCGTCCTCGCACGCCTTGATCGGCGGCCTGTGCGGTGCCGGCCTGGCTGCCGCGCACAACAACTGGGATGCGTTGATCTGGTCGCAGAGCCTCGGCAACTGGGCGCAGAACAAGGGCCTGTTGTGGAAGGTGTTCGTGCCGATGATCACCTCGCCGATCGCCGGCTTCCTGCTCGGCATCGTGGTGATGTGCCTGCTGTGGGCGATCATCGCCGGCATGGCGCGCGCCGGCGGCGTGCTGCGGCGGCTGGCACGGCCGCGCTGGGTCAATGCCTTCTTCGGCAAGGCGCAGATCGCCTCGGCGGCCTACATGGGCTTTGCCCACGGCCATAACGACGCGCAGAAGACGATGGGCATCATCGCGATGACCCTGATCGGCGCCGAGGCCACCGGTGTGCTGGACGAGCTGCCGTCATGGCTGGCCTTCCTGCACCCGGAGGCGAATGCCGGTGACGGCATTGCGATGTGGATCGTGCTGACCTGCGCGGTGGTGATGGCTGCCGGCACCGCCTCGGGCGGCTGGAAGATCATCAAGACCCTGGGCCACAAGATGGTCAAGCTGCACCCGATCCATGGCTTTGCCGCAGAGACCAGCTCGGCGACGATCCTGACCCTGGCCGCGCATTTCGGCATGCCGGTTTCGACCACCCACAGCATCTCCACCGCGATCATGGGCGTGGGCTTTGCGAAGAACCCGAAGTCGCTGCGCATCGGCGTGATCGAGCGCATCGTCTGGGCGTGGATTTTGACCATCCCGGCAGCCGGTGGCTGTGCCTACCTGATCCTCAAGCTGTTCGAGATGGCCGGCTGGGCCTGAGTGGCGGGGATCGCAATGTACGGAAAAGGCCCGGCATTGCCGGGCCTTTTCGCATGTGCAGCTACGGAGCAGCCTCATGGGCCGGGGCTGTTGCCCCGGCCTGCCCGCCGTCAGGATCAGACCTCGAGGGAGGCTAGGTCGCCCTTGCTCTCCAGCCAACCCTTGCGGTCCGAAGCGCGCTTCTTCGCCAGCAGCATGTCCATCAGCGAGCGCGTCTGCTCGTCGTCATCGACGGTCAGTTGCACCAGCCGCCGCGTATCCGGGTGGATGGTGGATTCGCGCAACTGCGAGGGGTTCATTTCGCCCAGGCCCTTGAAGCGGGTGACGCTGACCTGGCCCTTGATCTTCTCGCGCTCGATCTTCTCCAGCAGCGAGCGCTTCTCTTCCTCGTCCAGCGCGTAGAACACCTGCTTGCCCACATCGACGCGGAACAGCGGCGGCATTGCCACGAACACGTGGCCGGCATCGACCAGCGCCGGGAAGTGCTTCAGGAACAGCGCGGTGAGCAGGGTGGCGATGTGCAGGCCGTCGGAGTCGGCGTCGGCCAGCACCACGACCTTGCCGTAGCGCAGGCCGGACAGGTCGTCCTTGCCCGGGTCGCAGCCGATGGCGACGGCGAGGTTGTGCACTTCCTCCGAGGCCAGCACGCTGCCCGAGGCCACTTCCCACGTGTTCAGGATCTTGCCGCGCAACGGCAGGATGGCCTGGAAGTCCTTGTCGCGCGCCTGCTTGGCGCTGCCACCGGCCGAGTCGCCTTCGACCAGGAACAGCTCGGTGCGCGAGAGGTCCTGCGAAATGCAGTCGGCCAGCTTGCCGGGCAGTGCCGGGCCTTGCGTGACCTTCTTGCGCACCACCAGCTTTTCGGTCTTCAGTCGTGCGCTGGCGCGCTCGATGGCGATCTGCGCGATCTTCTCGCCGATCTCGACGTTCTGGTTCAGCAGCAGGCTGAACGCGTCATGCGCCGCACCTTCGACGAAACCGGCGGCCTGCCGAGAAGACAGCCGTTCCTTGGTCTGGCCGCTGAACTGCGGGTCGGTCATCTTCAGCGACAGCACGAACGACACCCGGTCCCACACGTCCTCCGGCGCCAGCTTGACGCCGCGCGGCAGCAGGTTGCGGAAGTCGCAGAACTCGCGCAGCGCCTCGGTCAGGCCGGTGCGCAGGCCGTTGACGTGGGTGCCGTGCTGGGCGGTGGGGATCAGGTTGACGTAGCTTTCCTGCACCAGCTCGCCTTCCGGCAGCCATGCCACGGCCCAATCGACCGTCTCGGTTTCCTTCTTCAACACGCCGACGAACAGGTCGGCCGGCAGCATCTCGCGCTCGCCCAGTTCGGCCTTCAGGTAGTCGCGCAGGCCGTCCTCGTAGTACCAGCTCTCGACCTCGCCGGTGGCTTCGTCGGTCAGTTTGACGGTCAGGCCGGGGCACAGCACCGCCTTGGCACGCAACAGGTGGCGCAATGCGCGCAGGTTGAACTTCGGTGTATCGAAATACTTCGGGTCGGGCCAGAAACGCAGCCGCGTACCGGTGTTCTTCCTGCCGACGCTGCCGACCACTTCCAGCGGGCTGGCGCGGTCGCCGTCGCGGAAGCTGATGCGGTGCTCGCTGCCTTCGCGCTTGATGTGGATCTCCACCAGCGTCGAGAGCGCGTTGACCACGCTGACGCCGACGCCGTGCAGGCCGCCGGAGAAGGTGTAGTTGCGGTTGCTGAACTTGCCGCCGGCATGCAGCCGGGTGAGGATCAGTTCGACGCCGGGGATCTTCTCCTCCGGGTGGATATCGACCGGCATGCCGCGGCCATCGTCGCTGACCTCGCAGCTGCCGTCCTTGAACAGGATGACCTCGACGGTCCTGGCGTGACCGGCCAGCGCTTCATCGACCGAGTTGTCGATGACTTCCTGCGCCAGATGGTTCGGGCGCGCGGTGTCGGTGTACATGCCGGGGCGGCGTTTGACCGGGTCCAGCCCGGAGAGGACTTCGATGTCGGCGGCGTTGTAACG
Source organism: Stenotrophomonas sp. (assembly GCA_034675465.1). Lineage (GTDB taxonomy): Bacteria > Pseudomonadota > Gammaproteobacteria > Xanthomonadales > Xanthomonadaceae > Stenotrophomonas. The sequence continues at coordinate 38,178 of JAUCDH010000013.1, read as the reverse complement.
GGCGTTCATGTATCTCGATGAAGCGTCGATGCGACGGGCAAGTTTGCGGTCTGTCGGCGGAATTTGCACGCCGGGCATTCAGGGCGGGGAGGGGCGGGTGCGGCTATCCTGCACTGGCTGGAAAAGCGAACGGCCGGCCCCGTGTGCCGGCACAAACCCCGGAGGGTGTGATGAAGACGTCGAAATTGCTGGTTCTGGCCGTGGCTGCCGCCGCCGTCGTGGCGGTGCCGCTGGCGATGGCGCAGAGCGCCGACAAGGGCAAGGCGGGCGAGCCGGCCCAGGCCGCGCCGGCGGACAAGGCAAAGGCCGAGGCCGAGCAGAAGGCCAAGCGCCGCGCTGCCGCCGCCGCGCAGGAAAAGACCAAGGGCGAGCAGCCCGCCCCGCGCGAAGAGGAAGAAGAGGAAGCCCGCAAGCGCCGTTGATGCGGGTTTTCCCAGTGATTCATCGACGCCCCGGCCCGCGCCGGGGCGTCTTTTTGTGAGGACGAGGCATCCCGCGCTTGGGTGTTCGTGCCGCAACCTTTAAACTAGGGCTTTCCGGGAGGCCCGTGAGCCATGACCCCCCTTATTTTCGTTACCGGCGGCGTAGTGTCCTCGCTTGGCAAGGGCATCGCCGCCGCGTCGCTGGCCTCCATCCTCGAGGCGCGTGGCCTGAAGGTCACGATGATGAAGCTCGACCCCTACATCAACGTCGATCCGGGCACGATGAGCCCCTTCCAGCACGGCGAGGTGTATGTCACCGATGACGGCGCCGAGACCGATCTGGACCTGGGCCACTACGAGCGCTTCGTCCATACCCGGCTGAGCCGCAAGAACTCGGTGACCACCGGGCGCATCTACGAGAACGTGATCCGCAAGGAGCGCCGCGGCGACTACCTCGGCGCGACCGTGCAGGTGATCCCGCACATCACCGACGAAATCCGCCGCTGCATCGATGAAGCCACCGCCGGTTTCGACGTGGCGCTGGTGGAAATCGGCGGCACCGTCGGCGACATCGAGTCGCTGCCGTTCCTCGAAGCCATCCGCCAGGTGCGCACCGAACGCGGCCCGGAGAAGGCGTTGTTCATGCACCTGACGCTGGTGCCGTACATCGGTGCCGCCGGCGAGTTGAAGACCAAGCCGACCCAGCATTCGGTCAAGGAGCTGCGCTCGATCGGCATCCAGCCGGACGTGCTGCTGTGCCGTTCCGAGCAGGCCATTCCCGATTCGGAGCGGCGCAAGATCTCGCTGTTCACCAACGTCCCCGAGCGCGCCGTCATCAGCGTGCCTGACGTCGATGTGCTGTACCGCGTGCCGATGGGCCTGCACGCGCAGGGACTGGACGACATCGTCGTCAACCAGCTCAAGCTTGCCGACAAGGCCGGCCCGGCCGACCTGTCCGAGTGGGAGGCGGTGCTGGATGCGGCGCTGCATCCGCTGGATGAGGTGACCATCGCCGTGGTCGGCAAGTACGTCGATCACCAGGACGCCTACAAGTCGGTCGGCGAGGCGCTCAAGCACGGTGGCCTGCGCCAGCGCACCCGGGTCAACCTGAAGTGGCTGGAAGCGCAGGACCTGGAAGGCACGGACATGGCCGCGCTGGACGGCATCGACGGCGTACTGGTGCCCGGTGGTTTCGGCGACCGTGGTTTCGAGGGCAAGGTGCTGACGTCGAAGTACGCCCGCGAACACAAGCTGCCGTACTTCGGCATCTGCTACGGAATGCAGGCGGCGGTGGTCGATTACGCCCGTCACGTCGCCGGGCTGGACGGTGCCAACAGCACCGAGAACGACCGCCAGTCGCCGAACCCGGTGATCGGCCTGATCACCGAATGGCGCACTGCCAGCGGCGAAGTCGAGAAGCGCGACGAGAAGTCCGATCTCGGCGGCACGATGCGCCTGGGCTTGCAGGAGCAGCGGCTGAAACCCGGCACGCTGGCGCGCGAGCTGTACGGCAAGGACGTGGTCGCCGAGCGCCACCGCCACCGCTACGAATTCAACAACCACTACCGCACCCAGTTGGAAGACGCCGGCCTGGTGATTTCCGGCAAGTCGATGGACGACACGCTGGTGGAGGTGGTGGAACTGCCACGCGACGTGCACCCGTGGTTCCTGGCCTGCCAGGCGCACCCGGAATTCCTGTCCACCCCGCGTGGTGGCCACCCGCTGTTCATCGGTTTCATCCGCGCCGCGCGCGAGAAGAAGGCCGGTGGCAAGCTGCTGAAGGAAGTGCGGGCTTGATTGAAGCAGGAACGAGTGCAGAGGAACGAGTAAAGGCCGGCTGTTCTCTCGTTCCTCTGCACTCGTTCCTAGCCTCCACCTATTCGTTAACAGGGAAACACCATGAAGCTCTGCGGATTTGAAGTCGGCCTGAACCAGCCGCTGTTCCTGATTGCCGGCCCGTGCGTCATCGAGTCGATGCAGTTGCAGCTCGACGTTGCCGGCCAACTGAAGGAAATCACCGGCAAGCTGGGGATGAACTTCATCTTCAAATCCAGCTTCGACAAGGCCAACCGCACCTCCGGCACCAGCTTCCGTGGTCCCGGCATGGAGGAAGGGCTGAAGGTGCTGGCCGAGGTGAAGAAGCAAATCGGCGTGCCGGTGCTGACCGACGTGCACGAATACACGCCGATGGACGAAGTGGCCTCGGTGGTGGACGTGTTGCAAACCCCGGCTTTTCTCGTGCGCCAGACCGACTTCATCAAGAAGGTCTGCGCCGCCGGCAAGCCGGTGAACATCAAGAAGGGCCAGTTCCTGTCGCCGTGGGACATGAAGCCGGTGGTCGAGAAGGCCAAGTCCACCGGCAACACCGACATCATGGTCTGCGAGCGCGGTGCCAGCTTCGGCTACAACAACCTGGTCAGCGACATGCGCTCGCTGGCGGTGATGCGCGACACCGGCTGCCCGGTGGTGTTTGACGCCACCCACTCGGTGCAGTTGCCGGGAGGGCAGGGCGGCAGCTCCGGCGGCCAGCGCGAGTTCGTGCCGGTGCTGGCGCGCGCGGCGGTGGCGGTGGGCGTGGCCGGCCTGTTTGCCGAAACCCACCCCGACCCGTCCAAAGCCCTGTCCGACGGCCCCAACGCATGGCCGCTGGGCAAGATGGAAGCCTTGCTGGAAACCCTGCTGGCGCTGGATTCGATTACCAAGAAAAACGGGTTTCTCGAAACCACTCTTTGATTTGCACAATGGCCCGCCTCTCGCGGGCCATTGCATTTCGCGGCCGGCACTTTCAGCCGCAAGCAACGCGTCGCGCCCGCTGGTGCATCGTTTAAACTGCGCAGCGGTTTCGCCTTCCCGTCCCCAACGAGTCCTTGCCCCCCGATCATGACCACCATCACCAAGATCCACGCCCGTGAAATCCTCGACAGCCGTGGCAACCCCACGCTGGAAGCCGAAGTCACCCTGGCCGACGGCTCGTTCGGTCGTGCCGCCGTGCCCTCGGGTGCTTCGACCGGCACCAAGGAAGCGGTGGAACTGCGTGATGGTGACAAGACCCGCTACCTCGGCAAGGGCGTGCGCGATGCGGTGGCCAACGTCAATGGCGCGATTGCCGCTGCGCTGAACGGCTTCAATGCCGAAGACCAGAGCGGGCTGGATCGCCGCCTGATTGATCTGGATGGCACCGAGAACAAGGGCCGCCTCGGCGCCAACGCGCTGCTCGGCGTTTCGATGGCCGCCGCTCATGCCGTGGCCGCGTCGAAGAAGCAAGCGCTGTGGCAATACCTTGCGGGCAAAACCGGCGCCTCGCCGTCGCTGCCGGTGCCGATGATGAACATCATCAACGGCGGCGCGCACGCCGACAACAACGTCGATTTCCAGGAATTCATGGTGCTGCCGGTCGGCTTCACCTCGTTCAGCGAATCGTTGCGCGCCGGCACCGAAATCTTCCATTCGCTGAAGTCGGTGCTCAAGGGCCACGGCCTGAGCACGGCGGTGGGCGACGAGGGCGGCTTCGCCCCGGATTTCCGCAGCAACGTCGAGGCGCTGGACACCATCCTCGAAGCCATCGGCAAGGCCGGCTACACCGCCGGCGAAGACGTGCTGCTGGGTCTGGACGTGGCCTCCAGCGAGTTCTACGAGAACGGCAAGTACAACCTGGTCGGCGAGAACAAGCGGCTGACCTCCGAGCAGTTCGTCGAGTTTCTCGCCGACTGGAGCGCGCAGTACCCCATCATCACCATCGAGGACGGCTTGGCCGAAAACGACTGGGCCGGCTGGAAGCTGCTGACCGAGCGCATTGGCAACAAGGTGCAACTGGTGGGCGACGACCTGTTCGTGACCAACCCGAAGATCTTCGCCGAAGGCATCGAGTCGGGCACCGCCAACGCCATCCTGATCAAGGTCAACCAGATCGGCACCCTGAGCGAGACGCTGGAAGCCATCGCCATGGCCGACAAGGCGAACTACGCGGCGATTGTTTCGCACCGTTCGGGCGAAACCGAAGACACCACCATCGCCGACATCGCCGTGGCCACCACCGCCACCCAGATCAAGACCGGCTCGCTGTGTCGCAGCGACCGCGTGGCCAAGTACAACCAGTTGCTGCGCATCGAGGAAGCGCTGGGCAGCAACGCGCGTTACGCCGGGCGTGACGCGTTCGTCTCGCTGAAGCGCTGACGGCAATGCGCGATTGGCGCTGGCTGCTGCTGGTGCTTGCGGTACTGCTGGCATTGCTGCAGTACCGCTTCTGGTTCGGCCCGGGCAATTCGGGTGAAGTGATGATGCTCGAGGCCCAGGTCGCCAACCAGAAGCGCGACAACGAAGGTTTGCAGCAACGCAACGACGCACTTGCCGCCGAGGTCAAGGACCTGAAGGAAGGCGAGGCCGCGATCGAGGAGCGCGCGCGCAGCGAGCTGGGCATGATCAAGCCTGGCGAGAAGTTCTACCGCGTGGTCGAGGGCGCGCCGGCTGTACGGCCGGCGACGGCCGCGACGCAGGCGCATGCGCATGCGCATGGCGGCACGGGGCAGGAGGTCGTGCCGTGACCACGCAGGTCTGGGCGGTGGTGCCCGCCGCCGGGCGCGGCACCCGCTTCGGCGGGCCGGTGCCCAAACAATACCTTCTGGCGGCGGGCGAACCGCTGCTGGCGCACACGCTGGAAGTGCTGCTGGCGCATCCAGGCGTGGCCGGGGTGATGGTCGCCATTGCCGAGGACGACGCCGACTGGCCCGGCTGGGCCGAACTTGCCGGCAAGCCGGTGCTGGCCTGCGTTGGTGGCGATACTCGCGCCGCTTCGGTGCTGGGCGGCTTGCAGGCCCTGCCGGAAAGTGTGCGCGCCGATGATTTCGTGCTGGTGCATGACGCTGCGCGGCCGAACCTGCCGGCGAGTGACCTGAGTCGCCTGCTGGAAGTGGGGCGCGCCGACCCGGTCGGCGCGATCCTTGCCGCGCCGGTGCGCGACACGCTCAAGCGCGCCGGCGATGATGGCGGCATTGACCGCACCGAGCCGCGTGAGCGCCTGTGGCGCGCATTGACCCCGCAGTTGTTCCGCCGCCACCAGTCGACCCGGGCCCTGCTCGACGCGACCGGCGCCGGCATCGCTGTCACCGACGAGGCGATGGCGATGGAGCGGCAGGGTGCGCGCCCCTTGCTGGTCGAGGGTGACGAGTGCAACTTCAAGGTCACCACGCCGGCCGACCTGGCCCGTTTCGAATTCGAGCTGTCGCGGCGCGGCGGCTGATTCCCCGCCCGGTGCGAGAATGCCGGGCCCGACATGGCGTACACGACTGCGATGAATGTTTCCGTTCCTTTCCCGCCCATCCGCATCGGACAGGGTTACGACGTCCATGCCTTTGGCGAGGGTGACCACGTCATGCTCGGTGGCGTGTGCGTGCCGCACCGTTGCGGCGTATTGGCGCACAGCGACGGCGACGTGATCCTGCACGCGCTGTGCGATGCCATGCTCGGCGCGTTGGCGCTGGGTGATATTGGCCAGCACTTCCCGCCCAGCGACGAGCGCTGGAAAGGCGCGGACAGCAGCGATTTCGTGCGCCACTGCAACGGCCTGCTGCGCGAGCGCGGCTGGCAGGTGGGCAATACCGACATTACCGTGATCTGCGAGCGGCCCAAGGTTGGCCCGCACGCGCTGGCGATGCGCGAGAAGATTGCGCAACTGTTGGCGGTGGCAGTGGAGCAGGTCAGCATCAAGGCCACCACCAGCGAAAAACTGGGCTTCACCGGCCGCGAGGAAGGCATTGCCGCGCAGGCGGTGGTGCTGCTGGTCGCCGCATGAGGCAGTGCCGGCCGCTGGCTGGCACCTTCGCCCCCTCGGCACCGTGCAGTTGCCGGCCAGCGGCCGGCACTCCCGCTTCGGCACATCTACAGGAAAGACATGAGCAACCTCCCCACGCTTCCCCTTGCCTATGGCGCCGTGGTGCTGCACGCGCAGATGCGCAGCGCGCCCGAAGATTTCCAGGTTGATGAACTACCGGCCTTCGAAGCCAGTGGTGAAGGCGAACACCTGTTGCTGGACATCCGCAAGCGTGGCGCAAATACCGTGGCCGTTGCCAAGCGGTTGGCGCAATGGGCTGGCGTGCCGGAAATGGGCGTCAGTTACGCCGGGCAGAAGGATCGCCATGCGGTGACCACGCAGCGTTTCAGCGTGCACCTGCCCAAGCGCACCGCGCCCGACCTGGCTGCGCTGGAGTCGGATGAAATCCATGTGCTGGCTTCAACTTGGCACAACCGCAAGCTGCAACGCGGCGCGTTGGCTGGCAACCGCTTCAAGCTGGTGCTGCGGCAGGTGCAGGGCGAGCGCGAAGCCATCGGCGAACGCCTGCGGATGATCGCCGCGCGCGGCCTGCCCAACTGGTTCGGCGAGCAACGCTTCGGCCGCGATGGCGGCAACGTGCCGGCGGCGCTGCAGATGTTCGCCGGCCGCCGGGTGCGCAAGGACCAGCGCTCGATGCTGCTGTCGGCGGCGCGTTCGGCGCTGTTCAACCGCGTGTTGGCCGCGCGGGTGGAGCAGGGCAGTTGGGATGCCGCGCTGGATGGTGAGGTGTGGATGCTGGACGGCAGCCGCTCGGTGTTCGGCCCCGAACCGATGAGCGATGCGCTGGCCGAACGGCTGGCGCGTTTCGACATCCACCCCAGCGGCCCGCTGTGGGGCGCGGGTGAATTGCGCAGCACGGGAGAAGCCTTGGCGCTGGAGCAGGCAGCACTGGCCGACGAACAGGCGCTGGCCTTGCGCGCCGGGCTGGAGCAGGCCGGCCTGAAACAGGAGCGCCGCGCACTGCGGCTGCGCCCGGCGCTGATGCAGTACCAATGGTTGCAGGATGGCGCGTTGGAGCTGTCCTTCGCATTGCCGCCGGGTTGCTATGCCACTGCCGTGTTGCACGAATTGGGATTGGTGCAGGACGTCACGCAAACCTGATGCCCGCAGGGGCGCACCTTGGTGCGCAATGGGGGGGCGCCGGAAATGCTTCATCGCGCAGCAGGGCGTGCTCTTGCCTTGCGGGTAGGTGCCGGCACCATCGGAAAGGCTCAACGCCGCGCCAGTAACACCAGCAACGCGCCGGTGCCGCCCTGCGTGGCCGGGGCCGAATGGAACGCCAGCACGTCGTTGCGTTGGCGCAGCAGGCGATCGACCAGATTCTTCAGCACCGGCGCGCCGCCATCCGATTGCCGGCCCTTGCCATGGATGATGCGCACGCAGCCGTGGTCGTGGTCATGCGCTTCCAGCAGGAATTGCCGCAGCAACTGCTCGGCCTGCGCGGCGCTGGCGCCGTGCAGGTCCAGTTCGTCCTGCACTGAATACTGGCCGCGCTTGAGCCGTTGGAACATGCGCGCAGGCAGGGCGTCGCGGCGGTAGCTGGCGACGTCGCCGGCTTCCAGTGGCGTGCTCGAATGCAGCAACCGGGCGAATTCACCCAGTGCCTGCGCCTCGTCCTGCTCGGCCATGCGTGCGCGTGGTTTAGGACGCGGCCGTTCGATGGCCGGCGTTTCCATCTTGCGCAGCGGCGTCACTTCGCCGATTGCGGCGCGGAACAATGCGCCGTCGTCATGGTTTTCCGGGTGCGACATGCGCATAGGTTAGCGGTTGCGGCGGTGCCGGTGGATCACGGCCAAGGCGGAGGGCGCATTCCGGTATCATGCCGGATCGGGCCGGGCTGGCCGGTGCGCAAGGCATCGACGGCGCGGCAGTCGGGCGGCGATGCAGCAGCGGCCGCCTTCGTTCCAAGCATTCAGGTCTTCAATGCGCGTACTTGTAAGCAACGACGACGGCGTGGACGCCCCCGGCATCAAGATGCTCGCCGAGGAACTGCGCAACGCCGGCCATGAGGTCACCGTGGTCGCCCCGGACCGAGACCGTTCCGGCGCCAGCAACTCCCTCACCCTCGACATGCCGGTGCGCCTGCGTCGCATTGACCACTACACCTGCGCGGTGGCCGGCACGCCCACCGACTGCGTGCACTTGGCGCTGACTGGCATGCTGGAGCACGAGCCGGACATCGTGGTGTCGGGCATCAACAATGCCGCCAACCTCGGTGACGACGTGATTTATTCGGGCACGGTGTCGGCGGCGATGGAAGGGCGCTTCCTCGGCCTGCCGTCGGTGGCGGTGTCGCTGGTCACGCACAAACATGAGGCCAGGAATTTCCGCAGCGCGGCGCGCGCGGCAGTGGCGATCGTGGCGCAGCTGAAGGCTGATCCGCTGCCGGCCGACACCATCCTCAACGTCAACGTGCCGGATTTGCCGTGGGAAGACATCCGCGGCTTCGAAGTCACCCGGCTGGGCAACCGCCACCGTGCCGAGGGCTGCATCCCGGCCACCGACCCGCGCGGCAACACCGTCTATTGGATCGGCCCGGCCGGCTCCGAGCAGGACGCCGGCCCCGGCACCGATTTCCACGCAGTGCGCAGCGGCTATATCTCGATCACGCCGATCCAGGTCGACCTGACCCGTTACGAGGCGCTGGAGAAAGTCGCAGGCTGGGTCGGTGGGTTGTCGGCGACGCTGGGAGCGCAGGCATGATCCACGGCCGTATCCTCGACCGTGAACAGAAAGACTGGCCGGCTGAATTCATCGGCAGCGGCATGACCTCGCGCCGGGTACGCGACAACCTGATCGGCCGTCTGCGCGAAGCGGGCATCACCGACGAGAACGTACTCGAGACCATGAGCCGGGTGCCGCGGCATCTCTTCATCGACGAAGCGCTGGCATCGCGCGCCTACGAGGACACCGCGTTGCCGATCGGCCACGGGCAGACCATCTCCCAGCCGTGGGTGGTGGCGCGCATGACCGAGGCGGTATTGCAGGTTGCACCGAAGAACGTGCTGGAAGTGGGCACCGGCTCCGGTTACCAAGCCGCCATTCTGGCTGACGTGAAGCCGGCGCATGGGCGCTTGGACGTGTTCACCGTCGAGCGCATCGGCAGCCTGTTGCGGCAGGCACGCAAACGCTTCCGCCAGCTAGGCATGAACATCCGCAGCAAGCATGCCGACGGCCATGCGGGCTGGGCCGAACATGGCCCGTTCGAGGCCATCGTCGTCACCGCCGCCGCCGCCGCGCCGGAGTTGGTCGATGAGCTGGTCGGGCAACTGGCCATCGGTGGCCGCTTGGTGGCGCCGGTGGGCGCGGCCAGCGCGCAAACCCTGCTGCAACTCACCCGCCAGGCCGATGGCGGCATCGTGCGCGAGGAACTGGCACCAGTCAGCTTCGTGCCGCTGTTGTCGGGCATGCTGGACTGAACGCGCAGAACGGGCCAAACGGATAGGGGATACCCACACGATGAAGATTTTCGGGCCGCTGTACGACCGCGCCCTGCGCTGGGCAGGCCATGAGCGCGCGCCCACCTACCTGACCGTGCTCAGTTTCATCGAGGCCATCATCTTCCCGGTGATGCCCGAAGTGATGCTGATGCCGATGTGCGTGGCGCAGCCGCGCAAGGGCTGGCGCTTCGCCACGCTGAGCCTGGCCGGCTCGATGGCCGGCGCGATGGTGGGCTACGCGCTGGGTCATTACGCATTCGAACTACTGAAGCCGCTGTTCGCGATGCTGGGCATGCTGCCGGCGATCGAGGCGGGCATCGCCACCTTGCAGGCGAAGATGGCCGAATCGCCGTGGGCGGTGGTCACCTTCCTGGTGCTGGGCGGTTTCATGCCGATCCCGATGAAGGTATTCACCTGGGCCTCGGGTATCGTCGGCGTGCCGTTGCCGCAATATGCGCTGAGCATGCTGATCGGGCGTGCCAAGCGGGTCTATCTGTTGGCGGCGGTGATCCGCTTCGGCGGTGCGCGCGCGGCCGGTGCGCTGCGGCGCTGGATCGAACCGCTGGGCTGGATCGCGACCGCGCTGGTCGCGCTCCTCATCGGCTGGCTGGTATGGAAGGCGAAATTTGCATGAAGGCAGACACGATGTTCAAGACAATCCGCAACGTGGCGGCGGTGGCCTTGGTGGCGGCATTGGCCGCCTGCGGCACGGCGACCGTGGTCAAGCCGACCGGCGCTTCTTCTCCGGCAGCGGCCTCCACCACGGCACCCACGCCGCGTGCCTCGGTGGCCAAACCCGGGCAGACCGCGGTGGTGCGCCGCGGCGACACGCTGTACGCATTGGCCCGTATCCACAACATCACCCCGGGTGACCTCGCCGCGTGGAATGGCCTGTCCAACCCGAACGCCATTTATCCGGGGCAGACTTTGAGGCTGTATCCGGGCGGCAGCACGCCGGGCGCGCGTCCGGCTGCCGGCGCTGCGGGTAGCACCGCCGCGGCATCGCGCCCGGCGGCTTCGACGTCGACCACTCCGCCGGTGACGACGCAGGCTCCGGCCAACAGCGGCATCGGCTGGCGCTGGCCGGCCGAAGGCGTGCTGGTCGGCCGTTTTGTCGCCGGCGAAACCACCAAGCAGGGCATCGACATCGCCGGCAGCAGCGGCGACGTCGTGCGTGCGGCCGGGCCGGGCGTGGTGGTCTATTCCGGCGCCGGGCTGGTGGGCTATGGCGAGCTGATCATCATCAAGCATAACGACCAATGGCTGTCGGCCTATGGTCACAACCGCAAGCGGCTGGTCAACGAGGGCCAGAACGTCAAGGCCGGCGAGCAGATTGCCGAAATGGGCCGCACCGGCACTTCGCGCGACATGCTGCACTTCGAGATCCGCTACGAAGGCAAGCCGGTGGATCCGTTGATCTACCTGCCGAAGAAATAGGCGTAACGGATATTCACCTGGCGTTCGTTCATCGGGGTGCGTTCCACCTGCGGAAGCCGAAGCCACCTACTATCAACAATCCAGTGAGATGGCCAAAGAAAGCGGCCTGACTCACACCTCCGAGTCTCCGGGATTCTCGGGGCGGTTCAGTCCGGTAGGTGGCGGCCGCTCAAGCGGCGGTTTGGGCAAGGATCGGGTCTGCGCGAGTGCCCTACGGCGTCACGTGGGTGCGCAGCCTGTTCGTCCGTTGCCATTTCTCACTGAATCCCGACGTTGGGCCAATACCGTGGCTCGCACGCGTCACCGGCAACTGGCCGACGCACCACCCACCGTCGCAAGGTTGGTGCGCGACGCCGCGACGGCATCGTCGAAGTACTTACGCAGCGGCCCGGTAGCAGGAACGCTGGGCGCCAGCTCGCTCAGCTTGGCTTGCACGTCCGAGAGCTTCCGCTCGGCTTCGGCAACGGCCTCGCAGGCTTGTGTCCGGTTCTGGGCATTATTGCCCGCATGGTTGAGCGAGTACATCGCGATGTTGCTCGCCGTGGCGATCTGGTCGAGCTGGTGGCGAACCTTGGCGTCACGGTCCCGCACGGCCATGGCGGCCTGAGTGTCGACCTGCGGGTTGGCCGCCAGGTCGCGGTAGAACGCAGCCTGATTGTAGTTGGGGTGGGTCCTTAGCACGGCATCGAAGTCGGCCAGGGCCTCGGTGTACCGCCCCTCGCCGTAATGCACCCGCCCCCGGGCGAAATACAGGTCGGGCGCACGTTCAGGCGACGCGTGCCGAAAGCCTTCGGCGATCTCCGCCAGCGCCCGCCCCCATTCCCTTTCACCTCGTAATAGACGCGGGCGCGGATGGCGCGCGCGGATGGCGAATTCGCATTGAGCCGCAGCAGCTGGTTCGCCTCGCGCCACGCCAGCCACCGGTACTCCGGCATTTCCAGGAACATCTGTGCACGCACATAGAAGTGGTCGGCCAGGTCCGGAAGCTCGACGGCTATGGTGGCCGTGTGATCCAGGGCCTTCTCGAACTCCCGCGCCGCCAGCATGCGCATCATGTAGGGCAGCGTATTCGCGAGGTAGAACCTCGTATCGCCCGCCGTGTCCGTTTGGTCGAGCGGCGTGCCGCCATTCGCCCTGGCCCTATAGAAGCGCCGCCAATCCTGCAGGTCCGGGATTTCCCTGAGGAGATCCAACGCTTCCTCCAGCGCCTCCTTGTCGCCGGGGAAACACGACACCCACGGCACCAACGCCGCGTACCGCGTTTCCGGCGGCTTCCCCTCGGTGGCCCGGTACCGTTTGCCCGCCTTTTCCGCGCCACGGTCACACTGGAGCGGCTGCGCCCAGGCGCGGCTGCGCACAATGATGTGGTTCGCCACCGCGTCACCGCCAAGCTCTACCGCCTTCTTCAGGTTCGCGGCCGAGCCGGCCTTGTCGCCCAACTGGGCCTGGCACAATCCCAGGTTGGCGTAGGCCCATTCATGGAACGCCGGCTCTGGCGGCATCTCCAGGGCCCGGGTCATGCTGGCCACGCAGTGCGCGTAGTCCCCGCGCTGGAACGCAGCGTGGCCGCGCCATACTTGCAGCCTCATCAGTGGGTTGAGCTCGATGGCCCTGGCGTAATGCTTGTCGGCCTCGGCGGCGTGCCCCTGGTGGTGGAGGAAGTTGGCGAAGTTGGCATGCTGCGCCCAATTTCCCGGGTCGAGCTCGATCGCCTTCAGGTAGGCCGCCGTCGGGAAGTCCTCGCCGCTGATGAGCGAGGTATCGATGTGGTAGTGGGCGAAGTAGGTGAGCAGCTCCAGGTTGTAGGGATCGACGATCAGCAGCTTCCGGGCCTTGGCGGTCGAGATCCGGTTGAGCAGTTCGTGCTTCACCGCCGGCATGTCGCGGGCCACGATGGCGGCGGCGGCCTGCTCAGCCTCGGCATCCATCTCCTGCGAGGTCTGGGCCGTAGCCACGATGGGCGCCGCCAGCAGGAACGTGCAGAGCGCAAGAGATGCCAATGGATTTCGTCGAATCATGGGGCCTGGCCTAGGGCCAAGGAAATACGTCTCGCCGTTGCTGGCGGTCTTCACCACGAACTTACCGGCCATGAGCGCGCTTCTGCGTTGGGCGGGAGATGCCACTTTACCGCGCCATGCGATCATTGATGCTACTGCCCCTGGCGTGCCCGGTGACGCCAGCCACGATCTGGCGCCTTTCAATCCATCCTCTATGTGCAACCGCTACACATCCCCTGAACAGGCCGAAATCGAGCGCTTCTGGCATATCGGCCGGCACAATCCTCTGCTCAGGTGGGCGATGGCGATCCATCCGCGCGCGTCGGGGGCGTTCATTCGCGCAAACGGCGATGGCCGCGTACTGGTCGTCGGCCAGTGGGCGCTGATCCCGCACTTCGCCACGAGAAGTTCGTCACCACGACCGGAGAAGAGAGAGGAAAACAGAGTCGAACCGGGGCGGTTTCGGGCGACTTCGGCGTGACCCGTTACACGGGCACAATGCCGCGAAACCCCGCAAAACATGGGAATTTCTGGCACAAAAAAACCAGCCATGAGGGCTGGTTTTGATGATCGATATGGTGGCTCGGGACGGAATCGAACCGCCGACACGGGGATTTTCAATCCCCTGCTCTACCAACTGAGCTACCGAGCCACTTTGGACTTCGCTGCGTTGCCGCCAGCGAGGACGCGCATGATACGGATGTCTTCCGGTTTCGGCAAGGGTAGAGATGAATTAATTTTCCTTTCGCCGCACGAGCGTTGTTGCACAAAGGAAAACGCCGCATCTTTCGATGCGGCGTTTTCTTTTTTAGTGGTGGAGCCAAGGAGGATCGAACTCCTGACCTCGTCATTGCGAACGACGCGCTCTCCCAGCTGAGCTATGGCCCCATAAGGCCTGCGGATTCTACCGCGCGCTTTCCGGTTTCGCCAAGAGGGGGCGCAGCAGTGGTTCCAGCTGTTCCTTGCGCCAGCCACCGAGTGCCGCCGGCCAGTCGCCGTTTTGCAACAGGGCCTCCAGATGCTTGCGCGAGGCGAGCAGGCCGTCGGGTAGGCCGAGTTCGCCGCCATGCTTGGCGACGGTGTCTTGTAGTCGCTTGAGCGCGGCTTTGTTGGCGTCGGTGGCGGGCAGCGGTTGCGGGGCCTGATCCTCGTCGGGTAACGGGGTTTGCAGGGCCTGCCATACCGTTTGCGACAGCTTGCGCGGCGCCTTCGGGAAACGCTCGAACAGGCGCAGCAGGGCGTCGTGGTCGGCCGGCGGCGTGCGTGCCAGCGTGGTGGCCAATTCGTTGTCGAGGATCCAACTGCGCGGCTTGTCGCTTTGCCGGGCCTGCTGGTCGCGCCAGCGCAGCAGCCGCAGCAGGCGGCGTTGCGCGTCGGCGTCGAGGAATTGCGCGGCGCGCATGGACAGGTGCGGCCAATGTTCGCCTTCGTCATTGTCTGCGCTGGCCAGCAGGCGCAAGGCGTCGTCCTGCATCCATGCCTGCCTGCCCAGTTCGTGCAGGCGCTGGTCGATGGCCTCATGCAGGGCGAACAGGTATTCGACGTCGTCGGCGGCGTATTCAAGCTGCGCGTCCGACAGCGGGCGGCGCATCCAGTCCGAACGCGTCTCGCCCTTGGGCAGCGTGACGCCGGTGATTTCGGCGACCAGTTTCTGGTAGCCCATGCCGCCACCGATGCCTGCCAGCGCCGCACCGATCTGGGTGTCGAACAGTGGCCGCGGCAGCGCGCTGCAGGCGCATTTGAACGCGACCAGATCCTCGCTGGCGCTGTGCATGACCTTGAGGATGGCGGTGTCCTCCAGCCACGGGCGCAGGGCGTCGGTCATGCCGGGGATCAGTGGGTCGATCAGCAGGATTTCATCGCCCACCGCCATCTGCACCAGCGCCAGTTGCGGCCAGTAGGTGCGTTCACGGATGAACTCGGTGTCCAGCCCGATGCGCGCGGGGCGCTGCAGGTAGCGTGCTTCCAGTTCGGATGGGTGTTTGATCCAGTGAGCCACGTGTATTCCATCGAAGGCAGGGTTTGCCCGGGCAGGCGAGAATAGCCTAACGTCGCAGCGCCCCCGAGCGCGGGAAGCGTATGGAAGGAAGGTTGCGCACAATCGGCAGGATGGCTTGCATGGCGTTGTGCGCCGTGCTGGCGGGCGCTGCCTGCAAGCGCGAGGCGCCGGAGGTTTCCGGTGTTGCGCCGCAAGCCATTGGCGATGCGATGGTGGCCGAGCCGGTGCAACATCAGGGCGCTGCCGTGGCGGCCGCGCTGCCGGCGCTGGCACCGGCGTGGGTGCCGCCCGCGCTTGAATTGCAGCCGGACGATGTGCGCGATGCCTTGCGCCGTGCGGGCGCGGCAGTGGCCGAAGGCCGGTTGTATCGGGAGGCCGATGACGCCATTCCGCTTTATCTGGCCGTCTTGGTGGTGCAGCCGGACAACCGCGAGGCCTCGCGCGGCTTGCAGAAGGCGAAAGCGCAGTTGCTGGCATCGGTGCGCGAATTGCTGGGGCAACCGGAGGAACAGCGCAAGGCCTTGGCCGAAGCGGCCGAGCGGATGGCCGTGGCGGTCCATCTGGCGCCGGAGGGCAAGGCGGAACAGGAATTGCAGCAGCGCGTGCAGGTGGCGCGTCGCTTGCTGGCGTTGAATCGTGCCGGCGAGGAGGCTTTGCGCAAGGGCCAGCATGACGACGCTGGCGCGGCCTTCGCCGAAGTGCTGGCGCTGGATCCTGGCAACGGCCGCGCACGACAGGGCTTGGCTGCGCTGGAAAGCAGTTTGCTGCGCGCCGCCGAGGATGCGGCGGCGCAAGCCGATTTCGATGGCGCCTTGCGCTGGCTTGCCCGCGCGGCGCAGGTCCGCACGGATGCGCCTACCGTGGCCGACGCGCGCCTGCGCATCGAGGCCATGCGCGCCGCGCAACTGGCCGCATTGCGTGATGGTGGCCTGCGCGACCTCACTTCGCCGAAGGGCCTGAAGGACGCACGCGAAAAACTGGAGCGTGCGCTGCGCATCGCCCGTCCCGGCGACGAGGCGGTGGCGGTGCTGCGGCAGCGCATCGAACTGGCCACGCATTACGGTAGCTTCCGCCCCGGCCAGGTATTCACCGACGCCTTGCAGGACGGCACGCGCGGGCCGCAGATGATCGTGGTGCCGCATGGTGGTTTCCAGATGGGGGCGGGCTACGGCGAGCCGGGGGCCAGCGATGCCGAGGGGCCGCAGCATTACGTGCGCTTCGACCGCGGCTTTGCAATGACGATCACCGAGGTCACCGTGGCCGAGTTCGGCCGTTTCGTGGCCGCGACCGATGCACGGCCGCGTGCGACCCGACGCGGGCATTCCATCGTCTATGACGAGCGCAGCGGCAACTTCATCCGCCGCAGCGGTGTGGATTGGCAGTCTGGTTACAACGGCGCCAAGGCCGCGCCGGACAGCCCGGTGATGCACGTCAGCGTGCGCGACGCCGAAGCCTATGCGGCGTGGTTGAGCGAACAGACCGGCCGCTATTACCGCCTGCCGAGCGAGGCGGAATTCGAATATGCACTGCGCGCCGGCAGCGCCGGGCGCTACCCGTGGGGGAATGCGCGGGTTCCGCCGGAGGGCAGCGGCAATTTCACCGGTGCCCTGGATGTTTCGCCCAGCGGCCGCCGCTGGAAAAACGCCTTCGTCGGCTATGGCGACGGCCATTGGGGTGCAGCGCCGGTCGGGCGGTTCAGCGCCAACGCATGGGGCCTGCACGACATGGCCGGCAATCTCAGCGAATGGGTGGCTGACTGTTGGCACGCCAGCTATCGCCGCGCGCCGGCCGATGGCGCGGCCTGGTACAACCCCGGCTGCCGCCAGCGCGTGGTGCGCGGCGGCAATTGGGCCAATGCGCCGGAACAGACCCGCGCGGCGTGGCGGTTGTCGCAGGATTCGGACGTGACCAGCGCACGCATCGGTTTCCGGCTGGTGCGTGGCATCTGACGAAGGGCGTTACCATCGCTGGCGGCAAGCATGGCAGGCCGGACTTCAGGTGGATCCATCCGCGAGGGCCTGCAATTCGCTCCAGCCAATACCGCCATACGGCGTGGTTTGACTCAATCGACGGAGACCCCGATGCGACAGGATCCTCTCGGCAACCAAGGCAATTCACGCCGGCGCGGCGTGGGCGGCGGCCTGCGTTGGCTGATCCTGCTTGGCTTTGCAATCTATGGCGGTTGTTATTACTTCGGCAACCGCACGGTGGACCCCTATACCGGCGAGAAGGTGCTGATCGACACTTCGCTTGATGCCGAGGGTGAAAAGGCGCTGGGCCTGCAGGCCTATCAGCAGATCATGGCGCAGGAGCGGCCGGTCGATCCCAATTCGCAGGTGGCGCGGCAGATCCGCGAAATCGCCCAGCGGCTGATCGCCAAGGTCGAGCCGGTGGAGGCGGCCTTGGCCGCCGAGCATGGCCAGCAGCCAAACCGCTTCTCGCAGGGCTTTGATTGGGAAGTGAACGTGTTGCAATCCGACCAGGCCAATGCGTTCTGCCTGCCCGGCGGCAAGATGGCGGTCTATACCGGCCTGGTGCCGGTGGCGAAGAATGCTGATGCGATGGCGGTGGTGATGGGCCATGAAATCGCCCATGCGCTGCTGCGCCACGGTGCGCAGCGCATGGCGCAGCAGAAGCTGACGCAGATCGGGCAGATGGCGGGTGCTGCCGGTGGTCTGGACGAGCAGCAGCAGAAAATGATGATGGCGGCGATGGGCTACGGCTATCTGCTGCCGTATGCGCGCAGCCACGAAACGCAGGCCGATGAAGTCGGGCTGATGCTGGCCGCCGCGGCCTGCTTCAACCCCGAGGAAGCGGTGCCGCTGTGGGAGCGCATGGGCGCGGCCAGTGGCGGGCAGGCGCCGCCGGAGTTTTCATCGACCCACCCCAACCCCGGTACCCGCATCCAGAACTTGCAGGCGCTGATGCCCAAGGCGATGGAGTACCGGCAGCGGTTCTGCGAAACGGCGCGGTAGGTTTTTCCTTCTCCCGCTGGGAGAAGGTGGCGCGTAGCGCCGGATGGGGGTTCGGGCGAAGCCTCGTGCAGCCAAACATTGCGAGGGCTTCGCCCCGAACCCTCACCCTAACCCTAACCCCTCTCCCGAAAGGAGAGGGGCTTTCAAGGCGATGACCTGCACATCCACCGTGCCGTCGCCCACATGTGCATGCAGGGTGTCACCGGCCTCGATTTGTGCGGTCGAGCGCACCAGCGCGCCGTCATCGGCACGGGTGAGGATGGAATAACCGCGCGCCACCGTGGCCAGCGGGCTCACCGCTTCCAGCGAACGGGCCAGGCCGCGAAGTTGTAGTGCATCGCGTTGCAGTTGCCGCGCCATCGCCGCCTGCGCGCGCGGGGCCAGCGTGGAAAGCCGTTCGGCCAGCAAGGCCAGGCGGCGGCCGGGTTGTGTCGCGCGCAGTACCGCGTTGCCGTGTGCCAGCCGTGATTGCCGTTGTTGCTGCTGCCGCTGCCAGCAGCCATGCAGCCGTGCGAGCACGGCCTGTTGGCGTTGCCGCAGCAGCGCCAGCCGCGCTTGCGGGCTGCGTGATTGCAGGCGCAGCGCGGCGCGGTCGGCGCGTTGCATGGCTTGATTCAGCGCGTGCGCTTGCAACTGCACCAGACGCTGTTGCAAGCGATGCAGGCGGGCACTCAGGTCGCGTCGGTCAGGTACCAGTAATTCGGCGGCGATCGAGGGTGTCGGCGCGCGCAGGTCGGCGGCAAAGTCGGACAGGCTGAAATCGGTTTCATGGCCGACTGCCGACACCACTGGTGTGGCGCAGGCGGCGATGGCGCGCGCCAGTTGCTCGTCGTTGAATGCCCACAGGTCTTCCAGCGAACCGCCGCCACGGGTGAGCAGGATGGCGTCGTAGCGGCCACTGGCGTCGGCGCGGCGCAGTAGCGCGGTGATCTGCGCTGCTGCGGTTTCACCCTGTACCAACGTCGGCAGCAGTTCCACTTCCAGCAGCGGGAAGCGCCGCGCCAGCACGCTGAGCACGTCGTGTACCGCCGCGCCGCTGGGCGAGGTGATGACGGCCAGTCGCCGCACGTGAGCCGGTAGTGGTTTCTTGCGCTCGGCATCGAACAGGCCTTCGGCTTGCAGGCGCGCCTTCAGCTCCTCGAACGCGCGGCGCAACGCGCCTTCACCGGCTTCCTCCATGTGGTCCAACACCAACTGGTAGTCGCCGCGGGCTTCGTACAGGGTCAGGCGGCCGCGCGCGAGCACGCGCAGGCCTTCGCGCGGGGCGAACTTCAGCCATTGGCTCTTGGGCCGGAACATCGCCGCGCGGACCTGGGCGCGCGCGTCCTTCAGCGTGAAATACAGGTGCCCCGACGATGGCCGGCTGACGCTGCTCAGCTCGCCTTCCACCCACACCAGCGGGAACGCGCCTTCGAGCAGGTCGCGGGCGAGCGTGTTGAGCTGGCTGGGGCTGAGGATGTGGTCCATGGGCGAGGCGTGGGGGGCGGGAGTGGATGGGGTGTCCGATTGTGGGAGCACACCTTGGTGTGCGAAGGGGCTGTCACACGGATTCCTCCGCAATAGCCCGCACATTCATGAGCAGGGATTCAAGGCGGGAGAGCTCCATCGCACACCAACGTGCGCTCCTGCGGAATGACGTCATGGCGTTGCAGTGCCCATTGCACATGCTCGCGCACCAGTTCGGAAGGGTGTTCGATGCGGCTTTCCAACGCCTGTCGCGCGGTGGGCGAGGGCGCGGCATTACCCAGTGCCACGGCGATGTTGCGCAGCCAGCGTTCATGGCCGCTGCGGCGGATCGGGCTGCCCTCGGTACGTTGCAGGAATTCGTCCTCTTCCCATGCGAACAATTCCGGCAGCGTGGCTGTGTCGAGGTTGTTGCGTGCGCGGAAATCCGGCTCGTCGGTGCGGCGTGCGAACTTGTTCCACGGGCACACCAGCTGGCAATCGTCGCAGCCGTAGATGCGGTTGCCGAGCAGCGGGCGCATTTCCAGCGGAATCGCGCCGTCGTGTTCAATGGTCAGGTAGGAAATGCAGCGGCGCGCATCGAGCCGGTACGGGGCGATGATGGCCGCGGTGGGGCACACGTCGATGCAGCGCGTGCAGCTGCCGCAGTGCGCGCTGGCCGGTGCATCGACGGGCAAGGGCAGGTCGACGTAGATTTCGCCGAGGAAGAACCACGAGCCGCCGTCCTTGTCGATCAGGCAGGTGTGCTTGCCGATCCAGCCCAGCCCGGCGTTGCGTGCCAGCGCGCGTTCCAGTACCGGCGCCGAATCGACGAACACGCGGTGGCCGAACGGGCCGACTTCGGCGGCGACGCGCTCGGCCAGCTTCTGCAGGCGGTTGCGCATCAGTTTGTGGTAGTCGCGGCCCAGCGCGTAGCGCGCAACGTAGGCGCGCTCGGCATCGTGCAGGGTGGCCCATGCTTCGGCGCCTTCCTTGGGGCCGTAATCCAGCCCGACCGAAATCACCCGCACCGTGCCGGGCAGCAGTTCCTGTGGCCGCGCGCGCATCGTGCCGTGGCGCGCCATCCACTCCATCGTCCCGTACAGGCCCTTGCCGAGCCAGTCGGCCAGGTGCGCCTCGTCCTCGCGTAGTTCGATGTCGCTGATGCCGCAACGCTGGAAACCGGCCTGCCGTGCAAGCTGGCGGATGCGCAGCGACAACTGCGCAAGGTCGGTGGAGGAAACGGCTTCGGACATGGCGCAAGTATAGAATTGCCGGCATGAACCCGCCTGCCGAACTGTTCGATACTGCTGCTGCGCGCCGCATCGACGCGCAGGCCACGGCCTTGCTCGGTGGCGACGGCTACGTGCTGATGCAGCGTGCCGGGCAGGCTGCGTGGCAATGCGTGTTGCAGCATTGGCCGCAGGTGCGGCGCATCGTGGTGGCGTGCGGGCCGGGCAACAACGGTGGCGATGGCTATGTGCTGGCGCGCTTGGCACGGCAGTCGGGGCGCGAGGTGTGCGTGCTGCACCTGCCCGACGATGCACCGCGCACGCCGCTGGCGCAGCGTGCCTGTACCGACTACCTGGCCGTGGGCGGAAAGGTCGAGTTGTCGCGCGAATGCCTGGACGATGCCGGCTTGATCGTCGATGCGCTGTACGGCATCGGCCTGTCGCGTGAGCCTGCCACCGGTGCTGCGTCGCTGATCGAGGCGATCAATGCCGCGAACGCGCCGGTGCTGGCGCTGGACGTGCCCAGCGGTGTCGATGCCGACAGCGGCGCGGTACCGGGTGTGGCGGTGCGTGCGGATTGCAGCTTGCAGTTCATCGTCGCGCATCGCGGGTTGCACACGGGTGCCGCGCAGGAGCATGTCGGGCAATGCCGGCTGGCCGAGCTGGATGTTCCCGCCGATGCCTTCGCCGGCGTTGCACCGACCGCCGCGCGCTGGGGCGAATCCGAATTGCCGCGCCTGCTGCCGCCGCGCCGCGCCAATACCCACAAGGGCGAATCCGGTCATGTGCTGTGCATCGGTGGCAATCACGGCAGCGGTGGCGCGGTGATGCTGTGCGCCGAAGCGGCGCTGCGCAGTGGCGCCGGATTGGCCAGCGTCGCCACTCGCGCGCTGCACGTGCCGCCGCTGCTGGCGCGCTGCCCGGAAGCGATGGCGCATGCCGCCGATGAAACCTTCGATTTGTCGCCGTTGTTGGCCCGCGCCGATGTCATCGCACTGGGGCCGGGCCTGGGGCAGGACGGCTGGGCGCGGCATTTGTGGACGTCGGCGTTGGAGAGCGGCAAGCCGCTGGTGGTCGATGCCGATGCGTTGAACCTGCTGGCCGCGCAGCCGCGCCCGTTGCCGCAGGCGGTGCTGACGCCACATCCGGGCGAAGCCGCGCGCCTGCTGGGAACCAATGTCGCCGGCATCCAGCGCGACCGCTTTGCTGCCGCGCAGGAGTTGGTCGCACGATTTTCCGCCGTGGTCGTGTTGAAGGGCGCAGGCAGCGTGGTGGCCGCACCCGGCGTCACCCCGCGCGTGATTGCCGCCGGTAACCCGGGCATGGCCGTGGGGGGGATGGGCGATCTGCTGACCGGCGTGATCGCCGCGCTGCGCGGGCAAGGGCTGCCGGCATTCGATGCAGCCAGTGCCGGCGCGTTGCTGCACGGGTTGGCCGGCGATGTCGCCGCGGGCGAGGGCCAGCGCGGCCTGTTGCCGCGCGACCTGCTGCCGCATTTGCGCACCTTGTCCAACCCTGAACCATGATGACGATGACCGAACTGCTGCTCCCCGACGCCGACGCCACCGACCGGCTTGGCCAACTGCTGGCGCAAACCCGGCCTGCGTCGGCGGTGGTCCACCTGCAAGGCGACCTCGGTGCGGGCAAATCCACGCTGGCCCGCGCCTTGCTGCGGGCGCTGGGTGTGCAGGGGGCGATCCGCAGCCCCACCTATACCTTGGTCGAATGTTATCCGTTGCCTGCCGGCGGCGAGGCGTGGCATCTGGATCTGTACCGCATCGGCAATGCCGGCGAACTGGATTTCCTCGGTCTGGACGAGGGCGAGGCCACGCTGTGGCTGGTCGAATGGCCCGAACGCGGAGCGGGCGCATTGCCGCCGCTGGACCTGTACGTGGCGCTGGAGATGCACGGAGATGGCCGCAGGGCCAGCTTGCAGGCTCATTCGGAAGTTGGCCGGGCATGGCTGGGGCGGGTGGAACAGACGGGTCACTTGCAGGCCCTTCCTGCGGCCCAATGACAGAAAGATGCGGCAGGTTGCGGATTATCAAGGGAAAACAGGTTGCAATCTCGCGGCGCCAGTGATTGAATCCGCGCCATGCCCACGGCCAACCGCCTGCCCGCGTTGTCTGCCTTTGTCGCTGGACTCAGTCTGGCCTGCGCCTCGGCGTGGGCGGGTGAGGTCCGCGACGTGGCCTTGCACGCCAGCGCCACCGGCACCCGCGCCGAGATCCAGTTGGCTGGCGGTGGCAGCTACAAGACCCTGAGCCTGTCGGCGCCGAACCGGCTGGTGGTGGACTTCCCCGATTCGACCGCCGTGCGCGGCCTGAAGCTGCCGGCCGCGACCGGCGTGGTCACCGCGGTGCGCACCGGCAACCCGGTGCCGGGCACGTTCCGGGTGGTATTCGACTTGGCCGAATCGGTCGCCGCGTTCAAGCCGCAGATGCAGGCGCAGGGCGATGCGTCGAAGCTGTCGATCGAATGGCCGGGTGAAGCACCGCAGCGTGCCGTGGTCACCACGCCCGCCGCCACGTCGCCCGCGCTGCAAACGCCCCCGGCAAATGACGCCCGCACCGAAGCCGCGCGAGCGACGGCGGCGTTGACCGCTGCGGTCGTGCAACAGGCCGCAGCGCCGGCCACGACCCCGCCTGCACAGGAAACCCGGCCCTCGCCGGCCACCATCCTCAATGGCCAGAGCGCCGTGGCGCAGGCCACGCCGAGCGTAGCTGCCGACATGCCGGCAGCCACGCCTACCGTGGCTCCGACGAACCCGGCCCAAACCCAAGCCGCCGCCGCGCCTGCCGAAACCGAACCGGCCGCGCCGCGCCCGGCCATGCCAGGCGATGCCTCGCGCATCCGCATGCAGCCGGGCATGCGCACGCTGGTGGTCGCCATCGACCCCGGCCACGGCGGTCAGGACCCCGGCGCCATCGGCCCCACCGGCAAGCGCGAGAAGGACGTCACCCTGTCGGTGGCGCGCGAATTGGCGCGGCAGGTGAACGCCACGCCGGGCCTGCGCGCCTTCCTGACCCGCGACACCGACGTGTTCATTCCGCTGCCAATGCGCGCCCAGCGCGCGCGCGCGGCCAAGGCCGACATCTTCATCTCGATCCACGCCGACGCCGCCGAGAACCGTTCGGCCACCGGCTCGTCGGTCTATGTGCTTTCGACCAAGGGTGCATCCTCGCAGCGCGCGCGCTGGCTGGCCGACAAGGAAAACTCGGCCGACCTGATCGGCGGCGTCAGCCTGAACCGCACCGAGGGCACGCTGGCCAACGTGCTGCTGGACCTGGCGCAGAGCGGCTACATGAAGGCCTCCGAAGACGCTGCCGGGCACGTGCTCAGTGGCTTGAAGCGAATCGGCAACAACCACAAGCCGAACCTGGAACGCGCCAACTTCGCGGTGCTGCGCACCTCGGACATGCCGGCGATGCTGGTGGAAACCGCGTTCATCTCCAACCCGGACGAAGAGCGCCGGCTGACCGACCCGGCCTTCCAGCGCCGCCTCGCCGGCGCGGTGCTCGATGGCGTGAACACCTTCTTCAGTCGGCAGCCGCCACCGGGCACGCTGTTCGCCGCCCGCGCGCAGGCCGAACTCGAAGCGGCCACGGGCACCGTGGCTGGCGGCGGCAAATAAAATCGGAAAAGGTCGCGGTGCTACCGGCTATCATCTGCCGATGCCCGATTTCCCCCTGATTTCCATGCTTTCCCCCGTCTGTTTCGCGGCGCTGGCTGTGGCTGGTGAGGCATGAGCGCGATCCGCCAGCTCCCCGAAATCCTGATCAACCAGATCGCCGCCGGCGAGGTGGTCGAACGTCCCGCGTCGGTGGTCAAGGAACTGGTCGAGAACGCGCTCGACGCCGGCGCGACCCGCGTCGATATTGATCTGGAAGAAGGCGGCGTGCGCCTTATCCGCATCCGCGACAACGGTGGCGGCATCGCCGCCGAACAGTTGCCGCTGGCAGTGTCGCGCCACGCCACCAGCAAGATTGCCTCGCTGGACGATCTCGAATCGGTTGCCACCCTCGGTTTCCGTGGCGAGGCGTTGCCGTCGATCGCCTCGGTCAGCCGCTTCACCCTGGCTTCGCGCCAGCCGCAGGACGAACACGGCGCGGCCTTGCAGGTCGAAGGCGGCAAGGTCGGCGACGTGGCGCCGCGCGCGCATGCACCGGGCACCACGGTGGAAGTGCGCGAGCTGTTCTACAACGTGCCGGCGCGGCGCAAGTTCCTGCGCGCCGAGCGCACCGAACTGGGCCATATCGAGGAATGGCTTCGCTCGCTGGCCTTGGCGCGCCCGGACGTGGAACTGCGCGTCAGCCACAACGGCAAGCCCTCGCGCCGCTACAAGCCCGGCGACCTGTATTCGGACGCGCGCCTGGGCGAAACGCTGGGCGAGGATTTCGCGCGGCAGGCCCTGCGCGTCGATCACGGCGCCGCGGGCCTGCGCCTGCATGGCTGGATCGCGCAGCCGCACTATTCGCGCGCCAGCGCCGACCAGCAATACCTGTACGTCAACGGTCGCTCGGTGCGTGACCGCAGCGTCGCCCATGCGGTGAAGCTGGCCTATGGCGACGTGCTTTACCACGGCCGCCAGCCGGCCTACGTGCTGTTCCTTGAACTCGACCCGACGCGCGTCGATGTCAACGTGCACCCGGCCAAGCATGAAGTGCGCTTCCGTGATTCGCGGCTGGTGCACGATTTCGTCTATCGCACGCTGAAGGATGCGCTGGCCGAAACCCGCGCCGGCATGGAGCCAGCTGCCGGGCAGCCGCCGTATCCGGCCGGCACCTCCTTGCCGCCCGCAAGCGGGCAGGGCCCGGCGAGCTACGTGCCCGCACGGCCGCTGGGTGGTGCAGGCGCAAGCACCGCATGGCAATCGCGGCAATCGCCGCTGGGCCTGCACATCGCCGAAGCACCGGCCGCGTATGCCGCGCTGTATTCCACGCCTGCCGAGGCCATGCAGCCCACGTCGTCGATTGGCGGTGGCCCAAGCCTGCCGCCGACGTCCGCCGACAGCGGCGTGCCGCCCCTGGGCTACGCCATCGCGCAGTTGCACGGCATCTACGTCCTCGCCGAGAACGCCGAAGGGCTGATCGTCGTCGATATGCATGCCGCGCACGAACGCATTGGCTACGAACGCCTGAAGAGCGCGCACGACGGCATCGGTCTGCACGCGCAGCCGCTGCTGGTACCGATCACGCTGGCGGTGGGCGAACGCGACGCCGACACCGCCGAGCGCGAAGCGGCGACGCTGGCCGAACTCGGTTTCGAAATCACCCGCTCCGGCCCCGGCTCGCTGCACGTGCGCAGTATCCCCGCGTTGCTGGCCAATGCCGAGCCGGAAGCCCTGCTGCGCGACGTGCTCACCGACCTGCGCGAACACGGGCAGAGCCGGCGCGTGGCCAGCGCGCGCGACGAACTGCTTTCGACGATGGCCTGCCACGGCGCGGTGCGCGCCAACCGGCGGCTGACGTTGCCGGAAATGAACGCCCTGCTGCGCGACATGGAAGCCACCGAACGCTCGGGGCAATGCAACCACGGCCGCCCGACATGGGCGCGTTTTTCTCTGGCGGAAATCGACCGCTGGTTCCTGCGGGGGCGTTGACGATGAAAAAATCGGTTGGGGTGGTTCCGGTACTGGTGGCGGCCTTGCTGGCCGGCTGTGGTGGCAAGGGCAAACAAGGCGAGGCCGATGCCACGCCGTACTTCGACGCCGCATTCCTGATGAACAACGATCTGTGGCGCGAAGAACGCAAGAACGAACTACTCGCGCCCGATGGCTGGACCAGTCTGGTCGGCCTGCACTGGCTGGAGTTGAAGGCGCATTACATCGGCAGCGGCAGCACCAGCGGCATCCGCTTGGCGGCGGGGCCGGAACGCATGGGCATGGTGTCACGCGACGGCAACCGGGTGTGGTTCACGCCGGAGCCTGGCGCGGTCTTGCAGGTGCAGGGCAAGCCGGTGACCGGGCGCATTGCCTTCCACAGTGATGATGATCTTGAGCCAACCATCATCAACTTCGATGACGGCAAGGGCGCGTTGAGCCTGATCCACCGTGGCCGGCGCTACGCGCTGCGGCTCAAGCATGCCGATGCGCCTTCGCGCGTGGATTTCACCGGGCTGGACTACTGGCCGGCCGATCCAGCGTGGCGCATCACCGCGCGCTTCGTGCCACATGACGTCAACAAGACCTTGCCGATCACCGACATCACCGGCATGACCTCCAATCAGTCCAACGCCGGCGCGGTCGAGTTCGAGCGCGATGGCCGCACATGGCGGCTGGAAGCGCTGGGCGAACCGGGCCGCCCGCTGCAAGTGATCTTCGCCGACCGCACCAGCGGCCGCGGCAGCTATGCCGCCGGCCGCTACATCGACCTTGCCGTGCCGGACGGCAAGAGCCAGGTGGTGATCGACTTCAACCGCGCCTACAACCCGCCGTGCGCGTTCACGCCGTTCGCCACCTGCCCGTTGCCGCCGCCGGAAAACCGGCTGGACATGCCGGTCGAAGCTGGCGAGAAAACCTACGTCAAACCGGAAAGCGGTGGTCACGCATGAAAGGAGCGGGCATGAAGTGGATGATGCGCACCGCCATGCTGTTGCTGGGCCTCGGGCTGCTGTTCGGCGCACCGCAGGCCGCACTGGCGCGGCAGCCTGTGCCGGCCCCGCAAGCCGCGCCCGTGCATGCACCGCCGGTGCCGCTGCTGTGGAAGGCCAGCGGTGCGCAGGGCAGTGAGGTCTATCTGCTCGGCTCGTTCCATTTGCTGAAGCCGGAGGACTATCCACTGTCGCCGGACGTGGACGCGGCCTTCGAGGCCTCGCGCCGGCTGCTGTTCGAACTATCACCGGAAGAACTGGGCGCGCCGCAACTGGCCGCGCAGATGCTGCAAGCGGCGATGCGCCGCGACGGCCGCCAACTCAAGGACGACCTGGATGCCGCCACATGGCGGCGCTTGCAAGCCTATGCGGCCGCCAACGGCTTGCCGCTGGAGCAGCTGGCCGGGCTGAAACCGTGGTTCGTCGGCCTGACCATCAGCCTGTCGCAGATGGCGCGGCAAGGGCTGGACCCGCAGGCCGGTCTGGACCGGCATCTGATGACGCGCGCCGTCGCCGCCGGCAAGCCGGCAGCCGGGCTGGAAAGCGCGGCCGCGCAGATCGCGATGCTCGACGGCATGGGCAGCGACGAACAGCGGCAACTGCTGCGCGAGGCGCTGGAGCAAGTCGATAAGGGCGACGAGCAGAGCCGCCGCCTGCACGACGCATGGCGGCGCGGCGACGACGTGACGCTGTGGCGCGACATGGCTGCGGAAATGAAGCGTGACTATCCCGGCCTGTACCGGCGCATCAACGTCGAGCGCAACGACGCATGGCTGGCCCCGCTGCAGCAACGCCTGCAGGCCGGGGAGGGCGCGACGCTGGTGGTGGTCGGCGCGCTGCACCTGCTGGGCAGCGACGGCGTGGTCGAAAAACTGCGTGCGAAGGGCTACAGGGTCGAGCGGGTTTGTTCGGCGTGCGCGCCGGCGGTGAAGGTGGGCGGCAAAACTTCGCGATGAATGGCGGCAAGCAGGTCAGGGCAATGGCGAAGCCGGGAAAGTACGAGCCGCAGCAACTGATCGGCATGTTTCGTTTGGCTGCCGTGTTCCGCAACCAACTGCTGGAAATCGGCTTTACCGACAATGGCGGTGCAATCCACAGCGCCGAACGCATCCTGAATATTCTCGGCTTGCGGCTCTGCTATCCCGGTCTGGATCACATCAACAACTTGCGCAACGATCCGAGAGCCGTGTTCTCAGCCGAGGCCTTGGCGGCACATCGTGCCGGAGAGCGGGTGTTCATCGAACACATCAGCCCGCATCGCGCGCTGACCCGATTGGCAATCGAGCAGATCGCGGCAGGCGTGAGCGACGAGGAGTTCGCAGTGTTCGTGCGGGCGCATTTCAAACTTACACTGCTTACGCGTGCGGAGACTAACCGGCTCAACAAGATCAACCGCTCCAGAATCGCGGATGACCGTCTGCAGGCCGCCGGGATTTTTGTGCGTAGCGCGCAGGTTTCCAAATGAAGAAGGCCGACGCATGCGTCGGCCTTCGTTCGCGCATCTTGCGGTTACCGTCAGCGGCCACCGCGACGCTTGTCGCCCGGCGGCGGTTCCGGGGCCTTGGCACCCGGCTGCGGGCGGCCGAGGCCGCTGCCCATGTTGCGCTGGAATTCCTGCCACAGTTCCATGTTGCGCTCGGTGAGCTGGTTCATCATCGCCCACGGCGTCTGCCCGAGCAGGTTGCCCATCTGCTGGCGGAACTGCTGCTGCTGGTCCAGAAACACCTGCATGCTGCGCTCCAGGTAGTTGCCCATGAAGCCCTGCAACGAGTCGCCATAGAAGCGGATCAGCTGGCTCAATAGTTGGGTAGAGAGCATCGGCTCGCCGTCCTGCTCCTTGTCGGCAATGATCTGCAACAGCACCGAGCGGGTCAGGTCCTCGCCGCTCTTGGCGTCGCGCACTTCGAATTCCTCGCCGTCGAGGATCAGTTGGCGCACGTCCTCGATGGTGATGTAGCTGGAAATCTCGGTGTCGTAGAGCCGCCGGTTGGGATACTTCTTGATGATGCGGGTCGCAGCCATTAAGCAGTCACTCGTCACGGTAAGTGCGCAGCATGGCGCAGTGCAACAGGGCTTGCAACCGTCGAAAGTACAGGTTGCGGGCGGGTTGGGCGCTATGCCGTTGCTGCGCAGCACGAGGGCCGTGGTGCGCAGCAGGGCTGGCCGTGCTTACCAACCCATGTGGTGGCCGCCGTTGATGTCGAGGTTGGAGCCGGTGATCCACGCGGCTTCCTCGGCGACGAGGAAGTTCACCGCGTAGGCGATCTCCTCCGGCTTGCCGAGCCGGCCGGTGGGGATGTCGGCGACGATCTTGGCGCGCACCTCCTCCGGCACCGCCATCACCATGTCGGTGGCCACGTAGCCGGGCGAGATGGTGTTGACGGTGATGCCGAAACCGGCGTTCTCGCGCGCCAAAGAGATGGTGAAGCCATGCATGCCGGCCTTGGCGGCGGCGTAGTTGGCCTGGCCGTACTGGCCTTTCAGGCCGTTGATCGAGCTGATCTGGATCACCCGGCCCCAGCCGCGCTTGCGCATGCCTTCGATGACCGGGCGGGTGACGTTGAACACCGAGTTGAGGTTGGTGTTGATGACGTCGTGCCACTGTTCCGGGCGCATCCGGTGGAAGGTGGTATCGCGGGTGATGCCGGCGTTGTTGATCAGGATTTCCACCGGGCCCATCGCGGCCTCGACCGCCTGTATCAACTCCTGGCCGCCTTCAGGGGTGGAGACATCGCCGGGGAACAGGGCGATGTCGAACCCCTTTTCCTTCATTTTTTGCTGCCATTGTTGCGCTTTTTCGGCGTTACGGAAGTTGGTGGCGACGCGATGGCCTTGTTCGGCCAGGCGCTGGCAGATGGCCGAGCCGATGCCACCGGTACCGCCGGTGACCAGTGCAACACGGGATGTCGTCATGGGGCTTAACTCCAGGCGAAGGCGGGTACACCTTCGATTCTATGGGAAGGGTTGGCGGTGCGGGGCGCCGTTTGCTGCGGGTTTTCGTCGATCTCTGGTGGGGGCGGCCGTTGCCGGGGCTGTGCCGATCAACGGTCGGCATCCACAGCACCCACGGCGGCAGCATCCGCCATTTCGGTTGCACTAATCGATTCGCAGCGCAGCAATTCCGGTTGGAAGGCGGCGGCTGCGCGTTGCAGCAATTCCGGCAGCGTGCTTGCGCCCGCCAGCACCAGGGCCGGTTGGCCGAGCACCTGCCACAGCCAGCGCAGCGTCGGCAGCGGGTTGGCGTCATCCACCGGCTGCGCGGCCAGCGACTTGGACAGCTTGTTGCCTTGTGCATCCAGCAGCAGCGGCAGGTGCAGGTAGCGCGGCGTGGGCAGGCCCAGTGCGCGTTGCAGCAGGATCTGGCGGGGCGTGGAATCCATCAGGTCGGCGCCGCGCACCACGTCGCTGATGCCTTGTTCGGCGTCATCGACCACCACCGCCAGTTGATAGGCCCAGCAACCGTCGGCGCGCAGCAGCACGAAGTCACCGACCTCACGATCCACCGCCTGTTCGATGCGCCCTTGCAGGCCATCCTCGACGACGACGTGGCTGCCGTCGCCCACGCGCAGGCGAATGGCCGGCTGCGGGCGCGGCGGGCGGGCCACGCAATGGCGGTGGATACCCTGCTGGTAGGCAAGGTCGGTGCGGCTGCAATGGCAGAGGAAGGCCTTGCCCTGTTGCAGCAGTTGTTCGGCGGCGTGCTGGTACAGCGCATGGCGGCGGCTTTGGTACTGCACCGGCGCGTCCGGTTGCAGGCCGAAGGCGGCCAGTGTCGCCAGTTGCGCGGCGCTGGCACCGGGCACCTCGCGCGGTGTGTCCACATCCTCGATGCGCACCAGCCATCGCCCGCCGGCGTGCCGTGCCAGCAGCCAGCTGCCGAAGGCGGCCAGCATCGAGCCCAGGTGCAACGGGCCGGTGGGCGAGGGGGCAAAACGGCCGCAGTAGGGAATGGAAGGCATCGAAGCTGAATCGTCGGTCAGATTACTGCTTGAATTCAACCTGCCGGAGCCGCAGATTTGGCAGACGTTTTCATCCTCATGGATCTGACTCCCAATGTTTACCCGTATCGGGCTGTTTCTGCTATCCAACATTGCCGTGCTTGCCTTGGCGAGCGTGGTCATGTCCCTGCTGCGCGTGAATCCCTCGCAGATGAGCGGCCTGCTGGTGATGGCCGCGATTTTCGGTTTTGGCGGTTCGATCATCTCGCTGCTGCTGTCCAAGTTCATGGCCAAGCGCAGTACCGGCGCGGTGGTCATCACCCAGCCGCGCAACCCCACCGAACGCTGGCTGCTGGACACTGTGGCGCGTCAGGCGAAAGCCGCCGGTATCGGCATGCCGGAAGTGGCAGTGTATGACGCGCCGGAAATCAACGCCTTTGCAACCGGTGCCAACCGCAACAACGCGCTGGTGGCGGTGTCCACCGGCCTGCTGCACAACATGAGTGAGGACGAGGCCGAAGCGGTGCTGGGCCATGAAATCGCCCACGTCGCCAACGGCGACATGATCACGATGGCACTGCTGCAAGGCGTGCTGAACACCTTCGTGATCGTGCTGGCGCGCGTGGTCGGCGGCGTCATCGACAGTGCCTTGTCCGGCAACCGCGACAGCGGCCGCGGCTTTGCCTACTACATCATCGTGTTCGTGCTGGAGATGGTGTTCGGCCTGTTCGCGACGATGATCGCGATGTGGTTCTCGCGCCACCGCGAATTCCGCGCCGACGCCGGCGGTGCGCAGTTCGCCGGCCGCCAGAAGATGATCGCCGCGCTGGAGCGGCTCAAGCTCAACCACGGCCAGAGCACGCTGCCGAACCAGATCGCCGCCTTCGGCATTGCCGGTTCGACCGCGAAGAAGCTGTTCCTGAGCCACCCGCCGCTGGAAGAGCGCATCGCCGCGCTGCGCTCCTCTACCGTGGCCTGATTCGCGCACTGGTTCTGTACCCCCCAACGCCCGGCTTATGCCGGGCGTTTGTTCCTAATTGCGCGGGTAGTGCGTGCGGTTCAGGGGACGAGCTGACTCCAACCATGACCATTGGCCGGCTCACCCCTGCCGCGTGCTGGCTAGACTCGGGCTTCTGTCGTAATGGGCCAAAGGCCGGGGGAAGTGATGAGCAAGCGGGGTTTGTTGGCGTTGTGCATGGGGTTGGCAGTTGCCACCGGCGCACAGGCGGCCGAGCAGGTCGATCTGGACATGGTGGGCAAGATCCGCCAGGAAGCCTTCCACCGCTCGCAGGTGATGGACACCTTTTCCCATCTCACCGAAACCATCGGCCCGCGCCTGACCAATTCGCCGGCGATGGCCCGCGCCAACGGCTGGACCCGGCAGAAGTTCAACGAATGGGGCTTGGTCAACGTGCATGACGAGGCGTTCGACGACTTTGGCCGTGGCTGGGAGTTCGAATCGGCCAGCGTGGAAATGCTGGAGCCGCGCTTGACCCAGCTGTACGCGCTGCCCAAGGCGTGGACGCCGGGCACCAATGGCACGCTGGAAGGCGAAGTCGTCAAGGTCGATATCAAGAAACTGGCCGACCTCGAAAAATACAAGGGCAAGTTGCGCGGCAAGATCCTGCTGCTGGGCGACGCGCGCGAGTACAAGCGCGGCACCGAGCCGGATTCGCACCGCCACGATGCGACGTCGCTGGAAGGTCTGCAGCAGTTCACCATTCCCAAGTCGCAGGAGCGCGACCGCGCCAAGCAGCTGAAGGAATACGCTGAGCGGCAGGAGCTGGTGCGCGCGACCAATGCCTTCTTCGCCGAAGAGGGCGCGCTGGCGGCGATCAGCATCAGCGGCTGGGACAACGGCATCATTCGCGTCGGCGGCGGCGGTTCGCGCAAGGCCGGCGAGCCGGTGGGCATCCCCGAGCTGGCGATGATCGCCGAGCACTACAACCAGCTGGCGCGCGCGATCGGGCGCAAGCAGCCGGTGAAGCTGCGGGTCAACGTCGATGCGCGTTTCACCGACGATGCCAACCAGCCCGGTTACAACACGCTGGCCGAGATCCGCGGCAGCAGCAAGGCCGACGAGGTCGTGATGCTGGGCGCGCACATGGATTCGTGGCACACCGGCACCGGCGCGGCCGACAATGCCGCCGGCGTGGCGGTGATGATGGAGGCCATGCGCATCCTCAAGGCGGTGGGTGCAAAGCCGAAGCGCACCATCCGCGTGGCGTTGTGGAGCGGCGAGGAGCAGGGCCTGGTTGGCTCGCAGGCGCACGTCGCCAGGAACTTCGCCCGTTACCCGGAACCCTCCGACCCGGCGCAGAAGGCGCTGCCGGCCTCGCTGCGCGAGCCGACCGGGCCGTTGCAGAAGCTGCGCGACTACGAAAAGTTCTCGGTCTATTTCAACATGGACAATGGCTCGGGCCGCTTCCGTGGCATCTATGCGCAGGAGAACATGGCGGCGATGCCGATTTTCGAGGCATGGCTGAAGCCGTTCAACGACGTGGGTGCGACCACCGTGGCCAGCCGCAACACCGGCAGCACCGACCACATCAGCTTCGACCGCGTGGGCTTGCCGGGCTTCCAGTTCATCCAGGACCGGCTGGATTACTTCAGCAACGTCCATCACTCCAATCTGGATACGTGGGATCACGCCGAACCGGAAGACCTGAAGCAGGCAGCGGCGATCGTGGCCTCCTTCGTCTATAACGCCGCGATGCGCGAGGAGCGGATGCCGCGCAAGCCGTTGCTGGAGAACTGAGCGCGGTAGTCGTGTGTGGAATGACAAGGGCTGCAATGCGGCCCTTTGTTTGGTTCGTCTCCCAGCTGAGGGGAGTGGCACACGACCGACCGGTCAGGCTTGCCGATGTTCAGGGCAACAAACGGAATGTCGGCTGTGGCCGCGATGGAGTGTGCATGTCCCGGTTTGGACGAATTCGCCGTCCAGAGGGGTCGCCGCTACGCCACTGTCGTGTTGGATGTGGAGCGCAAGCGGGTGTTGTGGGTGGGGGGGCGCTGGCCAATGCACACCGGCCTGCTCGAAGGCACCAACAACAGGATCAAGGCCATCAAGCGCATCGCCTATGGCTACCGCGATGACACCTGCTTCTTCCTCAAGATCCGCGCCGTCCTCCCCGGAGTTGGGAGATGAAGAACAAAAAAGCCGCTGGCGAACCAGCGGCTTTCTGACTTGCGTCGAAGCGGCAGTTATTACTGCTTGGCTTCTTCGGCAGCCGGGGCAGCGGCTTCGGCCGGAGCAGCGGCGTCGGCAGCGGCTTCAGCCGGAGCAGCGGCGTCGGCAGCGGTGGTTTCGACAGCGGCTTCGGCCGGGGCAGCGGCTTCGGCGGTGGCGGCCTGGTCGGCAGCAGCCTGAGTTTCGGTGGCAGCAGCGGCGTCGGCGGTAGCGGCGGCGTCCTGAGCTTCCTGCTTCGAGCAGGCGGCCAGAGCCAGGCCCAGGGTCATCGCGATCAGCAGCTTGTTGATGCTCATTTGTGAATCCTCGTCGTGGAATTGAATGAACGCGCCAATGCGCGCCGGGGACATGATGGCGGGCAGATTACAAGTGTCAAGCGATGCCGCATTCATTTTCGTGAAATGCCTGTTAATTCCAATCAAATCAATTCGATGGCAATGGCTGTGGCCTCGCCGCCGCCGATGCACAGGGAGGCGATGCCCCGCTTGAGACCACGCGTGCGCAAGGCATTTGCCAGCGTAACCACCAGGCGCGCGCCGGAGGCACCGATCGGGTGGCCCAGCGCGCAGGCGCCGCCGTTGACGTTGACCTTCTCGTGCGGGATGCCCAGCTCGCGGATCGGGGCCATCGCCACCACGGCGAAGGCTTCGTTGATCTCGAATAGGTCAACGTCGCCCACCTGCCAGCCGGCCTTGTCCAGCACCTGCTTGATCGCGCCGATCGGGGCGGTGGTGAACCACTCCGGCTCCTGCGAGAAGGTGGCATGGGCGGCGATGCGCGCCAGCGGCTGTACGCCGCGCTTGGCGGCCTCGTCGGCGCTCAGCAGCACCAGCGCGGCGGCACCGTCGGAAATGCTCGATGAACTGGCGGCGGTGACGCTGCCGTCCTTCTTGAACGCCGGCTTCAGCGTGGGGATCTTGGCGATGTCGGACTTGCCCGGCTGTTCGTCCTGCGTGAACTCGACCTCGCCCTTGCGGGTGGCGACCTTGACCGCGACGATCTCGCCGTCGAACGCGCCATTGGCCTGCGCGGCCTGTGCGCGCTTGACCGATTCGATGGCGTAGGCGTCCTGCTCCTCGCGGGTGAAGCCGAACTTGGCGACGGTGCCTTCGGCGAACACGCCCATCGACTGGCCATCGTAGGGGTTGGTCAGGCCGTCCCACGCCATGTGATCGACCGCCTGGAAGTTGCCGTAGCGGTTGCCGGTGCGCGAGTTGGGGATCATGTGCGGCGCGTTGGACATGGATTCCATGCCGCCGGCGACGACGACGCTGGCCGAGCCGGCCTTGATCAGGTCGTGGCCGAGCATGATGGCCTTCATGCCCGAGCCGCAGACTTTGTTGAGCGTGGTGCAGCCGGCGCTGGTCGGCAGGCCGGCGGCGAGCGCGGCCTGGCGGGCCGGGGCCTGGCCGAGGTTGGCCGGCAGCACGCAGCCCATGATGACTTCGGAAACGTCGGCGGCGGGGATGCCGGATTGCGCGATGGCCGCGGCAATGGCGGTGGCGCCGAGGGTCGGTGTGGGAACGCCGTTGAACTGGCCGAGGAAGGAGCCGATGGCGGTGCGTTTGGCGGCGGCGATGACGATGTCGGACATGATGCGGTCTCGGTTGTATCTTGCGACGATTATCGAAAGCCGGCAGTGGCGCGCATATTGGACCAACGGCACGTCCGGCGGACTGTAGCGTGTGCTTGCGGTCTAGAAGGTCGCCATCGAATGACTCGGTCTCCGGTTGCCTGAATGGGTGCCGGGCCGGACGGAGCCACGGAGAGAGAGCAATGAACAGCCCTTTGCAGTTTCGCAACGCACTGTCCGTTTCACTGGCCTTGGCGCTGGCCGCGTGTGGCGGCGGAGGCGGCACCAAGGCCGACCCGCCGCCTGCCACGCCACCGACCCCGCCGCCGCCCTCCGGCTCGACCACGCCGCAGCCGGCGATGGACGCGCACCTGGCGCTGACCAATGCCAAGGCCGCGCAGGCGGCCGGTTTCACCGGCGCGGGCATTCGCATCGGCATCGTCGATTCGGGGGTGATGCGCAACCATCCGACGCTGGCCGGGCGGGTGGTCGGCAATTTCAGTTACGTCGATCCGCGCAAGAACAACCTCGCCATCGACGACGTGGTCGGCCACGGCACCACGGTGGCGCAGTTGGCGGCCGGCGCGGCGGCAGGGAGCTGGCCGGGCGGCATCGCGCCGGGGGCGCAGATCGTCTCGGCGCGCATCATCAACGACGAGCGGCCCAAGGACGATGGCTCCGGGCAGGGCAACGAGGTCACCGGCGCGCTGGGCATGGCGTCGATCCATGACGATTTGATCCGTGCCGGCGTGCGCATCATGAACAACTCGTGGGGCGGGCTGTACTGGACGCGCCCGACCGCGACCGCGCCGATCGCCAGCGAATACCGCCCCTTCATCATCGGCAACGACGGGCTGGTGGTGTTCGCCACCGGCAACGAGGGGCGCGCCAACCCGACCGACATGGCGGCGCTGCCGAGCAAGGCCGGCCCGAACGGCACGCTGCCGGCGGCCGACCTCGAACGCGGCTGGCTGGCGGTGGCGGCGCTGGATACGGCCAACCCGTCGCAACTGGCCGGTTATTCCAATGCCTGCGGCATTGCGAAGAACTATTGCCTGGTTGCGCCGGGCACTTCCACGTTCGTTGGCCCGAACGCTACCTCGGGCAACCTGTCCTATTACTTCGGTAGCGGCACTTCCTATGCTGCACCGCTGGTATCCGGCGCGGCGGCGCTGGTATGGCAGGCCTTCCCCTATTTCGACAACGACCTGGTGCGGCAGACCCTGCTGGGCACGGCCACCGACCTGGGCGCGCCCGGCAGCGACGCGGTGTTCGGCTACGGCCTGCTCAACGTCGGCAAGGCGGTGAAGGGGCCGGCGAAATTCGACTGGGGCGACGTCACCGTCAACGTCAACCAGAGCGGGCTGGATTCGATCTGGAGCAACGCGATCAGCGGCGCTGGCGGCTTGGTAAGCAGGGTAGCGGCGCGCTGTCGTTGTCGGGGGCGAACACCTATGCCGGCGCGACCCGCTCATCGAGCGCGGCACGCTGGCGCTGCGCGATGGCGGTTCGATCCGGTCGAACGTCACCATCATGGCGCAGGCCGATCCATCGCAGGCGGCATTGCAGTTCATGAGCGGCACGACGCGGGTGACCGGCAACGTCGATAACGGCGGCAGCATCGTGCTGTCGGCCGGCGGGAGCAGCAGCACCATCGACGGCAATTACGTGCAGCGCGGCGGCGCGCAGTTGCTGATCGCGCTGGGCGTCAATGCCCTGCAGGTCACCGGCACGGCGACGCTGGAAGGCGGTGGCGTGCTGATCGACGGCATGGTGCCCGGCTACGTGGCGCAGGATGGCAAGCGGCAGGACCTGATCCATGCCGAAGGCGGCCTCGGCGGCCAGTTCGATGTGGCGGCCAGCGCAACCCAGGGCAGCGGCATCGCCTTGCTGCAAACCAGTTATGGCTACGACAGCCGGAATGCGTGGCTGGACTTGCAGCGGGTCAACGTCACCCATGCCGCGCAGGCTGCCGGTTTCTTCGGTGCGCAAACACTTTCATCGGCGCAGCGGGTGGAGCGTGCGTTCGAGCTGCTCGATGGCAATGCCGATTTGCAGGCCGGGCAGCTTTGCCGCCGGCGCCAGCGCCTTGCAGCAGGGCGGCGGCTTGCTTT
>JAUCDH010000012.1:0-54354 GCA_034675465.1 Stenotrophomonas sp. | reverse complement strand
GCAATCATGTCCTGCGTGCTGTTCTCGATCTTCGGCGTCTATTGGCTGTTCTGGATCACCGGTACCGAGATGAACATCATGGCGGTGATCGGCATATTGGTGCTGATGGGCGTGGTGGTGAACAACAGGGCATCGTGATGATCGAGCACATCGACGACCTGCGACGGCGCGGCATGGCACGCACCGACGCGTTGGTGGAAGGCAGCCGCGAACGCCTGCGCCCGATCATGATGACAATGGGCACGGCGATCCTGGCGATGATCCCGATCGCGCTG
Source organism: Stenotrophomonas sp. (assembly GCA_034675465.1). Lineage (GTDB taxonomy): Bacteria > Pseudomonadota > Gammaproteobacteria > Xanthomonadales > Xanthomonadaceae > Stenotrophomonas. The sequence goes on along the minus strand of JAUCDH010000012.1, from coordinate 54,079 downwards.
AACACGCAGACCGCCAACGACATGCCGCCGTACCACCCGATGGCCCGCGCGATTGCCGGCGGCCTTGCGTTCTCGACCGTGGTCAGCCTGCTGTTCCTGCCGACCATCTACGCGATCCTCGACGACCTGCGCATGGGTACCGCGCGGCTGGTACGGCGCGCGCGTGGGTTGCCGGCGGCAGAAGCTGCAACAACCTGAGTGGATGATGCAGGAGCGCACCTTGGCGCGCTCCTGTGGGCGGTTGCAATGGTGGTGGATGCCGACCAACGGTCGGCATCCGCGCGGCAACATTATCCAGGCGAGCTTGCCGTACACGCTGAAGCCGGTCAGCCACAGGCCGAGCATGCTCCCGATGTTGGTCAGCATGAAGGTCAGCACGATGCGGGTGACGCGGTTGCGGTACCAGCCCTTCACGGTTTGCGCGTCGTCGCGCAGCTGCATGAAATCCTTGTAGGCCGGCTTGCGCAGCCGTGTTTCCACCAGCGCCGCGAACGCGCCGGTAGGGATACTCAGGCGGAACGGCTTGAACGGCGCCACGGCGATCGCGGTAAGGATGCTGAATGGATGGCTGCCGGCCAGCAACGCGCCCAGGCCGGCCAGCCCGCCGGTATAGAGCACCCAGATCGCCAGCATCTGCGCGCCCATGTCCATGCCGCCCTTCCAGAAGCCGACGCCGATGCCGGCCAACACCACGGCGAGGATGGTCAGGGTGATCCACGGGATGTTGCGCTTCTTCGGCACGGCTTCCAGTTGCGCGCGCAGCGGGCCGGGCGCGTCGGTGTCGGTTTCCAGATAGCGCGCCAAACCGGCAAGGTGGCCGGCACCGACCACCGCCAGCACGTTGCGTTGTTCGGCGTTGTGCTCCTCGCGCAGGCGCGTGGCCATGTAGCGGTCGCGCTCGCCGATGATGGTGTCGTACAGCGCCGGGCTCTCGCTGGCGGAAATTCCCCCAAACTGGACTCGAGCATGTCGCCCTGCTTGAGCTTCTCGATTTCCTCTTCGCCGACGTCCTCCGACGAGAACAGCCCCGCGCCGATGCCGGCGATCAGCTTCAGCTTGCCGAAGAAGCCCAGCTGCTGCGAGGCGCGGCGGAAGGTCAGGCCGACGTCGCGGTCGATCAGGTGAACCGGCAGGTTGTTTTCCTTCGCCAATTGCACGGCGCGCTTGAGCTCGGCGCCCGGCTCGATGCCCAGTTGCTCGGCCAGCCGGCGCTGGTAGGCTGCCAGGGCGAGGTTGGCGGCGAACAGCGCCACGCGGCCCTTGCGGATCAGCTCGACCAGATCCAGCCGTGCCATTGCGTCCGGGTCGGTCAATGCCTGCAAACGCTGCGGGTCGAGTTCGACGGCCACTGCATCGAATTGACCGTTGCCGATGGCGTGTTCGACGGCCTGCACGCTGGCGGCGGACACGTGGGCGGTGCCAAGCAGGGTGTAGCGCACGCCATCGCGTTCGACGATGCGCACGGGCTGGCCGGCGAGCAGTTCGCCGCGGGTTTCGTTGAGGGTGTCGGTCATTGCGTCATTCATTGGAAGGGGTGCAGCCGGCGCCATCGCCGAGCGCGCGCTGCATGAACACCGTGTCCAGCCAGCGCCCGTGTTTCCACGCGATGCCGGGGAGGGTGCCGATGTGGTGGAAGCCGAAGCGCTCGTGCAGCCTGATCGAGGCGGTATTGGCCGGCTCGCCGATCACCGCGACCATCTGCCTGAAGCCGCGCGCGATGCATGCATCGATGAGCGCCTGCATCAATGCAGCGCCAATACCGCGCCCTTGCGCGCTGGCGGCCACATAGACCGAGTTCTCCACCACCCAGTGGTAGGCGGCGCGGGAGCGGAAGCTGCTGGCGTAGGCGTAGCCGATGATGTCGCCATCCAGTTCGGCGGTCAGGTACGGGTAGCCGCGTCCGGTGATGTCCTGCATCCGTCGCGACATTTCCGCTTCGTTCGGTACTTCGTATTCGTAGGTGTTCACGAAGTCGGTGACTTCCACCGTGTAGATCGCGGTGATGGCGGGAATGTCGGCGGCGACGGCGTCGCGGATGATGAGGCTCATGGGCGGCTTTCGAGGTGGGAGCAACTTCGGTCGCGAATGCATCGAAGCTTCTTGTTGGTGCAAGGCCAGGGCATTGGCGACTGAAGCCGCTCCCACAAGAGCAGGTCAGTCGATGTAGCGCTTGAGCAAGTCGCCGTAGGCATCGATGCGGCGGTCGCGCAGGAACGGCCAGATGCGGCGCACGTGCTCGCTGCGCTGCAAATCCACATTCACCACCAGCACGGTCGGCTCAGTGCCGGCTTCGGCGAGGAACTCGCCCTGCGGGCCGAGCACGTGGCTGTTGCCCCAGAACTGGATGCCCGAGGCACCCAGCGGCGAAGCTTCATGACCGATGCGGTTACACGACAGCACCGGCAGGCCATTGGCCACGGCGTGGCCGCGATGGCTCAACACCCACGCATCGCGCTGGCGGTTTTTTTCGTCTTGAACATCATCTGGATCCCAACCAATCGCGGTGGGGTAGAGCAGCAGTTCGGCACCGGCCAGCGCCATCAAGCGCGCGGCTTCCGGGTACCACTGATCCCAGCACACCAGCACGCCGAGGCGGCCGACCGAGGTGTCGATCGGCTTGAAGCCGATGTCGCCCGGGGTGAAGTAGAACTTTTCGTAGAAGCCCGGATCGTCCGGAATGTGCATCTTGCGGTACTTGCCGAGCAGGGTGCCGTCCTTTTCGAACACCACCGCGGTGTTGTGGTACAGGCCGGCGGCGCGGCGCTCGAACAGCGAGCCGACGATCACCACGCCATATTGCTTGGCCAGCGCGCCGAGGCGCTCGGTGCTGGGGCCGGGAATCGACTCGGCCAGGTCGAACTCGTCCACCGATTCGTGCTGGCAGAAGTACGGGCCGTTGTGCAGTTCCTGCAACAGCACCAGCTTCGTGCCCTGTGCGGCGGCTTCGGCCACGCGTTGCTCGATGATGGCCAGATTGGATGCGGCGTCGCCGTGGTTGCGCTCCTGGATCAGCGCGACGGTGAGGGTCTTGGTCTTCATCCGGGCATTGTAAGGCGTGACGGAACCTGTGCCATGAAACACCTGTGGGAGCGGCCTTGGCCGCGAATGCTCCGGTAACGGGAAAACCCGGGAAGCATTCGCGGCCAAGGCCGCTCCCACATGAGGTTGTGCAGTTACAGCAGGCCGGCGGGCAGTTGCATGGTGATGCAGTGAAGCGAGCCGTTCTGCCAGATCAGCGAGCGGCACGGCACCTGCACGATTTCGCGATCCTGGAAGGCTTGGGCCAGCACGTCGCGCGCAGCGTCGTCGGCCGGGTCGCCGTAGGCCGGCATCAGCACCGCGCCGTTGACGATCAGGAAGTTGGCATACGAGGCGGCCAAACGGCGGCCTTCGTCGAGTACCGGCTGCGGCCACGGCAGCGGGAACAGGCGGTAAGGCTTGCCATCGGCGGTGCGCAGCGCGGCCAGCTCCGCGCCCATTGCTTGCAATTCGGCGTGGTGCGAATCCTGCGGGTCGTCGCAATCCTGATAGACGATGCTGTCCGCCGAGGCGAAGCGCGCCAGCGTGTCCACATGGGCGTCGGTGTCGTCGCCTTCCAAATAACCGTGGTCGAGCCACAGCACGCGCTCCTGCTGCATCCACTGCGCCATGTCGGCGCTCAAGGATTCGCGACTGCGCTCGGGGTGGCGTTCGTGCAGGCACTGCCACGTGGTCAGCAAGGTGCCGGCGCCGTCGGTGTCGATGGCGCCGCCTTCCAGCGCGAACGGGATGCTGCGCACTTCGGCGTTGTTGAACACGCCCGCCTCATGCAGCGCGCCGACCAATTGGTCGTCACGGCTGGCCTCGAACTTGCCGCCCCAGCCGGTGAAGCGGAAATCCAGCAACTGGAAGCCGCCGTCGCCACGCTTGAGCGTGATCGGGCCGGAGTCGCGCAGCCAGGTGTCGTCGTACTGCGCACTGACGAAGCGCACGCGCGCCATGTCGATGCGGTTCGAGCGCAGGCGCATTTCCGCATAGGTTTCGATGTCGTCATCGGCCACGCAGATCAGCACCGGCTGGAAGCGGGTGATGGCCGCGACCAGTGCGATGTAGGTTTCCTCGACCTCGGCCAAGCGCTCAGCCCAGTCGGTGTCGGCGTGCGGCCAGGCGATCAGGACGCCGGATTGCGGCTCCCATTCGGCGGGGAAGCGGAGTGCATCGGTCATTGCAGGTCAATACTCGGTCGTGCCCGGGTCGTGTGGCCCGGGCGTCATCTGGGTTCTCGCCGGGATGCGGGTGTCGCGTCAGCGGATCGGGGGCTTGGGGCCCACTTCCTGCGGCCCGGCCCGGTTGGCGACCACGTCGATCACGCGCTGCTTCTCGAAATAGACGGTGAAGGCCGGATAGACCCAGCGGTTGATCGTCGGCCACTGCTGCTTCTGGCCGCCGCGCGGCTGCAGCCGTTCCTGCGGCGCGCCGAAGCTGGCCTCGACCTGCTGCATGGACTGGCCACGTACGGGCAGGGCGCCGGCCGGCTTTTCCTGTGCGCGGTCGATCAGCAAGGTATCGGCCATCGCTGCCGGAGCGGCGACGAAGGCGGCAACAATAAGGGTCAAGGCATGGATCGTGTGTTTCATGGTCACTACTCCCCGTACGGACACAAGCTGCCGATTACAACAAAAATTCCGCTGGAAAACCGCTCGGGGCCATTTCCCACGCCGCTGATGGTGTCTCGGAAGCGATGCCCGTCACGAACGGTGGAAGCAAAAAGCCGCCCGGAGGCGGCTTTCTGGATGGAGCCAGAACCCTTGTGGGTTCCGTTGGCGGCTTGCGCCGCCCGGCCCGGCTCAGCGCTGGCGAGCCTTGAAGCGCGGGTTCGACTTGCAGATCACGAAGATCTTGCCGCGGCGACGCACGACCTTGCAATCGCGGTGGCGGGACTTGGCCGACTTCAGGGAGGACAAAACTTTCATGGCATACCTCGGCAGATATCTGGGGAATTCTTCTGGGAGAGCGTTGCCGCGGACATGCCAGATTGGCGCTCGGCAGGTTGACGCTCGTTCAAGCCCGCCATTCTACCGGGTATTCCCGAGCTGGTTCAAGTGCTTGCGCCGGGCCGGATGCGGAGGTGGTCGGGCGGGGCGCTAGAATGCCAGATTCCCGAACCCGCGGCAGGCAGCCTTGATGAGCCAACTTCCCCCCGTCCTCACCATCGATGGCCCGTCCGGGGCGGGCAAGGGCACGGTCAGTCGCATCGTTGCGCGCCGGCTTGGTTGGCATTATCTGGACTCCGGGGCGTTGTACCGGGCTGTGGGCGTGGCGGCCAGCTGGGCCGACATCGACACCTCGGATGCCTCGGCGTTGGTGCGCTGTACCTTCGATACCTGGATCCGCTTCGCCGAGCAGGGCGAGAGCCTGCGGGTGCTGGTCAACGACACCGACGCCACCGACGAGTTGCGGCTGGAAACCACCGGTGCGCTGGCCTCGGCGATTGCCGCCATCCCCGAGGTGCGGGCGGCGCTGAAGGAGCGCCAACGCGCATTCAGGCAGCTACCGGGGCTGGTTGCCGATGGTCGCGACATGGGCACGGTGATCTTCCCGGACGCCCCGTTCAAGGTGTTCCTGACCGCCAGCGCCGAGGAGCGGGCGCACAGGCGGCATAAACAGTTGAAGGAAAAAGGAGTTTCGGTTAACTTTGACGACCTTCTGCGCGAGATCATGGCCCGCGACGCCCGTGATGCACAACGCGCAGTGGCGCCCCTGAGGCCGGCGGATGACGCCGTCCTCATCGACACCAGCGGTATCGGCATCGACGACGTCGTTGCCAAGGTGTTGGCCTTGGTTTCCCACGCGGAAGCCTGAGCCGGGCAGCGTTGAGCGCGGCCAGTCCACCGGTTGCGGTCGCACCGAAGATGTTGCAACAAGCCCCGCTGCGCAATGGTGCGTGGCGGGTATTTCCATTCACACGCGGCTGCCTGCACGGAGTCGCACAACAGGCTGGACGGCACGGGTTTTCGCAACGCCGCACCGTCCAATGTGTTCAACCGAGTAAATCCAATGACCGAATCATTTGCAGAACTGTTTGAAGCCAGCCAAGCCAACCTGGCCAAACTGAAGCCGGGCGCCATCGTCGTCGGCACCGTCGTTGACGTCCGCGGCGACGTGGTGGTGATCAACGCCGGCCTGAAGTCCGAAGGCATCGTGCCGATCGAACAGTTCCGTAACGACGCTGGCGAGATCGACGTGGGCGTGGGCGACCAGGTGAAGGTTGCCCTCGACTCGCTCGAGAACGGCTTCGGCGAAACCGTCCTGTCGCGCGAGAAAGCCAAGCGCGCGATGGTGTGGGACGAGCTGGAAGAAGCGTTGGAAAAGAACGAGACCATCACCGGCCGCATCAGCGGCAAGGTCAAGGGTGGTTTCACCGTGGACATCAAGGATGTCCGCGCCTTCCTGCCCGGTTCGCTGGTCGATGTGCGCCCGGTGCGCGACCCGGCCTATCTGGAAGGCAAGGAGCTGGAATTCAAGCTCATCAAGCTTGACCGCAAGCGCAACAACGTCGTGGTTTCCCGCCGTGCTGTCGTCGAGAGCGAGCACTCGGAAGAGCGCGAGCAGCTGATGGACAAGTTGCAGGAAGGCGCAATCCTGAAGGGTGTCGTCAAGAACCTGACCGACTACGGCGCGTTCGTGGACCTGGGCGGCATCGACGGCCTGCTGCACATCACCGACATGGCCTGGAAGCGCGTGCGCCACCCGTCCGAAGTCGTGAACGTCGGCGACGAGCTGGACGTGCGCGTGCTGAAGTTCGACCGCGAGCGCAACCGCGTTTCGCTGGGCCTGAAGCAGCTGGGCGAGGATCCGTGGGACAACATCGCCCGCCGTTACCCGGCCAACAGCCGCGTGTTCGGCAAGGTCTCCAACGTCACCGATTACGGCGCGTTCGTCGAGATCGAGCCGGGCGTGGAAGGCCTGGTGCACGTCTCGGAGATGGATTGGACGAACAAGAACGTCAACCCGTCCAAGGTCGTGCAGGTTGGTGACGAAGTCGAAGTGATGGTGCTGGACGTGGACGAAGAGCGTCGCCGCATCTCGCTGGGCATGAAGCAGGTTGCTGCCAACCCGTGGGAAACCTTTGCCGCCATCCACAAGAAGAACGACAAGGTGTCCGGCCAGATCAAGTCGATCACCGACTTCGGCATCTTCATCGGCCTGGACGGTGGCATCGACGGCTTGGTGCACCTGTCCGACATCAGCTGGAACACCACCGGCGAAGACATTGTGCGCAACTTCAAGAAGGGCGACACGCTGGAAGCCGTGGTACTGGCCGTTGACCCGGAGCGTGAGCGCATCTCGCTGGGCGTCAAGCAGTTGGAGCAGGATCCGTTCGGCCAGTACATGGCCGCCAACCCGAAGGGCACCAAGGTTGAAGGCGTGGTCAAGGAAGTCGATGCCAAGGGTGCAGTGATCGAACTGGCCGACGGCATCGAAGGCTACGTTTCGGCCCGTGACATCAGCCACGACCGCGTGGACGATGCCTCGCAGCACCTGAAGGTCGGCGACAAGGTCGAAGCCAAGTTCGTGGGCATGGACCGCAAGGGCCGCACCCTGCAGCTGTCGATCAAGGCCAAGGACGAAGCCGAGACCGCCGAGGCGATTGCCGAGTACAACAAGGCCTCGACCGAAGCCGCCACCGGCACCACCAGTCTGGGTGCGCTGCTGCGTGCGCAGTTGAACGGCGGCAAATCCGAGTAATCGGCCTTTGGCTGTTTGATGTGAACTGGGCGGCCCGGACATCAGTCCGGGCCGTTCCAGCGTTGGAAACCTCCGTGACGGGTTCGCGATGACCAAATCCGAATTGATCGAAATCCTTGCGCGCCGTCAGGCGCACTTGAAGGCCGACGACGTCGATCTGGCGGTGAAGTCGTTGCTGGAGATGATGGGCGGTGCGCTGGCATCCGGCGACCGCATCGAGATCCGGGGTTTCGGCAGTTTTTCCCTGCATTACCGTCCGCCGCGCCTCGGGCGCAACCCGAAGACGGGTGATTCGGTGGCGCTGCCGGGCAAGCACGTGCCGCATTTCAAGCCGGGCAAGGAACTGCGCGAGCGCGTCAACGACGTCGTGCCGCTGGAAAGCGATCCGAACTGAATCCTGCTTGATTTGCACGTGTTCCGGCAGCCCTTGGCTGCTGCGCATTTGCATCGTGACCGTTAAGCTAGCGCTTCTTTCGACATGGAGCAGGCCGTCGCATGAAGGCTGTCCGTTTGTTGCTGTTACTGGCTGTTCTGGTGTGTGGCTTGGTGATTGGCGCACAGAACTCGCAGCAGATCAGCGTTAGCTTGGCATTCTGGGCGCTGGAGACAACATCGGGACTCGCGATCATTGCCGCGCTGTTGCTGGGCGCGTTGGCAGGGGGCGGTCTCGTCATTGTCGGAGTGGTCATTCCCCTGTATGCGCGCCTGCGACGTGCCAGCAAGGCTGCGGCAACTGCCGAGGCCCCGTTGGCGCCGGCGCCGCAGGCGTCTTCTCCTTTCGACGGACGCTGACCGACGATGGCCTTCATCACCGAATGGTTCTGGTTCTTCCTGTTCCTGCCGATCGCGGCGCTGTGCGGCTGGGTGGTCGGCCGGCGTGGCGGGCAACGGCACAGCGAGAATCAGGTCAGTCGCCTGTCAAGTACCTATTTCCGTGGCCTGAACTACCTGCTCAACGAGCAGCCAGACAAGGCGATCGAGCTGTTCCTGCACATCGCCGAGCTGGACAAGGAAACCTTCGAGACCCAGCTTGCGCTCGGCCATCTGTTCCGCCGCCGTGGCGAGGTGGATCGTGCGATTCGACTGCACCAGGGGCTGGCCAGCCGCAATGACCTGTCCGACGCCCAGCGCGTGCAATCGCTGCTGGCGCTGGGCGAGGACTACATGAAGTCCGGCCTGCTGGACCGTGCCGAGACCGTATTCACCGATCTTGCGCGCCTCGACCAGCGTGCGCCACAGGCGCTCAAGCACCTGATCGGCATTTATCAGGCCGAGCGCGACTGGGAAAAGGCGATCGAGAACGCCACCCGCTACGAGCAGGTCAGCGACGAGCCGATGGGCAAGCTGATCGGCCAGTTCGAATGCGAATTGGCCGAGCGCTACCGTGCCGCCGGGCGTCTGGAGGACGCGCGTGCGGCGATCCACCGCGCCAATGCGGCTGATGCGCGCAGCGTGCGCGCCGGCATCATCGAAGGCCGTTTGGAAAGCGATTTCGGCAACGACGAGGCAGCAGTGCGCGCGTTTGAGCGCGCCGCGCGCAATGACCCGGACTATCTGCCGGAAATCCTGCCGCAACTGCTAAAGAACTACCGCAACGTCGGCGATCTTGCCGGTGCACGCGCCTTCCTCGCCGAGATGACCGAGCACTACCGCGGCATCGCCCCGGTGCTGGGCTTGGCGCGGTTGATGGAGGAGCAGGAAGGCGCCGGTCCGGCACGTGCCTATCTGGGGCGCCAGCTGAAGGATCGCCCCTCCGTGCGTGGCGAATCGGCGTTGATCGACCTGACTCTAGCCGAGGGCGCCGACCCGGTGGCGACCTTGCAGGATCTGAAGCACATCACCGACCAGCTACTGGTGCGCAACCCCGCTTACCGCTGTACCCGTTGCGGCTTCGGCGCGCGCACCCACCACTGGCAATGCCCTAGCTGCAAGGAGTGGGGTACGGTCAAGCCGTTGCTGAATTACGCGGTGCTTTGAGGCCATGTGGCCGGCGGCATGGGTAGGTGGGCTGGCGGCGGTTTTCCTTGCCGCAGTACTGATGACGTGGGCGGCGCGGGGGTATGCGCTGCGCCGCCAGTTGTTCGACCAGCCCGGTGAACGCCGCAGCCATCAAGTCGCCACGCCGCGCGGTGGCGGTGTCGCCATCGTGGCGTCGCAATTGCTGGCCTATCTGGCCATCAGCTTCGTCGCGCCGGAATCCGCGTTGCCATTGGCGATCTTTTCCGCAGGCCTGCTGCTGGTTGCGGGCATTGGTTGGTGGGACGACCATCGGCCGTTGCCTGCTTCCACGCGGTTATGCGTGCATGTGCTGGCCGGGATCCTGCTGGGGATACTGGTCTGGCAGGGTAGTGGAGATGTGTTCAAGGCGGTGTTGAGCATGGCACTGGCGGTCGTGCTGACGAATGTGTGGAACTTCATGGACGGTATCAACGGCTTGGCGGCCACGCAGGCAATGCTGGCGGCCATCGCATTCGCGTTGTTGCTGCCCGTGCCGCATGCCGGCATCGCGTTGCTGCTGGCGGCGGGCTGCGCCGGGTTCCTGCCCTTCAATTTTCCGAAGGCCCGGATCTTCATGGGCGACGTCGGCAGTGGTGCACTGGGCTATCTGCTGGCCGGTCTTGTCGCATTGGGCATCACCGTGACCGACATCGCCTGGCCGGTTTGGCTGGTGCCGTTGACCGCATTCCTGATCGACGCCGGCTTCACCTTGCTCACGCGCATGCGCCGGGGCGAGCGCTGGATGGAGGCCCATGCGCAGCATTTATATCAGCAGTACGTGAGGCGGGGTAACAGTCACGCCGTCGTGACGCTTGATTACGCATTGTTCAGCATCGTCGGCAGTACACTCTTCGTCGTTTTGGGAAAGCTTTCCCCAGTGTGGGGGAGTGCAGGAGCCTTGGCCTGGGCCATCGCCGGTTTCTGCCTCTGGTGCGTGTTGCGGCCTCGGCTCGTTCGGTAAACAAAGGACTATCGAGATGTCATTCTGGCGGCAATGGTGGGCAGGAAGCTTTCCACGCATCGCGGTGATGCTGCATGACCTGTTCATGGTCTGGGCATGCTGGCAGTTGCTGCACATGGCCCGCTACGCGCTGCTGAAGGATTCGCCCCCGCTGTCCCTGTTCGGCTTCGACGTGGCCGTGGTGATGCTGCTCCAGGCTCTGGCATTCCGCCATGTCGGCCTGTACCGGGGCCTCTGGCGTTTCGCCAGCGTCACCGACTTGGTCAACATCTTCAAGGCCAGCTTCATCGGCCTGTTCGCGGCGGTGCTGGTGCTCAGCTACAAGCGCCTCGACGGTATTCCCATATCGGTGCTGGTGGTCTATCCCTTTGCATTGGCGATGATGCTGGGCGGCCCACGGCTGCTGTATCGCAGTTGGAAGGATTACCTGGCGCTCCAGTCCGATGCCAGCGCCCGGCGCGTGCTGGTGCTGGGGGCAGGGCAGGCTGCGGAGTCGCTGGTCAAGGACCTGCTGCGCTCGGGTGATTACGAACCAGTTGGCCTGCTGGACGATTCTCCGCATCTGCAGGGTGCCAAGTTGCAGGGCGTTCCTATCCTCGGCGCGTTGGATGATGTGGCAGCGGTGGCGCGGGAATCCGCTGCGAAGTTGCTGGTGATCGCGATCCCGACGCTGGATGCGGCGGGGATGCAGCGCGTGGTTGGCCTGTGCGAAAGCACCGGGTTGCCGTTCCGTACCGTGCCGAGGTTGAGCGACCTGATGGAAGGTGGCTCGCTTCCAGGCCAGTTGAAGGAAGTGGCGATCGAGGACCTGCTCGGCCGCAAGCCGGTGCAACCGGATTGGGAGCTGGTTCGTGGCTGGTTGCGTGGCCGTACGATCATGGTGACCGGTGCCGGTGGGTCCATCGGCTCGGAACTGTGTCGCCAGTGCGCACGCCACGGCGCGACCCGGATCGTGCTGCTGGAGATCAGCGAGTACCTGATGCTTGATATCCGTGGCGAGTTGTGCCGCAACTTCCCGCATTTGCAAATCGAATGCGTGCTGGGCGATTGCGGTGACCCAGCGCTGGTGCGCCATGCCTTGTCGAAATACCGGCCGGATACCGTCTTCCATGCAGCGGCCTACAAGCAGGTGCCGTTGCTGGAAGGCAACCTGCGCGAGGCAGTGCGCAACAACACGCTGGCGACCGAGTGCATGGCACGGGCCTGCCAGGAGCATGAAGTGGACAACTTCGTGTTCATTTCCACCGACAAGGCGGTCGATCCGGCCAATGCGCTGGGTGCGAGCAAGCGTTATGCCGAGTTGATCTGCCAGAGCCTGAACCAGAAGAAGGGCACGCGTTTCGTCACCGTCCGTTTCGGCAACGTGCTGGGCTCGGTGGGCAGTGTGGTGCCGCTGTTCCGTGAGCAGATTCGCAAGGGGGGGCCGGTGACCGTGACCGACCCCGAGGTCAGCCGCTATTTCATGACCATTCCCGAGGCCTGCCTGCTGATCCTGCAAGCAGCGGCATCATCGTCGCGTGGCGCGATCTACATGCTGGACATGGGCGAACCCGTGCTGATCCGTGATCTGGCCAAGCAGATGATCCGCTTGGCCGGCAAGCAGCCCGGTGCCGACATCGCCATCGTCTATACTGGTCTGCGCCCAGGTGAAAAGTTGCACGAAAGCCTGTTCTACTTCGACGAGAATAGCCGCCCGACGTCGCACCCCAAGGTGTTGGAAGCAGGGGCGCGCGAGTTCTCGGCCGAATACGTGCTCGGCAATGTCACGCGATTGCGGGAGGCGGTGGCTGCCTACGACGTGGATGCGATGCTGGAAATCCTGTCCAGTACGGTTCCCGAATATGCGCCATTGCAGGAGGCGAAGCGGGCAAACGCACGGGCCAACATCGTCCCGTTCCCGTCCAGAGAGGTTGGTAGAAATTGATGTCGAAGCGTATTCGCAAGGCGGTTTTCCCGGTCGCGGGTTTGGGTACGCGTTTCCTGCCGGCGACCAAGACGGTGCCCAAGGAAATGCTGCCAATCATAGACAAGCCGTTGATCCAGTACGCGGTCGATGAGGCCATCGCGGCCGGCTGCGATACCCTGATCTTCGTCACCAACCGCTACAAGCATGCGGTGGCCGATTACTTCGACAAAGCCTACGAGTTGGAGCAGAAGCTCGAACGCGCTGGCAAGCATGAGCAGCTGGAGCAGATCCGGCACGTATTGCCCGAGGGCGTTCGTGCGGTGTTCGTGACCCAGACCGAGGCATTGGGCCTGGGCCATGCGGTGTTGTGTGCCAAGGCCATCGTCGGTGACGAGCCGTTCGCGGTATTGCTGCCGGATGACCTGATCTGGAACCGCGGCGATGGTGCGCTCAAACAGATGGCCGACCTCAATGAAACCAGTGGCGCCAGCGTGATTGCGGTGGAAGACGTGCCGCACGACAAGACCGGCAGCTACGGCATCGTCGCCACCGACAAGTTCGATGGGCGCAAGGGCCATATCACCCAGATCGTCGAGAAGCCGAAGCCGGAGGATGCGCCCAGCGACCTGGCCGTGGTCGGTCGCTACGTGCTGAGCCCGAAGATTTTCGAGCTGCTGGAGGCGACCGGCACCGGTGCGGGTGGGGAAATCCAGTTGACCGACGCCATTGCGAGGCTGCTTGAAAGCGAGCCGGTGGATGCTTACCGCTTCGAGGGCACCCGTTTCGACTGCGGCACCCATCTGGGGCTGGTCGAGGCGACCATCCGCTTTGCATTGGAAAACGAGAAGCTGGCCGGGCCGGCGCGCGAGTTGATGCGGAAGATGCTGGCCGAGTAACGCCGCGGATTCACCGGGAAAACCCGCAGGGTCGCACCATGGTGCGCGATGAAGCTTTCCCGACAGGCTGCGTGCATCAGGACGTTCTTGATGGCGCAAATCGTGGAGCAGCAAAAAGGGCCGCAAGGCCCTTTCAGACTGCTGACGAACCCCGTGTTTTCCGGAACACGGGGTTTTTCATTGCGGGAACCTACGCCGGGATGGCCAGCCTTCGGTTGGTCGGATTTCCGATAAACAGGGCGGCAATGGCGTGGAGACGGGCTATCCAGCGCGATTGCGCCGATGGGTGGCCTTTCAGCAGCCAATAAAGCCGCGCCAGTAGCAGTGCGATCTTCTTGATGTTCTGCGCGGCGGCGGCCAGCAAGCATTGTTCTGTCACGCGTAGCCAGCCGCGCATGCGGGCGTAGCGATGACCATGCAGTTGCTTGGCGTCGGCAAAACTGCGCTCGACCGTTTCCTTGCGCCGCGCATACACGCGTTTACCCCATGCGGTGAGACGCCTGGCATCGACACGTTCTTTGGCCGCTTCCCAGACGTGGCGTGTCACCACTTTGGTGGCATTGGCGCTGCGTGTGCATTGCTGGCGCAACGGGCAGTGTTGGCACAGGGCCGGATCGGGTTTGTATTCCCGGTAGCCTTGTCGATTGGTCGTTCGATACGACAGCGCTTGTCCGTTCGGGCAGACGTACACGTCGGCTTCGGCGTCGTAGCGGTAGTCGCGCTTGTAGAACAAGCCTGGCGTGTGGCTCGGGCGGCGGTAGCCCATCACTCCCAGTACGCCGCGCTCCTCCAGGCCTTGGCACACGCGCGGGGTGACATAGCCGGCATCCAGCCCCACCGCCTCCACATCCAACCCAAGCACCTCGCGTTGCCGGTCCAGCCGTTCCAGATACGGCTGGCTGTCATGCACGTTGCCAGCGGTGACATGGGTGTCGGTGATGATCGCGTGGCGCGCATCCACCGTGCGGTGGTCCAGATAGAAAAAACCTTCCGGCTTGCCTTCGCGCATCAGGTAACCGCTGTCCGGATCGGTGCGGTTGACCTTGGTCTCCTTGGGGGCAGGCGGGGCATCGTCGCGCCGCAGCGGCTTCTTGCCGTGCGCCTTGCGGTCGGCGTCCACCGCCGCGTCCAGCTCGGCCAGATACGCCGACGGTGTTTGCTCCAGCTGCACTGTGTCGAACTGTTTCTTGTTGGCATTGGCCTTCAAATGCGTGCTGTCGGTGTGCAGCACCCGACCGCCCACCAAGCCATGCCACATCGCCTGCCGCACGATGGCGTCGAAGATGCTCTGGTACACCGCCGGGTCGGTATAGCGCCGCCGCCGATGCTGCGAAAATGTGGACGCATCCGGCACCTTGTCGGTCAGGCGAAAGCCGGCAAACCAGCGGTACGCCGTATTGACCGCCACCTCGCGCATCAACTGCCGCTCGCTGCGCACACCAAACAGGTAGCCCACGAACAACAGCTTGAACATCACCACCGGATCCAAGGCCGGGCGGCCATTGTCCGCGCAGTACAAATGCGCGACCTGCGCCCGGATGAACTCGAAATCCACCGTCGCGTCGATCTTCCGCAACAAGTGGTCCTTGGGCACCAGCATCTCCAGAGTCACCATCTCCAGATGTTGCTGCGCGGGTGTCGGCGTCTTGAGCATGAAGCATTAAAACGACAAACCCCGGCTTGCGCCAGGGTTTGTCAGCAGTCTGGGGGCGCACGTTGTGCGCCCTTTTCGTTTGCAACATGGTGATAGGGTCAGAGTGCTTCGAACACGCCTGCCGCGCCCATGCCGGTGCCGATGCACATCGTCACCATGCCGTACTTCTGCTGGCGGCGGCGCAGGCCGTGCACCAGCGTGGCGGTGCGGATGGCGCCAGTCGCGCCCAGCGGGTGGCCCAATGCGATTGCGCCGCCCAGCGGGTTGACCTTGGACGCGTCCAGCCCGCAATCACGGATCACCGCCAGCGATTGCGCCGCGAAGGCCTCGTTCAACTCAATCCAGTCCAACTGATCCTGGCTCAGGCCGGCTTGCTTGAGCGCCTTCGGAATTGCAGCGATCGGGCCGATGCCCATCACTTCCGGGCGCACGCCGGCGACCGAGAAGCTGACGAAGCGGGCCAGCGGGGTCAGACCGTAGTCCTTGACCGCCTGCTCGGAAGCCAGCAGCACCGCGCCGGCGCCGTCGCTCATCTGCGAGGAGTTGCCGGCGGTGACGCTGCCGCCGAACTGGCCGTTGCGGAACACCGGGCGCAGCTTGGCCAAGCCTTCCAGCGAAGAATCCAGACGCGGGCCTTCGTCGGTATCGGCGAGCTTGTTACGGGTGATGATGCGCTGGCCGTCGGCCAAATCCGGCAGGTGCGAGACGATCTCGTAGGGGCTGATTTCGTTCTTGAATTCACCGTTCTGGATGGCGGCGATGGCCTTCTGGTGCGAAGCCAGGGCGAAGGCGTCCTGTTCCTCGCGCGAAATCTTCCATTCCTCGGCGACCTTCTCGGCGGTGATGCCCATGCCGTAGGCGATGGCGACGTGGTCGTTGTCGAACACGCTCGGTGCCATCGCAATCTTGTTGCCCATCATCGGCACCATCGACATCGACTCGGTGCCGCCGGCCAACATCAAATCGGCATTGCCGAGGCGAATTTGGTCAGCCGCCATTGCCACCGCCTGCAGGCCGGAGGAACAGAAGCGGTTGACGGTCTGCGCGGCCACGGTGTTGGGCAGGCCGGCCAGCAGCACGCCGATGCGCGCCACGTTCATGCCTTGCTCGGCCTCGGGCATCGCGCAGCCGATGATGGCGTCGTCGATGCGGTTGACGTCGATGCCCGGCGCCTGTGCAACCACGTTCTTCAATACGTGGGCGAGCATGTCGTCGGGGCGGGTGTTGCGGAACATGCCCTTGGGCGCCTTGCCCACCGGGGTACGGGTAGCGGCGACGATGTAGGCGTCTTGGATGATTTTGCTCATTGGCTTTCTCCGAAAGCCGGGAATGGGGAATGGGGAGTCGGGAATCGCAAGGGTGGATTCACGCGAACGGCAACATTCCAATTACCGGCAGAAAATGTGTGGGGCGGGGAGAAGGGGAAACCTAGGTGTGCTCTTGCCACTCCCGATTCCCCATTCCCGGTTCTCAGTTGCGCAGCGGTTTGCCGGTCTTGAGCATGTGCGCGATGCGGGCCTGGGTTTTTTCCTGTTGCGCCAGTTCGACGAAGTGCTTGCGCTCCAGGGTCAGCAGCCACTCCTCATCGACCACCGTATTGCGATCGACCTTGCCGCCGCACAGCACGGTGGCGATGCGTTCGGCGATCTCGTAGTCGTAGTCGCTGATGAAACGGCCTTCCAGCATGTTGACCAGCATCATCTTGAAGGTGGCGATACCGACGTCGCCCGCCACGCGGATGCGGCGTGCCGGCATCGGCGGGCGGTAGCCGCCTTCGGCCAATGCGGTGACTTCGGCCTTGGCGATGTAGAGCAGTTCAAAGGCGTTGAACACCACCTTTTCGGTGCCGCGCATCAGGCCCAGTTCCTTGGCGTTGACCGCCGAGTTGGACACCTTGGCCATCGCCACGGTTTCGAAGGTCTTCTTCAGCTCAGCGAACACGTCGCCATCGGCACCCGCCGCCTGCGAGGCGCGCACCGCCAGTTCCTTCAAACCGCCGCCCGCCGGCAGCAGGCCGACGCCAGCCTCGACCAGGCCGATGTAGCTTTCCAGCGCCGCCACCGACTTGGCCGCGTGCATCTGGAACTCGCAGCCGCCGCCCAGCGCCAGCCCGCGAACTGCCGTGACCACCGGCACCAGCGCGTACTTGATGCGCTGGCTGGTGCGTTGGAAGTTGGCGACCATCGCCTCGAACTCGGCGATCTTGCCGGCCTGCAACGCGCCCAGCGCGCCGGACAGGTCGGCACCGGCGGAGAACGGCTCCTTGTGCTGCCAGATCACCACGCCCTTGAACTGCTTTTCGGCCAAGCCGATGGCGTGCTGGATGCCGTCCAGCACCTGGTCGGAGACGGTGTTCATCTTGGTCTTGAAGCTGATGACGCCGATGCCGTCGCCATCCGTCCACAGGCGGATGCCGTCGTTTTCATAGACGGTCTCGCCCTGCGCGAACTGTTCGCCCAGCAGCGGGTCGGGGAAACGCTGGCGCTGATACACCGGCAACGCCGAGCGCGGCAGCTTGGCGTTGCGCGACGGGCTGTAGCTGCCTTCGGCGGCGTGCACGCCATCGCGGCCATCGAACACCCAGTCCGGCAGCGGCGCGCTGCTCATGCTCTTGCCGGCGACGATATCGTCGGCAATCCACTGCGCCACCTGCTTCCAACCGGCAGCCTGCCAGGTTTCAAACGGGCCAAGGCTCCAGCCGTAACCCCAGCGGATCGCCAGATCCACGTCGCGCGCGGTTTCGGCAATGTCGGCCAAGTGGTAGGCGCTGTAGTGGAACAGGTCGCGGAACGTCGCCCACAGGAACTGCGCCTGCGGGTGCTGGCTTTCGCGCAGCTTGGCGAACTTCTCGGCGGGGTTCCTGATCTTCAGGATCTCGACCACCTCGTCGGCGGCCTTGCGATCGGCCGGGCGGTAGTCCTGCTTCTCGACATCCAGCACCACGATGTCCTTGCCGACCTTGCGGAAGATGCCCGCACCGGTCTTCTGGCCCAGCGCGCCCTTGGCGATCAGCGCTTCCAGCCACTTCGGCGACTTGAAGTAGGCGTGCCACGGATCGTCGGGCAGGGTGTCGGCCATTGTCTTGATGACGTGGGCCATCGTGTCCAGGCCCACCACGTCGGAAGTGCGGTAGGTGGCCGACTTCGGGCGGCCGACCAGTGGGCCGGTCAGGCCATCGACTTCATCGAAGCCCAGGCCGAACTGCGCGGTGTGGTGGATGGTCGAGAGGATCGAGAACACGCCAATGCGGTTGCCGATGAAGTTCGGGGTGTCCTTGGCATACACCACGCCCTTGCCGAGATTGGTGGTCAGGAAGGTTTCCAGCCCTTCCAGCACCGCCTTGTCGGTGGTGGTGGCCGGAATCAGTTCGGCCAGGTGCATGTAGCGCGGCGGGTTGAAGAAGTGCACGCCGCAGAAGCGGTGGCGCAGTTGCTCGGGCAGCACGTCGGCCAGCTTGTTGATGCCAAGGCCCGAGGTGTTGGAGGCCAGCACCGCGTGTTCGTTCACGAACGGGGCGATCTTCTTGTAGAGGTCTTGCTTCCAGTCCATGCGCTCGGCGATGGCTTCGATGATCAAATCGCAGTCGCGCAACTGCTCCAAGCTCGATTCGTAATTGGCCGGGGTAATGGCCTCGGCCAGCGCTTTGCTGGCGAGCGGGGCAGGGCTGAGCTTGCCGAGGTTGGCAATCGCCTTGAGCACGATGCCGTCGGCCGGGCCGTCTTTGGCGGGCAGGTCGAACAGCACGGTATCGACACCGGCATTGGTCAGGTGGGCGGCGATTTGCGCGCCCATGACGCCGGCACCCAGCACGGCGGCGCGGCGGATTGGCAGTGAATTGGTCATGGTGTTGGCCTTTGTTGGTACCGGGTGGAATCAGGGTGAGGGCGGGGCGTCCAGCGCGCTGGCGCGGAAGCCTGCCTCGGCGAAATGGATCAGTTCTTGCGCGGCCTTGCTGCGGTGGGCGGCCTCGCTGATGCCATGCGGGCGCTTGATCAGCCCGAAATCGGCCATTGCATAGGTCAGCGCACCGGCGAGGAAATCCAGCCGCCAATACAGTTCTTCCTTGCTCAGGCCGGGTACGCAGGCGTCGATGGCCTTGCCGAACTCGCGCAGTACGTGGCCGTAATGGTCGGACAGGAACTTGCGCAGATTGTCGTTCTTCTCGGCATAAGCGCGGGCGATGACCCGCACGAACGCGCCGCCGCTCTGGCGGTCTTGCGCCATTGCCAAGGCCGGCTCGACGAAGGCGGCCAGTACCGTGCGCAGGTCGCCGGGCTGGCTGCTGCGGGCGTGTTCCAGTTGGCTCAGGCGGGCGGCGGTCATCTCGTCCATGCGCCGGCGGAACACCTCGTTGACGAGGTTTTCCTTGCTGCCGAAATGGTAATTGACCGCCGCGATATTGACGTCGGCATGGCTGGTCACTTGCCGCAGCGAGGTGCCGGCAAAGCCGTATTGCGCGAACAATTCCTCGGCCGCGCCGAGGATGCGGTCCTTGGTGGAGAAGCTGGCGGGTTTGGCCATGTCTGGCTCTATCAATCAAACGATTGTTTGGATGCTACGCTTGATTCGAGCCTTTGGTCATGTTGCCGTGCAACATGATTCATCCGGCGGCGTGCAAAAGCCCGGGGCGAACGGTTAGAATTGGCTGCCGCAATTCATGCCAAGCCTGCGTCCCCACGCGGGTTTTTCCTGTTTCCCATCCTCGGGCCATAGCGGCCCAACACCCGGAGAATCCTCATGGCGCTGGAGCGCACCCTGTCCATCATCAAGCCCGATGCCGTTGCCAAGAACGTGATCGGCGAAATCTACGCTCGCTTTGAAAAGGCCGGCCTGAAGGTCGTGGCCGCCAAGTACAAGCAGCTCTCGCGCCGCGAAGCCGAAGGCTTCTACGCCGTGCACCGCGAGCGCCCGTTCTTCAACGCGCTGGTTGAGTTCATGATTTCCGGCCCGGTGATGATCCAAGCGCTGGAAGGCGAGAACGCCGTGCTGGCCCACCGTGACCTGCTGGGCGCGACCAACCCGAAGGAAGCCGCGCCGGGCACCATCCGTGCCGACTTCGCTGAATCCATCGACGCCAACGCCGCCCACGGTTCGGATTCGGTCGAGAACGCCGCCGTCGAGGTGGCCTACTTCTTCGCCGCCACCGAAGTGGTTTCGCGCTGAGCTTGAGTGAAGGTTGAAGCCGTGAACGAGGTCGTACAGCCCGCCATCGCCCCGTTGCCGAAAACGGCACCGACGGCTGGCAAGCAAAACCTGCTCGACCTCGATCGCGCGGGCTTGGAAAAGTTCTTCGTCGAAACCCTCGGCGAGCAGAAATTCCGCGCCCATCAGGTGATGAAGTGGATCCACCACCGCTACGTCACCGATTTCGACCAGATGACCGACCTCGGCAAAGGGCTGCGCGCCAAGCTGCAGCAGCATGCCGAGGTCGTCGTCCCCGGTGTCGTGTTCGACAAGCCTTCCGCCGATGGCACCCACAAGTGGCTGCTGGCGATGGGCGTGGATGGCAAAAATGCCGTCGAAACCGTGTACATCCCCGACAAGGGGCGCGGCACGCTGTGCGTGTCCTCGCAGGTTGGCTGCGGCCTGAACTGCACATTCTGTTCCACCGCCACCCAAGGCTTCAACCGCAACCTTACCACCGCCGAAATCATCGGACAGGTGTGGGTGACCGCGCGCCACCTGGGCAACGTGCCGCACCAGCAGCGCCGCCTCACCAACGTGGTGATGATGGGCATGGGCGAGCCGCTGATGAATTTTGAAAACGTCGTGCGCGCAATGAGCATCATGCGCGACGACTTGGGCTACGGGCTGGCGAACAAGCGAGTAACGCTTTCGACCTCTGGCTTGGTGCCGATGATCGACCGGCTCTCGGTCGAGAGCGACGTGTCGCTGGCCGTGTCGCTGCACGCGCCCACCGACGAACTGCGCGAAACCCTCGTGCCGCTCAACAAGAAATACCCGATTGCCGATTTGATGGCCTCCTGCGCGCGTTACCTGCGCGGCAACAAGAAGCGCGATTCGGTGACGTTCGAATACACCTTGATGAAGGGCATCAACGACCAGCCCGAGCACGCCCGCCAACTGGCGCGGCTGATGCGCCAGTTCGACAACGCGGTGCAGGCGCGCGATTCGGGCAAGGTCAACCTGATTCCGTTCAACCCGTTCCCCGGCACCCGCTACGAGCGTTCGGACGAGGAACAGATCCGCGCCTTCCAGAAAATTCTGCTCGACAACCAAGTGTTGACGATGGTGCGGCGTACCCGTGGCGACGACATCGACGCGGCCTGCGGCCAGCTCAAGGGGCAGGTGATGGACCGCACCCGCCGCCAGGCCGAGTTCAACCGCCTGCTGCAGGAACAAGACGCGGTGCAGGCGCAGAGGAACGTGCTTGGCTGAGCGGCTGCTGGCGCTGTTGGCCCTGACGCTGCTGGTCTCCAGCTGCGGCCGCGGCGATGGCGTCAAGGCAACCCGCATTACGTGGGACGACCAAGCCATCACGCAGCATGAATTGCGCGACGACCGACAGGTTCGCGAGCGCATGCGTTATCAGGAAATCCTGCGGCTGGCTGGCGACCGCCTTGGCCGCAATGATCTGGAGGCTGCGCTCAAGTACGCGCGCTCGGCACAGAAGCTGAAGCCGAGCGTTCCAGATGCCTATACATTGCAGGCAGTGGTCCTCGGCATGCGCGGTGATGCGGCCGCCGCCGGCGCGCTGTACCGCAAGGCCGCCGAACTGGCGCCGCGTCAGGGTGGCGTGTTGAACAACTACGGTGCATGGCTGTGCACCAGTGGTCACCCGGCCGAAGCGCTGGTCTGGTTCGACCGTGCGTTGGCCGACCCCGCATATGCTGCCCGCGCCGATGCGCTGGCCAATGCCGGCGGTTGCGCGCTGGATGCCGGGCAATACGAGCGCGCCGAGCCGAACTTGCGTCAGGCCCTGGCACTCGCGCCGGGCAATGCCTATGCATTGGAATCGATGGCGCGCAACGAAGTGCTACACGGTCGCTATTTTGAAGCGCGGGCCTTCTGTCAGCGGCGTCTTGCGGCTGCACCAGCCACGGTTTCCGTGTTACAACTCGCGGCTGAAATTGAAGAGCGGCTGGGCGATGGGAGCGCCGCAAGCCGATATCGACAGCGGTTGCGCGAGGAGTTTCCCGTAAGCGCAACCCCGAATCCCCAGGGCTGATGCATTGTGAGCAATGATCCGGGTATGAAGGCTTTGGCGACCGGTTGCGGGGAGCAACTGCGCCAGGCGCGTGAAACGGCGGGTTTGACAGTGGCGGACGTGGCCACTCGCTTGCGCATGCCGGTGCAGGTGGTGGCCGCGCTGGAAGCCGAGCAATGGGAGCGGTTGGGCGCGTCGGTATTCGTGCGCGGCCAACTGCGCAGCTACGCGAAATTGCTGGGGGTGGATCTGGGCGGCCTGCTGGAGCAGGCGCGCATCGCGCCGGTCGAGCCACCGAAGCTGGTCAGCCACATGCATACCCCGCGCCTGCGGCGCGTGGCCGAAAACCTTGGCCGCCGTGCGGTCTATGTGGTCATCACCGCGGTGTTGGCGGTACCGGTCTGGTACGCCTTCCAGGGCAAGTTCAGCGGTGCCGGAACCACTACCGCATCGCTGGACGAGCTGCCCGAGGCAGCAGTTGCCGCCACGGTGCCGGCAACCTCGGATGAACTGACGGCGCGTCCGGCCGCCGAGCGCGCGCCGTACATCGCTTCGATTGCGCCAGTCGCGCGGCCATCGGCCGAATCGGCGCCAGCCGAGGCGATGACGCTGGATTTCCGTGGTGACAGCTGGGTGGAAGTGTCCGCGCCGGATGGGGGCATCATCGAGAAGGCGCTGATCCGCGCCGGCGAAAGGCGCAGTTATGCCGCCGGTCAGGTTGGTCGCATGGTGGTGGGCAACGCTTCCGAAGTGGATTTGCGCCAGAAGGGTGGTGGCGTCGATCTGAGCGCTTATACGCGCGGTAATAATGTGGCGCGCTTTACGGTATCCTCTGACGGCTCCGTGGCGCCGGTTTCGTATTGAGACAAGGCGCAGCCCACTACACAAGGCTCCCCCGGCAGGCGGGAGCGAGAGTTACGCATGGCGATTGATGACTTGCTCGATGAGCATGAACAAAGCGAACGTGTCCGCAGTTGGTTGCGCCAGAACGGCGTCGGCATTTTCGGTGGTGTAATCCTTGCGCTGGCCGTGATCAGCGGCTGGCAATGGTGGCAGAAGCAGCAGGTGGGCAAGCTGGTGGAGGCGAACAGCCGCTACGAAGCCGTGTCGCGCAGCCTGCAATCCAAGGATCTGGACGAGGCAGCCAAGGAAGTGGCGGCACTGGAAGGTGGCAAGACCGGCATTTACGCCGAGCTGGCGGCGCTGGAGCTGGCCAAGGCGCAGGTCGAGGCCGGCAAGCACGAAGATGCAATCAGGACCTTGCGCGGCCTGAAGGTCGAAGGTGAGTTCAAGACGCTGATCGACCAGCGCATCGCCCGTTTGCTGATTGAAACCGGCAAGCCGGATGAAGCCTTGTCGCTGCTCGGCAACGTCGATGACGGCGCAAGCCTGGAGATCCGTGGCGACGCACTGGCCGCGCAGGACAAGCGCGAACAGGCGCGCGACCTCTACACGCAGGCGCTGGGCAAGCTTGACGTCGCCGCGCCTCAGCGTCGCCTGCTGGAAATCAAGCTGATGGATGCCGGCGGCAGCGTCGCCGATCCCGCAGCGGAGAAGATCTGATGAAACTCAAGCATGTTGCGGGCATCGCGCTGGTCGCGGTGGCGCTCAGTGGTTGCTCGACGGTGAAGGGCTGGTTCGCCGGCAAGGACGCCGAAGCCAAGAAGGCGCTGGAACCGGCCGAGCTGGTCAAGTTCGATGCCACGGCCAAGGTCGATCGCATCTGGTCGGCCAACGTCGGCAAGGGCGAGGGTCGCGTCGGCGTGCGCCAGGTGCCGGTCGTGGCCGATGGTCGCGTCTATGCGGCAGGGCTGGAAGGCGGCGTGCATGCGCTGGACCTGCAAACCGGCAAGGAAATCTGGGAATACGTGCCGGCGAAGGAAAAGAAAAAGGCCAAACTGCGTTTGTCCGGCGGTCCCGGCGCGGGCGACGGTCTGGTCGTGGTCGGCACGCTGGATGGACAGGTGATCGCGCTCGACGCGGCCAATGGCGGCGAGAAGTGGCGTGCCAAGGTGCCGGGCGAAGTGATCGCGGCTCCTGCGGTAGCGCAGGGCTTGGTGTTCGTGCGCAGCAACGATGGCCGCACCACCGCGTTCGATGCCACCAGCGGCGAGCGACGCTGGTTCAACAGCCAGGAACTGCCGTCGCTGACCGTACGTGGCAACGCGCCGGTTGTGACCGGTCCGGGCGTGCTGTTCATCGGCAATGACGACGGCACCCTCAGCGCGCTGGCAATGCAGGATGGCCGCCCGCTGTGGGAGCAGATGGTCGGTACGCCGGACGGCCGCACCGAGCTGGAGCGCATGGCCGACGTCGATGGTGCGCCGGTGCTGGAAGGCAACACCCTGTACGTGACCAGCTTCAAGAACGAAACGTTGGCCATCGAAGGCCCGACCGGCCGTCCGCTGTGGTCGCGTGACCACGGTGGTGGCGGTGGCCTGGCGGTTTCGTCCGGCAATGTCGTGGTGACCGATGGCAAGGGCACGATCTATGGGCTGGACAAGGCGTCCGGTTCGGCGATGTGGTCGCAGCAGGCGCTGGCGCGGCGTTCGGTGACCGGCCCGGTGATCCAGGGCGATTACGTCGTGGTCGGCGATTACAAGGGCTACCTGCACTGGCTGCGCCTGAGCGATGGCGCATTGGCCGCACGCGAACGCGGGGGGCACGACCCGGTGATCGCGCAGCCGGTGGTCGCCGACGGCGTGCTGCTGGTACAGAATGTAGATGGCAAGCTGGCCGCCTACCGGTTGGCGAACTGAGGACTCTAGCGATGCTGCCTTTGGTCGCCCTGGTCGGACGGCCGAATGTCGGCAAGTCCACCATTTTCAATGCGCTGACGCGCACCCGCGACGCGCTGGTCCACGACCAGCCCGGCGTCACCCGTGACCGCAACTACGGCGTTTGCCGGCTCGACGAGGACAACCATTTCCTCGTCGTCGATACCGGCGGCATCGCCGAGGAAGAGGAAGGGCTGGCCGGCGCCACCGCGCGGCAGGCCCGCGCCGCCGCCGCCGAGGCCGACCTGATCCTGTTCGTGGTCGATGCGCGCGATGGCACTTCCGCATTGGACGATGAAATCCTGTCGTGGCTGCGCAAGCTGTCGCGGCCGACGCTGCTGCTGATCAACAAGATTGACGGCACCGACGAGGACGCGGTGCGCTCGGAATTCGCGCGCTACGGCTTCGGCGAGATGCTGACGGTGTCGGCCGCGCACCGGCAGGGGCTGGATGACCTGCTGGAGGAAGTAGTCGCACGCCTGCCGGAAGAGGGCTCGGCCGAGACCCTGGACGACGA
The DNA here is from genome assembly GCA_034675465.1 of Stenotrophomonas sp. Classification (GTDB taxonomy): domain Bacteria; phylum Pseudomonadota; class Gammaproteobacteria; order Xanthomonadales; family Xanthomonadaceae; genus Stenotrophomonas. The sequence goes on along the minus strand of JAUCDH010000012.1, from coordinate 28,474 downwards.
CCCGGAGCGTATCCGCATCGCCTTCGTCGGCCGCCCCAACGTCGGCAAGTCCACGCTGGTCAACCGCCTGCTCGGCGAGGAGCGCATGATCGCCTCCGAGGTGCCGGGTACCACCCGCGATTCGATCGCGGTGGATCTGGAGCGCGACGACCGCCTGTACCGCCTTATCGACACCGCCGGCCTGCGCCGCAAGTCGAAGGTGGATGAGGTGGTCGAGAAGTTCAGCGTGGTCAAGACGTTGCGCTCGATCGAGCAATGTCAGGTCGCGGTGCTGATGCTCGACGCCAGCGAAGGCGTCACCGATCAGGACGCCAGCGTGTTGGGCGCGGTGCTCGATGCCGGCCGCGCGCTGGTCATCGCGATCAACAAGTGGGATGGCCTGACCGACTACCAGCGCGAGCAGGCCGAAACCCTGCTGTCGCTGAAGCTCGGCTTCGTACCGTGGGCCGAGGTGGTGCGCATTTCCGCCAAGCATGGTTCGGGTTTGCGCGAGTTGTTCCGCGCCATCCACCGTGCGCATGCCTCGGCCACGCACGAGTTCAGCACCAGCGAAGTGAACAAGGCGCTGGAAATTGCCTGTGAAACCAACCCGCCACCGAGTATTCGCGGCCACGTTTCCAAGCTGCGCTACGTGCATCCGGGCGGCAGCAACCCGCCGACTTTCATCGTGCATGGCACGCGCCTGAAGGAGCTGCCGGATTCGTACAAGCGTTATCTGGAAAACTTCTTCCGCAAGCGTTTCAAGCTGGTCGGCACGCCGGTGACCTTCCTGTTCCGTGAGGGCGCCAATCCCTACGAGGGCAAGAAGAACGTGCTGACCGAGCGGCAGATCGCGCGCAAGCGGCGCTTGATGAAACACGTCAAGGGCAAGAAGTGATTGCGATATGGGCGGCTGTCCTGCGTCCCTGCCGTGGCAGGGATGTGCGATGAAGTGTCGTGCCGCGCCGTCGAATCGGGGACAATAGCCGGCCCCGATCCCGCCTCCCTCATGCCAATGACCGTCCCCGCCGAAGCCCTCGCGTCGTCTTCCCGCATCCTTGACGGCCGTCGCATCGCCGAGGAGCTGCTCGACGACTTGAAGCTACGCGTGGATGCACGGGTTGCCGCAGGCGGTTCGCGCCCAGGTCTGGCGGTGGTGCTGGTGGGGGGCGACCCTGCGTCGGCGGTTTACGTGCGCAACAAGCGCCGCGCTGCTGAAAAAGTGGGCATCGAGGCCTTCGACCACGACCTGCCCGAAGGCACCACCGAGACCGAACTGCTGGCACTGATCGACCAGCTCAATGCAGACCCGAAGATCCACGGCATCCTGATTCAGCTGCCGCTGCCAGGCATTCCCGACGCCAACCGGCTGATCCAGCGCATCGACCCGCGCAAGGATGTCGATGGCTTCCACCCACAGAATGTCGGCCACCTGGCACTGCGCGAGTTCGGCCTGCGGCCGTGCACCCCGCGCGGCATCATCACCCTGCTGGCGCATACCGACCAGCCGGTACGCGGCCGCAACGCCACAATCGTCGGTGTCAGTAACCACGTCGGTCGGCCAATGGGGCTGGAGCTGATGATTGCCGGCTGCACGGTGACCAGTTGCCACAAATTCACCCCCAAGGCGGTGCTGGAACAAGCCGTGCGCAATGCCGACATTCTCGTGGTGGCGGTGGGCATCCCGCAGCTGATTCCGGGCGAATGGGTCAAGCCGGGCGCGGTGGTGATCGACGTTGGCATCAACCGGCTCGATGACGGCCGTTTGGTCGGCGACGTCGGTTTCGACGCTGCCGTGCAGCGCGCCAGCTGGATCACCCCGGTACCGGGCGGCGTCGGCCCGATGACCGTGGCCACGCTGATGCAGAACACCATCGAGGCGGCAGAGGCGGCGGTGGGTTGAGCCCGGCCTGCGGCAAGGCTGCCGCAACGCTGTTTTGTGGGCAGGGGCGGTTGTGGCCACTGCCATCGCCGCCCAATAAAGGGTAAAATGCCGCGCTTCCCCACATCTCGGGTATGCCGATGCTGCGCATCCAGGCTGAAGCACTGACCTACGACGACGTCTCACTGGTCCCCGCCCACTCCATCGTCCTGCCGCAGGATGTCAATCTCGGAACGCGGCTGACCCGCGACCTGCGTCTGAAGCTGCCGATCGTCTCGGCCGCGATGGATACCGTTACCGAAGCGCGTTTGGCCATCGCCATGGCCCAGCTCGGCGGCATCGGCATCATCCACAAGAACCTGTCGTTGGAGCAGCAGGCCGCCGAGGTGGCCAAGGTCAAGAAGTTCGAGTCCGGCGTGATCCGCGACCCGATCACGGTAGGCCCGGAAACCAGCATCCGCGAAGTGCTGGCACTGACCCAGGCGCACAATATCTCCGGCGTGCCGGTGGTTGGCAGCGACGGCCTGCTGGCCGGCATCGTCACCCACCGCGACATGCGCTTTGAAACCGAACTGGACGACCCGGTTCGCCACATCATGACCAAGAAGGACCGCCTGGTCACGGTGAAGGAAGGCGCGGCCTCGGACGAGGTGTTGCAACTGCTGCACAAGAACCGCATCGAAAAGGTGCTGGTGGTCAACGACGCGTTCGAGCTGCGCGGCCTGATCACGGTCAAGGACATCCAGAAGAAGACCGACAACCCCAACGCCGCCAAGGACGCCACCACCCGCTTGCTGGTCGGTGCGGCCGTCGGCGTGGGCGGCGATACCGATCGCCGCGTCGAGGCGCTGGTCGCCGCCGGCGTGGACGTGCTGGTGGTGGACACCGCGCACGGCCACTCGCAAGGCGTGTTGGATCGCGTGCGCTGGGTCAAGAAGAACTTCCCGAGCGTGCAGGTCATCGGCGGCAACATCTGCACCGGTGAAGCGGCGCTGGCGCTGCTTGACTGCGGCGCGGACGCGGTGAAGGTCGGCATCGGCCCCGGTTCGATCTGCACTACGCGCGTGGTCGCAGGCGTCGGCGTGCCGCAGGTCACCGCGATTGATCTGGTGGCCGAAGCGTTGCAAGACCGCATCCCGCTGATCGCCGATGGCGGCATCCGCTACTCGGGCGACCTCGGCAAGGCGCTGGCTGCGGGCGCTTCCACGGTGATGATCGGCGGCCTGCTCGCCGGCACCGAGGAATCGCCGGGTGAAACCGAATTGTTCCAGGGCCGTTCGTACAAGAGTTACCGCGGCATGGGTTCGCTGGCGGCGATGGAGAAAGGTTCCAAGGATCGCTATTTCCAGGACGCAGCCAGTGCCGACAAGTTGGTGCCGGAAGGCATCGAAGGCCGCGTGCCGTACCGCGGCCCGGTCGGCGGCATCATCCATCAGTTGGTGGGTGGCCTGCGCGCGACGATGGGGTACGTCGGTTGCGGCACCATCGAGGAAATGCGTACCAAGCCGAAGTTCGTGAAGATCAGCGGCGCGGGCCAGCGCGAGAGCCACGTGCACGACGTGCAGATCACCAAGGAACCGCCGAACTACCGCGCCTGATACAGCAGGAACGAGTGAAGAGGAACGAGAAACGAGTGTTTCCGTTCCTCTTTTCTCATCAGCCAACCGCTTTCGCTTTTACTCGTTCCTCGTTCCTCTCCACTCGTTCCTCGCCTTATGACCAACATCCACAACGACAAGATCCTCATCCTCGATTTCGGTGCGCAGTACACCCAACTGATCGCGCGCCGCATCCGCGAGTTCGGCGTGTATTGCGAAGTCTGGGCGTGGGATCACGATCCGGCCGAGATCGCCGCGTTCGGCGCCAAGGGCATCATCCTGTCCGGTGGCCCGGAAACCACCACGCTGCCGGGCGCACCGGCCGCGCCGCAGGAAGTGTTCGACAGCGGCCTGCCGCTGCTGGGCATTTGCTATGGCTTGCAGACGATGGCAAAGCAGTTGGGCGGCGCGACCGAAGCGGCCGACCAGCGCGAGTTCGGCCATGCCGAAGTAAAGCTGTTGGTCAACGACGCGCTGCTCGGCGGCCTGTCCGACCACAATGGCGAGCCGCGCCTTGACGTGTGGATGAGCCACGGCGACCACGTCGCGCAGGTGCCGCCGGGCTTCGTCATCACCGCCAATACCGACCGCATCCCGGTGGCCGCGATGGCCAACGAGGACAAGCGCTGGTACGGCGTGCAGTTCCACCCGGAAGTCACCCACACCAAGCAGGGCGCGGCGCTGCTCAAGCGCTTCGTCACCGACATCTGCGGCTGCGCCACGCTGTGGACGGCGGCCAACATCATCGACGACCAAATCGCGCGCGTGCGCGAGCAGGTGGGCAGCGATGAGGTGATCCTCGGCCTGTCCGGCGGTGTCGATTCGTCGGTGGTCGCCGCGCTGTTGCACAAGGCCATCGGTTCGCAACTGACCTGCGTGTTCGTCGATACCGGCCTGCTGCGCTGGCAGGAAGGCGACCAAGTCATGCAGATGATGGCCGACAACATGGGCGTCAAGGTCGTGCGGGTGAACGCCGCCGACCGCTATTTCAAGGCGCTGGAAGGCGTGGCCGACCCGGAAGCCAAGCGCAAGATCATCGGCAATCTGTTCGTCGAGATCTTCGATGAAGAATCGAACAAGTTGAGCAACGCCAAGTGGCTGGCGCAGGGCACCATCTACCCGGACGTGATTGAGTCGGCCGGCAGCAAGACCGGCAAGGCGCACGTCATCAAGAGCCACCACAACGTCGGCGGCCTGCCCGAGGACATGAAGCTCAAGCTGGTCGAACCGCTGCGCGAACTGTTCAAGGACGAAGTGCGCCGCCTCGGCGTTGAACTCGGCCTGCCGCGCGCGATGGTCTACCGCCACCCGTTCCCCGGCCCCGGCCTGGGCGTGCGCATCCTCGGTGAAGTGAAGCGCGAATACGCCGAGCTGCTGGCCCGCGCTGACGCCATCTTCATCGAGGAACTGCGCGCGGCCGACCTGTACGACAAGACCTCGCAGGCGTTCGCGGTATTCCTGCCAGTCAAATCGGTGGGCGTGGTTGGCGACGCACGCGCCTACGAGTGGGTGATCGCGCTGCGCGCGGTGGAAACCATCGACTTCATGACCGCGCATTGGGCGCACCTGCCGTACGACTTCCTCGGCAAGGTCAGCAACCGCATCATCAACGAACTGCGTGGCGTCTCGCGCGTCGTTTATGACATCAGCGGCAAGCCGCCGGCGACGATCGAGTGGGAGTGAATTGACGTCCTTCGGGGACTATCGCCAGCTATCGAAAACATGCCATAACGTGTTGATTTAGAAAGAAATACGTCACGGCAGCTATCGGAGGCTATCGCCGGCCAGCGGAACAGGTTGGCGGTGAAAGTGGCGGTAAGAACCGGAGGCCGGATTAAGACCCTCCCGTTCACTATTCAGACTCAAACTGTCTTTGACGGTAAAAGTCTTCTCGGGAAAGCTGGTTTTATGCGGCTTTCCGAGCATCAGCAGGTCTCCTGGCCCCTGACGGTAAAAGCCGTCACGAACCGGAGGAAAACCTCGATGCTCACCGACACTGCACTGCGCAATCTCAAACCTAAGCCCAAGACTTACAAGGCTTTTGACCGCGACGGAATGTACGTGACGGTATCGCCTGTCGGTACCGTCACCTTCCGCTACGATTACCGTCTCAACGGACGCCGGGAGACGTTGACCATCGGCCGCTATGGGCCAGCCGGCGTCTCGCTGGCCTTGGCCCGCGAAAAGCTGATCGACGCCAAGAAGGCCGTCGCCCAGGGCAAGTCCCCCGCGCTGGAAAAGCAGCGCGAGAAGCGCCGGTTGACCGCAGCCAAGACCTTTGGCGAAGTGACCGAGAAATGGCTGGCCGGCGCCCGGATGGCCGACAGCACCAAGGCGATGCGCAAGAGCATCGTCGATCGGGACATCCTGCCGGCCTTTCAGAACCGGCAGCTCAACGAAATCACCGCCGATGATCTGCGCGCTCTCTGCAACAAAGTGAAGGCGCGCGGTGCGCCTGCGACTGCGGTACACGTGCGCGACATCGTGAAGCAGGTCTTTGCCTTCGCCATCCTGCATGGCGAGAAGGTGGACAACCCGGCCGAGGATGTGGGCGCTGCGTCAATTGCGACCTTCGTGCCGAAGGATCGCGCCTTGTCGCCGCTGGAGATTCGCTTGATGGCGCGGCAGATGGAATCGGTGGCGACCTATCCGACGATCCGGCTGGCGCTGCGCATGATCCTGCTGACGCTGGTGCGCAAGAGCGAGCTGATCCAGGCCACCTGGGATGAGGTCGATTTCGAGAACGCGACCTGGACGATCCCCAAGCAGCGGATGAAGGGGCGCAACCCGCACGTGGTCTATCTCTCGCGCCAGGCGCTCGACATCTTCGTGGCGCTGCATACCTGCGCCGCCGGCTCCAAGTTCGTGCTGCCATCGCGCTACGACGCCGACCGCTGCATGTCGAACGCGACCTTGAATCGGGTCACGCAGATCGTCGCGGAGCGGGCGAAAGCTGCTGGCCTGCCCTTGGAACCATTCACCGTCCACGATCTGCGCCGCACCGGCCCGACGCTGCTGAACGAAATCGGCTTCAACCGCGACTGGATCGAGAAGTGCCTGGCGCACGAGGACGGGCGTTCCTCGCGCTCGATCTACAACAAGGCCGAGTACGCCGAGCAGCGGCGCCACATGCTGCAAGAGTGGGCCAATATGGTCGATGCCTGGATCGACGGTCAGACCTACGTGCCGAAGCTGATGCCGGAGAACGTGGTGGTGCCGACGTTGAGCGCGACGGCCTGAAACAGCGGCTAGGTTGTCACTTGACAACCTAGCCAATCATCCCCATACTGGAGATCACTGATGGCTCGTTCCCCTCATCCGAAGAAAGAGGTCGAGGAAGCTCTCAGGCACGCCGAAGGGCAGGGCTGGCGCGTAGAAGTCGGCGGCAGCCACGCCTGGGGGCGGATGTATTGCCCGTACAACGATGAGGAATGCCGCTGCGGCGAGTTCTGCATTACCAGCGTATGGAGCACGCCGAAGAACCCCGGCAACCACGCACGTGCCTTGCGGCGCGTGGTAGACAACTGCACCACGCACCGCCAGCAGCGCGAGGCTGACGGTGCCGAGGAGTAGCGAGATGGAATACACCTTCACGCTGAAATACCAGCTCACCGATGATGACCGCGACCCAGATGCGCTGGTGGAGCGCCTGGGCGAAGCCGGCTGCGACGATGCCTTGGTCGGCACCGGACAGCCGGGGCGGCTGGCGTTGGAGTTCACCCGAGAAGCGGATAGCGCGGACGCGGCCGTGCGCAGCGCGCTGGCCGATGTGCGCAGAGCCGTACCGTCGGCTAGGTTGATCGAGGTGGCGCCGGATCTGGTTGGGTTGACAGACGTGGCCGAGATCGTGGGCGTGTCGCGGCAGAACATGCGAAAGCTGATGCTGGCTCATCCGGGCAGTTTTCCGGCACCGGTGCATGAGGGTAGCGCGTCGATCTGGCATTTGGCGGACGTGTTGGCCTGGTTGCAGGCCAAGGGCAACTACTCACTGGTCAAGGATGTGTTTGACGTGGCGCGGGTGGCCTTGCAGGTCAACGTGGCGAAGGAGGGACGGCGATTGCCGCGCTCGGCTTCCAAGGAACTGGAAGCCTTGGTTGGATGAGAGCTGCTGCTTGGTCTTACTCTTCGCTCGAACCCGCCCGGACAGGGCGGGTTTTTCGTAGGTAGACATCCGGCTTTGAGAGGCCGGCGCGCGGGGCCTGCTTGCGTTCTTCGACCCACGCCTCCACTTCGGCCAAATCCCACACGACGCAGCGGGGTGTCAGGTTGAAGCGGCGTGGGAACTCGCCGCGGCGCTCCATTTCGTAGATCGTCGTTTCGGCAAGGGGAACGATCTGCCGCAGTTCCTGGCGGCGAATGGTGCGCCGGAAGGGAAGGGGGGGTCGCTTCGGAAACCGCGGCAGCGCCTCGTAGGCCTCTGTACCCGGCAAGGGAAGTGGCTGGCCAATAGCGTTGTCGGGGACAGGGGATGCGTGCGGCAGATTTTCCAACTCGGACTCCATGGGTACGCTGCATGGAGATATGGTGAATTTCAGTACCTATCGGGACAACCTGTTGTAGCGTAGAAGAGCAATCTCCATGTAGCCGAGGCCGTGATCGGTGATTCACGTCAGTATTAGCGTGAACAAATACGTTTCAAGCAATCTTCTTCTGCCTGTCGCGCAGGGACGCGGCCCAGTCCTTCAAAGCCTGGATGTCCTGAAAGAGATCAGTAGGTGGTGGCGGCGCGGCATTCCTACCGCTGGACGGATCATGTGCGTCAACAATGTCGCAGCACTTCTTGAATCCGGCGGCGAAAGCATTGCAGTCAGCCTCGGTGAGCGCACTGACCTTCTTCAAGTCCTTGGCGTTGATGTAGTCCCTGTGGCGTTGAATAACGCGGACGAAAGCGATGTCCTCAAGGCCGCGCTCCCATGTGGCGCGCAGCGCGTTGTAGAGCTTTGCCACCTCGACCGCGTACTCGTCTTCCTGGTTGTTGTCATGCAGCTGCTTTGCCGCACGTGCCGCCTTCTCCAGCTTGTCGATGCGATCTTCGACGCTCTGGGCCTTCCAGGGCAGGCCGTCGGCCACCATACCGGCTCCCGCGGCGCCACGACTGAGCGTCGTGAGTCGCACTGCCCGTCCGGTCTTCATCGCGTGGTCATTCAGATCGTTCACGAACACCAGATCATGCGTGAAGACAATGACCTGACGGTTCTCCGCTTCTTCCACGAGACGCTTGGCCACCTGCCCACGCCAGCGATGGTCCAACGAGGACACCGGGTCATCGAAGACCAGAGCAGAGCGGTGCATCGCGGTGGCAAGCTCGGTCATGAAGGCGGCTAGCGCCACGCAGGTCTTTTCCCCTTCGCTCAGTATTTCGTGGACCTTGGCATCCGGCTTGGCGAAGAGGCGCACCTGATACTGCGGTGAGCCGTACTTGCCGCCGGAGCGCACGATTTCGACGCGAACCTTCGAGGCCGCAAGCCTGACAATCTCTTCCTGAAATCTGTCGCGCAGCCGAGGCGTAATCACGGTGTCGGCAATGTCATTGCCCATCTTGGTGATGGTGTTCGTCGCCGTGTCACCCGCACACTCAGTCAGAAACCGAATGGTCTTCATCCGTTGGATTTCGTCAGTGACGACTTGCAGCATGCCGGCGAGCAGCGCCCGGTCGCTCAGCTCGGTGAAATCGGCTACGAGCTTCTTGCGTTCATCCCCGTCAGCGGACTTGCGCAGCTCGGCGGCGTAGTTGCGGATCGTGGTCTGAAGCTGGCTGAGATCAGGCAGCGGCGACAGTGGAACGGGCGGAAGCTGTACCTCGCCATTTCCGCCCAGGGCTTTGAGCAGAACGTGGCGCCGCAGCCGGGCTGCGGCGATGAAGCGGCGCGTCTGCTGCTGCAGCACCTCATTCTGGAGGCCCAGCTCGTCAAGACTGGCCTTTACCGCCCGCGTGCCGATTGCCCCGGCAGCTATGGTCTGACGTGCGGTCTGGGCTGCCTTCTCTGCCTCGCGTGCCAGCTGTTCCGTGTCCTTCTGGATGAAGTCCTCGAAGCGTGCCATCCGTGCACTTGCCTCACCTTCCAATGGCTGCATGCAAAGCATGCAATGCGCGTCTTTGGCCGACGGCGGAAACGGCTGTCCGGGGTATGCGATCTCCGTCGAGTAGCGTCGGGCGGAATCCCAAAGTGCCCGCCATGTCTCGCCGCCGACGCCGGCAAGGGGTTCGCCCGTGAAGGCCTTCTCCGCGGCAAGACGTGCGGCGTCTCGTTTCGACCGTGCGTCCTTGGTGAGGGCAGCGGCTGCCAACAGCTCCTCATCGGTGGTTCTTGCTGCAACGCTGTTCACCGCGGTAATCAGCCGCATGACGTTGTCGGCTTTGACGGTCTGTTCCGCCGCTGCCTTGGTCGGATTCTTCGACAGGTCTTCCCGCAGACGCTCAAGACGGGCGCTTCCGTCTGCCGATAGCGCCGCCAGCGCTTCGATCTTCTTTGCGTCCGTGTTGGCGTTCAGCGCGGCAAGCGCCTTCCCCACGGCCGTGGAGGCATTCCAGGTCGGCGCCGCAAAGATCGGATTGCGGGCCTTCTCAAGCTGCTTCTGTTCAGCTGCGAGGGCATCCTTCACCGCCTGACAGGCTGCAGCAAGCTCATCCGGTACGTCCAGACCGAAGGGCCGGAATGCAACTTCGTTCTTCTCGCGGATATGCACTGAGGCGCAGTCGCTATCGAACACGCTCACTGCAGACAGCGTTGCATGCGGATTTGCGCCGTTCTGCCACTGTTCGACCGGCTGCGGCACACCGCCAACCCCGTACGCGATGTTCGCACCGACGCGCTTCGGGGGCTGATCGGCATACACATTGGGTTCGATCTTTCCGGCATGCCTTGCACGACATGCGCGCTTCAGGATTCGTGCGTAGCCGGACTTGCCCGCACCGTTGTCGCCGTAGATGATCGTGATTCCATTCGGCTCGAAACCGAGGGTCTGGCCGGCGGCAAGGTTGTTCACGCCGGTCACGTCGGCGATCGACAGAAGCGATACCGCGGCGGTCTGACCGGGGTTGGCTGGGAGGTGGGCCTTCTCCAGCGGTACCGCTTTCAGCGCGCCTACAGGGGCACCTTTGCCTTGTTTGCAAAGGTCCACGAGTTCGCCGATATCGGCGTCCGTCAGACGGCCGTTTGCGATGATGCGGCGCAGGGCGTCACGCTGCCAGAGTGGACGATCCTTTGACCAGTCCAGAATTGTCTCCAGGACGGTCTTCTGCTGTGCGGCGGGCTTTTGCATTTTTGTCCCTCTTCCCTGCCGGCTCATCATGCCCGTGAAGCGGCGATTTCGCGCCGCCTGGGTGCCTTTCCGGAATCGCTCTTGGTCATCGAAGTCGATCGAGGGCAACTCGATTACGCCTTGACCTCAAAGCGGAGGTAATCCGTGAGCCGTTTCGACTCGTTGATTTCGTCATGGGGCACCAGCAAGTACTTCCAGGGCTTGGTGCCTACGTTCGCAGCATAATTGGAAGCGTGTTTGCACCACTGCATGGCGGCAGCGGCCTTGGCCTGAACTTCCTGGGTGTTGATGTCGGCTCGTGCCTTCGTCTCCACCATGAAGATGGTCGCGTCCGTCTCGGCGACGAAGTCGGGGATGTACTCCGGCTGCTCGGTGCCGAGCTTGTAGTAGATCTGGAACTGTCCCTTCGCGGGCTTGAACCACTTCGTCGCGTCGCGCTCCAGGATGATGGCAAAGCGCCGTTCAGTATCCGAGTCGAACTTCTGCAGCGGGTACAGACAACGCGCGAAGCCACCGAAAAGCATCTGCTTGATGCGACTGGTCTCGGTCACGGTCTCCCGGAAGTGGTGGGCTGTCTGACCTGCCGTGGCGGTGTAGTTGCACGGTTTGAGTTCGGTGAAGCCGCGACTGACCTGCACTTCGTACTCGGTCGCCTCTTCCCAGAAGTGGGCCATCATCTGCGCATGGATTTCCCGTGCGATCAAGCGGCGGTCACGATCGAGGACGCTGATGGCCTCATCCTCGGACAGGTAACCGCGCAGGTGTTGCACCATCTGGCCCGCGAGGTCGTAGAGCAGATCGGCGTGGGTGAAGTAGTCGATGTCGTCGAAGTCCACCAGCGCGTGAACGATGTAGTCCTCCGGGCGCTGCTCCTTGAGCCCGACCTCGGCGGCCAGGGTAAACTGCTCGTTGGTCCGCAGCATCTGCCCGACGATCTCGCGCTGGCCCGGCTGGAGATGGAGCTGACTCACATCCAGCTTGAAGGCGTGGAATCCCGTCGTGACCTCGCCAGTCGGCACCACCGCGATGCGCGGGATGTCGATGGTCTGCTGCACCACGATCTCTGTGGTCTTCGCCACCACCGCGGACAAGTCGAGTGCGGAAACTGATTCATCCACGCTCGCCAGCAATTCGCCTTGCAGCGGCTTCAACCGTTCCGCCACCTCCGCGAGGATTTCCTTCTGCACCTCTGGGTTCAACAGCGCGCTGCTGGTGGGCACTAGATCGCGCCTGACCTCGTACTTGCCGATGACGTCCATGACCATGCGCGCGGCCTGCTTCTCCGCTTCCGTGGTGAACACCGGCTTGGGTGCGGGGACTTCCGCTTCACTGTCAGCGGCTGAAGCCCCTGTGATCACGACCGGTGCTTCCGTCAAACCAAGACGCGCCGCCGCCCCGGACTCGACCTGCACGCTGACCTTCTTGTCGTCGGCGCTGGGCGCATCGAGGATGACCTGCTTCAGGCGAATCGGCGAGTCGCCGCGGTTGGCCTCGTCGATGATCTCCTGGAACTTGTCGTGGGCGACGATATTCAAGCGATCCACCGACGCGACGCCGGTGCGCTTGCCGTAAGGCAGTCGCAGGCCGCGCCCAATGGACTGCTCGATCAGCGTGCGGGCATTGGCCGCGCGCAGCGGAACGATGGTGTAGAGGTTGGTTACGTCCCAGCCTTCCTTGAGCATGTTGACGTGAATCACGATCTCGGTCGGTTCGTCCACGCTCTCCACGGCCAACAGGCGCGTGATCATCTCTTCTTCTTCTGCGCCGGTACGGCTGGAATCGACCTGGATCACCTTGCCCTGGTAGCGCCCCTCGTAGAAGGCTTCCGACTCCAGAAGAGCCAAGAGTTGCCCCGCGTGCGTGGTATCGCGCGCGATGACGAGCATGAAGGGCTTAACCGGCTTGACGCCGTTCTCGCGGGCGTAGGTGAGCAGCTCGACCTTGGTCGTTTCGTGCAGGCGCACGCCGTCTTCCAGCTTCGTCTTCTCGATCTCCTCGGGCGTGTGGGCCTTGGCGTCGAAGTTGCGTTGCGTGACCACCGCAGGCTCCTTGACGAAGCCGTCCTCCATCGCCCGCGCCAGCGGGTAGTCCATCACCACGTTCTTGAACGGCACTGGCCCACGACTGGACTCGACGAAGGGCGTCGCCGTCACTTCCAGACCGAATAGCGGCTGGAGCTCGTTGATAGAGCGCACCCCAGCGCTGGCCCGGTAACGGTGCGATTCATCCATCAGCAGCACGAGGTCAGGCAGGTTCGCCAGATGGTTGAAGTAGCTGTCGCCCAGCACTTCCTTCATGCGCTTGATTCGCGGCTCCTTGCCGCCGCGCACCTCGGAGTTGATCTTGGAGATGTTGAATATGTTGACGCGCACGTCGTGGGCGAAGCCCTGCGGTTGATCGTCCACCGCCGCGCCGGTCTGGTCGTAGTTGTCGCCCGTGATGATCAGTGGCGGCTGCTGAGCGAACTCGGCGATGCCCTTGAACACATACTTTGGCGTGTTGCGCGTGAAGTCGGTGATCAGCTTGTTGTAGATCGTCAGATTGGGCGCGAGCACGAAGAAGTTGTTGATGCCGTGCGCCAGATGCAGGTAGGCAATGAAGGCGCCCATTAGGCGCGTCTTGCCCACACCCGTGGCCAGCGCAAAGCAAAGCGATGGAAATTCGCGCTCGAACTCCTCCAGCGTACTGAATTCGGCCCTCAGCGTGGAGAGAATGGCCGAAACATCGCGCTCGTGATCCAAGAGCTCGGGCGCGGCATCGAGCGCGCGAACCAGCTTGATGAGTGATTCCGCCTGGGGCGGACGAAGGGACAGACGACCGGTGACGGCGTGCAGGGCGCGGGCGTTCATTATTCGTTCTCCCCAAACAGGCCGCCCTGTCCCGCGTTGGCGAGGCCCGCTTTTCTGTTCTTAGTGTTCTTGGCGCTATTGCCATGGGCCGCAGGCTCCGCCTTCTCAATCTCCGCCATTGGCAGGTTGGTCACGTTCAGGCTGTAGTCGTCACGGCCCCAGTGGCAGCGGGCCAGCACCATCTTCGGAATCTTCTTCAACGTCAGGTTCGGCCAGCGCTCCGCCGCTTTGGTCGCTGTGACCCCGTGGAAAGCGGCGCAGCACACCAGCAGGCTCCGCTCCGCGCCGACTTCATCGGACAGGGCTTGCAGCTGCTCTGCGGACAGGTTCTGCGTGGTGACGTAGATGAAATCGCGCTCGCTGGAGTGGCCGTGCTGCCACCAATGTGTTTCCGATGGTGCGTACGTGAAGCCCTCCAGCTTGGCCAGCGCCTCAGCTAGTTGCGCAGCGTTGTATTCCGGATTGATGACCGGGTTGCCCCAGCGGTCGTTGACGATCAGGCTGGGGGCAATGCGGTAATATCGGAAGCCGCCGCCGCCTTTCCAGTTCATCGCTGCAGTGACACCTGCCGAGTCTTCGCCATCGATCACCTTCTTCAGGCGGGGAATTACGTGAGAGTGACAATGCTCGCCCAACTCCACCATGATCCAGCGGCGCCCCATTTTGTGGGCGACTGCCCCAGTGGTTCCAGACCCAGCAAAAGAATCAAGAACGATGTCACCAGACTTGGTCGCCAGATCAAGACATCGTTTGATAAGCCCCTCGGGCTTTTTCCCTTTTGGGAATTCGATCCCACCTTCGTTGTGGAGATTGTTGGAGAGAATGTCATCCCACAGGCTTGTCAAAGGCTCACCAGCCACGTACTTCCCGTCAATGATTTTGAGCTTATCCGAGTAGAAGAGGATTCGTTCTCCATTGACGAAGTACATATTCGAATGAGATTCGCGTTCTAGCAGAAAGACTTCGCCGGATCGAGCTTTCGATCTGTCAATCATCTCCCTCGCTTCACTGCTAACGGCCTTGTAGTCTGGCCGTGCGAGACGAACTACGCGTTCCGCATTATTCATCACAAACTCGGAAAGCTGCTCCTCGTACAGATCACCCAAGGTCTTCTTGAGGCCGCGTTCCGGCATGCCGATGCTCATTGCGAATGCACTAGCAAGTGTGGTGAATCGCCAACGAGAGAAGGGCTCTTGGTGGTTTTCGATGAATTGCCCATAGCGCTTGTCACGTTCGGTGCGGGCCGTGAAGACTCGATTGGGCGTCCACAACGATTTGTTCTTTGCGTAGATCAGAATGAAGTTGGTGGTGCTCACAACGCCTGGATTGATTGCTTTGTGGCCGGTAGCTGATCCTTGCTTGAATGTCACCACTGAAACCCGGTTCGCGCGCCCGAACACTTCGTCCAACAACGCGATCAGGTAGCCGAGTTCGTTATCGTCGATGTGCACAAACAGCGTTCCGTCATCGGACAGCAATCGCCGAAGCGATTCGGCGCGATCACGAATGAGTCCAAGCCAAATGGAGTGCTCGTATCCATCATCGTAGTGCTCAAATGCCTGTTGCGTATTAAAGGGCGGGTCAATGTAGACGCACTTCACTTGGCCGGAGAACTCTTGCTCCAATGCTTTCAGTGCCAGCAGGTTGTCACCGAAGATTAGTCGATTGTCGAAGATGTCGTTGTCCGACACGCGATGTGTGGCGTGATATGACCTCTCGGAGTCTTCGAGCAGAATGCGTGGCTCCAGCTTGGGCCGCTTCTCCTTCCCGATCCAAGTGAGTTCTAGTTTTTGTTTGCTCATGGTCATGCCACCCTAATTCTTGTGCAGTCCAAGCTTGTCAAACAGGATGCGGTTGCGGCGCTCAGCATCCTTGATCAGCTTGTCGTAGGAGAGGATTTCGATATACCCGTTGCTAGTCGCCAAAGGGGAGAAGTACCCCTCGTTATCAGCAGTGCGGTGGTAGCGCCCGAATACTTGGCGATGCAAGGACGGTGTTAGGTCCGCGATGAGATAGCCGGTGTACCGCAGATTGGCGGGATTGATCTGGCGCCCATCGACGTCCGTCACGCCACCCTCGGCGATCTCCCGGAACCGCTGGATAACCTGATCGGCGGGGTCTTTGTCGTAGTTGTCCCGCCCCGGCCTCTTGAACTCGATGATGACAACGCCCCCGCCTGGCAGGTTGTCGGCCTCTGCAACGCCGATAGGTGTGTCATAAAAGAAGGCAAAGATGTCCGGCTCGCGGCCGGAGGTATCGTCCAGCCCGGCGACGCTTTTCAACTTCTTGTCCGACGTAAGCAGGGTGTGATAGCAAAGCCGCTCGTCAATCACCCAAAGGTTTTGCTGCTCGAAGAAGATGTCCTTCGAGGTCACGCCCATGGGGAAGATCATCTTGTGCAGGACTTCTTCGAGCGGATACTTGTCGTCCGTGCGCTTCTTTTTGAGGCTGTTGTTCACCAGGTCAAGAATCGTTCGACGGTGCGCGATATAGGCGGCGAGCTGCGCCTTGCCAATTTCGTTGGCCTTCTCCGCAATTTCCTGAAACTTCTCTTGGTACTGTTCAAAGGTTTCAGTCTCGAACAGAGCAGCGACATGTTTTGCCTCTTTGCGGACGTCGTCCTCGATGGCGCGCTTCACGTGCAGAAGAGCTTCATCGAGCTTGTCTTCAGACAGACCTGGCTGAATCTTTTGCTCGATCACTTCTTTGTAGCGAGGGTGCGTGAGCGCCCTGTACTCGGGGGCTTGCTCCACAAACTTCTCGATCTGGGCACGCTTTTCTTCGTTGGTTGACTTCAAGTCGTCCAAGAGCAGCGGCCGCAACGCCCCTGCGACACCTTGGTTCAGGGCGCGTCGGGAGACAAGAGTCTGCTCAAGCTCGGGCTCCTCATCGCTTTGGAAGGCGATGCGCGTGCGCTCTTGGTTGGCATGATCGTCCAGGTATTCCCCGGTGACCAGCACGATCAGGGTGTACGGCGCCTGGTCTTCGTCAATCAGCTTTTCGGGAAGCTCCGGAAGCAGATCTCGCAGCTTGCTCGTGGTGACTTCGCGCCCATTCGCGCACAAGTTAAGTTCGTGGCGCGAGCGTCCGTCTCGGTGACGATATGCCTGCAATGCAAAGGTATGCCCCGAAACCTCGAAGAACTGTTCTTGAATGTGCGCCAGCACTGTTGACTGAAATAGAGCGTGCAAGTCAATCGGAGCGTGTCCCGGAGATTCCAGAGTCATCGGAGGGCAGGAACGCGCCGCAAACCGGATCAGGAAGTGCGCAATGATGCGTTCGGCGATGGTCTCGGGATTGGTGGGCCATCCAGCACGGAACTTGTCGTCCATGCCGCGCAAGGAGGTTTGTGTGCCGCAAGCTTCGTGGACTTCCGACGTGACGTCTGCCCCTTCAGTTCATCTTCGATGCTGAAGTCGAACTGGCGCAGCAAAGCTTTCCCATCGCTTTTGAAGACGCTGCGGATGTGCACAGACGAAAAGACTTTTAGGAAGGTGAAGCGGCCGACACCTCGACCTCCAACCTTCACCTTGGACAGCGTGTGAGCTTCTTGGAACGAGGCCAGGTTCTTGTCGTTGAAGCCGACACCATCATCCACGACATCGAAGCCATCCACGACCAGAGTTCCATCCCCGGCTTGATGGGCAAGATCATTGGAGGCCACCAGCCGGATGCGAATCGAATGATTGCTGAAGCCGTCTCGATGCTCTTCGATTGCATCGACGGCATTCGAGACAGCCTCGTAAAGAGGCATCATTGCTTTGGCCTGGGAAAGCTCCAGTCGATCCACCAGACCTTTGATGTTCGCTTGCATTATTGATTTCCCCCCTGACCATGCTGCGCCAAGGCCGCCATCAAACGGCCTTTCACGGTTCGACAGTCCGTTTTGTTCTCAAAGACGCTGCGCGCCTGCTTGTTCCACTGCACGCCCTGGACAGAACTCACAAGCCGGTCGCAAACAAGGTCGACCTCGCGCGAAATCGCTGTCAGTTCATCCTGCGTCAACGCCGGCGTCGGTCCGTTCTGCAACTGAAGGCGGATGAAGATGACGTGTAGAACCAACCAAGCGCCGTGAGTGAGAATCTCACGAGCGGGGAGTGTCCCCGCTGGCAAGCCGGCGGGATCAGCCTCGGCGGTGGCACGGGCGCGGACTTTCTCCACAACCACGCGGCCGATTTGGACTATCCGCCACATTTGCCTTGACGTGAGTGAGTCGGCGAAGATCCGTTCGTAGGACTGACGTAAGGGGTCCGTGGCTGATACCAACCCCTCCCGCCCAAACAGCTTCTTTTTGTCGGCCTTGGCGGCGGTCACGTAGTCCTGCCAGTCGTTCGTGGTTACAGTGCAAGCTAGGAACGGTGCGAGTTCACGTGCGCTGAAGCAGGTTGGCGATAGCGGCGGATCGTCCTCCCCCTGCTTGACCAGATAGGTGATGCCAGCCATCTTCAGGGTTTGCTGCCACATGGTCTGCCGCTCATCAAGCGCGGCAAAGTCTTCCAGCTCTACGGCATTCTGGCGGTTGCGCGATTGAGTGACTCGATCCCCAAAGCCATCAGGCGCGTTCTCAAGACATACGAAAGTCGCCATGACTACGGTGGGATGAGCGTCGTAGTGGGCCCGTGGCTCACGGGCGATCGCCCCAACCGTCTGTGCGCCGTTGATGATGGACAACCCGCGAATGCGAAACGTCCCCGTCTGCCGATGCGGATCGCGGGGATGCTGTTCCGTTATGGAGTCGCAGAGGAAGGTGACGCCGTTATTGAAGTAGAAGAAGTGCTGTGCTTCTTGCCGGAGTGTCTCGGTCAGCCCTGCATTGACGGTGGTCGTGCCCTTGAATCGGCGAATGTTTCGATCAACCAGATGTTCTTCGTGTGTCGCCCAAAGTTCGGCGAGCCGTTTGGCATCCATGCGGCCGTAGAACGCCCGGTAGGGCTCCTGCGTGTGGCCGAAGTCCTTCAATTCGACTTCGGCTTCTATGGGCTGGGCCGAAACTCCGTCCAGATGCAGGTCGTGCAGGGTCGTGAGCCCATAGGCATGGCACCGAAGAAAGCCTGGATTCGCGCCATTGAACGCGCGCTCCAAGTCGGCAAATATGTGGCGCCGATCATCGGACACCGCCGTGCCGGAATAGGCCAGCACTACCTTGATCCTGCAGACACCGCTGTTCAAGGCATTGGTGATTGCCGCTTGGCGGTTCTGCAGGGCGTTGTTGAAACGGTTCCAGTGTCCTTGTAGGAGGTCGGTCACGCCATCCCGAAATTTGGATACATCCCCGAGTTCGGGCTCGCCGGTGCCCGACTCTTTGTATTTGGATTGGACCAACCAGATCGTTTGATCCGTTGAAACGAATACCGAATCGATACCATGATCCTGGCCACCATCGATGCTGGCGGCCACGGCTTCATCCAGAGTGGCGCCGGCGTCTTCGTGCAGGACGAATGCCGCGATTGCCTTGGACAGAAAGTTGCTCCGCCGAGACTCTGGAGTGTTTCCCGTTCCGGTGATTCGGCCCGCGTAGTCCGCATCAAGTTTTTGGCACAGAAGATCAAGTTCGAGCGGTCGAGCGGGGACGTACGCCATCAGATCAACTCCCATTCGACGGTAAACAGCATGCGCTCTTCGACCTGCTGTTGGAGTTGCACTTCAAGCTGACTGATCAAGTCGTTGCGCTGGGCTTCGACTTCGTCCTGCCGGGCAAACAGCTCGCGGCGCAGCTTGCTGCGCTTGCCTTCCAGTTCGCGCTGCTTCTTCTGCCATGACAGCTTTTCTTCCAGTGTCGGCGAGGTCGCGGCAGTGCGGCGTACTTCCTTGATCTCGCGGTCGATCTCCTTGATCTCCTGCTCCAGACCAAGCTTCAGGTCGTCCGCCCAGGAATCCAGCTTCTGGACTTCCTGCTCGAAGTAGCCGAGGTTGCGCTCGTTGACGTCGCGCAGGAGTGCGGTCTTGCGGGCTTCCACGTCTGCCAGCAGGGGGGCGTCAGCGGCATTGAACAGACTGGCCACCTGCGTGGTCGCAGGAAGGCGCAGCAGTTTCTCCGGGTCTTCTTCCGCGAGCACGACGCCGTCGGTCGTGCCCGCGGCAACCAACAGATGTTGCTCCTGGTTGCCGAGTGTCTCGACCGAAATCAGCTTTACGGTGAGCCATCCGGCCTTGCCGCGATAAGCTTCGAGGGTGCTGATCTTTGACCCGTAGGCGTTGTAGTCGAAGACGAGGCGAGCCCCATCTAGTGCGCGAGCCTTGGCCTGCTCGATGCCCCATCGCGCCAGCGGATGATTGATGCGGTATAGGTGCGCGTCGCCGGAGCGGCGGGGCAATTCGTAGCGCCCCAGCTCGATGCCCGCTGGACCGGCATGCTCGATTCCAGGCGGTATGTGACGGAGGTCGAAGCCGTCGTCATCGAATGCCGCGCAATGGACCAGTTCGGCGCGAGTCAAATCCATCAGCATCCGCTCGAAGCGGTTGCGCGCGTTGCGACTGTCGTCAGCGCGCATTCGCAGCTTTTCCTGCACCTCTTCATCAAAGTTCTCAAGCAATACCTGGCGCGTCTTGACCATCGCCTCGTTGATCTCGCCTGAGAGGTCGAGTTGGAGTTGCTCGAAGCTGGCCTTGATTTCGCCCGGATCGCGGCAGTTCTGGTAGATGTCGGCAATGCGCCGCTCGAAGTCCACGCCGGAGCCAATCGCGCCCAGCACTTCGTCGCTGGCACCAAACACGCCCTCGAAGAGCTGGAACTTTTGCGACAGCAGCTCATACACCCGTGCATCGGCCTCATTGCTGCGGTCGACGAAGTTGACCACCACCACGTCGTGCTTCTGCCCGTAGCGGTGGCAGCGGCCAATGCGCTGCTCGATGCGCTGCGGGTTCCAGGGCAGGTCGTAGTTGATGACGAGCGAACAGAACTGGAGGTTGATGCCTTCGGCCCCGGCCTCGGTGGCGATCATCACCGTGCCGCGCTCCTTGAAGTGCTCGACCAACGCCGCGCGCGTGTCGGCGGTCTTTGAGCCGGTGATGCGGTCGGTGCCTTCGTGGCGCTTGATCCAGTCCTTGTAGATGGCCTGCGCGCGTGCATCGCTGTTGGTGCCGTTGAACAGGACGATGCCGCCGCCGTAGGGCGTGTCGGCCAACAGGTTCAGCAGGTATTCCTGTGTGCGCTTGGACTCGGTGAAGATGATGGCCTTCTTCGCCGCGCCGAGCCGATCCAGTTCGGCGAAGGCGCGGTCGAGCGCGGTGAGCAGCGCCTTGCCCTTGGAGTTGTCGCGGATGTTGGTGGCCAGCATCTTGAAGTGGCGCAGCTCGTCGATCTCGCTCGTGATGGCGGCGCGTTCTTCCTTGCTTGGCCCGGCGGTATCCGGCGGCGGGTCGTCGTCACCGTCAACGAACTCTTCGGCGGTCTCGTCCAGCGATTCGTAGTCCTCGTCCAGTTCCTCGGTCAGATCGACCACGGGCGAGGCATCAAGTACGCCTTGCAGCCGCTTGGCCATTGTTTCAAGCGCACCCGCAATGGCGTGCGTGCTGGACGCCAGCAGCTTCCACAGAACGAGCGAGATCAGTTGCCGCTGGCTTTGCGGCAATGCCTGAAGATTGGGGCGGCGCAGGTAGTCGGCGACGAGCCGGGAGAGTTCTTGCTCCTCGCTCGATGGAGTGAACTCCTGCACGATGGCCTTGCGCGCCGTATAGGAGACGTAGGGCTGCACCTGCTTGCGCAGGGTGCGCTTGCAGATGGGGGCCAGCCGGTCACGCAGGCTGGTGAAGGATTGCTCTCTGCCAGTGAATTGCGAGCGGAAGCTATCAAGGTCTCCAAACACGCGGTCATCGATGAAGCTGACCAGGCCATAGAGTTCGAGCAGCGAGTTCTGCAAAGGCGTTGCGGTCAGGAGCGCCTTGGAGTGGACGCGCGACAGCGCCTCCTTGAGTGTCTTGGCGATGACGTTGCTTGTTTTGTAGACGTTGCGCAGGCGATGCGCTTCGTCGAGGACGACCAAGTCCCAGTCAATGCTCTTGACGTCGTCGGCCTTGGCCTTTGCGAACTGGTAGGAGCAGATGATCGGACCCGAGGCGAACAGGAACGGGTTCCGCTGCTCCTGCTTGCGGATCGCGTTGTAGCTTTTGGCTTCGAGAATCAGCCCTTGCAGGCCGAACTTGTCCTGCAGCTCCTGGTGCCATTGCTTGCGCAGGTTCGCCGGAACGATGATGAGCACCTTCCGCCGCCGTTCGGCCCAGCGTTGGGAGATGACCAAGCCGGCTTCGATGGTCTTGCCCAGACCAACCTCGTCGGCGAGGATCACGCCGCGGGAGAGGGGGTTACAGCAAGCGAAGAGCGCGGCCTCGACCTGATGGGGATTCAGATCGACTTGCGAATCGACCAAGGTCGAAGCCAGGGACTCCACGGAGTCGCCTGCTGCACGCCGGGTCAGCAGCCAAGCAAAGTACTGGCTCTGGTGCGGCGTCAGAAGCTGCTGGGTTGTCAACGACGATCCTCCCCCTGTTCTTCTCCGAGCGTGATTCGGCGGCTGGCTTGGCTCGTGCTCACTCGGCCTCCGGCTTTTTCTTGTTGATGCTTTCGGCGATCCAGCGATCCAGCTCTGAGCGGCGAAAGCGCCAAGTACCTCCAAGCTTGAACGCCGGAATCTCTCCTTTCTGGGCAAGGCGATAGACCGTCCGTTTGCCAGCTTTGAGGTAGGCCGCGACTTCCTCCAGCGTGAGGATCTCGCTCTCGACTTCACTCATCTGAAAACCATCTGATTTGGTCTTTCGTGACCTTGGATTGCCAAGTTTGCTCAATTCTACCAAATGGCGGTAGGCGCTAACCAGCAAGAAATCCACTCTGTATTTGGCGAATGTCGGCCAGCGCGGGCCCGGAAGGCGTGGCCGGGGCGCGCGCGCGCTGCGCATCGAGCTACCTGCGGCGTCTCGTCCTCCCACCGCTGACGCCATCGGCAAGGACTCGATCCGGGCCGCGCTTCGCATGAGGGGAGGGCGGTCTTGCTGTTCCCTTCACCGTATCACGGCGTTCTCGCCGTCAAGGGCGGCGCGCGCGTTGCGCGCTGGCGTCCTGGCGGCCGGCTTCGCCCCCTGACCGCTGTGCTGCGCCGTGCTGGCGACGGTTCCGGGCAATTCCGCCCGAGCAACCGGAGCACGATCATGTCGCAGTTTTCCCTCTCTTCCGATGCCTCGCTGTTGGTGCGTGACGGCCGTGGCCGGTATCTACCGGCGTCGGCCGACCAGATCCTGGAGGCCGCGCGTCGGGTCATCGACCAGAAGATGCAGCGCGGTACCGAGTTCAGTTCGCCGGCGACGGTCAAGGAGTACCTGCGCACCAAGCTCGCGGGCTTCGACCACGAGGTTTTCGCGGTCCTGTTCCTAGATTCGCGCCATCGGCTGATTGAGTACGCCGAGATGTTCCGTGGGACGATCGACGGTGCCGAGGTTCATCCGCGCGAGGTGGCCAAGGAGGCACTGCAGCACAACGCGGCGGCAGTGATCTTCTCGCACAACCATCCGAGCGGAAATCCCGAGCCGAGCGCGGCCGATCGAGCCCTGACCCAGCGGCTCAAGCAGGCGCTGGCGCTTATCGAGGTGCGCACGCTGGATCACATCATCGTCGCAGGCGACCAGACGACGGCCTTCGCCGAACGTGGCTGGCTGTGACGAAGGGGGCTTCGGCCCCTTTTTGCTGCGCGTTACCCGAGTCTTCGTCGAGCGACTGGCTTTCAGGTATCTCCGGCGATCCGGGCGTCCCCGGCCAGGAAACGGCCGGTCGCGCTGTCGTGCTTCGCATCGAGCCGCCTGCGGCGTCTCGCCCCTGGCGGGCTTCCATCGTTCCCTCGCTCCGCTCGGCTGACGCCTCCGGCCCGGCTTCCAGATCCGGGCCTGCGCGCTTCGCTTGCCGTGCGGTTCGGCACACAGGGATGGCCGTTGCCATGTCTAGCCGTCTCCCCTGACTTCATCACCTTCACCGCGACTGTAGCCCGCGGCCGTGTGCCGTCAAGGCGCGCAGGGCCGTGTCCTCGGCTGCGCCTGCGGGCCGCACCAACCCTGCGCTTGTCTCCTTGACGGCACACGGCCGCGCGCTCCTGACCGTCGCGGGCGATGAACTCAGGAAAGACGGTGGCAACAGGGCCAACCGGGTTCCTCGTGCCGACCGCACCGAACAGCCGAAAAGCTGGGCTTCCGAATCTAGGAATCTGGTGTGCGGTGTGAACAGCAAACCTCTTTTTTTCAGGAGATAGACCATGCAACTCGCATCCCGCTTCGCTTCCCGTTCCCCGGTGCTGCGTTCGGAACATCCCTTGTCCGATGACCAAATCCGGGCCGTGGCCCCGTCCATCTTCGCCGAGGCTCCGCACGAAAGCCGCTCCGAGCGGTACAGCTACATCCCCACCGCCACCGTGCTGCAAGAACTACGCGGGGAAGGCTTCGAGCCTTTCATGGTGACGCAAACCCGCGTGCGCCACGACGACCGCCGCGACTACACCAAGCACATGATTAGGCTGCGCCACGCCAGCCAGATCAACGGCCGAGAGGCCAACGAAATCATCCTGCTGAACTCCCATGACGGCACCAGCAGCTATCAGATGCTGGCAGGGATGTTTCGTTTCGTTTGCAGCAATGGCCTTGTCTGCGGCAACACCGTGGCCGACGTACGCGTGTCCCACAAGGGCGACGTGGCGGCGCAGGTGATCGAAGGCGCTTACGAAGTCCTGCACGGCTTCGACCGGGCGCAGGAATCGCGCGATGCCATGCGCGCTATCACGCTGGACGCCGGGGAATCGGAAGTGTTCGCCCGCGCTGCGCTGGCGTTGAAGTACGACGAGGACAAGCCCGCGCCTATCACGGAATCGCAAATTCTGATGCCGCGCCGCCACGACGACGACCGCCGCGACCTGTGGAGCGTGTTCAACCGCACGCAGGAGAACTTGACCAAAGGCGGCCTGTCCGCCCGCGCCGCGAATGGCCGCCGCCAGACCACCCGGCCCGTGCAGGGCATCGACCAACCTGATTAGCCCCGACCCTCAGCCATGAAAGTTGCTCGCAGCACGCAACCGTGGCTCCGGACAAGGGATGCAGCGCATCATTGCCGTTGCAAGTCGCGGCAGCATTTGGCGCAAGTGGAACCGGCGGTTCAGCGGTAGGCCGCTTCGGCCAGATAGCGCCGTGCGTACTTGGCTTGTCTGATGGCGTGGTAGGTGCCGCTGATCGCGCGCTTGAGGTTGCCCAGCACGACGTTGACCCATCGCGCGCCGGGCACTTCTGTCGCTGCGCGACCGCCACCGGTGACGAGTGTGGTGTGGGCGTGCCCGGCGTCTTCGAGTCGGCGAAAGCAGGCCAGGCCATCACTGTAGACCTCGCACTCTGGCGCAAGGCGACGTGCGATCCAGTCTTCGAGCGAGGCATTGTCGAAGCTGCGCACCGGCTCGATCACGGCGAAGCTGGGGTGCTGGTGATCTTCGTTGGTCTGCACGGCGATCACGAATGCCTGCTTGTTCTCCGAGCCGCGCCCGGGCTTGCCGCCGTTGCGCTCGCCACCCAGATAGGCGTCGTCGAGCTGCACGAAGCCGTTGAGTCTCCGGGATTCTTCGCGCTCAGCCATCGCTTGCATGACCTTGTGTTTCACGCGCCAGGCGGTCTTGTAGTTGACGCCCAGGTGCCGCATCAGCTCCAACGCCGCCAGGTTGGTCTTGGTCGCGGTCAGCAGGTGAATGGCCAGCATCCAGGTGCGCAGTGGGAGCTTGGTGCCCTCGAACAGGGTGCCCGCGGTCAGGGTGGTCTGGTGCCGGCAGGCTCGGCACTGGTAGTACATTGTCGTGCCGCGCTTGAAGCGCGATCGGGCGCGCCCATGACAGCCCGGGCAGCGGAAGCCTTGCGGCCAACGCCACTTGTACAGGGCGCGGTAGCACTCGGCCTCGGTGCCGTAGCGCTGGATGAACGCGCTCATCGACATCCCCGGCTGGAACTGCACGGCATTGATGCTCATGACCCCACCTCGTTGCACTCAGGTGGCTCCATGCTGTGCCGCCGGAGACGCAGATCCTGCGACTGGCGGCTGAGGGTTGGGGCTAATCAGGTCGACCAAAGCGTGCGCCTGAACCGCGCCTTGTGGCTGCTGGCCGATGGCTTGCGCCAGTTGAAAGCCTGAATCCCCACGCGGCGGGGGCAGGCAGCAGCCCTTGCCGCTTCTCTCGCTGCTGCATCCCAACCATTAGGAGAAATCACCATGAACGCCGTACTCAAAACCGAAGCCATCGCCATCGAAGCCGCCGCACCGCTGGAAGTGGCCGACCCGACCAAGAACCTGATCTTGGTTCCCCTCTCGCAGTTGTTGCCGCGCCGCTCAAAGCGCAACGTGCGGACGACCCCGCGCCAGTCCATCCCCGAACTGGCCGCGAGCATTGCCCGCATCGGCCTGCTGCAAAACCTGATCGTCATCCTCGCCGCCGATGGCGAGCAATACGAAGTCGTCGCAGGCGACCGCCGCCTGACCGCCTTGAAGCTGCTGGCGAAGAAGAAGCGCATCCCCGCCGACTACGAAGTGCCGTGCCTGCTGGTGCCCGATGCCTCGGCCCGCACCGTCAGCCTCGCGGAGAACGTGCAGCGCGAGAACATGCACCCCGCCGACCAGTTCGCGGCCTTCGCCGCGCTGGTCAAGGAAGGCCGCCCCATCGAGGACATTGCCGCCGACTTCGGCGTGTCCCCGCTGGTAGTGCAGCGCCGCTTGAAGCTGGCGAACGTCTCGCCGCGCCTGATGGCCGACTACCGGGCCAGTGGCGTGACGCTGGAACAGTTGATGGCCTTGACCATCACCGACGACCACGCCGCGCAGGAAGCCGCGTTCTATGGTGCGCCGGAATGGCAGCGCAGCCCGTCCAAGCTGCGCGAGCGCCTGACCGAGCGCGAAATCGACGCCACGCACACGCTGGTGCGCTTCGTCGGGCTGGACACCTACCGGCAGGCAGGCGGCGGCGTCCGCCGCGACCTGTTCGCGGAAGGCGATGCCGGAACCTACCTCACCGATACCGGAGTGCTGGAAACGCTGGTGCGCGACAAGCTGGAAACGCTGGCCGAGGACGTGCGCGCCGAGGGATGGGCGTGGGTGGAGGCCGTGCCGCATCTGGCCTACGAGGAACGGCAGGCGTTCCAGAACGCCCCGCGCCACCGCCGCGAGCCGACCACCCGCGAGGCCCGCCGCATCGCGTCGCTGGAAACCCGCCTCGAAAAGATCGACGCCGAACTGGAAGAAGCCTGCGACGCCGAGGACGAGGCCAAGGCCGAGAAGCTGGAACAGCGGCGCGATCAGGTGGTCGGGGAACTGCAAGACGCGGAGGACGCCTTGCAAGGCTATGCGCCCGAGGTGCGCGACGTGGCCGGAGCCATCGTCACCATCGACCGCAACGGCGAGGCCGTCATTCATCGCGGCCTGCTGCGCGAAGCCGAGGCGAGGGCGCTGCGCACGCTCTACAAGCTGCGGCGCGGTTTCGGCAGCACCGAAGGCGAAGCAGCCAACGACGAGCACGAGGACGACGACAACGACGCACCCAAGGCCGCGAGCCTGTCCGATCGGCTGGCGCAGCGGTTAAGCGCCCATCGCACGGCGGCGCTGCAAATCGAAGTCGCACGGCATCCGCAAGTCGCGCTGGCCGCGCTGGTGCATGGCATGGTGCAGACCATCTTGCAGCCCGACACCTACGGCGATGGCCTGCCGCTGGGCGTGCGCCTCACGGCGCAAGACCGGCTGGAAGGCATGGCCCCGGACTGGCCGGAATCGCCCGCCGCCGTGGCGCTGCGCGAACTGCAACAGGTGGCCGGTGAAGCCTTGCCGCAGGACAGCGCCGAACTGTTCGCCGTGCTGTTGGCGAAGCCGCAAGACGAACTGGTGCGACTGCTGGCGGTATGCGTGGCCGCGACGGTGGACGTGGTGACGCCTCGCGCCACGATGCACCAGCGCGGCGAGGAACTGGCGCAGGCCGTGGGCCTCGACATGGCTGCATGGTGGAAACCGACCGCAGAAGGCTACTTCAAGCACGTTTCCAAGGCCGTGATTCTGGATGCCGTGGGCGAGTACGCGCCCGAGCAGGTCAACCGGCTGGCGAAGCTCAAGAAGGCCGACATTGCCAGCGAAGCCGAGCGGCTGACCGATGGCACGGGCTGGATGCCCGCCATCTTCAAGGCCGCAGGCCCGCAGGAGGCCGCGCAGAAAGAAGGCCCGGAGCAGGACGTCCCGGAGGATGCCGAAGCAATGGCGGATGAACCCGCCGAGGCGCTGGCCGCTTGACCCGCGCCGAAGGTAAGCGCCCCGGCCTCGACCGGGGCGCTTCGCTTGGAAGGAGAACCGCCGATGACCCGCACCACGACCAGCCGCCCGCGCATGGCGGCGACCTATGCCCCCGGCACGGTACGCGCCCGCCGCTGGCACGGCGAAGGCGACGTGCGCGGCTATCGCCCGCCCTCGGGTTGGATGGCCTGCGCCGACCTCACCGACATTCATCCCATCACGGGCCGCGCCCTGCGGCGCGCCGTGTGGTGGCTTATCGAAACGAAGGAATAACCGCGATCGACACTGGCGCCCAGGCCGTGCCGTCCTGGGCGCGGTGGACGCAAAAATCCGGGCGCGGCGGTGACCGCGCCCGGTGTTCAAGCCAACTGCCAGATCGGAACGCCGCCGCGATCGCGCAAGCACCGGTGACGGCGTTGATGTGATCGGGCTTGCCGCCCGGTCGGCAAGCCGAAGCGCCAGCAGTCCGCGGGAATCACCAGCAGTTTTCGGCCTGCCGCGTGCATGGCCCGCAGTTCGAGCAGCCCCCATTTCATCAGGGCATATTCGCGTTTCCTGCTTGGAAATCTGGAACGGCCTGGGCGTGTCGGCGCGATGCCGCCTGGGCTTTCGGGGCTGCGCCCCGTGCCGTCTT
>JAUCDH010000011.1:0-212773 GCA_034675465.1 Stenotrophomonas sp. | reverse complement strand
TGTGCCAGCACCTTCTCATGTTCGGCCAGTCTCTGATGGGTCTGGGCCAGTTGCTGCTCTCGCTCGATCAGTAATGCCCGTAGTGCACGGGCATCCAGGTGTTCAAGGTTAGGGGGCAGCGGCGAATTCATAGAAACGAAGTTTGCCACAGAGCGACTCATGCCACTATGAGCGCATGTCCGGATTGATTATGTCGTCTGTTTTTATACCTAAATGACGTCGATGATGCCGCCTTCACCCATACGGTGCCAGGGCAGCCCGATGACCAGGCCTTGTAGCTGTTCGTCTGTCAGCTCAACATGGATTTGACCTGGTCGGGGCCATACGAATCGGCCTTGATTCAGCCGCCGTGCCGCCAGCCAGACACCCAGCCCGTCATGCACCAGAATCTTCATACGATTGGCACGCCGATTGGCGAAGATGTACGCGTGGTGAGGTCGCGCTGCTCCGAAGTCCTTGACCACACGCGCTAAGGCCGTATCGGAGCCGCCGCGCATGTCCATGGGTTCCACAGCTAACCAGATCTGATCGACGCGGATCACGTGAACAGCTCCCGTGTCCACTGCACCAGCGCTTTGTGCTCGCTCGCTGGCCAGCGCACCTTCATGGTCAGCCCCTGATTCGCCAGCTCAAGTTCGATGGTGTTGTTTACACCCTCTGACCCAGGCGCTGGCACAACGGGCCTGACTGGCGCAGTCTTACAGTCATCCGCAACTTGCAGGGGTGTAAACGGAATCCAGTTAGCCGGTGCCATATCAACGGTTGGTCGCACTGACCCCACGTGTTCATCCTGCAAGACATGCTTGCTGTAGCGTTCGTGTTCAACGATCCAGCGGCGCAATACGTTGGCATTCATGCCTTGCTCCAGAGCCAGGGATGCCACAGACACATTGCCTCGCAGGCATTCGGCCACCATCTCAGCTTTAAATTGGTCCGTATAGCTGCGCCGAGCGCGATGTGGTTTAAGAGCGTTTTGATCCATAGCGTCCACCTAATTTCGTGGACACCATGCTCTATCGAATTCAGCTCGCGCTCAAGGTGCCTTCACCGGATGCTTACGCGGCATCTGAGCGCAATGCAGTTTTAACTATTTCGTGCCGATAACCGATCGATGAAGGGCAGAAATAGCACAAGCTCACTCAGGGTGTATCGCCTTCAATGTCGCGATCATAACGGCTTATGAGCGCATCAACCTCTGCAGCGAGGCGCGACCTAACCACTTCGATAGGAAGCGTCGAATCAACCAGATGAAAACGATGCGGCTGCTGCTGCACACGTTGATGATAAGCTTGACGCGTACGCTGGAAGAAGGCTTCGCCTTCCTGCTCAAACCGATCAAGCTGGCGGCTGCGTGCAAGGCGTTCGCGGGCAACCTCAAGGGGCACATCAAACAGCCAGGTACGGTCGGGCTGAATACCTGGTATGGCCCATTGCTCAAGCGCATGAACAGCAGACTCACCCAACTGCCGCCCCCCTCCCTGATAAGCATAACTGGCGTCGGTAAAACGGTCGCAAACTACCCATTGCCCGGCTTCGAGTGCCGGCAAGATGACTGAATTTACATGCTCGCAGCGAGCCGCAAACATAAGCAGGGTTTCTGTTTTCAGATGCATGCTGGTTTCCAGCAGTATCTGGCGCAACTGCTCGCCTAGCGGAGTACCGCCTGGCTCGCGGGTGCAGAGCACGGGCAAGCCTCTGGCCTTTAATTGATCTACGAGCCAGGGCACATGAGTGCTTTTACCGGCCCCATCCAGGCCTTCGAGGGAAATAAAACAGCCTCGCGGGGTGTGCGTAGTCATTATTTTTGTCCAAGAATGTACTTGGCAACAGCACGGTTGTGCGAGGCTAGATTGCTTGAAAACTCGCTGGTGCCGTCACCTCGTGACACAAAATACAGAAAATTGTGGGATTCAGGGTGAAGCACGGCGGCCCACGCCGCGCGCCCGGGGCTGGCAATAGGCGTTGGCGGCAAACCGGCACGCGTATAGGTGTTCCAGGGGGTATCCGTAGTAAGGTCTTTTTTGCGAATACGGCCCTGGTAGGCATCGCCCATGCCGTAGATGACAGTGGGGTCAGTTTGCAGCGGCATGCCCAGCCGCAAACGGTTGATGAATACCCCGGCAACGCGCCGGCGATCTTGCTCGTGCCCGGTTTCTTTCTCCACAATCGAAGCCAGCACTAGTGCCTCATACGGGGAAGTGAGCGGCAGCTTGGGATCCCGCTCGGCCCACAGGGTTGTTAGCATGGTTTCCTGAGCCTCGTAGGCCCGGCGCAGTATTTCAAAGTCAGACGAGCCCGGAACAAACACATACGTGTCAGGGTAAAACAGCCCCTCGGGTGCCTGCTGCTCGGCGCCCAGTTGCTTAAGCAATTGCTGATCAGTGACGCCTTCAAGGGTTTGCTTGACTTGAGGAGCCTCACGCAACGCCTGCCGTATACGCTGGTATGTCCAGCCTTCAACCAGGGTGAGCCTGGCCTGCGTCATGTCGCCGTTAACCATGCGTTCGAGCAGGCGGCGCGGTGAATCACCATGCAAGGCTTCATAGGCGCCAGCCTGAATTTGCTTGTCGAGGCCGCTGAGGCGCGCTAGCAGTACGAAACCTTCTTCATTGACATCAATACCCGATTTGAGCATAAGCCTGGCAACGGCGCGAGGACTGGCACCCGGAGCAACAATGTAGTCAATGCGCTCTTGTTGCATGGTAACGGGGCTTGTTGCAACCAGTCCCAGGCTGCAGCACTGACCGCTGCAGCAAGTAACGCCAGCAGAAGCAGCGGGTAGAGAATCAGGTTTTTGATTTGTTTCATGAATAATTAAGTTTAGCGTAGTCGCTGCGCCGGGCGACAGGCAAAAAGCAGCCCGAGATAACATGGGCAAGGCCGGCAAGGTTTGCCGAAGCCCGTTATCATAATCGTTGAGCCTTTCTCTGTCTTGGATTATCAATAGCATCATGGACACTACCCCCCCCTTTTTCGTTCCCCTTCCCGAGCTTGCAGTCATTGAAGCCGTTGGCGCCGACGCGGTTTCATTTTTGCATGGGCAGCTTACACAAGATGTCGAAGGCCTGCCTGATACCCAGGCCAGGCTCGCCGGTTACTGCACCGCCAAGGGCCGGCTGCTGGCCACTATGGTCATCTGGAAAGACACCCGCGACGAGGCACCCATATTACGTGCACTCGTCAGGCGCGACCTCGCCGACACCCTGGTAAAAAGGCTGACCATGTTTGTGTTGCGCGCAAAGGTAAAGTTAAGCATCACTGAACTCGCCGTCTACGGGCATGCCCCACAAGGCCTGAGCTTGCCGGCTGTCGACGCCAGTGCAGCGACGCAATCGTCTGACGAGACTGAAGCTATGCAAATCGCTGCACACACACTGGCACCGCATGCCTCCGATGCTCAGACAGCTTCTTCAGTAACCGTTTCTGCCCTGCAAGATGCCTTTCCGGGCGACACGAGCATGCCCGACGACGCTGCACCGTGGACACTGGTGCGGCATGCCACTACTACCTGGATCGCCGCTCCCGCTAAGGAGCACAGCCCAACACGTTGGTGGCTAGTTTCAGAACAGGCCAGCGACAAAGCAGAACCTAAGCTGGCCCAATCTGCAGGCTTGGCTATCGCCTCCGGTGCTGACCAAGCCTGGCAGGCGGCAGACATCACTGCTGGGTTGCCCTGGGTGCAAGCCAGCACACAAGACATGTTCATCCCCAACGATCGATCCGCCGCTCGCGGAGAAATGGCGACACGCGGACTGTATGTCTTCAAGCACGACTCGGAACTGGGCAATGCCCCGGCGCATGCATTGTTCGGACGCATCCAGGTGCGTAAAAACACCGACATTCCTCGCGGCTTTGCCGACTACAGCGTGACGGTGGATGACGCCGCCATGCCGGCGGGCGTCACGCCTCAGCAAGCTGTTCTGAGGCTTTCGTCACAGGGAAGCGGAAGCCATGGACGACGAGGACCTGATTCCGCTCTCCGCCCTGCAACACTACCTGTACTGTCCACGCCAATGTGCGCTGATCCATCTGGAGCAGCAATGGGCTGAAAATCGGCAGACCGCTGAAGGCCGGTTGCTGCATCAGCGTGCCGACATCCCCCACGCCGAGCGGCGAGGGGGTGTACGCACCATGACAGCCATGCCGCTGCTTTCATTGGAACTGGGTGTCACCGGTCAGGCCGATGTGGTCGAGTTCCATCGCGGGGACGCTGGTGAACGGGCCTTCCCGGTAGAGTACAAACGCGGCCGGCCCCAAGGCACACCGTGCGGACGAAGTGCAATTGTGCGCGCAGGCGCTCTGCCTGGAAGCGATGCTCGGCACGCCGGTCAGAGACCGGCGCCCTGTTCTACGGACAGACCCGACAGCACAAAGATGTGGCCTTCGACCCCCGGAACTGCGCGACCTGACCCTGCGCACCATCGCCGAAACCCGCGCCATGATCCGCGCAAGGAAAACACCTTCCGCACGCTACGAAGCAAAACGCTGCGACGCCTGCTCGCTGCTGGACTTGTGCCAACCGCGCCTGTTCGAGCGCAACAGCGTCGGCCGCTGGCTGCAACGGCAGCTAGATGAGGAGGAAGACTGAGCATGCGCCGCCAACTCAATACCCTGTATGTCACCACCGATGGCGCCTGGTTGCACAAGGACGGCGCCACCATCGTGATGGAGGTTGAACGCGAGGAACGCGCACGTCTGCCGATTCACATGCTGGAAAGCCTGGTGTGTATTCGACGGATCGCCGTCTCGCCGCAATTGCTGGGCTTCTGTACGGAACAAGGCATCAGCATCTGCTACCTCACTCCCCATGGACGATTTCTGGCACGCGTTGAAGGTACAGTTTCCGGCAACGTGCTGCTGCGCCGCGAACAATACCGACGTAGTGACGACCCCCAGGGCTGCGCCGCCATCGTGCGCAATCTGCTCATCGGCAAGATCCACAACCAGCGTGCAGTGCTGGCCCGCGGCTGGCGCGATCATGGAGATCACCTATCTGACCAGGCCACCTTCCAACACGCGCTAAAACGGCTCAAACACATCCCGCAGCGCATCCTGCTGGAAAACGACCCGGACCTGCTCCGCGGCCTGGAAGGCGAAGCAGCGCAAGCCTATTTCGGCGTGTTTTCGACCAACTGATCCGCACCGAATCTCCCTTGCTGCGCTTCGGTGGACGAAACCGCCGTCCACCGCGCGACGCTTTCAACGCCCTGCTTTCCTTTCTCTATACAAGTCATCAAGTGGGCGGAACTGCATTTCAGCGCACGGGCAATCTTGAGGATGAGAGGGAGCGTGGGGACATGCTCGCCACGCTCGATCTTGCCCATGTGCGACCGTTCGATGCCGGCCATGTGGGCCAGCGTTTCCTGAGCGATGCCCTGGTTGGTTCTTTCTTCCCGCACGGCAGCCCCAAACGCGATGGCTGGTTCCGCTTCGTAGGTAGTGGTGCCGGTGGGGCGGCCCCTTTGGATCGAACGCTGTGGCATTGCCAAGAGCGTCGAACACGGTCACGATTTAAACCACGTTAAACTTAAACTTATCCAACGGCTTCGAGATCAGTTGCCACGAGTTCACCGCCTTGGGGGGAGCTGGACGTGGAATCGAGTGACGTCACCGCCGAAATTCGCATGGCCGTCCTCGGCGAATGGGCGCCTCCCCAGCTCGCCGACGTGCTCGCCCTGCAGCGTGCCGAAGAGCCGGAGACCCATGCCGTCCTGGCCGGCTGGACAGATCCCGGTCGAGGCGCGGAGCTGCCGGACGACGGCTTCGACTTCGCCTTGTCTGCGGTTGCCCGGCAGTGGCCTGGCTGGGTATGCGAACCGCTGTGGCATGACACGCTGGCGGTCGCCGTGGCCAAGCGCTCCCACCTGCTGGCCTACCGTGAAGTGCCGTGCCAGGAAGTGCTCAAGCAGCCCTTGATCTGCGCGCAGTCCACGACCGATGAACCATGGCGCATGACCGTGCAGCGTGTGTTCGAGAACGCGCTGCAAGAGCGAGAGCAAACGGTGGAGACATTCGATGTGGCGATGACGCTGGTTGCCGCCGGGTACGGGATCGCCATTGCGCCTGCCGCGAGACTGGCGAGCTACCTACGCCGAGGCATCGCCGTGCGGCCGCTGGCCGGCGCACCAACGATCGTGATGGCTTACCTGCTCCGCCGCGATGCTTCCTTGTCGGACACCCAGGCAAGATTCGCCCGCCGCGCGCGCCTGGTGTCCTGACAGACGCGCGGGAATCGCGGTTTCGCCACGATCCCGCATTCCTGCTGCTAGGCGACCCCGACTCGCGGCGGGGTCCATTCGCTTTCCTTCACGGCTGTGCTCACTGCCATGACGAGCTTGTCGAGATTGCTGGCCGTCACGCCCTCCAGTGCCGAACGCCCCCGCAGCATCGAGCGCGGCTGCAGCAGTGCATGGTAGATCTGCCAAGGGTCGGCACCCCTGGTCAGCTTGAGGACGGACTGGATCAGCTCGTGCTTGAGTGGGTCGAGGTGCCAGTCCGGCACCCGCTGGCCGCGGTTGCCCACGTTCAACGCCAGCAAGTTGCCCGCCTTGATCTCGTAGCTGATCCACCTGCGGGACTTGCCCGCCATCTTCGCAAACGCAGCGACGGGAAGGTTGTGCGGCGCCTCGAAGACATCGAACAGCTCCATCCTCTCGCGCTGAATGTCCGAAGGCACCAGCGGCGCGGCCGATCGAGGGGGCGGAACCGCCGGCAGCCGATGTGCGGCGGCAGAAACCAACGGCATGGCGTCGCCGGGCTTCGTCACGAGCAGGATTGGCGAAGCGGCAACCGGCGTGGAGGGTGCGCTTGCGGTTTGCTCATTCGGGAACGCGGGAACGCCTTCCAGATGCACGGTGAGCGGCATGCTGGCCGCCTCGACCTGGTTCTGCTCGAAGAGGTCGAGCCGATCGGCCCAGTCCTGCATCATGCGGCGACGCTGCTCCACGTACTCGGCATGGTTGTAGGTCGCGCTGACCTTGTTGGGATCGACATGCGAGAGCTGTGCATCCACCCAGACCTTCGGGTAGCCGATCTCGTTGAGCGCAGTGGATATCGTGCCGCGGATACCGTGTCCGGTCAGGCGTTCCTGATAGCCCATGCGTTTGAGCGCACCATTGAGCGTGTTCTCGCTGATGCGCTTCTTCAAGTCGCTGTCGTGTCGGAACAGGTGGCGCTGGGCCGGCTTGAACTCATCCAGCAGGTGCCGGACGATCTCCATGGCCTGAATCGACAGCGGCACGATGTAGGGCGGGATGTCCTTTGGCTGCTGCCGCTTCTTGCGCATATCCAACTGGAGTTGCTTCACGACGTCGGGCGGGATGATCCACAGCCCGCGGTCCAGATCGAATTGATCCGGCGTCGCCTGTCGCAGCTCGCCGGTTCGCACGCCGGTCAGCAGCAATAGCCGCAGCCCGAGCTGGGTCTGCCGCCTGCCGCGATAGCTGCGCAGCCTCTGCAACAGCTTCGGCAGCTCGGCCATGCGCAGGAACGGGTTGTGGTTGACGGGTGGCAGCGGCAGCGCCACCACATCGAGATCGGAGGCAGGGTTCTGCTCCAGGCCCGGCACGATCACCAGCGCGTAGCGGAACAGTTGGTTGAACCACGTCCTGACTTTCTCGGCGACGGAGAGCGCCCTGCGCTTCTCGATCTTGGCGATCACCTCCAAGAGGTCGGGACGCTTGATCTCATAGATCGACCGTTTGCCCAAGGTGGGCAGCACATCCTTGTCGAAGATGCGCGGAAGTATCGAGAGGGTCGTCTGCCGGCCTTCCTTGAGGCTGAGCCCGCGATGCTTGAGCCACTTGCGATACACCGCCTCGAAGGTGTTTTCGTCGGCGAGCCGGACAGCAGTGCGCTTCTGCTTGCGGTGTACGCGAGGATTGGTGCCTTTGGCCAGCAGGGCGCGCGCTTCGTCGCGCAGGCTGCGGGCCTCGCGAAGCGTCACCTCCGGGTAGGTGCCGAGCGACATCCGCTTCTGCTTGCCCGCCCAGTAGTAGCGGAAGTGCCAAGTCCTGCCCCCTGCAGCGGTGACGGCCAGGGAGAGGCCATCCAAGTCAGGGAGGGTGTATGCCTTGCCTGTTGCCTTGGCCTGTCGAACGGCCAGGTCTGAGAGTGCCATGCTCTTGCTCCTGAACATGAGTCAGGAACCAGATGCTGGTCACGTCGACCTCGCCCCTCCATCAACAATCCGGAATCAGCCGCGCCCGCAAAAATGGACTTGTTTGTGGACTTAAAAGTCCCGGCTGTAGATGGATCGCAGTGGACCACGGCAGAACGTCAAAGAGAGGAAAAGTCCTTGTGTGGCAACGACTTGCAGACTCTCTTGGACTTCTGCGGAAGTCCGCAGAATGATGCGGTGGAGCGGGCGATGGGAATCGAACCCACGTCAGTAGCTTGGGAAGCTACAGCTCTACCATTGAGCTACGCCCGCTTGGCGAGGGGTGAAGTCTATGCGTGGCCGATGCGCAGCGCAACGGGCCGGTGACGTGGCAGGCCTACGCAACGTGCATGAAAAACGGCAGGGCGGCCGTTTTCACGGCGAAGCCGCCCGAAGGGTGACGCACCCGGTTGTGCGTCACGGGAAAGGCGGCGCCACGCGCATGGCGCCG
Source organism: Stenotrophomonas sp. (assembly GCA_034675465.1). Classification (GTDB taxonomy): domain Bacteria; phylum Pseudomonadota; class Gammaproteobacteria; order Xanthomonadales; family Xanthomonadaceae; genus Stenotrophomonas. The sequence goes on along the minus strand of JAUCDH010000011.1, from coordinate 204,164 downwards.
CCTTGGGTTCACGCTTTACCGCCGTCAGAAACTGCCGCCGAAGCTGGCGAACAGGGTCACGTCGCGCGCCGACTTCTGCGCGCTGGTGGTGCTCATGCCGATATTGCTGTCCAGGCCCCACAGCTTGGCCCGCGCGCCCAGCACGGCGGTGGCGTAGTTGCGGTCGAATTGCAGGCCCGGCACCTTGTATTCGCCGGCACCGGCCATCGTTTGCAGCCATGCACCGGCCTGCGCGTTGCCGTCTTCGAACTCGTGGTCCCAGGTGACCTGCACGTAGGGGGCGGATGTTGCCGCCGTCGAAACGCGCGTGCCAGCCGATGCGGCCGACGGTGGAATCCGCGTCTTGATCGCCATAGCCCAGCGCGGTGGCGCTGGCATTGCTTTCGACGTAGCCGTCGAGCTTGACCTGCTGCCAGACCACGCCCGCCACCGGGCCGTGGCGGAAGCCGCCTTCGGCACCGAACTCGTAGCCGGCGTTGAGCGCGGCGGTCAGGTTGCTGCCATCCGGCGAACCCTTGTGCTACGGGTGGCCGAGCCGAGCTGGACCTTGCGGGTAACGTCATAGCCCAGCCAGCTGTAGCTGGCCTGCGCATTGACCCATGCACGTTCGCCGTACCAGCCGCCGAACAAGCCCAGCGTGGCGTCGCTCTGGGTGAAATCGCCCTTGTTGTTGCCGAAATCGGCATCCATGCGGCCGTAGCCGGCGAAGCCGCCGAACACCATGCCGCCGCGTGACCAATCCACGCCGAACAGCCCGGCCGGGGCCATGCCGTCGTACAGGTCGGCGTGGTGGTAGCGCTGCATGTCGCCACGCACGTTGCCCCCACCAGCTCAGGCCGTCTGCCGGCGCACCGACCAGATGGCCGCCCACCTTGGTCGGCGCGGGCACAGCCGATGTATGTATCGCCGAATGGTCGAGCACCTGCTGCATGCGCGGCGGCCTTCGTGCAATGGAAAGCGCGTACTGGCCCAGGATTTCATGCGCGGCGGTGCTCGGGTGCACGCCATCGGCAAACACGTAGGTATTGTGCGCATTCGGGGTGACGAAGCTCAATGGGCAGCAGGTAATCAACTGCGCGGTGACCTGCGGTTGGCAAGCGGTGCCGCTGACGTTGGTGAAACCGTCGGTACCGGGGTTGGCGACGATTTCCTGGAGGATGGTGAAGGTATCGACTGGAATCGCCTGCAAACCGGCCTGCTTCAAGCCGCGCAAACAGCGCATCGTTGTAGGCCTTGGCCAGCGCCGTGCCCTGCGCCATGGCCGCTGCACCGCCAGCGCGCGAGGACGGGGTGAGGCCGATGTCCACTGCAGCACCATCAGGTATGGCTGCGCGCCAGCCGCCTTCAGCGTGGCGACCATTCCCTCCTGGGTAGGCCACCGCCGCACCGATGGTGGCCTGCACCGGGGCGCCAGCAGCCACCGCAAACAAATCGTTGGCACCGCCCCACACGCTGTAGAGCGCGTTGTCACCCGTTTGGGACTGCCGCCATTGGCAGCCAGGTAATTGGCGAGTTGGGTCTTCATCGACGGCGTCGGGCCAGCCGCCGCCGACCGCATCCACGCCCACGCGTGCACCGCCGACGGCGTAGTTGTCGCCCTTCTGCCCATTGCCGTTGGGCGTGGCGTCGGTGCCGTAATGCGTCCGGCCTCGTATTTGGACCACACCCAGCCCCGGTTGGCGGTTGCGGCCGATGATCGACGCGCTGGGGTTGAGCTGCGCCAGAATCGGCCGGTAATAACCGGTATCGGTCAGGCTGTCGCCGAAGAACACCGTCTTCGAGTACGGGGATTGCGCCAGTGCCGGGACGGCAGCAAGGGCGAGCGCGGCGGCAAGTACCGAGCGCAACGGACGGGCGGAAACACGCATGGGGAAACTCCTGACGGATGGGGGAAACGACAGCGTACGCCGCCGCACGTTGTTAGTTTTTCATTACCTCGTGGCAGGCTCACGCTGCAACGCGGCATCGCGCGGGATATTGCCGCCCTCTGGTGGCGATCCTGTAGCGGCAAATCCCGCATCCCCGGTTGCACCCGGCCGCGGGTTACGCGGCACGCAGCACCGGGCAGGTCATCGTCGGCATCACCGATACCCGTCAACAGGCACAGGCCGCAATCACCGCAGGGCGCAGCGTTCGGCACGATGGGCGATAATCGGCGGATGACCAATCCCTTCGACAGCGCCGGCGCCAAGGCGCCGCCCAAGCCTTTCACCGTCACCGAAGGCCGCCGCGAGGTGCGCAGCTTCGTGCTGCGCCAGGGCCGCTTCACCCCGGCCCAGCAGCGTGCGTTCGACGAACGCTGGCCGCGCTTCGGCATCGACTTCAACGGCCAGCCGCGCGACCTCGACGCCACCTTCGGCCGCAGCGCGCCCAAGGTGCTGGAAATCGGCTTCGGCAACGGCGCCGCACTGCGTTACGCGGCACGGTTCGACCCGACCAAGGACTACATCGGCATCGAGGTCCACGCCCCCGGCGTCGGCCGTCTGCTCAACGCGCTGGCCGAGGATGACGCCGGCAACGTCAAGCTCTACCACCACGACGCGGTGGAAGTGCTGGAGAAGGAAATCGCCGACGGCGCGCTGGACGAGGTGCGCATCTACTTCCCCGACCCGTGGCACAAGAAGCGCCACAACAAGCGCCGGTTGGTGCAGCCCGCGTTCGCCGCGCTGCTGGTACGCAAGCTGCGCCCCGGCGGGCTGCTGCACTGCGCGACCGACTGGGAAAACTACGCCGAGCAGATGTGGGACGTACTGGACGCCACCGAAGGGCTGGCCAACCGTGCCGGCCCGCGCGGGGCCATGCCGCGCCCGGAGTGGCGGCCGCAGACCCACTTCGAAACGCGCGGGCAGAAGCTCGGCCACGGCGTATGGGATTTGTTGTACGAGAAGCAGTGATTCGGGATTGGTGATTGGTGATTGGTAAAAGCGAATCGCGCCGCCCGAAAGAACCTGACCAGCCGCAGTAAACCGCCTTTTCGAATCACCAATCACCAATCCCGAATCCCGGCCTCTCATGGACACCGCCCTCACCCTGACTACCGACATGAAGCTCGTCCTCGGGTTGGTCGGTTTCACGATGGTGATGTTCCTGTTCGAGCGCATCCGCGCCGACGTGGTGGCGCTGGTGGTGATGGTGGTGCTGGGCGTCACCGGCCTGATCGCGCCGGAGGAAATCTTCGGCGGCTTCTCCGGCAACGCGGTGATGAGCATCATTGCCACCACCATCCTCGGGGCCGGGCTGGACCGCACCGGCGCGCTGAACCGGCTGGCCGGCTGGCTGCTGCGGCGCTCGCGCGGGCTGGAGCAGCGCCTGCTGCTGCTGGCCAGCGCCACCGCCGGCCTCAATTCCTCGTTCATGCAGAACCCGTCGGTGATGGCGTTGTACCTGCCGGTCGCCTCGCGGCTGGCCTCGCACACCGGGCTGACGCTCAAGCGCCTGCTGCTGCCGATCACCGCCGCCATCGTGATGGGCGGCGGGCTGACGATGGTCGGCAACTCACCGCTGATCCTGCTGAACGACCTGCTGGTGTCGGCCAACAACAACCTGCCCTCGGGCACCGCCACCATCGAACCGCTGCGCATGTTCGCGCCGCTGCCGATTGGCCTGGCGCTGCTTGCGGCTTCGCTGCTGTACTTCCGCTTCTTCGGCGACCGCAAGCTCACCCGTGAAGAAGGCCAGCCCGACGGCGGCCAGACTCCGGCGCGCACCGAAAGCTATTTCACTCAGGTGTATGGCATCGACGGCGAAGTGTTCGAGCTGACGGTGACCACCGAAAGCCCGTTGGTCGGCATGACCGTCGGCGAGGTCGAGAACCTGTTCGATGCGCCGCTGCTGCTGGCGTTGAAGACCGGCAACGACACCCGGCTGGCGCCACCGGCGGACATGCGCCTGTGGGTGGGCGCGGTGATCGGCGCGATGGGGCCGCGCCAGCAGGTGGCCGACTTCGCGCAGAACCAGTTCCTGCGCATGTCCTCGCGCCTGCGCAACCTCGGCGACCTGTTCAACCCCAGCCGCGCCGGTATTTCCGAAGCGGTGGTGCCGCCGACCTCGAAATTGATCGGCAAGACCGCCGGCCAACTGCGGCTGCGCAAGGAGCGCGGCATCAGCCTGCTGGCAATCAACCGCGATAAGCAGGTGATCCGCGAGGACTTGCGCAACGTGGCGCTGCGCGCCGGCGACATGCTGGTGTTCCACAGCATCTGGCAGGACCTTTCCGCCGCGGCGGAGAGCCGCGATTTCGTCGTGGTCACCGACTACCCGAAGGGCGAGCAGCGCCCGCACAAGTTCAAGATCGCAATGGCGATCTTCGCCCTGACCATCATCATCGCGCTGACCTCGCACCTGCCGGTGGCGCTGACCTTGCTCACCGGCGTGGCCGGCATGCTGCTCACCGGCGTGCTGCGCATGGACGAGGCGTATGCCTCGATCAACTGGAAGACCATTTTCATGATGGCCGGGCTGATCCCGCTGGGCTGGGCGATGGACTCCAGTGGCGCGGCGGCGTGGGTGGCCGGGCACACCATCGACAAGCTGCCGGCCGGCATCCCGATATGGACGCTGGAGTTGGCGCTGGCGCTGTTGACCACCGCATTCTCGCTGGTCATCAGCCACGTCGGGGCGACCATCGTCACCGTGCCGATCGCGGTCAACCTGGCGCTGGCCGCCGGCGGCAACCCCACTGCGTTCGCGCTGATCGTGGCGCTGTCGGCGTCCAACAACCTGATGACCGCGTCCAACCCGGTGATCTCGATGGTGATGGGGCCGGCCAAGTACACCCCGCGCGAGATGTGGCGCGTCGGCGGGCCACTGTCGCTGATCTACACGCTGGTCGTGGTGGTGATGGTCAACCTGATGTTCTGAACATCAGAAACGGGTGGAGAGGAACGAGGAACGAGTGAAGGCAACGGCCTGCTTGTGCTTCCGCATTTACTCGTGTCTCGTTCCTCTCCACTCGTTTCTCCGCTTCTCCGCTACTCCCCCAACACCACCACGCCGCCGTCCACCCGCACCGGTACCGCGCGCAGCGCATCGCCCTTGCACGGACCGGCAACGCAGGTGCCGCCCTGCAATTCGAACGCCGCACCGTGCACCGCGCACACCAAGTGGCCGTCACGGCTCTTGAGGAACTGGCCGGGCGCCCAGTCGAGGTTGCGGCCGGCGTGTGGGCAGATGTTCAGCCATGCGCGCACGTGTTCGCCGTCGCGGTACAGGACCAACGGCTCGGCGTCGCCATCGATCATTGCATCGGCCGCATGAAACCCCTGGTCGGGAATGGCGTCGAGCGCGGCCAGTTCGACCGGGGTGGAAGGCGTTGCAGGCATGGCGGCGGGCCGGGAATCCGAAAACAGGGGGCGATTGTCGCATGGCGCTCCCGAGCCCCCGCCCGGCGACGGGTCATCTTCACTTAACAACAAATTCACGCACCAAGCCGCGCCGACACCGATACTGCGGCCCGATCAAGCCGTCATGCCTCCGTCATGAAAATCCGTTATTTCCAGTTCGCCCACCTGCGCAACCTGTTTGCGCCACGCAAGCCGCGCAACCCGCTGGTGCGCATCGCGCTGGGGTTGTTGGCCGTGGCAATCCTCGCGGTGCTGGTGGTGGCCGGCGTATTCGTCGGCGCGGCAATGATCCTCGTCGGCGTGGCATGGAAGCTGTTGGCCGCGCGCAAGGCGCGCAGCAAGGCCACCAGCAACGTGATGGATGGCGAATACCGCGTGGTGCGCAAACCGGTGCTACCCGGCACGCATTGATTTCCGGTAGTCCCTGCCGCCGGTAGCACCCGGCCGCTGGTCGGGCGGTTTCACGCGACGGGGCTGGATGTGCCGAGCAACGGTCGGCCCCCACGCTATTGAACCGATACCGCACGTTCCTCCGAAAGGCATGGAGAAGTACCGGGCGGAGCCTGTGGCTTGCAGCGCAAACCGTGGGGCGGTAGCGCGAATGCGATGACGCGTTCCCGACACTACCTGTGCAACCAAGCCGTCCGGCATCATGGCGCCAGCCCATCGCTCCCGGACCAACCATGACCGACCTGATCCCCACCCCGCCCATGCCGCGCATTCCGGTGGCCGGCGGCGGCACCTTCCCGGTGCGCCGCATCTACTGCGTGGGGCGCAATTTCGCCGACCATGCACGCGAAATGGGTGCCAGCGCACCGGCTTCGACAGCCGAGCGCGGCCAGCCGATGTTCTTCATGAAACCCGCCGACGCCATCGTCACCGGCGACGCCCCAATTCCGTACCCGCCTGCCACCGCCGACTTGCACCACGAGGTCGAACTGGTCATTGCGCTCGGCAAGGACGCGCCGCCCGGCGTGCTGCCGGTGGATGAAGCCATGGCGCTGGTGCTGGCCTGCGGCGTCGGCCTGGACCTGACCCGCCGCGACCTGCAAGCCGCCGCCAAGGCCAAGGGCGGGCCGTGGGACATTGCCAAGGGCTTCGACCATTCCGCACCGGTCAGCGACCTGGTGCCGCTCGCACAGGCCGGTGAACTGGCCGCGCTGGAACTGTCGCTGGAGGTCAACGGCCAGCTGCGCCAACACTCCACCTTGAACAACCTGATCTGGAACGTGCCGGAAATCCTGCACGAATTATCGAAGCTCTACGCACTGCGCGCCGGCGACCTGGTGTTCATGGGCACGCCTGCCGGTGTGGCCGCGCTGCAGCCCGGCGACCGCTTCAGCGCACGGCTGGGCGATATCGCGCGCCGCGACGGCGTGATCGCCGGATGACACACGCCGGGGTAGTCTGTGCCGACGCCCCTTTCACGCAGACACCTACAGGAGAAACACATGGGAATGATCAGTGAGTTCAAGGAATTCGCGATGCGCGGCAACGTCATCGACCTGGCGGTCGGCGTCGTGATCGGCGGTGCGTTCGGCAAGATCGTCACTTCGCTGGTGGACAAGGTCATCATGCCGCCGCTGGGCATGTTGATCGGCAAGGTGGATTTTTCCAGTCTGGCCATCGAGCTCGCGCCGGCCAGCGTGGGCGCCGACGGCAAGGAAATCCCGGCGGTGATGCTGGGCTACGGCGATTTCATCAACACGGTGGTGCAGTTCGTCATCGTCGCCTTCGCCATCTTCATGCTGGTCAAGGTGATCAACCGCCTGTCGCGCAAGAAGGAAGAAGCCCCCGCCGCACCGGCCGAGCCGAGCGAGGAAGTGTTGCTGCTGCGCGAAATCCGCGACAACCTGAAGAAGTGATGCCTTTAAAGCCCCTCTCCCTCTGGGGCGATGCCGCACGGCTTGCGCGCCACTCGTGCGTGCGGTTGAGCGCCCACGCCGCTGGCGTGGGCCGGGGCGCGGAGCGGGGGTTGGGGTGAGGGGCAAGCGGGGTCCCGATGATTCAAACATCATGGACTCCGTTCGCCCTCATCCGCCCTTGCATGCCGCTCCTGCGGCATGCCCTTCGGGCCGGCTTCGCCGTCCGCTTCGGCATCCTGCCTACGCGAGCGGGCACCTGCATTCGCCACATTCTTGTGCCTCACTCTTCGGGCGGCTTCGCCGTGCAGTCCGGCAATCCTGCCGGACTGTCTCCCGATGGGAGAAGGGATAACGGCATAGCCGGTGACCTCCAGCACGGTTCCAGCGAAAACCGCGGGCGTATGCTCGCGGTCTTCCCGTTCATGGAGCCGCCCATGCGCCGCCTCGCCTTCACCATCGCCGCCGTGCTCACCTGCGCCCATGCGCAGGGCGCGCCTACCCGCATTCCCGAGGCCGCCTTGGCCCAAGCGGCAGAATTGCGCGAGCAGGCCTTGGCCGACGACACCGGCTGGAAGGTGGTCGAATCGCTGACCACCGAAGTCGGCCCGCGTCTGGCCGGCAGCGAGGCCGATGCGCGCGCGGTGGAATGGGCCAAGGCCAAGTTCAAGGCGCTGGGTTTCGACAAGGTATGGACCGAACCGGTCACCTTCCCCAAGTGGGAGCGTCGCAGCGAGCACGCACAGGTGCTGGGCGCGCACGCACAACCACTGGCGATCACCGCACTGGGCGGCAGCCCGGCTGGCACCGCCGAGGGGGAAATCGTGCGCTTTGACAGCCTTGAAGCGCTGAAGGCCGCGCCGGCAGGCTCGCTGGCCGGCAAGATCGCCTTCATCGACTACCAGATGACCCGCTACCGCGACGGCAAGGACTACGGCATCGGCGGCAGCATCCGCAGCCAAGGGCCGTCCGAGGCGATCCGCAAGGGCGCGGTGGGCTACATCATGCGCTCGGCTGGCACCGACTCGCACCGCGTGCCGCACACCGGCATCACCGAGTTCGACAAGGGCCTGACCCCGGTGCCATCGGCGGCGCTGGCCATGCCCGACGCCGACCAGCTGGCGCGTTTGGTTGCGCGCGGCCCGGTCCGCATCCGCATGGCGCTGGATTGCGGCTGGGACGGCAGCTACACCTCACAGAATGTCATCGGCGAAATCACCGGGCGCAGCCTGCCGAAGGAAGTGGTGGTGATCGGCGGTCACCTGGATTCGTGGGACCTGGGCACCGGCGCCATCGACGACGGCGCGGGCGTCGGCATCACGATGGCCGCCGGGCATTTGATCGGCCAACTCAAGCAGGCACCGAAGCGCACCATCCGCGTCATTGCCTTCGCCAACGAGGAGCAAGGCCTGTACGGCGGCTTTGCCTATGCCGCCGCGCGAGTGAAGGCCGGCGAAATTCCGGTGCAGCACATCGGCGCGGAAAGCGACTTCGGCGCGGGCCGCATTTATGCGTTCAACACCGGCTCGGGCAACGCGGGCGATTCACGCGCGGCCACCGCTCAAATTGCCGAAGTGCTGGCCCCGCTGGGCATCGAATACCGCCCGGACAAAGGCGGCCCCGGCCCCGACGTAGGCCCGCTGGCAGCCAAGGGCGCGGCATGGGCGTGGCTGGCGCAGGACGGGACCGACTACTTCGACCTGCACCACACCGCCGACGACACGCTGGACAAGATCGACCCGAAGGCGCTGGCGCAGAACGTGGCTGCCTACACCGTGTTTGCCTATCTGGCTGCCGAATCCGAAGGCAGTTTCGGCAGCGAGGCGAAGGACGTGGTGGTGCCGGAGGAATAAGCAAGCAGGAACGAATCGAGAAGAACGAGAGAAAGCAAGCGCAGACGGAACAGCCTGCAACTGCATGGCTCCCCCTCCTCGCCCCGCTTCATTCATTTCCAGCTCTTACAATGCTGCCATCACACCGATGGCAGCCTCCCCATGACCTCCCGCTCCCTCCGTATCGCCCTGGCGCAGCACGACTTCCCGGTCGGCGACGTGGCTGGCAACAGTGCGCGCATCATCGAGTTGATGCACATCGCGCGCGACGAATACGGCGCGGACGTGGCGGTGTTCCCGGAATTGGCGATCAGCGGCTACCCGCCGGAAGATCTACTGCTGCGCCCGACCTTCCTGCGCGATTGCGCGCAAGCCATCACGACTATCGCCATGCAGGCGCAAGGCATCGTCGCCGTGGTCGGTTGGCCGCAGAGTACCGGTGCGGTGGTCCATAACGCCGCCAGCGTGCTGCGCGACGGTGGCATTGCCGCCACCTACCGCAAGCGCGAGCTGCCCAATTACGCGGTGTTCGACGAGCGCCGCTATTTCGACATCGACCCGGACGGCGGCAACTGCGTGTTCGAGGTTGGCGGCGTGCAGGTGGGGCTGCTGGTCTGCGAGGACGGTGGTTTGCCGAGCCGCTGGCCGCCACCGTCGCCGAAGGTGCGGAGCTGGTGCTGGTGCCCAACGCCTCGCCCTACGAGCGCGGCAAGCACGCCCAGCGCGACGCGCTGCTGGCCGAGCGCAGCCGCGATAGTGGCGTCGGCATCGCCTACGTCAACAACGTCGGCGGGCAGGACGCGCTGGTGTTCGACGGCTCGTCGGTGGTCGCCGACGGCGACGGCACCGTGCACCCGGCGGCGGTGGCGTTCGCCGAGGAAATGCTGGTGGTCGAGTACGACGCCGACGCGCGCCGCTTCATGCCGCTGCGCTGGGTCGACGACGGCGACGAGAGCATGGACGCGCTGGCGTGGCGCGCGGTGACGCGCGGCATCGCCGACTACTGCCGCAAGAATGGCTTCGGCAAGGTGTGGCTGGGCCTGTCCGGTGGCATCGACTCGGCGCTGGTTCTCGCGCTGGCGGTGGATGCACTGGGCGCGGACAACGTCACCGCCGTCGCCCTGCCCTCGCGCTATACCGCCGGCCTGTCCAATGATCTGGCCGCCGAGCAGTGCAAGGCATTGGGCGTGACGCTGGAAACGGTGCCGATCGAACCGGCGTTCCAGGGCTTGATGCAATCGTTGGCGGCGATGTTCGACGGCCAGCCCAGCGACGTCACCGAGGAAAACCTGCAGTCACGCAGCCGTGGCGTGATCTTGATGGCGCTGGCCAACAAGTTCGGCGGGCTGCTGCTGACCACCGGCAACAAGAGCGAATACGCGGTGGGCTACGCCACCATCTACGGCGACATGTGCGGCGGCTACGCGCCGCTGAAAGACCTGTACAAGACCGAGGTGTATGGGCTGGCGAAGTGGCGCAACACCGTCGGCGGCGCGCCGGTGATTCCGCCGGGCGTCATCACTCGCGCGCCCTCGGCCGAACTGCGCGAGAACCAGACCGATCAGGACTCACTGCCAGCCTACGACGTGCTCGACGGCATCCTGTATCGCCATGTCGATCAGGAACAATCGCGCGATGAAATCGTCGCCGCCGGCTACGCGCCTGACGTGGTCGATCGCGTGCTGCGGCTGGTGCGCATCAGCGAGTGGAAACGCCACCAGGCCGCGCCGGGGCCGAAGGTGTCGCGGCGCGCGTTCGGTCGAGAACGGCGCTACCCGATCAGCAACGGTTATCGCGGCTGAAAGCCAGCCTGCGATCATTCCGGCAATGCCGGTCGCTGGCCGGTATCTCCATGAACTTCCGGTGTAATCCTTGCAGTTGCCGGCCAGCAGCCGGCACTACCGCTTTGCGTGCCAGCCCGACAGGAACACCGCCGTCGCCGCCGCCACGTTGAGGCTCTCCACCGCGCCGGTGCCGGGGATGGACAGGCGCAGGTCGCAGTTCTGCGCGAGGTTGCGGTCCATGCCCTCACCTTCGGCCCCCATCACGTAGGCCATGCGCGACGGCAGCGGCGTGGCGAACAAATCATCGCCGCCTTCGACCAGGGTGGCCGCCAGCGCGAAGCCGGCGTCACGCAGTTGCGCCAACGCCTGCGGCAAAGCCGGCAGGCGCACCAGCGGCACGTACTCGGCACCGCCCTCGGCCACGCGCGCCGCAGCGCCTGACAGGCTCAATGACGATTCCGCCGGCAACAGGATGCCGGCCACGCCGAAGTGCGCGGCCGAGCGCAGGATCGCGCCGAAGTTGTGCGGGTTGCCCACGCCGTCCAGCCACAAGGCCAACGCCGGGCCATCGTCCAGCGCCGCCAGCCACGTCGCCAGCGGCTGCGGCTCGCTGCGCAGCACGTCGGCCACCACGCCTTCGTGGTGGGTGGTGGCGGCAAGCTTGTTGAGGTCGCCATCGGCCACCACGCGGTAGCCGACGCGGTTGCCCACGCACCACTTGAGCAGCGGCTGCATGCGCGGGATCAGCGCTTCGGCCAGATACAGTTTGCGCAGCGCTTGCGGGCGCTTGGCGAACATCGCCAGCACGGCGTTGACGCCATGCAGGCGCAGCTCGTCATTGCCGCGCACCGGGCCGTCGCCACCTTCGCCACGGCCAGCCGAATGCACCGGCGGCGTGGCGCGCGGCGGGCGCACGGAGGGGCGGCGGTTGCTCCAGGGGTTATTCACCGCGTGCCGCCTCGCGCTTGCGCTGGACCCAGTAGTCGGCATTGCGGATGCCAATCGCATCAGGGTCGAACACCGGGTCCAGCCCCAGCTTCTTCTGCCGCTCGTAGTCGCGCAGCGCCAGCATCGCCGGCTTCTGCAGGATGAAGATGGCGATGACGTTCAACCACGCCATCAGGCCGACACCGATGTCACCCAGCGCCCAAGCCATCTTGGCGTTGTGGAAGGCGCCGAACACCACCATGCCGATGATGCCCAGCCGCAGCAGCAGGGTCGCCAGCGGGTGGGTGCGGCGGGTGCCGGCGATGTAGGTCAGGTTGGTTTCGGCCATGTAGTAGTAGGCCATGATCGTGGTGAAAGCGAAGAAGAACAGCGCCAGCGCGACGAAGCCCGCACCCCAGCCCGGCAGCACCGACTCCACCGCCGCCTGGGTGTACAGCGCGCCGTCGGAGGGCTGCAGGCCCGGTACGCCGGAGACGATGGCTTCCAGCGTCTCCTTGCCGCCATCCCTGACCACCCGGAAGGTGTTGTACATGCCGGTGGAGAGCACCAGGAACGCGGTGGAGGTGCACACCAACATGGTGTCGAAGTAGATCGCGAAAGCCTGCACGTAGCCCTGCTTGGCCGGGTGCGAGACCTCGGCCGCGGCGGCCGCATGCGGGCCGGTGCCCTGGCCGGCCTCGTTGGCGTAGACACCGCGTTTGACGCCCCAGGCGATGGCTTGGCCGATGATCGCGCCGAACGCGGCGTGCGCGCCGAATGCGCTGGCGAAGATGTCGGAGAACATCTGCGGCACCTTGTCGGCGTTGAGCACCATCACCGTGACCGCCATCAGGATGAAGGCCAGCGCCATGAACGGCACTACCACCTCGGCGAAGGTGGCGATGCGCTTGATGCCGCCGAAGATGATTGCCCCCAGCAGCAGCGCCACGGCGATGCCGACCCACAGCTTGAACATCCCGGCACCACCGACCGCGGCGCAACCGTCGGTACCGCACAACACGTTGGCCGCGCTGTCGGCGATGGCATTGGCCTGCACGCCCGGCATCAGGAACCCGGCGGCGATGATCGTGGCGATGGCGAAGACGATGGCGTACCACTTCAGGCCCATCGCCTTCTCGATGTAGTAGGCCGGGCCGCCGCGGTAGCGGCCCTCGGCGTCCTTGACCTTGTAGATCTGCGCCAGCGTGCATTCCACGTAGGAGGTGGCCGCGCCGAGGAAGCCCATCACCCACATCCAGAAGATCGCGCCGGGGCCGCCATAGGCAATCGCGGTGGCGACGCCGGCGATGTTGCCGATGCCCATGCGCCCGGCCATCGACACGGCCAATGCCTGGAACGAGGACACGCCGGCGTCGGATTTCTCGCCGCGCACAGTGAGCCGGCACATCTCGGCGAAGCCGCGCACCTGCATGAAGCGCGTGCGCAGGCTGAACCACAACGCCGCTCCCAGGCACATGAAGATGAGCGCATTGCTCCAGATGATGTCGTTGACGAACTGGACGATGGATTCCACGTATTTCCCCGGATGGTCTGACGGCAATGGTTGCCGATGTCAGGAAGCGGCGATTCTTCCACGATTCAGCATGGATGTGCAGCACGATGCGGGGGCACACGGCACCGGCAGGTACCGAGCTCGCCCACTGCGGTCTCACCGGGAAGCGTGATGCGGGGCAAGCCCGCATCACGCGCACATCAGGCGTGCCCGCCCACCGACGGCGTTTCCTGCTCTTGCCTGGCCAATTCGTGCGCCACGGTTTCCGGCGACTGGGTGTAGGGGGCCAGCAACGCGTAGAACGCCGGCACCACGAACAGCGACAACAAGGTGGAAACGCTGACGCCAAAGATCACCACGATACCGATGGTGGCGCGGCTGGCAGAGCCGGGGCCGCCGGCCAGCACCAGCGGCACCGCGCCGACCACGGTGGCGATGGAGGTCATCAGGATCGGGCGCAGCCGCACCGTGGCCGATTCGACGATGGCGCGGTGCACGTCGCGGCCCTCGTCGCGCAACTGGTTGGCGAACTCGACGATCAGGATGCCGTTCCTGGCCGCCAACCCCACCAGCATCACGATGCCGATCTGGCTGAACAGGTTGAGCGTGCCGCCGCTGACGTACAGGCCGAGGAACGCGCCGAGCACGCCTAGCGGAACGGTCAGCATGATCACCAGCGGGTGGATGAAGCTCTCGAACTGCGCGGCCAGCACCAGATAGACCACCAGCAACGCCATCGCGAAGGTCAGCAGCACCGCGCCGCCGGCCTTCAGGTATTCGCGCGATTCGCCCTTCCAGTCGATCTGCGCGTACTCGGGCAGTTCTTCGCGTGCGGCCTGCTGCACCCACGCCATGGTTTCGCCCAGCGTGTGGCCGGGCGCGACGTTGGCGCTGATGGTGATGGCACGCAGCCGGTTGAAGCGGTTCAGCGTACCGGCCTCGGCCACTTCACTCAGGCTGACCAGATTGGACAGCGGCACCAGCTCGCCCGAGCGCGTGCGGACCTGGATGGCGGCCAGGTCCGCCGGCGAGGTGCGGCCCTCGCGCCCGGCCTGCACCACCACGTCGTACTCCTCGCCGTTGTCGACGAAGGTGGTGACGCGGCGCGAGCCCATCATGGTTTCCAGCGCGCGACCAATGTCGGTGACGCTGATGCCAAGGTCGGCGGCGCGCTGGCGGTCAATATTCACCCGCATCTGCGGGCGGGTTTCCTTGTAGTCCGAATCGGCCCCGGTCAGGCCGGGGTAGTCGGCCATGCGCGCCAGCAGGCGGTCGCGCCACTGCGCGATTTCGGCGTATTCCGGCCCGCCCAGCACCACCTGGAACGGCTGCCCGAAACTGCGCACCAAACCGCCGCCCACCTGCGTGCGCACGCGCACGCCGCCCAGCCCGTTGAGCTGCTTCTGCAAGTCGCTGGCGACGTCGGTGGTGGCCTCGTGGCGTTGCCGCCACGGTTGCAGGAACACGCTGATGCGGCCGGTGTGCATTTCCTCGCTGTTGCCCCAGCCGCCGGGCACGCGCGGGTTGGCGCGCACGATGGGCTGGTCCGGGCCGACGAAGCGGTTGACGATTTGCTCGACCTGCTGCACCTGGCCCACGGTGTAGTCGAAGCCCGCGCCTTCCGGGCCGTCGATCATGATCTGGAACGAGCCACGGTCTTCCGCCGGGGCCAGCTCCGAAGGCAGCTGCGTGAACAGCGCCCAGCTCGCCCCCAGCGCCGCCAGCATCACCAGTGCGAACACCCAGCTGCGCTGCACGTGGCGGTCGAGCACGCGGCCATAGGCCGCCGCCACGCGTGCCAACTGGCGGTCGATGAAGCCGTTGAAGCGGTTGCTCTTCTGCTCGCGGTGCGGCTTGAGCAGCTTGGAGGCCATCATCGGCGTCAGGGTCAGCGCGACGAAGGCCGACAAAGCCACCGCCGCCGCCAGCGCTACCGCCAGTTCGCGGAACAGGCGACCGGTATTGCCTTCGAGGAAGCCGACCGGCAGGAACACCGCCACCAGCACCGCCGTGGTGGCGATGACCGCAAACGCCACCTGCGCGGTGCCGCGCCGGGACGCCACCAGCGGCGGCTCGCCTAGGTCGATGCGGCGCTGCACGTTCTCCACCACGACGATGGCGTCATCGACCACCAGCCCGATGCACAGCACCAACGCCAGCAGGGTGAACAGGTTGATCGAGAAACCGAACGCAACAGCGCGATGAACGCGGCCACCAAGCACACCGGCACCGTCACCGCCGGGATCAGCGCGGCGCGGAAACTGCCGAGGAACAGCCAGATCACCACCAACACCAGCAGCATCGCTTCCAGCAAGGTGGCATAAACGCGCTCGACCGCCGCTTCGATGAAGGCGGTGTTGTCGAAGGCGACGAAGATCTTGGTGCCCTGCGGCAGGCCGGCGCCGATGCGCTGAGCCTCGGCGCGGGTGGCGCGGGCCACGTCCAACGCGTTGGCGGTGGACGTCTTGACAATGCCCAGGCCCATGCCCGGCTCGCCGTTGCTGCGGTAATAGGCGCGGCGCTCGGCTGAAGCCAGCTCGACCTTGGCCACGTCGCCCAGCCGCACCACGTAGCCGTCGCCACCCTTGCCCAGCGGAATGCCGACGAAATCAGCCGGGGCCACGTAGCTGCGCTCCACGCGCAGGGTGAAGTCGCGGTCGGTCGATTCAATGCGCCCGGCCGGTAACTCCACGTTCTCGCGGCGCAAGGCGGCCTCCACCTCGGCCACGGTCAGGCCGCGCGCGGCCAGTTGGTCGCGGTCCAGCCAGATGCGCATGGCATAGCGCTGGCGGCCCCCCATCATCACCCGCGCCACGCCGTCGATGCTGGAGAAGCGGTCCACCACGTAACGCTCGGCGTAGTCGCTGAGCTCCAGCGTGTCCATCGTGGTGGAACTCATGTTGAACCAGATGATCGGGTCGGCGTCGCTCTCGACCTTGGCCACTTCCGGCGGCCGCGCCTCCTCGGGCATGCGGTCGGCGACGCGGCTGACCGCATCACGCACGTCGTTGGCGGCGGCCTCGATGTCGCGGTTGGCGGTGAACTCGATGCTCACCGAGGCGCGGCCATTGGTGCTGCGCGCACTGATGGTATCGATACCCTCGATGCCGGCTAGCGCATCCTCCAGCACCTGGGTGATGCGGCTTTCGATCACCGCCGCCGACGCGCCGGTGTAGTCCACCGACACCGAGACGATGGGCGGGTCGATGGCCGGCAGCTCGCGCAGGGTCAGGCGGTTGAAGGACATCACCCCCAGCACCACCAGCAGCAGGCTCATCACCACGGCCAGCACCGGCCGCTTGATCGACAGGTCCGACAGCTTCATTCGGCGGCGGCCTTCGCAGCGGCGGGGTCGGCCTTGGCCGGGCGTACCTCTTCGATGCGGGCACCGGGGCGCAGCTTGCCGGTGCCATCGACGACGATGCGCTCACCGGCCTTCACTCCTTCAATGATCTCGACCACGCCGGCATGGCGGGTGCCGGTCTTCACGTCCGCGCGCTCGACGCTGGCATCGTCCTTGACCCGGTAAACAAAGGAATCGCGCCCGACCTGCACCACCGCGATTTCCGGCACCACCAGCGCGCTGCGCTCGGGGCGGAACACACGCACGTCCAGCAACATGCCCGGGCGCAGCGCATGGTCGGCGTTGGCGAAATCGGCGCGCACGGTGACCGCGCGGCTGCCCGGGTCCACCCGCGCATCAACGGTGCTGACCACACCCTCGAAGCTGCGCCCCGGCCACGCCACGCTGCTGCCGCTGACCTTGTCGCCGGGCTTGAACGAGGCCAGTTCGGCCTCCGGCACCTGGAAATCCACATACATGCGCGACAGATCGTCCAGCGTGGCAATCGCCGTGGAAGGCGTCACCAAGGCGCCGGGGCTCACCTGGCGGATGCCGAGCACGCCGGCAAACGGCGCACGCACCTGGCGGTCGCCGATGTCGGCACGCATTTGCTGCACCCGCGCCTGCGCGGCATCACGGATGGCCTTTTGCGTATCCAGCGTGGAACTGGCGACCAGCTGCTGCGCGGCCAATTCACGCTGGCGCTGGTACAGGCGGTCGGCCTCGGCGAAGGTGGCCTGGGCCTGCGACAACGCCGCCTGCTGGGCGTCACCCCGCAGGGTGACCAGCGGCGTGCCGGCGGCAACCTGCTGGCCGCTGTCGAAATGCACGCTCTGGATGATTTCGCTGACCTTGGCAGTGACCACCACCGATTCATGCGCCTTGGCGGTGCCAATGGCTTGCAGCGTGTCGTTCCATGCTGAGGGCTGCACCACCTGGGTAGTCACCGGCACCGCCGCACCGCCCTGCCCGCGCGGCGCTTCGCCCGCCCCCCGGCCACAGCCGCTCAGCCCCAGCAGCACGACCATGCCACCGGCCACGGTGGCGGCAAAACGTCCCAACATGCGCAGTTCCGTCAGATACACCATTGGCCAGTCTAGCCGGGGCATGTGACGGTACGGATGTGCCATTGGGTGGGGCGCGGCGGGGGAGAAGTGAGAAGGAGCAGCGGCAGAAGCCAGGGGGGCCGGACTGCTGCTTTTCTTCACTTCCCTCGCCTTTTCATTCACGCCTTGCCTCTCAACGCAGCGCCAGCCGCACCACCTGATCGACCATCGCGTCCAGCGCCTCGCCGTCGGCGTACAGGCGCAACTCCGGGTTCTCCGGGGCTTCGTAGGGCGAATCGATGCCGGTGAAGTTGGGAATCTGCCCGGCGCGGGCCTTGCGGTACAGGCCCTTCACGTCGCGCGATTCGGCCACTTCCAGCGGCACATCGACGAAGATCTCGATGAACTCGCCGTCGCCGAAGCGTTCGCGCGCCATCTGCCGCTCGGCGCGGAACGGCGAGATGAAGCTGACCAGCACGATCAGGCCGGCGTCGGTCATCAGCTTGGCCACTTCGGCGACGCGGCGAATGTTCTCCACCCGGTCCTCGTCGGTGAAGCCGAGGTCGCGGCTCAAGCCGTGGCGCACGTTGTCGCCATCAAGCGTGAAGGTGTGGCAGCCGCGCGCATGCAGGCGCTTTTCCACCAGATTGGCGATAGTGGATTTGCCGGCACCGGACAGGCCAGTGAACCACAGCACCTTCGGCGTCTGCCCCTTGATGCGCGCCCGCGCGGCCTTGTCCACGTCCAGATGTTGCCAATGCACGTTGCCGGCGCGGCGCAGGGCGAAGTCCAACGTACCGGCGGCGACGGTGGCGTTGCTCTGGCGGTCGATCAGGATGAAACCACCCAACGCGCGGTTGTCGGCATACGGCTCGAACGCGATGGGCTCGTCCAGCGACAGGTTGCAGTAGCCGACTTCGTTCAGCTCCAGCCGCTTGGCGGCCAGCTTGTCCTGCGTGTTGACGTCGATGCGGTGCTTGATTTCGCTGATGCTGGCAGCAATGGTACGGCTGCCGATTTGCAGCCAATACGGGCGGCCCGGCAGCAGCGCGGCATCGTCCATCCACAGCACGTGCGCGGCGAACTGGTCGGCCACTTCCGGCGGGTCACCGGCGGCGGCAATGACGTCGCCACGGCTGATGTCGATTTCGTCGGCCAGAGTGAGCGTCACCGCCTGCCCGGCGCGGGCCACGGCCACGTCGCCATTGGCGTCGAGCACGCGCGCCACAGTGCTGCGGCGGCCCGAGGGCAGCGCCACCACGGCGTCACCGGGGCGTACTTCGCCCGCCACCAAGGTACCGGCAAAGCCACGGAAATCCAGATTCGGGCGGTTCACCCATTGCACCGGCAGGCGCATGCCGCTGGTGCCTCCGGCGGTGTCGATCTGCACCGTTTCCAGATGTTGCAGCAGCGCCGGGCCGTCGTACCACGGTGTGTTCGGCGAAGGCTGCAACAGGTTGTCGCCTTCCAGCGCCGACAGCGGGATGACCTGCACGTCGGCAATGCCCAACTGCGCGGCCAGCTCGCGGTAACCGGCGGCGATGGCGTCGAACACGCCCTGGTCATAGCCGACCAGATCCATCTTGTTGACCGCCAGCACCACATGGCGAATGCCCAACAGCGAGACGATGTAGCGGTGGCGGCGGGTCTGCGCCAGCAGGCCCTTGCGTGCATCGACCAGCACCACCGCCAGATCGGCGGTGGACGCGCCGGTGGCCATGTTGCGGGTGTACTGCTCGTGGCCGGGGCAGTCGGCGACGATGAACTTGCGGCGGTCGGTGTCGAAAAAGCGGTAGGCGACATCGATAGTGATGCCCTGCTCGCGTTCGGCGGCCAACCCGTCGAGCAGCAGTGCGTAGTCGATGCGCTCGCCCTGGGTGCCGTGGCGGCGGCTGTCGGCCTCCAGCGCGGCCAACTGGTCGTCGAACAGGCGCTTGCTTTCGTACAACAGGCGCCCGATCAGCGTGCTCTTGCCGTCATCGACGCTGCCGCAGGTGATGAAGCGGAGGAGCGGTTTGTCTTCGTGGGACTTCAAGTAGGCGGCGATTTCATCGCCGCCGTGATTGGTGATTGGTGATTGGTGATTGGAAGAAGCGGCATTTCCGGTGGCCGGAGTCTGCTTTGCCGAATCACCAATCACGAATCCCGAATTACTGCTTCCCATCAGAAATACCCCTCCAACTTCTTCTTCTCCATCGAGGCGGACTGGTCGTGGTCGATCAGCCGGCCCTGCCGCTCGGAACTGGTGGACACCAGCACCTCGGCGATGATTTTTTCCAAAGTGTCCGCTTCCGACTCGATCGCGCCGGTCAGCGGGTAGCAGCCCAGCGTGCGGAAGCGCACGCGGCGCAGTTGCGGCACTTCGCCCGGGCGCAGCGGCAGGCGCTCGTCGTCGACCATGATCAGGCTGCCGTCGCGCTCAACCACCGGGCGTTCGGCGGCGAAATACAGCGGCACCACCGGGATTTTCTCGCGGTAGATGTAGAGCCAGATGTC
This sequence comes from Stenotrophomonas sp., assembly GCA_034675465.1. Lineage (GTDB taxonomy): Bacteria > Pseudomonadota > Gammaproteobacteria > Xanthomonadales > Xanthomonadaceae > Stenotrophomonas. The sequence goes on along the minus strand of JAUCDH010000011.1, from coordinate 184,019 downwards.
CAGCTCGGTCCAGTTGGACAGCGGGAACACGCGCACGCTCTCGCCCTGGTGGATGCGGGCGTTGTACAGGTTCCACAGTTCCGGGCGCTGGTTCTTGGGGTCCCAGCGGTGCTTGTCGTTGCGAAACGAGAACACCCGCTCCTTGGCCCGTGACTTCTCCTCGTCGCGGCGCGCACCGCCGATGGCGGCGTCGAACTTCCACTTGTCCAGCGCCTGCTTCAGGCCCTGGGTCTTCATCACGTCGGTATGCACCGACGCACCGTGGCTGACCGGGCCGATGTCCTGGGCGATGCCATCCGGGTTGATGTGCACGCGCAGGTCCACGCCGGTCTCGGCAGCGCGGCGGTCGCGGAAGGCGATCATCTCGCGGAACTTCCAGCGCGTGTCCACGTGCAGCAGCGGGATCGGCGGCACGCCGGGCGCGAATGCCTTCATCAGCAGATGCAGCAGTACCGAGCTGTCCTTGCCCACCGAATACATCATCACCGGGTTGTCGAAGGCGGCGGCCACCTCACGCAGGATGTGGATGCTTTCGGCTTCCAGCCGGTCCAGGTGCGACAGCGGTGCGGTAACGGTCATTGCAGGCGAGTATTCAACGCGAAAGGAGGAAAGGGTAACAGCGCAACCGGGCAAAGCCCCGGCAAGGCGGCCAGTGTGGGCACAGGCCGCCCCCGGCAGAAATAAACGCATGGCATGAAGCGATAACCGCGCATCCTTTCCGCCCCACGCGTCGGCTGCCTAGCATCGGCCATCCACTTCCAGACCGGACAGAGCATGACCGCCGCCGCCACCGTGCCCCCCAGCCCCTTGCCCGAAGACCGTCGGGGCCTGCTGACGCGGCTGGTCGATGGCCTGGACGGCAACAGCCTGTGGTGGCTGTCCGGTTTCGCCGCCGGGCTGGCCCAGGACCACCCGCCGCCGTCGCTGGCGGTGATCCCCGGCGGCCAGCCGGCCGCGCATGCGCAGGCCAGTGCGCGCCTGACCATCCTCTACGGCAGCCAGACCGGCAACGCCCACCGCGCCGCCGAACAACTGGCGCGCGAAGCCGAGGCCACTGGGCTGGCGGTGCGGCTGGTGCGCGCCGACGCCTACCCCACCCGCGAGCTGGCCAGCGAGAAGCTGCTCTACATCATCATCAGCACCCAGGGCGAAGGCGACCCGCCGGACGACGCCATCGGCCTGGTCGAGTTCATCGCCGGCAAGCGCGCACCCAAGCTGCCGCAGCTCAAGTACGCGGTGCTGGGGCTGGGCGATTCCAGCTATGCCGAGTTCTGCGGCATCGGCCGCAAGCTCGACGCGCGGCTGGCCGATCTGGGCGCGCAGCGCCTGCAACCGCTGGGCGAGGCCGACCTCGACATCGACACCGTGGCCGTGCCGTGGCGCACCAAGGCGCTGGTGGATGCGCGGCAGGTGCTGGGCGAAAGCGCCGCGCCGGCCGCCAGCAACGTCACCCCGCTGCGCCACGGCCACGTCGCCAGCCATACCGCGCAAAACCCGTTCAACGCCGAACTGCTGTCGCGGCAACTGGTCAGCGGCCGCGACTTCAAGGGGCCGGCCTTCGGCATCCAGGCCAGCCTCGACAAGCGCGTGCACCACATTGAGCTGTCGCTGGAAGGCAGCGGCCTGCATTACGAACCGGGCGACGCGCTGGGCATCATCCACCGCAACCCCGCCGTATTGGTGGACTCCATCCTCACCGCCACCGGGCTGGACGGCGACACCACGGTCAACCACGACGGCCACGACCGACCGCTGGCGCAATGGCTGGGCGAACACCGCGAGCTGACCCGCATCTCGCGCCCGCTGCTGGCCACCGTTGCCGAGCGCGGCGGCAATGCCGAACTGGCCGGGCTGCTGGAGCCTTCGCGCAGCGCCGAGCTGGCCGCCGTGTTCGGCGACCACCAGTTGGTCGATGTGCTGCGCCGCTGGCCCGCTGACTGGGACGCTGGCGCACTGGTTGCTGCACTGCGCCCGGCCGCGCACCGGCTGTATTCCATCGCCTCCAGCCGCAAGCGCGTGGGCGAGGAAGTGCATTTGACCGTCGATGAACTGGCCTACAGCGCACACGGCCGCGACCACCTCGGCGCAGCCAGCGGCTTCCTCGCCGCGCTGGAAGAAGGCGCACAGGTGCCGGTGTTCGTCGAACCGAACGAGCGCTTCCGCGTGCCGGCCGACGCCAGCCGCGACATCATCATGGTCGGCCCCGGCACCGGCATCGCCCCGTTCCGCGGCTTCGTGCAGGAACGCGCCGAGACCGGCGCAGGCGGCCGCAACTGGCTGTTCTTCGGCGCGCGCCATTTCAACAGCGAATTCCTCTATCAAGTGGAATGGCAGGAAGCCCTGCAGAAGAAGGAACTGCACCGCCTCGACCTGGCCTTCTCGCGCGATCATTTGAAATCCCCGCACAGGGATGTGCGGGCTGTTGCGAGGGACTCGCACCAACGAATCTACGTGCAACAGCGCCTGCGCGAGCAGGGCCGTGATGTGTACGACTGGCTGCAGAACGGCGCGCACTTTTACGTGTGTGGCGCGATCGGCATGGGCAAGGACGTGCACGCTGCGCTGCTGGAAGTCATCACCACCCACAACGGCGGCGACGCCGATGCGGCGGCCGAATACCTTTCCAGCCTGCAACGCGAAGGCCGTTACGCGCGCGACGTGTATTGAGAGCGGGGATTGGTGATTCGTCATTGGTGATTCGTGAAAACGATTCGCCGCGAGCTTTGCGCTCTTTCCAATCACGAATAACCAATCACGAATCCCGCTTCTCCAATCACGAATCACCAATTACGAATCACGGAATCTCAATGAGCCACCCCTCCGTCGAAGACATCAAGATCAACAGCCGCCGCCTGCGCGGCACCCTCGTCGAAGGGTTGGCTGACCACACCACCGGCTCGCTGAATTTCGAAGACCAGCGCACCATCAAGTTCCACGGCAGCTACCAGCAGGACGACCGCGACCTGCGCGACGAGCGCCGCCGGCAGAAGCTGGAGCCCGCGCACCAGTTCATGATCCGCATCCGTGCGCCGGGCGGCGTGTTCACCCCTCAGCAATGGCTGAAGCTGGACGAAATCGCCACCACCCATGCCGGCCATTCGTTGCGCGCCACCACCCGCCAGACCTTCCAGTTCCACGGCGTGATCAAGCGCGAGCTGAAGGCGACGATGCAAGCCATCAACGCTGCCGCGATGGACACCGTCTCGGCCTGCGGCGACGTCAACCGCAACGTGCTCGGCGCCAGCAACCCGTACCAGTCGGCGCTGCACGCGCAGGTGCATGATTGGGCGCAGAAGTTGTCGCTGCACTTCAAGCCAGCCACCCGCGCCTACTACGAAATCTGGCTGGACGAGGAGAAAGTTGCCGAGAGCGGCGTCGAGCACGAGCCGATCTATGGCGATGCCTACCTGCCGCGCAAGTTCAAGATCGCCGTGGCGGTGCCGCCACACAATGACGTCGATGTGTTCGCCAACGACCTCGGCCTGATCGCCATTGTTGACGAGGCCGGCACCCTGGCCGGCTTCAACATCGCCATCGGCGGTGGCATGGGTGCCAGCCACGGCATTGCTGCGCACTACCCGCGCGTGGGCAACGTCATCGGCTTCGTCACCCCGGAGCAGGTGTTCGCCATCGCCGAAGCGGCCATCACCGTGCAGCGCGACCTCGGTGACCGCGTCGAGCGCAAGCACGCGCGCTTCAAGTACACCATCGACGACCATGGCTCGGACAGGATCGTGGCGATGATGGAAGAGCGCGCCGGCTTCGCGCTGCAACCGGCACGCCCGTTCCGCTTCGAGCACAATGGCGACCGCTTCGGCTGGAACCGGAGCGACGACGGCCTGTGGCACCTGTGCCTGTCGTTGCCCAGCGGCCGCATCGCCGACACCGCAGGCAGGCCGCTGCTCACCGGCCTGCGCGAAATCGCCAAGATCCACCAAGGCGACTTCCGCGTGACCAGCAACCAGAACGTCATCATTTCCGGCGTGCCGGACGACGAGCGCGGGCGCATCAACGCACTGGTAACGCAATACGCGCTGGACGGCGAAAACAATTCCTCCACCGCCATCGCCCGCAGCGCGATGGCCTGCGTGGCGTTGCCCACCTGCGCGCTGGCGATGGCCGAGGCCGAGCGCTACCTGCCGGGCTTCATTGGCGCGCTGGAGCCGCTGTTGGACACGCACGGGCTGCGCGAAGCACCGATCCTGCTGCGCATTTCCGGCTGCCCCAACGGCTGCTCGCGGCCGTACCTGGCCGAGATCGCGCTGGTCGGCAAGGCGCCCGGCCGCTACAACCTGTTCCTCGGCGGCGACCACCGCGGCCAGCGCCTGAACACGCTGTACCGCGAAAACATCACCGAGCCGCAAATCCTCGAAGCACTGGAACCGCTGCTGGCGCGCTATGCCGGCGAGCGTGAAGGCGACGAACGCTTCGGTGACTTCCTGCACCGCGCCAGCCTTATCGAACTGCCGCCCTACCCCACCCATCGCCAGATTCCCGTGGAACTGCACGCATGAGCGCATTGCCCGCCACCGCCCTCAACGACGACCACAGCGCATTGCCCGACGATGCCGGCACACTCAACGCCCGCCTCGAAACAATGGACGCGGCCGAGCGCGTGCAATGGGCCTTGCAGCACACGCCCGGCACCCACGTGCTGTCCTCCAGCTTCGGCGCGCAGTCGGCGGTGACCCTGCACCTGCTCACCCAACAGCAGCCGGACATCCCGGTGATCCTGATCGACACCGGCTACCTGTTCCCGGAAACCTACCGCTTCGCCGACGAGCTCACCGAGCGCCTCGGCCTGAACCTGAAGGTCTATCGCCCGCTGGTCAGCCGCGCATGGATGGAAGCGCGCCACGGCCGCCTGTGGGAACAGGGTCTGGTCGGCATCGAGCAGTACAACAACCTGCGCAAGGTCGAGCCGATGAAGCGCGCGCTGGAGGAATTGCAGGCCGGCACCTGGTTCACCGGCCTGCGCCGCGGCCAGTCGGCCAGCCGCGCCAACACCCCGGTGCTGCAACAGCGCGACGGGCGCTGGAAGGTCAACCCGATCGCCGATTGGAACGACCGCGACGTGTGGCAGTACCTCAAGCAGCACGGCCTGCCCTACCACCCGTTGTGGGAGCAGGGCTACGTCTCCATCGGCGACTACCACACCACCCGCCGCTGGGAACCGGGCATGCGCGAGGAGGACACCCGTTTCTTCGGCCTCAAGCGCGAATGCGGGCTGCACGAGGAAACCTGAGCGGCGGCGGGCCGTCCCACGGAGGCAGTGCCATCGCCTGACGCTCGGCCGGGGAGCGACCTTGCCGCATGTCTCGGGATTCCGCCCCCAATCACGGGAAACGGCCTGGACTATTCGCGCATCAAGAACAAACCGTTGACCCTCACGTTTGACGCCGGGGACATCGTTGCCCTGCGCAAGGCGGAAATCTCCATCAACGGGGCAACCCGAAAGCCCCACGCCGGAAGTACCGTGGCCTCACGAGGGTCAATGACAAGGTGGTACTTCAGTAGCCACGGCGGCCTTGCGATTCATTCAAACCGACATGACCTTGCAGCGCGGCCCGATCCCGGCGTTAGCATGGGTAATCCAAGTCACGCAGCGGCCCCATGAGCCCCACGCCAGACACCATGACAGCCCCGCCGTTGCGCGTTGCATTCTCGCTTCACGCATTGCCGTGGCTGCTCGTCGGTGGGCTGGCCTATTACGGCGGTGCCCGGCTGGGCATGGCGCTGCTGTCGATCCAACCGGCCAACATCACCCTGCTGTGGCTGCCTTCGGGCGTCGCGCTGGTGCTGTGCGCCACCTTCGGCCGTGCCGCGCTGCCGGTCATCTTCCTTGCCAGTTTCATCGCCAACCTGCCGGGGATGACGCAGGGCAGCCTCGGCGATGGCGTGCTGCACACCGCCATCGCCGCCGCCATCGACACGCTGGCCGGTGCATTGACCGCCGCGATGCTGGCACGCCACCTGCCGTCGGGGTGGCGAGCCTGCCCGACCTGCCGGTCTTCTTCTGGCGGGTAGGCGTGCTGCCCATCCTGCTGTGCGCTGGCCTGCTGACCCTCAACCTGGTCGCCGGCGGCTACATCCCGCCCGGCGCCGGCCTGGACTACGTCGGCATGCTGCTGTTCGCCGACACGCTCGGCATCCTGCTGGTCTATCCGGCCTTCGCCGCATGGTGCCGGCAGTGGCGGTTGAGCCTGCGGCAGCTGCGCCCGTGGCTGCTGTCAACCGCCTGCGCGGTGGCGCTGGCGCTGCTGGCCTTCCATGAGTTGCATGGGCTGGTCTTCCTGATTTCCCCGGTGCTGGTGTATCTGGCCTCGCACGTCCGCGAGCATGCCTCGCTGCTCTCGTTGGCGCTGGTGCTGTGCCTGGTCGCCCTGCTCGCGGCCAGCATGCCTTCCGGCCCGTTCAGCGCCCAAACCCCGGCGCAGGCGCGGCTGATGCTGCAAGCCTTCATGCTCTCCACCGCGTTGCTCACGCTGGGCATGGCCTACCACCACCGCGACCTGCTGCGCAGCAACGCCGCGGCCAAGTGCGACGCGCTGACCGGCCTGTTCAACCGGCGCGTGCTGATGCCGCGCATCGAACGCGAGATTGCCCGCACGCGGCAGGGCGGCGCCGGCTTCGCGGTGGCGGTGCTGGACCTGGACCACTTCAAGCGGATCAACGACACCCACGGCCACGCCGGCGGCGACATCGTGCTGGTCGCGGTCGCCCGGCACCTGCAACGCTACCTGCGGCGCGACGACATCGCCGCGCGCATCGGCGGCGAGGAGTTCGCGCTGCTGCTGGCGGACACCTCCGCCGCCGAGGCGTTGCGAACCGTGGAACGGCTGCGCACCGACCTGGCCGCCAGCGACATCCAGATCCACGACCGCAGCGTGCGCATCAGCCTGAGCGCGGGATTGATCCATTCCAGCGAAACCGGCAGCACCGCCAATGCCGAAGCCCTGCTCGACCATGCCGACCGGCGCCTGTACGCGGCCAAGCAGGCAGGGCGCAACTGCACGCGGGCCAGCGACGACTGAAACCGGCTGCTCGCCCCTCCCGGCAGCGCCCGACCGTTGGTCGGGCGGCGCACTTTTCCCGAGCGTGCCGACCAACGGCCGGCACCCGCCGGACTCCCCCTCAATACCGGTAATCCAGCTTCAACCACAGCGTGCGGCCCGGTTCGTTGATCCGCACCGGTTCGGCGGGGAAGCCGAAGTCGGCACTGCCGGCCAGATTCAGGTGCTCGGCGTAGGCGCGGTCGAACAGGTTGTCGATACCGGCGCTGGCGCGCAGGTGGTCGTTGATGCGATACGCGGCATTGAGCGCAAGGGTGACGAAACCGGCGCTGGGGCCGAGGTCGCGCGAGACGACATTGCCCGCACCTTCGGCCACCCGCTCCTGCCGCGCCACCGCGCGCAGCAACGCACCGGCTGACCACCGTTCGCGCTCATAGGCCGCACTCAGGCGCGCTTCCAGCGGCGGCATCTGCGGCATCGCGCCGCCGTCGCTGCGGTTCTCGCCCCATGCCCAGGCCAGCGTGCCGCCCAGCTTCCATGCGTCCAGCGGACGCCATTCCACGCCCGCCTCGGCACCGGCGATGCGCGCATCGATGTTACCGGCGCGGGTGCTGCTGCCCATCATGCCGCCGCTGGAATAGGTGAACAGGATGTAGTCCTGCACGTAGCCGGCATAGGCCGACACCCATGCGTTGGCGCGCTTGCCGCGGAACTGCGCGCCGACGTCGAGCTGCGTGGTCTTCTCCGGCTTCACCCCGGCGAATGCGTTGGCCGCACCGACCGGGCCGGCGTTGGCGGAGAACAACTCCCAGTAGTCCGGCATGCGCTCCGCATGGCCGATACCGGCGTACCACGTCCAATCCTTGCCGTGGTCGCGCTCGTAGCGCAGGAAGCCGCTGCCGAGGTCTTCGCTGCGGGTTTGCCCTGCGGTCGGGTTGGGCATGTTCATCATGCCGCTGCTCTGGCGCAGGTCGGTGGCTTCGGCGTGGTCGATGCGCAGGCCACCGATCCAGCGCACGGGCTTGCCTTCGCCCAGCGTCAGTTCGGCGAACGCGCCGCGGCTGTCGAAATCGGCATCGCGGGTCCATGCCTTCTGCTGCCACATGCCACGCATGCCGCTGCGCTTGCGGTGGCGGCTGTCCTGCGCATCGATGCCGGCGACGACGGCCACGTCCTGCCAACGCCATTCCGAGGCAATGCGGCCGCCACGGGTGCTGCGCTCGACGTTCGAGGCCATCGCCATCGGCATGCTGCCGTGCGGGTTGGGCGTGCGCAGCGTGTAGTTGTCCATCACGTGGTCGGCGGTGTTGGCGTACAGGTTGGCCTGCAGCCTGTCCCACGCGCCGGGCAGGTTGCCGCGCTCGAAGCGCAGGCCATAGCTGCTGCGCTCGAACTTGGCACCGTCCATGCCACGGCCGGCGTAACGCGCCAGTGCGTCGCCGGTGCCGGCGCTCAGTTCCAGCACGGTGTCGGCATCCGGCGTCCAGCCGATGGCGGCATCGGCATTCCACTTGCGCCAGCGCGAAGGCACCACCTCATCGTTGCCATCGTGGTAGTCGCCGGATTCGGAACGGTTGCCGTTGACCCGCATGTAGCCGGGCGTGCTGCCGAAGCTGGCGTCGAGTACCTGGTCGTTGCGGCCATTGGAACCGGCCAGGGCACTGGCTTGCAGCTCCATGCCCGGCTCACTGAAACGCGGCGTGTCACGTTCGAAACGCACCGTGCCCGCCGACGCGCCCGCACCCCAGCGCACGCTCTGCGGGCCCTTGATCACAGTGAGGCGGTCGAAGGTTTCCGGGGCGACGTAGGACAGCGGGTTGTCCATGCGCGACGGGCAGGCGCCCATCAGGTTGCCATCGTTGGTGAGAATGTTCAGGCGCGAACCGGACATGCCGCGCAGCACCGGGTCGCCATTGGTGCCGCCGTTGCGGATCGCGGAAAACCCGGGAACGGTCTTCAGGTAATCGGCACCATCGCTGGCCGGCACCGGCTGCCGCGGCAGGCGCGGATCGGTGACCCATTGCAACGGCGACAGCGGCGCGGCGGCGGTGACGACCACCGTTTCGAGGGTGATGACGTTGGTGTCCGGCGCATCGGCATGTGCGGCGGCGGGGAACAGGGCAAGCAACAAACAGGCGGACAGGTACGCCGGTGCGACCGGCTTGCAGGAAGCGGGATACATGGTGATCTCCATTGGACACGGCCGCGCTACGCCATCGATGGGCGTGCAAGCTGCGGCAGGAAAGCGGGAAGTGTGTCGTCAGGAGAAACGCGGCGGCCCGCGCGCAAGATGCGCCGGCCAACGCAGGCTGGTGGGAACATCGACCCGGCGCGGCGCGGACGGCGCCCACCGGCACGGCAATGGTGCCAGCAGCAACGCCAGCGCCACCCACGGCAACAAGCGCATCGCCAGCACGCAGTAATCGCAGGCTTCACCATGCGCTGCGTGGGAGGCAGCGGAAGCGTCGTGCCCATGCTCCGGCATCGACGGCGCATGGCCGGCGTGATCCATGCCGGGCATTGCATGCGCCATCACCGCCACGGCTGCCGCCGGTTGTGCCTGCATTGCGCGGCTGACCAGCGGTGCAACCAGCATCAGCAGCGTCGCCACCACGGCGAGCCGGGACATCCAACGATGCAGGGGCAGTAAACGGATCACGCCGCGACTTTAAGCCACCACCCCATTCACCCACCTGCGACACATCGCCGCAGTGGGAAGAGAGGAATGAATGGAGAGGAACGGGGGACGAAGGAAGGAAAAAGCAAGGGCATCGCGCAAGCGCTTCAATTCAAAGCTTTTTCTTCCAGTCGTTACTGGCTTCAACTGGTGATGGTTTGGGTCAGTTCTTCCCAGCTCGGCGGCGGCGGCCAGCCGGCTTCTTGATTTCCGTCAAGTACCCTGCGCAGGTCGCGCTTGTCGATCTGCGGGGCCAGCACGTGCACCAGTTCCAGCGCGTAGTCGCGCAGCACGCGTTCACGCGGCAGCACCGCCCAGGCGACGCACTCGGCCACCGCGTCCGGGGCCGGCCAAGCACGCAGGTCGGTGTCGCTGCTGTTGACCGCCATTTCCGCCAGCAGGCCGACGCCGAGACCCGTGCGCACGTAAGTCTTGATCAGGTCGGCGTCGAGCGCGGTCAGCGCAATATCCGGTTCCAGCCGCTTGGCGGCGAAAGCGCGGCGCAGCGAGGAATTGGGGCGGGTGGAGGATTCGTAGCTGATCAGCGGATGCGCGGCCAGCGCGGCCATGTCCGGCGCCTTGCCGGCGCGGTCCAGCGGGTGGCCCTTGGGCACCACCACCAGCCGCCGCCAGCGGTACAGCGGCACGGCGATGCCGGTGGTCGGCTCGCTGCCGGCGGTGCTGATGATGGCCATGTCGGCGTCACCTTGGCTCAACAAGTCCAGCGCATCGCTTTCGGCGGCCTGTTGCAGATGCACGCTGACCTGTGGGTAATCCTGCTTGATCCGCGCCACCGCCGGCGGCAGCACGAAGCGCGCCTGGGTGTGGGTGGTGGTCAGCACCAGCTGGCCGTGGCTCTCGCGGCGCTGGTTGGCGGCATAGGTGCGGATGTTGTTGGCCTCGGCCAGTACGGCGCGGGCGCGGCTGATGACTTCCTCGCCGGCCGGCGTCACCGATTCCAGGCTGCGGCCCTTGCGCACGAACAGCAAGAAGCCCAACTCGTCCTCCAGCTGCTTGAGCTGCTTGGACAAGCCCGGCTGGGTGGCATGCACGCGGGTGGCGGCCAGCGTGATGTTCAGCTCGGCGTCGGCAATGGCGACCAGATAGCGCAATTGGGTGAGGGTCATCGGGGCAAGGAAAGAAGGCCGCTCAGGGAGGAGGTGACTGTAGGCCAGATTGTTTCCCCCGCTTATAACCGAAAGGAATTTGAATGGCGAGGCAAGTCATTTCCGGGCATTTCGGCGCGGGGCTACGGTCATCGTCCCTTCCGCCTTGCCTGCCCATTGCCGTGAACGCCGCGCCTCTTTTCCCGTTGTTTGCCGACCTGAACGGCCGCGCCGTGCTGGTGGTCGGCGGGGGCGCGGTGGCCGCGCGCAAGGTCGAAGCCTTGCTTCATGCCGGCGCCCTGCCCCGCGTCGGTGCGCCGGAACTTGCCCCTGCGCTGCAAGCACTGGCCGACGCCGGCCGCATCCAGTGGCTGCGCGGGTGCTTCACACCGGCCTGGCTGGCCGAGGACATCTGGCTGGTCATCGCCGCCACCGACGATGTGGCGGTCAACCAGGTCGTCGCCAGCAGCGCCGAGGCCCGGCGGCTGTTCGTCAACGTGGTCGATGACGCGCGCCTGTCGCGCGTCCACCTGCCGGCGGTGGTCGAGCGCGGGCCGCTGCAGATCGCCATTTCCAGCGGCGGCGGCGCACCGATGGTCGCCCGCCACGTGCGCCGCCGCATCGAGGAGTTGTTCGATGACAGCTGGGGCCGGCTGACCGAATTGCTGGGCCGCAAACGTGCTCACATCCGCGCCCGTTTCCCCGACACTGCCGCGCGCCGGCGCTTCTTCGACGTACTGCTCGAAGGCCCGCTGCCGGGTTTGCTGCGCCGCGGCCAGCACGCCGCCGCCGAAGATACCCTGCGCGGCGCGCTGGCCGGCGAGACCGCCCCCCTTGCCGGCTCGGTGGCGCTGGTCGGCGCCGGCTCCGGCGACCCCGGCTTGCTGACGCTGGGCGCACTGCGCGCGCTGAACCAGGCCGACGTGATCCTGCATGACCGGCTGGTCAGCCCCGAGGTGCTGCAACTGGCTCGGCGCGACGCCGACCGTATCGAGGTGGGCAAGTCCGCGCGCGGCCACAGCACCCGGCAGGAGGACATCCACGCGCTGATGCTGGAACACGCCCGTGCCGGCAAGCGCGTGGTGCGACTGAAGGGCGGCGATGCCTTCGTGTTCGGCCGCGGCGGCGAGGAGCTGCAATTCCTGCGCGCCCACGGCATTCCCTTCGAAGTGGTGCCGGGCATCACCGCCGCGCTGGCCTGCGCCGCCTACAGTGGCATCCCGCTCACCCACCGCGACCACGCCCAGCAGCTGCGGCTGGTCACCGCGCACTGCAAGGATTCGCTGGACACGCTGGACTGGCCGGCGCTGGCCGCGCCGCGGCAGACGCTGGTGTTCTACATGGGCGTGGCCGCGCTGGCACATATCCGCACCCGCCTGCTCGCCGCCGGCCTGCCGGCCAGCACGCCGTTCGCCCTGGTCGAAAACGGCTCGCGCGCCGAACAGCGCGTGGTCAGCGGCCAACTGCGGCAACTGGCTGAAGCCGCTGCACAGCACGCCGTGCAGTCACCTGCCCTGCTGATTCTTGGCGAGGTGGCCGCGCTGGCCGACGAGCTGCATTGGTTCGGCGACGCCCCGCTGCGTGCTGCCCTGCCCTCACTTTCCGCAACCCCGACGACGCCGACACTGGCCGACGCCGCCTGACCCCATCCCCAGGAGAACTTCATGGCCATCCACAACAGCATCCTCGACACCATCGGCAACACGCCGGTAATCAAGCTCAACCGCCTTGCCCCGGCCGGCGTCGATGTCTATGTCAAGGTCGAATCGTTCAACCCCGGCAGCTCGGTGAAAGACCGCCTGGCGCTGGCGATCGTGCTCGATGCCGAGCAGCGCGGCCTGATCAAGCCCGGCGACACCATCGTCGAGGCCACCTCCGGCAACACTGGCGTGGCGCTGGCGATGGTCGCCGCCGCACGCGGCTACAAGTTCGTTGCGGTGATGACCGAGACGTTCTCGGTCGAGCGCCGCAAGGCGATGCGTGCCTATGGCGCCAAGGTCATCCTGACCCCGGCTGCCGCACGCGGCACCGGCATGGTGGAGAAGGCCAAGGAACTGGCCGCCAAGCACGGTTGGTTCCTGGCCAGCCAGTTCGCCAACCCGGCCAACCCGGCTTTCCACCGCAACACCACCGCCGCCGAGATCCTGCGTGATTTCGCCGGCAAGCGGCTGGATTACTTCGTCAGCGGCTGGGGCACCGGCGGCACCCTCACCGGCGTCGGCGAAGTGCTGAAGGTCGCACGTCCGGATACCCGCATCGTCGCCACCGAGCCGGCTGGCGCCTCGCTGCTCAAGGGTGATGAGTGGAAGCCGCACAAGATCCAGGGCTGGACCCCGGACTTCGTGCCGGAAGTACTCAACCGCAAGGTGTATGACGAACTGCGCCCGGTGCAGGACGAGCGTGCGATAGAAACCTCACGTCGTCTGGCTGCCGAGGAAGGCATCTTCGTCGGCATCTCCGCCGGTGCCACCACCGCCGCCGCTCTGGAAGTGGCAGCCGGCGCTGCGCCGGGTTCAGTGATCCTGGCGATGCTGCCCGATACCGGCGAGCGCTACTTCTCCACCCCGTTGTTCGCCGACGTCAACGAAGGCAGCGACGACGACTGGCTGGCCGGCCTGCCGTAAGGCGGACGGGCCACACCACGGCCGGGGGACGCCCCGGCCGTCTCTCCCCCTGCACCACCGTGTTCCTCCCCCGGTACGAAGGCCGCCTTGTGCGGCCTTCGTGCTTTCCCGTCTTGCAGACGCGGGAACACACAAACGAAAAGGGCGCACAACGTGCGTCCTTTTCGTCATCCGGTGGCAGGAAGTATCAACCTTCCCACTTACCCAGCGCGGCCATGCCGTTTTCCTTCGCACGCTCGAACACGGTCTTCTGTGCGGCGTCGTAATTGCCCTTCATGTCCTTGGCCCACAGCTTCAACGCGGCCTGCTGCATCGCACGGCCGTAGGAGAAGCTCAACGGCCACGGCAGCTTGTCCATCTGGTTCATCGCATTGAGGTGCGCGGTGGACTGCTCGTCGCTCTGCCCGCCGGACAGGAAGACCACGCCCGGCAGGATCGCCGGCACGGTGCTCTTCAGGCACATCACGGTGGCTTCGGCCACTTCCTCGACGTCGGCCTGCTCGTCGCAGTCCTTGCCGGAAATGACCATCGACGCCTTCAGGATGGTGCCTTCCAGCAGCACGTTCTGCTGGTACAGCGCATCGAACAACGAGCGCAGCGTGGCTTCGGTAACTTCGTAGCAGGTTTCGATGTCGTGGTCGCCGTCCATGATCACTTCCGGCTCGACCATCGGCACCAGCCCGCATTCCTGGCACAGCGCGGCATAGCGGGCCAGCGCGTGGGCGTTGGACTCGATGCAGGTACCGGACGGGATGCTCTCGCCGATGTTGATGACCGCACGCCACTTGGCGAAGCGCGCGCCGAGCTTGTAGTACTCCTGCAGGCGCTCGCGCAGACCGTCCAGGCCTTCGGTGACCAGTTCACCCGGGCAGCCGGCCAACGGCTTGGCGCCCATGTCCACCTTGATGCCCGGGATCATGCCGTGGTCGGCCATGTACTTGGCGAACGGCACGCCGTCCTTGGTGCTTTGGCGGATGGTTTCGTCGTACAGGATCGCGCCGGAAATGTGCTCGTTGAGCTTGGGCGTGGTCAGCAGCAGCTCGCGGTAGGCGCGGCGGTTTTCTTCGGTGTTCTCGATGCCCACGCCGGCAAAGCGCTTGGCGATGGTGCCGGTGGATTCGTCGATGGCAATGATGCCCTTGCCCGGGGCGACCATGGCCTGTGCGGTTTCAGCCAGCAGTTCGATGCTCATGAAGTTCCTGTGACGGGGTGCGGAGAAAGCGGGATTATAGCCCGCCCACGCGCAGGGACCGTCCACCGGCATGGCCGGCGGACGGCACTCCCGTGCCCCGAGGGGACATCCGTTGTCCGCCGCGTCCGGGTTGCGGTCGCGACGATGGCCCGCTTACAGCTCACCCAATCCGCAGGCGCGGCCATCGGCGCCGACTTCCAGCAGGCGCAGGGTATTGGTGGCGCCCAGGGTTTCCATGTGCTCGCCACTGGTGAACACCACGCGGTCACCGGCCTGCAGCTGGTCTGCCTCGACCAGCAGGCGGATCGCGCCACGGGCGGCTTCGCGAGGGGTCAAGCCACGGCTGTCGAAATTGATCGGGAACACATCGCGCATCAACGCCATCTGCCGGCGTGCACCTTCATGGCGGGTCACCGCATAGACCGGCGCGCCTTGGCGCCGGAAACGCGACAGGTAGCGGGCGGTGCCACCGGATTCGGTCATCGCCACGATCGCGCGCACGCCCACGTGCTCGGACAGGAACATCGTCGCCATCGCGATCGCCTGGTCGGCACGCTCCAGGTTGCGCTGGGCCTTGCCGAAATCGGTCTCGGTCTGGAACTGGCGCTCGGCGCCGAGGCAGATGCGCGCCATCGCCTCCACCGCCCTCACCGGGTACGCGCCAGCAGCAGTTTCCGCCACAGCATCACCGCATCGGTGCCGTCAATCACCGAGTTGGCCACGTCCAGCACTTCGGCACGGGTCGGGATCGGGCTTTCGACCATCGACTGCAACATCTGCGTGGCGGTGATCACCACCTTGTTGTGCGCCAGCGCGGCCTTGATGATCATTTTCTGCAGGCCCGGCAGCTCGGCATCGCCGATCTCCACGCCGAGGTCGCCGCGCGCAACCATCACCACGTCGCTGGCTTCGACGATTTCTTCCAGATTTTCGATGGCCTCGGTGCGCTCGATCTTCGACACCAGCGCCGCATCGCAGCCATGCTGCTGGGCGATGGCACGGGCGTCATTCATGTCCTGCGCATTGCGGCAGAAAGAGACAGCGATGAAATCGACGCCGATCTTCGCGACGATGCCGATCAGTTCCTTGTCGCGCTCGGTCAGCGCGCCCAGCGACAGGCCGCCACCTTGCTTGTTCAAGCCCTTGCGGTCGGACAGCACGCCGTCGTTGAGCACGGTGTTGATGATGCGCTCGCCCTGCACTTCCACCACCTGCAACTGCATCAGGCCGTCATCGAGCAACAGCACGTCACCCGGGCCCACGTCCTGCGGCAGGCCGAGGTAGCTCACGCCCACCTGGGTGGCGTCGCCCGGCGCGGCGCTGGCGCTGGCGATCAGGTCGAAGCGGTCGCCCGCCTTGAGCTGCACCTTGCCCTCGGCAAAGCGTTCGATGCGGATCTTCGGGCCCGGCAGGTCGGCGAGGATGCCCACTTCCACGCCCACGCGCTGCGCAGCGGCGCGCACTTCGGCCGCACGCTTGGCCTGCCCGGACGGGTCGCCGTGGGAGAAGTTCAGGCGCACCACGTTGACGCCGGCGCGGAACAGATCGTCGAGCACGCCGGGGGCGTCGGTCGCCGGGCCGAGGGTGGCAAGGATCTTGGTGCGGCGCTGGCGTTCGATCATGATGCGTTGTCTCCAAATTGAACCGGCGAAATTAGCACATCAACTGGATGACAACGTTGTCGCATACGATTTCAGAGGACACCATTTTCATGTCCCGGAGACAGCGAGGCCAAGCCACAGAGACATTGTCCAGCCAAGACAACGACAGGCTCACGCCGTGGGTGACGGGCCTGTCCGGCAAAGTACCGCGCGGTGCAGCCCCGGACCCGTGGCGTCAGGCCGACAACAAGCCCCGCAATTCCCGCGGCGTCTCGGCCAACGCGTCGGCGCCGGCCGCGTGCAATTCCTCGCGACCGCCGAAGCCCCACAGCACGCCGACGTTGCCCATGCCGTGGTGGCGCGCGCCTTCGATGTCCATGTAGCGGTCGCCGATCATTCGGCACTGCGCCGGTTGCAGCGACAACCGCTGCAACGCCTCGGCGATCAGTTCCGGCTTGTGGCTGCGCACGCCATCGGGCGTGGCACCGATGATGTCGTCGAAGCAGCCGCCGAACGGCAGGTGCTCGACGATGCGCCGCGCATGCGGTTCGTTCTTCGCCGTCACCACCGCCAGCCGGTGGCCGGCCGCGTGCAGCGCCTGCACCACCTCGCCGATGCCGGCATAGACAACGTGCTCCTGCCAGCCCAGCGCCTCGAAGCGTTCGCGGTACAACGCCACCGCCTGCTCCACGCGCGGCGCATCGCCGAACACCGGCGCGAAACTGGTGCGCAGCGCCGGGCCGATCCACTTGCGCAGCTCGGCGTCACCCGGCACCGGCTGGCCCATCTTCTCCAGCGCGTAGGCGACGCAGCGGGTGATGCCGACGGCCGAGTCGATCAGCGTGCCGTCGAGATCGAAGAACAGCACCTCGCGGCTCATCCGCCGCGCGCTTCCAACGCGGCCACTGCCGGCAAGGTCTTGCCTTCGAGGAATTCGAGGAACGCGCCGCCGCCGGTGGAGATGTAGCTCACTTCATCGGCAATGCCGTACTTGTCCACCGCCGCCAGCGTGTCGCCGCCGCCGGCAATCGAGAACGCCGGGGATGTGGCAATCGCATGCGCCAGCGCTTCGGTGCCCTTGCCGAAGGCGTCGAACTCGAACACGCCGACCGGGCCGTTCCACACCACGGTGCCCGCCTTGGCGATCAGTTCGGCATAGTGCGCGGCGGTGGCCGGGCCGATGTCGAGGATCATGTCGTCGGCAGCCACTTCGTTGACCGGCTTGACCGTGGCCGGCGCATCGGCGGCGAACGCCGGGGCCACCACCACGTCGCTCGGCAGCGGAATCTGCGCGCCGCGCGCTTTTGCGTCGGCGTCGATCTTGCGCGCGGTGTCGAGCAGGTCGTTCTCGACCAGCGACTTGCCCACGCCGTGGCCTTCGGCGGCGATGAAGGTGTTGGCAATGCCGCCGCCGACGATCAACTGATCGACCTTGCCGACCAGGTTCGACAGCAATTCCAGCTTGGTCGAAACCTTGGAGCCGGCGACGATCGCCAGCAGCGGCCGCGCCGGGTTGGCCAGCGCCTTGTCCAGCGCGTCCAGCTCGGCCATCAGCAACGGACCACCGGCGGCGACCGGGGCGAAGCGGATCACGCCGTGGGTCGAGGCCTGCGCGCGGTGCGCGGTGCCGAAGGCGTCCATCACGAACACGTCGCACAGCGCCGCGTACTGCTTCGACAGTGCTTCGTCGTCCTTGCCCTCGCCGACGTTCATGCGGCAGTTTTCCAGCAGCACGATCTTGCCCGGCGCGACTTCGACGCCATCGACCCAGTCCTTGACCAGCGGCACTTCGACGCCCAGCAGCTCGGACAGGCGCGCGGCAACCGGCGCCAGCGAATCGGCCTCGCTCCACACGCCTTCCTTCGGCCGGCCGAGATGCGAGGTGACCATCACCGCCGCGCCCTTTTCCAACGCCAGCTTCAGGGTCGGCAGCGACGCGGTGATGCGCTGCTCGGAGGTGATGCGGCCATTGTCGATGGGGACGTTGAGGTCTTGCCGGATCAGGACACGCTTGCCGGAAAGGTCAAGGTCGGTCATGCGAACGATGGACATGGCAGCACGGCTCCGCGAAGGTAGGGGGCCGCAATTCTCGCCCGCGCCGCCAGCGCGGGCAAACCGGAAGCACCGACCATGCCGCCCCTGCCCCAACCCGAGTTGCGCAGCGAACGGCTACGCCTGCGCGAAGTGCGCGCCGACGATGCGCCGGCACTGCTCGCCATCCATTCCGACCCGCAGGTGATGCGCTACTGGAGCTACCCGGCGTGGACGCAAGCCGCACAGGCCGAACGGAAGGTGGCCGACATCCAGCGCCAGCGCCGCGAACTGGACATGCTCGTCTGGGCAATTGCCGATGCCGGCAGTGACCGCCTGATCGGCACCAGCGCCGTGTTCGCCATCGCCCTGCCGCAAGGCCGCGCCGAAATCGGCTACAGCCTGCACCGCGATTGGCAGGGCCGCGGGCTGGCCAGCGAGGCCCTGCGGCTGATCCTGCGCCATGTGTTCGACGAACTGGGGCTGCGCCGGATCGAGGCCGACGCCGATCCGCGCAATGCCGCCTCATGCCGGCTGCTGGAAAAACTCGGCTTCGTCCGCGAAGGGCTGCTGCGCGAACGCTGGCACGTCAATGGCAGGATCTGCGGCACGGCGTTTTACGGCTTGCTGCGGCGGGATTTCATCGCCAAACCGTAGGCCACCCCCTGCACCGCCGACGGCGCCTTGGCCATCACGCGCCGGGGCGCACCCCCGGCCTACCGCTCATCGCCATCGCCCTGCAACGATTGCCGGTGCGCCGGCGCACGGCGATATTCGAGCGATCCAGGCTCATGGCCACCCGAAGCGCCATCGCCGCCGTCTGGATGACCTCCTCGTGGACGTCCGCCGGCGACGATCCGTGCGGCTCATGGAAGAGCTGCAACATCGCCTTGTTGAGTCGCCCGATACCGCCAGCGCATGCAGCGGATCGGTCGGCCACTCCGGGACTTCCCGGCCGCGCGCCGCAACCCGGTCATCACCTAATCGACGATATCCATTGCTCCTACCGGTGGCGCGGCATCGGAGCGGGTCAACCCGACATTCTCGCATTGCGCGGGTTGCGCAGCAGGCTGAACGCAAACCCGGCCACCGCCAGCGCGCCGGCCACCAATACCGCCCACAGCACGAGGTTCTTCCAGTCGCGTTTCGGCGCTGCCGGCTGGTAGGCGGCCTCGCCGGCGCGCACGCGGCCTTCGCCAAGGCTGGCGGCGATGGGTTGCCAGTGCGCGCCGTTGCGCTCGCGCAAGGCGGCCAGCATCGGCTCGAGCGTGGCCTGCGCATCCCCGGCGTTGGCGCTGCCGGCCACCAGCAGGTACGGCGCGCGGCCCTGCGCGAGGAACACCACGCTGCCGGGGCGATAGCCCAACCGCAGCACCGGGGCCGCCGACGGCACCGCGCCCGGTTCGGCCTGCAGCCGCCATTGGCGATCATCGACGGTGCCGGTGGTTTCCAGCGGCGCCGAGCGCTGCTGCTTGCCGGCTTCGCTCAGGTTCCATGCATTCCAGCCCCGCCCCGCCAACAGCTGCCACGCCGGGGCTTCGCCATCGGCCCGGCGCGCGATCGTCATCACGGCTGGAGACGGTCCAGCTCACCGCGCTGTTGGCCGGCATTTCCACATCCAGCCGCTGCACCGGGAAGCGCCCCTGCAAGCGGTACAAGTAGCCGTCCTTGCCGTTGCCATCGGCGTTGGCTTGCAATTCCTGCCATTGCCAATCGGCGGCCACGGCGCGGTCGGCGACTTCGCCGCGGATGGCCGCCACCTGCGGTACGCCGGCATGCTGCAACGGCACCAGCCGCAGGTAACGCAGGCCCGTTTCCACCTTGATGCGGTTGTTGCGCAATTCGTTGCCCTGGTTGCGCAAGCGCACCAGCCGCACCTGCGGGTCCAGCACCTGCCAGCCGCGCAGGTCGTCGCTGGCTTCCAGCCGGTAGCCCAGGTCGAACGTCGCGTTGGCGTCGGCCCAATCCACTTCCAGCGCGCGCAGCTTGCCGGCGTCGCCGCCCACGTCGATCAGCCACACCGGGTCGGCCGCGCCGGCCACGTTCGTGGTCGTCAACGTGTTACGGACCGACACCACCCGGCCGCTGGCATCGCGCTGCACCGCCATGCTCAGGTCATCGCTACCGGAGGCCGACGCCACCGGCAACGCGAACCATTGCAGCGCCACCGTGCGCAGCGGTCCCGGCAGCGGCGTCGCCGCCGGATACACCGCGCTGGCCACCGGCTTGCCGTCGGCATCGATCACCCGCACGTCGCGCAGGTCGCGCCAATGCGCGGCCTGATAGACCGACGCATCAAGTACTACGCGATAGGCGCCGGCATCGGGCTGCGCCAGTTGCAGCGGCCATTGCCGGGCGAAGTCGTCATTGGCTTGCGCGCCCAACGGCAGCAGGGCCAGCACCAGCAGGCGCTTGATCATCCGGGGAGTTCCTCGTCGTTCGTGAAAGTCTCGGCGTGCCGTGGCGGCGCAGGCGCCAGCCAGCCCACCAGCGTGCACAGCAGGCCATAGGCGATGAAGGCACCGATGCCGAGCAGGTCGCCAAGGTTGCCGCGGTCGATCAGCAGCAGCTTGGCCAGCACCACGCCCATCAGGATCGCGCCAGCCAGCCACAGCCCCCATTGCCCACGCCGCGAGCCCGACACCCAGCCCAGCACGCCCAGCAGGCTCCACACCACGGTCAGGCTGGTCTGCGCCAGCTGCGTGCCGACCAGGCGTTCGCCCCACGGTTCCCCGCCCCAGTGGTGCACCGCGCGCAGCGTCATCACCGTGACCAGCAGCAAGCCCGCCAACGCCATGCCCACCAGCGGCAGCGGCGGCATGCGCTCGCCGTCGTCCCGGCCTTGCCACAGCCACGTCGCCACCAATGCCAGCACGGCCAGCTGCGCCAATTCCAGCGGGTTGAGCAGTACGACCCACGGCAGCGGCGCGGCGTTGGCGGAACTGGCCATCGCCAGCAGCCACCACAGGCCCAGCAGCGCGAACGCCACCACTTGCAGCGCCGTGCGATAGCCGTCGAACGCCTCGCCCAGCGGCTGCGCCAGCCAATGCCAGCGCCGCAGCGACAGCCACGCCAGCAGCAGCCACGGCAACGCCATCAGCATCAGCACCCAGCCGCCGGCCAACTCGAAGCGCTGGCCAAGGTGCCACGACAACAGCGACAGCACCGTCGGCCACAGCCACCACCACACCAGTTGCGCCGGGCCGGCGATGGCGTCCCCCGCCGAACGCAGGCACAGCAGGCTGCGCACGCCGAACGCGGCGAACAGCGGCCACGCCCACGCACCGTGGCCGGCGAACGGCTGGCCGTATTCACTCAATTGCATGAACGCCAGCGGGAACGCCAGCACGAAGCAGCCCAGCGTGGTCAGCGACAAGCCCGGCGCCGGCCGGCGCCGGTGCACCTCGGCCGCCAGCCAGCCGGTGACGCCCAGCAGCAGCAACAGCCCGTGCAGGCGGCTGCGGTATTCGACGAAATCACCGATCTCGGCGCCGGTGCAGCCCAGCCACCATGCCAACCCCCACATGTAGGCCACGCCCGCCAGCCGCGCGCGCCCGGCGGAACGGTACAGCCACGCCGTGGCGAAACCGGCCAGCGCGATCGAACAGCGCCCCCATGAACCCGGCGTTGGCGACTGCCACCATCTCCTCGCCCAAGCGCCGTCCGCCGGTCGAAAACAGCATCGCCAGCGCAGCGGCCAGTTGCAGGCCGATGCCGCTCCAGCGCGCCAACCGCCGATCCTGCCGCAACCCCAGCCATACCAATCCCGCGCCTTCCAATGCGAACACCGACGCGGTGGCCTTGGCCGACAACGCCAGCGGCACCGCCAGCGTGGCAAAGCCCACCGCTAGGATCGCGTAGCCCTGAGCCAGCGTATGCAGGCGTTCGCGGCCCAGCAGCACGCGCGCCAGCACCGCATACAGCGCCGCCACGCCCAGCGCGCACAACGCCAGCGGCATGCGCTCGCCCTGCAACAACGCGGCCTGCAACGAGAACGCCACCAGCGGCGTGCCGAACAGCAGGCAGCCATCGATGCGCGCGCTCCCAGCCGTCGCCGCCTTGCGCGCATACAGCAGCGGCAGCAACAGGTAGAAGCCGAAGAACAGCAACAGGAACGGCTCGGTGCTGGCGAACTTGGCCGGCGAATACTGCAACACGCCCCATGCCGTGCCGATGCCCCACGTGAAGGCGAAACCAAGCAGGTTGAGGATGCGCCACGGTCGCACCCACGCAATGGCGAAGATGCCGGCGTTGAGCAGCGCGTAATACGAGAACAGGCCGACGTGGTTGCCACTGCCGTCGGACAGCCAGATCGGCGCCATGAACCCGGCCAGCACGCCGAGGACCGCCAGCGTGCGCGACTCCTGCGCCACCGCCATCACGCACAGCCCGGCGATCAGCACCACGCTGGCCGCGAACGCCGGCAAGGCGTCGATCAGGCCGTGGTTCTTGAACGCGGCGAACACCGTCAGCAGCAGCACGCCGATCGCGCCGCCCTGCAAGGCCAGCGCGAAGCTGCGGTGGCTCTCGCGCTTGCGCCATGCGAACACCAGCGCCGCCAACGCCGCCGCGGCGATGCCGGCCAGCCGCACCGCGATCGGCACGCTCAACCAACCCTGGTCGCTGGCGTACTTGAGCAGCGCGGCCACGCCGGCCAGCAGCACCAGCATGCCGACCTTGACCGGCACGTTGCCGGAGGTGAACCACTGCTTGACCCGTTCGATGCCGCGCTCGAGGACGTTCGGCTCCGATGGCTCCGGCGGTGCCCAAGCATCAGGCTGCCGCGGTGCCGGCGGCTCGGCGCGGGACGCAACGGGGCGCGGGGTGGCTTCCGGCAACGGCGGCGGCGCGGCCTTTGCCGGCACGGGTTCGGCCACCAGTTCTGGCTCCGGCACGAAGGGGGCGGCGGAAAGGCCGATGTCCTCCCGCTTCCGGCGCGGGCTCGGCCCATGCGTAGGGCCGCTGCGTCGATACGGAAACCGCAGGCTCCTCGCCCCGCTGCGCAAGCGCGGACTCCAGCGCCGTCACGCGCCGCTTCAACGCGGATATCGACAGCAGCGCCACGACCAGCAGCACCGGCACCGCCAGCGCCACGGCCACCAGCAGCAATGCCCAGGCCACCCACATATCGCTCATCTCTCGTCCTTGTCCCCGCAGGGTGCGCACATCCTTGACGGCATGCCACGGAAACGCAAGGGTGCCGGCCATTGCAGGCTGATGGCCCGAAGGGTTCCGCCACGGATGGCGGCAACCAAAAAGAAGGGCGCCATCGGCGCCTCAGGCTGCTGACAAACCCTGGCCCAAGCCGGGGCTTGTCGTTTTAAGGTAACGCTGATCAAGTAGCTGTAGTGCTGGTATCGCCGGCCGACCGGCCCGAAGGATGCTTCTGGCCTGTTTCAGCGCAATATCAAACTCGATTTTGGGCGCCACTGGCCGCTTTCGCGGCTCTTGGGCGCCCAGCGGGCGCACCTATCCTGCCAATCGGGCACGCGCCAGGTACAAGTTCGCCAGCCCCAGTGCCACGAAGCTGCGGTTGGCGTTCTTGTCCAGCCCGCGGTAGCGCACCTTGGCAAAGCCCCACAGACGCTTCACCACCGCGAACACGTGCTCGACCCGGGCACGGACCTTGGACTTGTTGCGATTCCGGCTGCGCTCGGCCTCGTCCACCTCCCCCTGCTTGCGTACCCGCTGGTTGGTGAAGTCGCGCGCGTGCGGCGCATGGTCGCGGATCAGTGCCTTCTGGCTGGCGTAGGCGCTGTCGCCGTATACCCGCCGCTCCTCGCCATGCAACAGGTCTTCCAGCAGGTGCTTGTCGTGCACGTTGGCCGCCGTCACCGCCGCGCTGTGCACCAGGCCGGTTCGGCTGTCCACGCCGATATGCATCTTCATCCCGAAGTACCACTGCTGGCCCTTGCGGGTCTGGTGCATCGCCGGATCACGCGCCTTGCCCGCATTCTTGGTCGAGCTTGGCGCGCCGATGATCGTCGCGTCCACGATCGTGCCCGTGCCCACCTTCAGCCCCCGCGCCTGCAACTGCGCATTGACCTCGGCAAACAGTTCCGCGCCCAACTCGTGCTGCTCCAGCAGACGCCGGAACTTCAGCAGCGTCGTCGCGTCCGGCGCCCGCTCCCGGCCCAGGTCAATGCCCACAAACCGCCGCAGCGCCGTGCTGTCCAGCAACGCTTCCTCGCACGCCTCGTCAGCCAGGTTGAACCAGTGCTGCACGAAGTACATCCGCAGCATCCGCTCCAGCCCGACCGGCGGCCGGCCCTTGCCCGCCTTGGGGTAGTACGGCTCGATCACCGCACACAGTGCCGACCACGGCACGATCTGCTCCATCGTCGCCAGGAACACATCCCGCCGCGTCGGCCGCCGGTGCTGCTCGAACCCCGCGCCCTGATCGGCGGCCATCGCCAACGTCTGCTGCTTCATCGATCCCTTCCGGTCAAGGCGGCTATGCACCAATCTTCGCAGCTGCGTGGGACTTTTTCAGCGTTGCCTTAATGCTCCATGCTCAAGACGCCGACACCCGCACAGGGGTTCTACCCCGAAATCCAACCAACCGAAGGCTGGCCATCCCGGCGTAGGTTCCCGCAATGAAAAACCCCGTGTTCCGGAAAACACGGGGTTCGTCAGCAGTCTGAGGGCGCCATCGGCGCCCTTCCTTCATCCAACCGCGGCGTGGATCAGGCCGCGACCACGCGCACCATCTCCAGGCACTTGTTGGAATAACCCCACTCGTTGTCGTACCAGCTCACCAGCTTGACGAAGGTCGAGTCCAGCGCAATGCCGGCTTCGGCGTCGAACACCGAGGTGTGGGTCTCGCCGCGGAAATCGGTGGCCACAACCTTGTCTTCGGTGTAGCCCAGCACGCCCTTCAGCGCGCCTTCGCTCTGCGCCTTCACTTCGGCGCAGATCTCGGCGTAGGTGGCCGGCTTTTCCAGCTCGCAGGTCAGGTCGACCACCGACACGTCCGAGGTCGGCACGCGGAAGCTCATGCCGGTGAGCTTCTTGTTCAATTCCGGGATCACCACGCCCACGGCCTTGGCCGCGCCGGTGCTGGACGGAATGATGTTCTCGAGGATGCCGCGGCCGCCGCGCCAATCCTTGTTGCTCGGGCCGTCCACGGTCTTCTGCGTGGCGGTGGCAGCGTGCACGGTGGTCATCAGGCCGCGCTTGATGCCCCACTTGTCGTTGATGACCTTGGCCAGCGGCGCAAGGCAGTTGGTGGTGCACGAGGCGTTGGAGACGATGGCCTGGCCGGCGTAGGTGGCGTGGTTGACGCCGTACACGAACATCGGCGTGTCGTCCTTGGACGGGGCCGACAGGATCACCTTCTTCGCGCCCGCGTCGATGTGCTTCTGCGCGGTTTCCTTGGTCAGGAACAGGCCGGTGGATTCGATCACCACGTCCACGCCCACCTCGTCCCACTTCAGGTTGGCCGGGTCGCGCTCCTGAGTCAGGCGGATCTTCTTGCCGTTGACCCGCAGGTCGTTGCCTTCGACGGCCACGTCGGCCTTGAAGCGGCCGTGCACCGAGTCGTACTTGAGCATGTAGGCCAGATAGTCCGGCTCCAGCAGATCGTTGATGGCGACGATCTCGATGTCGTTGCCGAAGTTCAACACCGCCGAACGCAGCACGTTGCGCCCGATGCGACCGAAACCGTTGATGCCGACCTTGATTGCCATGTTCAAGAACTCCTGCGGCCGCAGATGTTGCGGCGGAATGGAAGGGGGTGGCAATTGTAGCAGCCGGGCTTGCCAGGCTGGCCCGCGCCACCACCCCGCAGGCGTGCACTCGTGCCGGTTCGTGAATGCCTGCTAAGCGCAAACGCATGTTTGATCCGGATCAAGGCCGCGCCTGCACATGGCGCACAGACTTGCGCCAACCCACCACGCAACGGAAATACACCATGCGCAAGACCCCCGCCCTGCTGCTCTCCGGCCTCGCCGCCGCCCTTGCCCTTGCCGCCGCCCCCGCAATGGCCCAGTCCAAGGGCGACTGGACGTTCGGCGTTGGCCTGCACAACGTGGCGCCGAAATCCGACAACGGCAGTCTCGACGCCACCGCACTGGGCCTGGGCAAGCTGCCGCCGACCGAAGTGAGCAACAGCGTGCGCCCGACCTTCACCGTCGAATACTTCGTCGCCAACAACCTGGGTGTTGAAGTTCTCGCTGCACTGCCGTTCGAGCACGACATCGCCATCCGTGGCGTCGGCCGCGTCGGCGGCACCAAGCACCTGCCGCCGGTGGTGTCGCTGCAGTACCACTTTGCCAACAGCAGCAAGGTCACCCCGTTCGTCGGTGCTGGCGTGAACTTCACCACCTTCTTCGAGGAAAAGACCACCGGCGCACTGGCTGGCACCGAGTTGAAGTTGAGCAATTCGTGGGGCGCAGCCGCCCGCGTCGGCGTGGACTTTGCCCTGAGCGAGAAGGATTCGCTGCGCCTTGACGCCCGCTGGATCGACATCAACAGCGACGTGAAGGTCAACGGCATCAAGGTTGGCAAGGCCGAGATCGACCCGGTTGTGTATGGCCTGGGCTACGTCCACAAGTTCTGATGCACCCGCGCCCCCCGGGTACCGCCGGGGGGCGCCACTCTGCGGGCCTGTTCATGATTCACCGCGAGCCAAGCGCGGTGGGGCATGGGCAGGCCCTCACTTTTGGCAGATTGCAGCCGCAATGACGCCGCTAGAATGCAGCCGATGAAGAATTCCCCACGCATCTCCCTGCTGCTTTCCGGCCTCGCACTGGCCGCCTCCTTGCTACCGGCCCACGCATGGGCATGGGGCGCGCAAGGGCACCGCCTCGTCGCCCGCATCGCCGAAGCCCGGCTTGATCCGCAGGCGCAAGCCGAAATTGATCGCTTGCTCGCCACCGAGCCCGGCGCAACGCTTTCCAGCATCGCGCCGTGGGCCGACCAACTGCGCGCCGAAGACCCCGACCTCGGCAAGCGTTCGGCCGGCTGGCACTACGTCAACATCGCCGAGGACGGTTGCGTATATGACCCGCCCAGGCATTGCCGCAATGGCAACTGCGTAATCGAAGCGCTGAAGGAACAAAGCGCACTGCTTGCCAACCGCAGCCTGCCCGACGCGCAGCGCCTGCAAGCGCTGAAATTCGTCGTGCATCTGGCCGGCGACATACACCAGCCCATGCACGCCGGCTACGGCCACGACAAGGGCGGCAACACCTACCAGTTGCAGTTCAACGGGCGCGGCACCAACCTGCATTCGCTATGGGACAGCGGCATGTTCTACGCGCTGCAACTGGACGACGGGCAGTACCTGCAACGCCTGCAAGCGTTACCTGCGCCCACCGGCATCAGCGCACCGCAGCTACAGCGCGACGCCGCGCAATGGGCCGAGCAGAGTTGTGGCATCGCCACGCGCAAGGGGGTTTACCCCACCCGGCGCACGATCGATGACGCTTACGCAAGCATCTGGCGGCCCGTCGCCGAAACCCAGCTGCGACTGGGCGGCGAACGGCTTGCGGCGTTGTTGAACACATTGCTGGACTCGCCGTAACGGCTCATGCGGCAGGCATGGCAAGTGTCGGCCATTGGTCGGCACCGCCTTCTTGCATACCGTGAACCTTCCTGCCACATCCGGCCAACGGCCGGGCACCGCCCGCTGAACGCGGCGTTTTGCCAATGCGCACCCGCGCTTGTCCCTGCACGATCTCGAAGGTGAACGCATAAGCCAGCGTCACCGGCACGTCCTCCACCCTTTCCGCGTTGGCGCAGTCGTTTTCCGCCACAGGCCGGACACCGTGCGCGAAACGGCAAATCGCCGCCGGGCGGAAACGCCACTGCCGCACGGCATCGGCGGCCGCAATCAGCAACACCGCATTTTGTTCGTCTTCGCCCGCAGCGCATTCGCTCCGCTGCGAAAGCGGAAGACTGCGCGGCACCCGTCCCTGCGCATCAACGACGATGTTCAGGCACACCGTCACCGGCCGCAACGTTTTCCCCGATGCGGCGGCAGGCAGTTCCGGCAATGGCGCATGCAGTGGCTCGGGCATGCGGAAAACCTCGCTGCCTGACAAGGTGTAAGGCTGTATCTGCCCGGCCTGCCCGCCATTGGATGCAGGCGGCAGCAACTGCTGGCCGATGGCGTAGCTGTCCGCGTCTTTTTCGATGACGACCGGCTGCGTGGCGCAGCCGGCCAGCACCAGCAACAGAAACGGCAGACAAAGCGCCGCGTCTCGCATCACGATGTGCTGCTCTCGGTCTCGACCAGCGTTTCATCCGTATCGAAACGCACCGGCACCCGGATTTTCCTTGCGACAGCCACGCCGTTCTCGTGGCCGGGGATGAAGGTCCATTTCGATGCCGCCGCCATTGCCGCCTCGTCCAGATCGGCATACCCCGAACTGCGCTCTACCATGATGCCGGCCACGCTGCCATCGGCCGCCACGTCGATTTGCAGCAGCACCTCGCCGGTGTTCATGCTCGGCGGGTACTTCGGCGGTGACATGTTCACCGCTTGCGGGTCGTTGGGGCGCACCATTTCGGGTTCGGCCAGGATATGCGTCGAGGCTGAAGCAGCCGCCTCATCTGCCCGTACGGGTTGCGCCGCCCACGCCGTAAAGCCAACGATTGACGATACTCCCGCCGCCAGCAACACCATCGCGAACCATTGCTTCTTTCCCGGCACCGGACGCTTCAACATGGCAATACGCTCCTTCAAGGGGTGTTGGTTTTGCCAGTGGCAACCCACTGGCAACGGGGATGCCGCCAGCCCGGTCTTGAGCATGGCGGCGGCATAACTGCGGCGTGCACCGGCACTGTTTGCGATGACACGTTCATCACAGGACAACTCCTGGTCTTCGCGGCAGCGGCGCAAGGCCAGCGGTAGCAGCGGGTTGAACCAATAGACGCATTGCGCCAGCGCCAGCAGCGCATTCAACACGATGTCGCCACGGCGCAGATGCACTTGCTCGTGCAGCAACACCAGTTGCCGTTCGTGCATTTCGTAACGTTGCTCGAAACCGGCGGGCAGCACGATTTTCGGCCGCAGCACACCAATGACTGCCGGCAAACCGGCCACCTGTCGTGATTGCCAGCAGCCGTCGGCACGGCGCCGCAACGGCCCCAGTCCGTGCACGAAACGGCGTTGCTGATGCAGCAACCACAACGCCATTGCCAACACGCCGCATGACCACGCTGCAGCCAGCAACGCAGACCAAGGCAGCATCGGTGCGGTGGTATCGGCAACGGCGACACCGACCCGTGTGATGCCGCCGACCATCGCCATCGGCATCGCCGCGCTGCGCGGCGACGGCAACGACACCGCCACCCATGCCGCCGGTACCGCCAGCCACAACAGGTAAGCGGCGCTCGCGCCCAGCCAGCGCCTTACCGGCACGCGCAACGCCAGCACCAGCAACACCGCTGTGCTGCCGGCCAGCGTGGTTTCCAGCAGCAGGCGCAGCAGGTCAGCGCTGTTCATCGTCCAACTCCTCCAGCAACTTGCGCAGCTCGGCCACATCGGCACGGCTCAATCTGCGGTGCTGGCTGAAATGCGCCACCAGTGGCGCCGCGCGACCATCGAACAAGCGCTCGAGCAGGCTGTTGCTTTCCTCCAGCACCCAGTCCTCGCGTGCGACCTGCGGTGAATACAGGTAGCGCCGCCCGTCTTTTTCCGCGCCTATCGCGCCCTTGTTGAGCAGGCGGTTGAGTAGGGTTTTGACCGTGGCCTCGGCCCAGTCGCGGTCGGCCAACGCGGCGACGACTTCATCGGCCGCAAGTGGGTGGTTGCGCCACAGTATTTCCATTACCACGGCTTCGGCCGCACTGATCTGGACCATCGTTTACACCCGTAATTTTTACTGATTACGCGAGTAAACGAAATGATCGTCAAGCCCCTACTTCACGGCTCCCCATCTTGCCTTGGCCTTTGCACGCAACACCCGCCCACCGCGACGCGCATCACGGCGGGAACGTTATCGATGCCACCGCACGACGGGCCACACCGCATCACCGATGCCCGGGGGTTCAGAAAATTTCGGCCACGCAGCAACGTAGCGATCCACCAGCCGCTTCGATGGCGTCCAGCGCCACGCCTTCGGCCACAAAGCCCGCCGCGGCCAGCGCCTGCAGGCTTGCAGCGGAAAGCGCACTATGCGCCTGCTGGCTCATCCACACCCGCTCTGGCGACAAGGTGATGGCATTGCCGGCAAAGGCCGCCTGCTCGGAGGTCGAAAGCCGAACCACGTGGGGGCCATACAGCGCCTCCAGCACTGCAACCACCTGCGCCGGTTCGGCAAACCCTTCCGCACAGAACAGCGCCGCACGCCCGGCCAGCAGTGCCAGCAACACGTTGGTGTGGTACTCGCCAGCGGCCAAATCGAACATCCAGGTGGCACGCAAACCCAGCGCATGGTGCATCAGCGCCGCGCCGGCTTCGTCACAGCGTTCACTCAAACCACAGAAGCCCAACCCACGCGCCCGGTCGATCACCAGTGCACCGGTCAGCTCGCACGGATGCGGCTGCGTGGACAGGTCGGTTTCGGCATAGCCCAGCACGGTGCTGAAAAAGCTGCGGATATCCCCACGCAACGCCTCACGCTGGCGCACCGGATGGCGCATGCGCCCCACTACCAAACGTTGCGGCGCGGTGGCGAACACGTTGTTGGGGAACACGCCATCGGGCATGTCCGGGTGGCCGGGGAAGCACACCACCGGCACGTCTGCCGACAATGCCGCCTGCAAACCCCGATGCTGCTGCAGCGCGCGCAGGCGGTCAAAGTCATCCGCAGCGGCCATGTAGCGATTGTCCCCAGCCGATTCGGCCGCATGGGCAAAGCCATCCGGGGCCACCAGAAACGCCGCCTTGGCCGTGGCCGGGCCGAAATCCGGCGCGCACTGGCGTGCAAATTCGAGGAACGCGGCAGCGTCGCGGGTAATCATTCCGACTCCATCATCAAGAGGCATCGAGGTCTCGGCGGCCATGGCGCTCACGCCGCCTTGCTGCCGGGCGCTGCGGCCGTGGCAATCATGTAGCCGAACAAATCCTTGGGGTCGGCCATGTTTGGAATCAGGCCCGCATCGCGGCCCATGCCCAGCTCGCGGGCGTAGTCGCTCATCAGCCGCAACGAGGCATAGTCCTCCAGTGCGAAGCCAACCGAATCGAACAGCGTCACCTCGGCGGCGTCGCGGCGGCCGGCCGCTTCGCCGGCCAGCACCCGCCACAGTTCGCACACTTGGAATTCCACCGGCATCTGCTGCAGTTCGCCCTCGATCCGGCTCTGCGGCTCGAACTCGACGAACACGCTGGCCCGCTCCAGCACCGCGGCCTCCAGCTCGGTCTTGCCGGGGCAGTCGCCACCTACAGCGTTGAGGTGCATGCCGGGGGCGATCATGTCGGCGCTGATGATGGTGGCGTTGGTCTTGTCGGCGGTAACGGTGGTGACGATATCCGCGCCGCTGACTGCCTCGGCCGCATCGGCACAATGCAACACGCGCAGGGCCGGCGCCGACAGCGCGAGGTTGGCAACCAGCTTTTCGGTGGCTGCCGGGTCAACGTCGAACAGGCGCACCTGCTCGATTCCCAGCAGATGGTGGAAGGCAATGGCCTGGAACTCGCTCTGCGCGCCATTGCCAATCAGCGCCATCACCTTCGAATCGGCACGCGCCAGCAGGCGCGCAGCCATCACCGAGGTGGCGGCAGTGCGGATTGCCGTGGTCAGGGTCAGTTCGCTGACCACCTGCGGGTAGCCGGTGGCCACATCGGCCAATACGCCAAACGCCACCACGGTGGACAAGCCCTTGGCCGGGTTGCCGGGGTGGCCGTTGACGTACTTGAAGCTGTACTGGCGGTCATCACAAATCGGCATCAGCTCGATCACGCCCACCGGCGAGTGCGAGGCCAGCCGCGGGGTCTTCTCGAAGGCCTGCCAGCGGCGATAGTCGGCTTCGAGATAGTCCACCATCCGCGACAGCACCGCCGGCAGGCCGTGGACGGCGACGATGCGGGCGATGTCGGTGGTGGTCAGCAGGGTGGTGGCGGTCATGGAAGGCTCCTGGCAATGGGCGGCAACCGCCCCGATGCCCCCCATTCTGCCGACGGCAACGGCAAGGCGATATGGCACTATTGCCAGCGAATCGCCATTCTGCTGCCATAGCGCCACCTATTTTTGCCACTTTGCCCAATGGACGACCTTGATCATCGCCTGATCGCCAAGCTGCGCCATGACGCGCGCACCCCGCTGGCCGAGCTGGCCAAGCAGTTGCAGGTATCGCGCGGCACGGTCGGCAACCGTTTGGCGCGGCTCGAACGCGAGGGCATCATTTCCGGCTACACCGTGCGCCTGCGCCCGGACAGCACCCCGGACGACATCCGCGCCTGGGCCTGCATCGCGGTGGAGGGCAACCAGCATGCGGTGATCCGCGCCCTGCTCGGCGAGCCGGGCGTGGCCGAGCTGCACGACACCAACGGCCGCTGGGACCTGCTCGCCGGCCTGCAGGTGGCCTCGCTGACGGAACTGTCGAACGTGCTCGAACGCATCCGCGGCATTCCCGGCATCACCGCCACCGAGACCAGCGTGCACCTGAAAACCCTGCGCGGCTGACACCCGCAGCACCTCGTCGATTGAAAGCAAAAGGCCGGGAAACCCCGGCCTCTGCTCGCTGCAAACCGCCCAGGCGCCTTACTTGGCCAACTGCGCCTTGGCCGCGGCCACCACCGCCTCGGTGGTGATGCCGAAGTGCTGGTACAGCTTGTCAGCCGGAGCCGATGCACCAAAGGTATCCAAGCCCACCACGGCGCCGTCCAGGCCCACGTAAGCACGCCAGAAACCGGTGACGCCGGCTTCCACCGCCACGCGGGCACGGACGGCGTTCGGCAGCACCGATTCGCGGTAGGCCGCGTCCTGGCGCTCGAATACGTCGGTCGAGGGCATCGACACCACGCGGGCCTTGATGCCCGCCGCGTCCAGCTCGGCCTTGGCGGCCACGGCCAGCGCCACTTCCGAGCCGGTGCCGATCAGGATCATGTCCGGGGTGCCGGCCGAATCAGCCAGCACGTAGCCGCCGCGCTCGACCAGCTTGACCTGCTCGTCACTGCGTGGCTGCGCCGGCAGGTTCTGCCGGCTGAAAATCAGGCAGCTCGGGCCGTCCTTGCGCAGGATCGCCGCCTTCCAGCTCACCGCCGACTCGGTGGCATCGCACGGACGCCAGACGTCGTTGTTCGGGATGTAGCGCAGCGAAGCCAGATGCTCGACCGGCTGGTGGGTCGGGCCGTCCTCGCCCAGACCGATGGAGTCGTGGGTGAACACGTGGATCGCGTGCGCCGGGATCAGCGCGCTCATGCGCAGCGCGTTGCGGGCATAGTCACTGAACACCAAGAAGGTGGCGTCGAACGGCAGGAAGCCACCGTGCAGGGCCAGGCCGTTGGCAATCGCGCTCATGCCGAACTCGCGCACGCCGTAGTGCACGTAGTTGGCATTGGCGTCGTCGCCCACGACGGTTTTGGCAGCCTTCCACATCGTCAGGTTGGAACCGGCCAGGTCGGCCGAACCACCGACGATTTCCGGCAGCAGCGGCGCAAAGGCTTCAATGGCATTCTGCGAGGCCTTGCGCGAGGCGATGTTCGGCGCCTCGGCCTGCACCTTGGCGATGTAGGCGTCGGCCTGCGCGACGAAGTCGGCCGGCAATTCGCCGTGCGAGCGGCGGGTCAGTTCGGCGGCTTCGGCCGGAAACTGCGCGGCGTATTTGTCGAACAGCTGCTCCCACTCGGCCTGGCGCAGGGTGCCGGTGCCACCGGCGCGCCAACCGGCGTAGATGTCTTCGGGGATCTCGAACGGGCCGTATTCCCAACCCAGCGCCTTGCGCGTGGCTTCCAGCTCGTCCTTGCCCAGCGGTGCGCCGTGGCTGGATTCCTGGCCGGCCTTGTTCGGCGAGCCGAAACCAATGGTGGTCTTGCAGCAGATCAGGGTCGGCTTGTCGAACTGCGACAGCGCCGCGTCGATGCCAGCCTTGATGCTGGCCGGGTCGTGGCCGTCCACGCCGCGCACCACGTTCCAGCCGTAAGCCTCGAAGCGCGCCGGGGTGTCGTCGGTGAACCAGCCTTCCACTTCGCCGTCGATGGAAATGTTGTTGTCGTCCCAGAAGCACACCAGCTTGCCCAGGCCCCAGGTGCCGGCCAGCGAGGCGGCTTCGTGCGAAATGCCTTCCATCAGGCAGCCGTCGCCCATGAACACCCAGGTGCGGTGGTCGACCACTTCGAACTCGGGGCGGTTGTAGCGCTGCGCCAGCAGCTTTTCAGCCAGCGCGAAGCCGACGGCGTTGGCCAAACCCTGGCCCAACGGGCCGGTCGTGGTTTCCACACCGGGGGTTTCATGGCGTTCCGGGTGGCCGGCGGTCTTGCTGCCGAGCTGGCGGAAGGCCTTGAGCTGCTCGATCGGCAGGTCGTAACCGCTCAGGTGCAGCAGCGCGTACTGCAGCATCGAGCCGTGGCCGTTGGACAGCACGAAGCGGTCGCGGTTGAACCACTTCGGGTTGTTCGGGTTGTGGCGGAGGTAGTCGTTCCAGAGCACTTCGGCGATGTCGGCCATGCCCATCGGCATGCCGGGGTGACCGGAGTTGGCGGCTTGTACCGCATCGGCGGCGAGGAAACGGATGGCGTTCGCCAACTGGCGGCGGGTGGGCTGCGTCATGGGTCGTCGGGTCGGGAGGCTCCCGCGGAACTGCGGGCCGCCTATTGTCCCACATGGGACCGGGCGGGTCAGGCCATGCCCCGTCTCCCCTCAACGCAAACGGCCACCCGGAGGCGGCCGTCGCGATCACCGGCTTGCCAGCGCGGCTCAGTGATGCCCCGCACCCTCGGGAATCTCCGGCACTTCGTCATCGGCCACGCCGCTGCGGTGCGAGACGACCACGGCGGTGGCGAGGTCGCCGGTGACGTTCAGCGAAGTGCGGCACATGTCGAGGAAGGTGTTGACGCCGAGGATGATGCCGATGCCTTCGGGCTTGATGCCGATGATGCCGCAGATCATCGCGATCACCGGCAGCGAGCCGGACGGGATGCCGGCGGTGCCGATGCCGCCGAGGATGCACAGCACCAGCACCATCAGCTGCTGCGGCATGCCCAGGTGCAGGCCATAGACCTGCGCCAGGAACAGCACGGTGATGCCTTCGAACAGCGCGGTGCCGTGGTGGTTCGCCGAGGCACCCACGGTCAGCACGAAGCGGCTGACCTTGCGCGGCAGGCCGAGGTTTTCCTCGGCCACGCGCAGCGTCACCGGCAGGGTCGCGGTGGAAGAGGCGGTGGCGAACGCGGTCAGCGAGGCCTCCTGCGTGCCGCGGAAGAAGGTGCGCACCCGCATGCCTCCCATCAGCCGCACCCACAGCGGCAACACCACGAAGCCGTGGATCGCCAGCGCCAGCAGCACGGTGACCACGAACCACAGCAGGCTCTGGATCACGTCCCAGCCCAACCGCGCGGTCAGGTTGAACATGAAGGCCGCCACCGCGAACGGGGCCAGCTTGATGAACATGCCGATCAGGTGCATGCACACCTCGAACAGGCCCTGCACTGCGTTCTTGAACGCGGTGGTGCCCGGCGTGGGCTTCATCACCAGGCCGATGCCGATCATCAGCGCGAAGAACACGATGCCCAGCTTCTTGCTGTCGTCACCCATCGCATTGACGATGTTGTGCGGCACGATGTTGACCAGCAGGTCCATCAGCCGCAGCTCGTTGCCCTTGCTGATGATCTCGCCGGTCTTGGCGTTGCTCATCGCCTGTTCGACCAGCGCCGGGTCCATGTGCGTGCCCGGTTGCAGCAGGTTGACGCAGAGCAGGCCGATGCCGACCGCCATCGCCGTGACCACCGCGGTGTAGTTCAGCGTCTTCCAGCCCAGCCGGCCCAGCGAGGCGATGTCGCCCAGCTCGGCGACGCCCAGCACCAGCGCCGAGAACATCAGCGGCACCACCAGCATGAACAGCAGGTTGAGGAAGACCTGCCCGAACGGCTGGGTCACGTAGTCGATGGTGGTCTTGACCCACGCCGCATCCGGGGCGGTGGCATGCGCGACCAGGCCGATGATCGTGCCGAGGATGAAGCCGAGCAGCACCTTGACGTGCAACGGCATGGCGGGCTTGCCGGAGGCGGTGGCATTGGACATGCGGCGGTTCTCGCGAGGACAAGCCGCGTAGCTTACACAAAACGTTTCCGGTGCCTGCCGCCATGGATGCCGGCGGGTGCCGGCCGTTGTTCGGCACGGGCAGGCAGCCTGTATCGGTGAACGGCATGGCGTGGCGCGCGCCTGCACCCGCTCGGCAGCCGGGCATGGGCGCACCGAAGCTGTAAAGGCGTACAACTGGCCCCGTTGTTGCGCGCCAGCGGCGCTTTACGACGGCGGGTACAGCGGCGGCAACGGGCCGGATTGGGCCGTGGCTACGGTCCGCCACACCGGACCGCGGCCGAATGCCGCCCGCAGCGCGGCGCGGGCCGCCGCAGGCTGGCCGCCGGCCCAGCGGGCGCGGCGCAGGGCGTCCAGCGCATCACGTTGCGTCGGGTCGTCCAACCGTGCCCCCAACTCGTCAAGGCTGGCGACGGCCGGCCGCGCCATGCCGCGCAGCGCCAGCTCTATTTCGTCCAGATCGCCCTGCTCCAGCGCACGTTTCAGGTCCGCCAGCGAGTGCGTCGCCATCGCCTCGTTGCTCTGGCGAACGGAGGCCGCGGCAGCACGCGGCGCAACGGGGCGACGCAGCACTGCCCATACCAGCGTCACCAGCCACAGCAGCGCAAAACCGGCCGCCAGCACCGGCCATGGCCACCTTGCCTGCCAGCCCGCGGCTTGCGGGATCAATACGCTGCCATCCTCATTGGCCGGCATGGCAGCCACCGGCGCGACGGGCACGCCACCGACGGCACCGGGCGTCACCTGCAACACCATCTCCGGCAGCATCGCAGTGCGCTCGCTGCCGGCGGCCACATCCCACCAAAGCATGCCAAGGCCAGGCACGACCAGCGTCCCCGGTTCGCGCGGCACGATGGAATAGCGCCGGGTCAGCGTCAGCTGAGGGCTGGCGCCATCGAACCGCTCGTCGTACTGCACCGGCTCGGCAAACACCTGCGCGGCATCGCCCATTGCCGGCACCGGCAACTCGCGCAATTGCGCGCGCGTGGCGCCTACCGCGGTGGCTTCCACTTCGAGGGTCACCGCTTCGCCTGCACGCACGGCCTGCGGCGGTGCGCCGGCGTAGCGCAAGCGCAGCTCCTTGAGCGGCAACCACGGCTGCGGTGCGGCGTCCGGCAATGCCCGCACCTGCAAGGTCTGGTCCGCCGCACGGGCGCTGAGCCGGCCAGCGCCGCGCCCGAAGACATCATCGAAGAAACCGACCGTACCGCGTCCGCTGAAACGCGCGCCGGGCAGCCGCAGCGGGCCGCTGCGTTCGGGCACCAGCAGGAAGCGCCGCTCGACCACGGTATAGCGGCGGCCGTTCACCTCGCGCGGGAAGCTGCGGTCGTTGCCGACGCGCTGCAGCGATGCGTTGGCTGGCGTGTCCAGCTCCAGCTCGCCGGATGCCAGTTGCGTGGCGTAGTACAGGCGCACCACCACGCCCACGTTCTGCTGCACCCAGGGTTGGGCGTCATCGACTTCGGTTTCGACGAAGGCCACCGCGCCGTCATTGCGCGTTGCCGGCGGCGCTGCCTGCACGTTCAGCCGCAGCGGCAAGGTGCTTGTCGTACCCACCCGCAATGCCGGCACCTCCAGCACGCCACTGCGGCGCGGCGCCAGCACGATCCCGTACAGCGCAACGTTGCTGGCGCTGCCGTTGGCCATGCGCACCTGCCGGCCGCTACTGCGCTCGCCGAGGATGAAATCGGCCTGCAACGGCACATAGTCCGGTGCCGCGCCGGGCTGGTCGGTTTCGATGTTCAGGGTGACGCTGTCGCCTTCGCCGATGCCGTCGCGATCCAGCCACGCGCGCGTCTGCGCCGGTGCCACGCCAATGCAGAGCAACAACCCTGCCAGCAGCAGGTAACGCGCACAGCCGCGCATGCATTGCCTGTTCATCGCCCTTCCCGCTTGCGCCGTTCGTGTTCGAGCTGGAATTTCGCTTTCAGCAACGCGCCTGGCTCGTCGGGCACGCGCTGCATCCATGCTTCCACCGCTTGCCGCCGCTCGCGCTCCTGCGGGCTCATGGCCACCTGCCCGGCGTGGACGTTGCGCGGCTCGCCACCGTCGCGCGCTTGTTGCTGGCGCAGCGCCTCTGCCATGCGCTGGCGCTGCGCCTGGTCAGCCTGCTGTTGCTTGCCGGCATCTTCGGTCTGCGGCTTTTCTGCATGTGCCTGTGGCTTGCCGTCATCGGCGGGGGATGGCTGGCCGGCCTTGCCCTTGTCCTCGTCCTGCGCGCCGGAAGCTTGCGATTGTCCCTGCCTTCCCTGCTGCCGCGAGGCGTCCTGCTGCCCTTGCTGCCCCGGTGAATCCTTGCCCGGCTGCGGCGCGGACGGCTCCTGCTGCTTGCCATCCTGTGTGCCATCCTGCCGCGACCGTTGCCGCTTGCGTGCGGCATCGACCGTGGCGCGGTTGGCACGGGCATCGTCCATGCCTGGCTGCAATTTCAACGCGCGATCGTAGGCCGCTATCGCCTCGTCGTACTGCCCGCGCCGAGCAAGGGCATTGCCAAGGTTGTAGTGGCCTTCGGCACTGTCGATACCTTCGAAGCTCCGCTGCGCAGCGGCGAAATCGCCCCTGCGATAGGCCGCGGCTCCTTCGGCCATGCGCTGGTGGTCGCGCTGCTCCGCGCGTTGCCACCAGCCCCCTTCCCCTCCGCATGCGCGGGCAGCGCCAACGGCAGGGACAAGCACAGCAGCAACGCCGCCGCGCCACGCGAACGCTTGCGGAACGCCAGCAAAGCCAGCAGCAACAACGGCGGCAGCAACCAGTAGCCTTCGTCCTGCCAGTCGCGGCCTGCGGTTTCGTCGCGGCGCGTGTCGTTGCCGGTGCGCGGCTGCAATACGCCGAGTGCACGCAGGTCGGCATCGTCGGCGCTGATGCGTGCATAGTTGCCGCCACCGGCGGTGGCCAGTGCGCGCAGCGATGCTTCGTCCAGCCGTGCCTGTTCGATGCGCCCTTCGCCACTGCGATAGGCCGCGCCCTGCGGCGTGCCCAGCCCCAGCGCCGAAACGCGGTGGCCGGCACCACGAATGCGCATTGCCTGCGCGTTGGCAGCGGCATCGGCATGGTCGCTCAACAACAGGATGTCGCCATCGCGCGCACCGGCTTGCCGCAGCAGGCCCGCGGCCCATTCCAGCGCCCTGTCGGCGCGCTGGCCGTCTGCCGGCATGATGTCCGGTGCCAATGCGTCGAGGAACAACGCGACGTTGCCGGCGTCGGCGGTGAGCGGCGCCACGGTGAACGGTTCTTCTGCATACGCGACCAACGCGACTTCACCGCCCTTGCGTTCGCGCAGCAATGCGGCGAGCTTGGCGCGGGCCTGCAACAGCCGTGAAGGCGGCAGGTCGGTGGCGCTGCTGCGGCTGGACAGGTCGAGCACGATCACCAGCGGCGTCTTCGTTTCCCACAGCGGTTGCTCGACCTGCCGCCAACTCGGCCCGGCCAGCGCCAACACGGCCAACAGCAGGCCGACCGGCAACCCCAGCCAGGCCCCGCTGCCGCGCCGGCCGCCACCTTCCAACAGATGCGCCAGCAGATGCGGGTCTATCGCCGCCTGCCATTGCATACGCCGCCGTCGCCGCCAAAGGGCGACCAGTGGCGGCACCGCCAGCGGCAGCACCAGCGCCCACAGCCATTGCGGGCGCAGGAAATGCAAGGCATCGAACACGCTCATCGCCACCGCTCCGGCCACAGCAGCGCAAGCCCACCCAGCAACAAGGCAGCCGCCAGCGGCCACGGATAACGTTCGCGCCACGGCCTCACTGCCGGGCCCGCGGCTTTCACCGGCTCCAGCCGGTCCAGTTCGGCATAGATGCCGACCAACTCGTCGGTGTTACGCGCGCGGAAAAAACGCCCGCCGGTTTCATTGGCGATACGGGTCAACGTGTCCTCGTCGATGGGGTCGTCGTTGCCGGGCAGCGTCATGCCGAACAGCGAGATGCCGCCATTGCCGCCGAATGCGATGGCATGCACCCGCACGCCCTCGGCCTTGGCAAGTTCGGCCGCCTTCAACGGTTCCAGTACGCCGGCGGTATTGACGCCATCGGTGAGCAGGATCAGCACGCGCTGGCCCTGCGGTTGTTCGCGCAGGCGCTTGACCGCCAGGCCAATCGCGTCGCCCAACGCGGTTTCGCGTCCGGCCAGGCCGACGACGCTGTCACGCAACTGCTCGCGCACGCTGGCGCGGTCGGCGGTGAGCGGCGTCAAGGCGTAGGCGCTCTGTCCGAACACCAGCAGGCCGACGCGATCGCCTTCGCGGCGTTCGAGGAAGTCGGCCAGCACCGCCTTGGCCGCAGTCAGGCGGTCCACCACCTGCCCGCCCAGCTGCATGTCCGGCTCGCTCATGCTGCCGGACAGATCCACCGCCAGCATCATCTGCCGCGCTTGCCGCGGCGGTTCGGCCGCCTCGCCCAATTGCTGCGGGCGCGCAGCCGATGCGCACAGCGCGACCCACGCCAACCACAGCCACAACGTGCGCAGCGAAGGCCAACCACGCGATGCGGGTTCCAATTGCAGGCGCGCAGGCTCCCAAGGCACCCGCAACGCCTGCACGCGCGGCGCAGATTGCGGCCACCAGCGCATCAGCAAGGGCAGCGGCAAGGCCAGCCACATCCACGGCCATGCGAATGCCGGCAACAGGCTCGACAGCAATTCGTGCACGCGTTCCATCAACGCCGCGCCTTCATCAACGCGACGAAACGCACGCGCGCCAATGCACAGGCCTGCGCTGCCTGCACCGCATCCACCTCGCGCCGATAACCGCCATCGAGCAGCAAGCGGCCAACGCCCTCGCTGAAATCATGGGCTTTCTCACCATCGAGATAGCGCAACCATGCTTCGCCTTGCAGGTGCACGGACTGCGGCGCGCAATGGCGCACCGCACGGCGCAACAGTTCGGAAGCGGCGGCGATGCGCGCGGCAGGGGTGCCGGCAGCGGCCACACCCTCGTCGAACAGGGTTTGCCATTGCCGGCAACGACGGTGGCGCCTGTTCCAGAACACGACCATCAACAGCAACGCGGCGATGATGATGGCGACCAGCAACCACCAACCCGGCGCAGGCGGCCACCAACCCGGCGCGGCAGGCAAATGCACGTCCCGCAGGGGCAACGTGGCACTCATGGGTTGGCTCGCGCCATGCCGCTCAACCACGCATCGCTGGCATCGTCGCTGGACAGGACCTGCACATGGATTCGCCTACCCGGCAGGCTGCGGCTCAATGCTTCAATTGGCGCAACGAATTCTTGATGCCATGCCTCTCGGATCGGCGTAGCGGCAAGGTCCAGCTCCATGCGCCCGCTCGGCGTGGACAGCGGCAACGCACATTCGGGCGGTTCCAGTTCCAGCGGGTCCGCCAGCAGCAACAGGCGCACATCGACATGCATCGACAAGGCCGACCACACCGCCGGCACCACCGCCATTGCACTGGCCGGATCGGCCAGCACCAGCGCATGTGCGCCCGGATGCAGCAATCGCACCGCCCGTTCCAGCGCTGCCTGCAATCCCGAGCCGGCAGTCGTCGGTGGCATGTGGTACCAGCGCACCAGCGCATCAAGCACGCGCAGCACGCCCTGCGTGCCACCCGCCGGCGGCACCAATCCGTCGTGTCCCCCATCGCGCAATGCCGCCACCCGGTCGCCATCACGCAAGGCCGACCACGCGGCCACCGCCCCGGCACGCGCGGCCTGCACCGACTTGAAGCGCACCCGTGTGCCGAAATACAGCGACGGCGCGGTGTCGGCCACGATCAGGCTGACCCGCTCGCGCTCGCTCTGGAAGGTCTTGGTATGGGTGAAACCGGTGCGGGCGCTGAGCTTCCAGTCGATATGGCGGGCGTCATCGCCAGCCACATATTCGCGCGATTCGGCATATTCCATGCCGCGGCCGCGCTGGATCGAAGCAGCACGGCCGACCCTGCCTTGCCGCCCGCGCCGCGGATCGCGGCCACGCAATGCCGTGCGGCGCAGCGCAATCAGCTCGGCCAGCGTTGGAGTGATGCCGCTGGATGCGGGGAGTGGAGGACCGGGAACCAGGAATGAAGCTTCGCCGCGAACAGGCGGTTCGCCGGACACCTCCATTCTCCGCTCCCCATTCCCCATTCCCCGCTTCATCACGGCACCGGCACGCGATCAAGCAACGCCGCCACCAACCGTTCGCCATCCCAACCCTCGGCGGCGGCTTCGTAACTGGGTAGTACACGATGGCGCAGCACGTCCGGCGCCACTTCGCGCACATCGTCCGGCGTCACGTAATC
Source organism: Stenotrophomonas sp. (assembly GCA_034675465.1). Classification (GTDB taxonomy): domain Bacteria; phylum Pseudomonadota; class Gammaproteobacteria; order Xanthomonadales; family Xanthomonadaceae; genus Stenotrophomonas. The sequence goes on along the minus strand of JAUCDH010000011.1, from coordinate 141,392 downwards.
GCGCCCGGCCAACCATGCCTTCGCCCGCGCACAGCGTTCCAGTGCGATCGAGCCACGGGGACTTGCGCCCCACGCAATGCGTCGCGCCAATGCTGGATCATGAGCATCGGCATTGCGCGAGGCCAGCACCAGTTCGACCAGATAACGTTCCAGTTGCGGCGCCATGTGCAGCTCCAGCACCGCGCGCCTCGCCTGTTCGACTTGTTGCAGCGACAACTTGCTCACTGGCGCGGGCATGGCGTCCATCGCCTGCAAGGCGCGTTCGCGTGCCAAGCGCAGGATTTCGACTTCGGCGCCGGCATCGGGGTAACCGATGCGCACATGCATCAGGAAGCGATCCAGCTGCGCTTCGGGCAGCGGGAACGTGCCTTCCTGCTCGATCGGATTCTGCGTGGCCATCACCAGGAACACCGGCGGCAACGGATACGTCGTGCGCCCCACCGTCACCTGCCGCTCGCCCATCGCCTCCAGCAGCGCCGATTGCACCTTGGCAGGTGCGCGGTTGATTTCGTCGGCCAGCAGGATCGGGTGGAACACCGGCCCCGGCTGGAACTCGAAGCGGCCTTCCTGCGGTCGCCAGATATCGGTGCCGGTGAGGTCGGCGGGCAGCAGGTCGGGAGTGAACTGGATGCGCGCGAAGCGGGTGTCGATGCGCGCAGCCAATGCACGGATCGCGGTGGTCTTGGCCAAGCCGGGTGCGCCCTCGACCAACAGATGGCCATCGGCCAACAGCGCGATCAACAAGCGCTCGACCAACACCGACTGACCAACGATTTCGGTGGAAAGTGCATCGCGCAGGGCGACGAAATCGCCATGCAGGTCGTTCCCGGGGGCCGGATGTTCCGGCAAGAATGAGGACGGATTCATGGTCGCAGTTTGACCCATCTGCCGCGGAATGGTTCATCCCAAAGGCGGAAACGAAAAGGGCCGCCCCATGGCGGCCCTCCTCGAATGGCAAACGCGAATGCCGGCGTTACTTGGCCACGCGCAGGATCTTCGGCGTCACGAACACCAGCAGCTCGGCCTTGTCCTTGTTGCGGCCACGCTTCTTGAACAGGTTGCCCAGGAACGGAACGTCACCCAGAAACGGCACCTTGGCCACGCTGCTGCGGTCGGTGAACTCATAAACGCCACCCACCACCACGGTCTGGCCGTCATCCACGAGCACAGCGGTATTGACTTCGCGGCGGTTGATGATCGGCACATTGCCGTAGTCGGTCACCTCCATGTAGCGATCGACTTCGTCCTTCTTCACGGTCATGTTGAGGAAAACGCGGTTGTCCTGGGTGATGGTCGGGGTGACCTTCAGCTCCAGCAGCACTTCTTTGAACTGGACATTGGCCGTCGGAGCACCACCGCCACCACCGCCACCACCACCAGAGATCGTGACGTAGCCGATTTCCTTACCCTGCTTGATCACGCCTTCACGCTGGTTGGCGGTAACAATGCGCGGATTGGAAACCACTTCACCACGGCCTTCCTCCTGCATCGCCGACAACTCCATGTCCAGCGAGAAACCGCCGCGCAGCAAGGTATAGGCAATGGCACCGGCTGCACTCTCGGTATAGGTACCGGCAGGCAAGCTCACATTGAGCCCACGACCGTCACCGGCATTGCCGTTGGTGCCGAGGGTGCTCCCATAGGCGTCACCCCTGCCATTGGGACCTCTGTTGTTGACATTGATACCGAACTTGGCCCCCAGGTCACGCGCGAAGGTATCGGTGGCAATGACGATGCGTCCCTCGATCAACACCTGATCGACCGGGCGGTCGATCACCGCGATCAGCTCGCGCATCTGCGCGATCTTCTTCGGGATATCACTAACCATCAACGTATTGGTGCGCTCGTCGGCCACGATCATGCCGCGCTGGGACAGGAAGCCGTTCTCGCGCTGCGAGCCACTGCCGCTGCCGCCACCGCCGTTGCCACTGTTACCTACCCCCTTGGCCTCGGTCAGGGCTTTGAAGATCGCGTCGGCATTGTGGTAGTTGATCTGGATGTAGTCGGTAACCAGGTTCTCGCGCTCTTCAAGCGCTATCCGCGCGTCTTCCTTGTCCTGCTCGAACTTGGCCAGCTCCGCCTGCGGTGCCACCCAGATCACGCCGCCGTCGCGACGCTTGTCCAGGCCCTTGGCGCGCAGCACGATGTCCAGTGCCTGGTCCCACGGCACGTTGACCAGCCGCAGGGTCACGCTGCCCTGCACGGTGTCCGAAGCCACCAAGTTCAGCCCGGACTCCTCGGCGACCAATTGCAGCACCGTACGCACCGGCACGTCCTGGAAATTGAACGTCACCGGCTTGCCGCTGTAGCCGCGCGCGGCCACCGCTGCGGCGGCCTGTGCCACGGTCTTTGCGGTCACCGAACCGGTAGCCGACGCTTCATGTCGTGGCGCGATCTCCACCACGTATTCGTTGCCGGTCTGGTAGGCCAGCGATTCGAACGCCCCCTGCGTGCTGAGCACCAGTTGCGAGCCCTGCCCGGACGGCTTGGCATCGATGCGCTGCACCGGCGTGGCGAAATCCACCACGTTCAGCGGACGCTGCAACTCGGCCGGCAGGGTCGCGTTGCCGACATCGACCACGACGCTGTTGCCCTGCGTACGCAGGTCGGGGCTGGCGCCCTGACCGTCGAACTGCAGGATCAGGCGGCCTGCGCCGTCGTCGCCGCGCTTGAAATCGACCTTGGTCACCGCAAACGCCGCGGCCGGCTGCACGGCGGCAGTCGGTGCAACGTCGGCGGCGAAGGCCACGAACGGAGAGCCGCAGGCCAGTGCCAGCGCAACTCCCAGTGCGCGGACATGGACCATCGCTTGGCGCCGGGCGGGACGCAGGCTCAGGGCTTTGGAAAAAGTCATCGTGCTATCCCCTAATCAATCAACAATCGTCCAGTGCCAGCGAGGCCGGGCGTTCCAGCCAGCCGCCAGCACCGTCCGGCACCAGTTCAATCAGCTCAATACCGTCTTCACGCACCGCGGTGACACGGCCATCGCTCTGCCCCAGATAGACACCCGGGCGGACGCGATACGTCACCTTGTCCGGTCCCATCACCAGAGCAACCATGCCGGCGCCATTACCGATGGTGCCAACCATGTCCAGGCTGTCGAGCGGGAAGGCCTCCAACGGCTCCTTGCGCCGGTTCGGATCCGGGCGCAGCGCACTGCCCCCATCCGGGTTGACCCAGGCATCGCTGAACGGATCACGCAACCCTTGCGCCGAATACTCGAACGTCTCGAACTGCTGCATCACCGGCAGCGGCTCCAATGGTTCGGCCGGCCGTGCGCGCACGTCGGCCATCCACTCCAGATTGGGCGCATCGCCCGGCGTACTGGTGATGCCGCGCGTGCAACCGGTTGCCACCAACAACAAGGCGACAACACACCCTGCATTGCGAAGGGAACCTGTCATCACTTGCCCCCCTTCTTCTTGCGTGCCGCTTCTTCTTCGGCAGCTTTCTTTTCCTGTTCTTCCAGTTCGCTGTCATCCAGATAGCGATAGGTCTTGACCGTACCGGACAGTTCCAGCGCGCCACTGCGCGCAGTAATGCCCGCCTTGGCGTCCTTCGGCTTCAGGTTGATGTCATGCATGGTCAGGATCACCACCCGCGGCAGCGACGCCACGCCGCTGACGAAGGCGCCGAACTGGTGATAGCTGCCCACCAGACGCAACGCGATCGGCTTCTCGGCGTAGAACTCCTTGGGCACTTCCGCGCCGGGCTGGAACAACTCGTTGTTCAAACCACTGGACAGCGCGGTCTGCGACACGTCGATGATCAAGTCCGGCATTTCGGTCTTGCTCGGCAGCTGCCGCAGCATCTGCTGCAGCACCTGCTCCATCTGCGCCAGCTGCTGCTTCAACGGGTCCAGGTTGACCGCACGCTTCTGCTCGCTCTCGAACTCTTGGCGCAGAGCGATTTCACGCTGTTCCAGCCCTTCCAACTCCTCGGTCATGCCGCGAACAACACCGAGATAGGCAAGAACGACGATCAGCAGCGCCAGCAGCACGCAGAAAATGGCCTTGGCCTGATTCGGCCAGTTGCCGATGTTGTTGAAGTCCAAGTTCTTGAGATTGGATTTCTTCTGGCTCACGAGCGGGCCTCCTTCTGCGCTGCGTCGGCAGGCGGGGCGGGGGCCGGCTTCTGCTGTTCACTGCCCACGGCCGGCGCTTCGGCGGCGGGCGTCGCTGCCGGGGCGGCGGCATCGGCTGGTGCGGACTCGACGGTAGTGGCAGTCTGATTTTCACCCGGCGCCGGCAGCTTCACCCGTAGCTCGAACACGTAGGGCAGCGACTTTATATCGACCGCACTGCCGGAAGCCTCCTGCGCCTTGGCTTCGATGATCGACAGCTCCGGATTGCTCATCCAGCCCGAACTTTCGAGGTTGCGCATATAGGCGCTGACCCGTGCGTTGGACTGGGTGCGCCCTTCCAGCGTCAAAGTGTCGCCTTCCTGCTTGAGCGCGGTCAGCACCACGCCATCGGGGATGGTGCGCACCAGCGAATCGAACAGGTGCACCATCTGCGATCGCTTGCCCTGCAACTCCTCGATCACCTTCTTGCGTGCCAGCAGGTGCTCCTTCTGCCGGTCCAGCCGCTCGATTTCCTTGTTCTGTTCCTTGACCTTGACGATCTCGGCCTCAAGGTAACCGTTGCGCTCGTTCTGGCCACTGATCTGCTGGCTGTGGTAAAACCACAGCAGCAGCGACAGCACCACGCCGGCCACGGCGGCCAGCCCCAGCATCGAATAGAACTCGCGCTGCCGTTGTTTGCGCCGCTCGGCGCGCCACGGCAATAGATTGATCCGTGCCATCAGTCGAACCCCCGCATGGCCAATCCGGTCGCGATCATCAGCGCCGGTGCGTCCTGAGCCAGTGCATGTGCCTGCACCTTCTGCCCCAGTGTCATCTGCGCCAGCGGGTTGGCCACCGAGGTGGCCACGCCCAATTGCTCTTCCACCATCGCCGGCAAGCCCGGCAATGAGGCACAGCCGCCCGCCAGCACGACGTGATCGACGCGGTTGAACTCACTACCGGCATAGAAGAACTGGAGCAAGCGACCGATCTGCTGCACGGTGGCTTCCTTGAACGGTTCCAGCACCTCAACCTCGTAGCTCTCCGGCAGCCCACCCTGGCGCTTGGCCAGGCCGGCTTCCTCGTAGCTCAGGCCGTAACGGCGCATCACTTCGTCGGTGAGCTGCTTGCCGCCGAACACCTGTTCGCGGCTGTACAGGCTGCGTCCGCCGCGCAACACGCTGAGTGTGGTCATGGTCGCGCCGATATCGACCAGCGCAACGACGCCGTCGCTGGCCACCGGCAACTCACTGGCCACCAGCGCAAAGGCGTTCTCGATGGCGAACGCTTCCACGTCCATCACCTTGGCCGTCAACCCGCCCAGTTCCAGCGCCGATTGGCGTAGCTCGACGTTCTCCGAGCGCGAGGCCGCCAGCAACACCTGGACCATTTCCGGGTTGTTCGGGACCGGCCCGAGCACCTCGAAGTCCAGGCTCACTTCGTCGATCGGATACGGGATGTAGTTCACCGCCTCCAACTCGACCTGCGCCTCCATGTCGTTCTCGTCCAGCTCGGCCGGCATCGGGATCACCTTGGTGATCACCGCCGAACCGGCCACAGCCGCAGCGGCGTTCTTGACCTTGGCCCCCGAACGCGCAACCGCACGCCGGATCGCCTCGCCAACCGCCTCGACCTCGACGATGTTCTTTTCCACCACCGCATTGGGCGGCAATGGCTCCACCGCGTAGTGTTCCACGCGGAAACGGTTACCGCTGCGACTGAGCTGAAGCAGCTTCACCGCAGTTGAACTGATGTCAACACCGATGATCGGTTGCTGACTTTTTGGGATAAGCCCCACGGTTTCTCCCCTGCCGACGGGCACTTGGACGCTAGTGTTGCGTCCGCGCATTAATAATGAATTTGTGGCGATTGGCAACACCCCCGCGTGCAGGCCGAGAAATCCGTCACGCCTGCGGAGCCGCCCCCAACCGTTTTTCCCCTCGAGAGCGCCCCCAAGCCGCTCCCGGGCATAATCTATACTCCGCGGCCACCAAATCCGCAATCTGGACTTTGCTTGATGCCACGTTTTCGCCGCTGGCTGCGCTGGTTGCTGGCCCTCTCCGCCACCCTTTTCCTGGTCGGCGCAATTGTCGCAGGTGCCCTTTATTACGTCGTTTCCTCGACTTTGCCGGACGTGCAGGCGTTACGCGAGGTGGCGTTGCAGGAGCCGATGTACGTGCACGCCCGCGACGGCCGGTTGATGGCCGTATTCGGCGAAACCCGCCGCTACCCGGTGCAGATCAAGGACGTGCCAGAGCGCCTGAAGCAGGCTTTCCTGGCCACCGAGGATGCCAATTTTTACGAACATGGCGGCGTGGACTACAAGGGCGTGGCGCGCGCGATGTGGCTGATCGCCAAGACCGGCTCCAGAGGATGGCGTGCCCGGCGGCTCGACCATCACCCAGCAGGTGGCCCGCCAGTTTTTCCTCAGCAACGAGGTCAGTTACACCCGCAAGCTGGCCGAGATGCTGCTGGCGCGCAAGATCGAGGGGCAATTGAGCAAGGACGAGATCTTCGAGCTCTACCTGAACAAGAGTTTCTTCGGCAACCGCGCCTACGGCATCGGCGCGGCCGCCGAGTACTACTACGGCAAGAAGCTGGCCGAACTGGATCTGGACGAGATGGCCTCGCTGGCCGGTATTCCCAAGTTCCCGTCCAGCGGCAACCCGATCAGCAACCCGGAACGCGCACGCCAGCGCCGCGACAATTACGTGCTGCAGCGCATGGCCGACCTCGGCTACGTCAGTCAGGCCGAGGCCGACGCCGCCAAACAGGTGCCGATGCACGCCGCGCCGCATGAGCCGCCGGTGGAAGTGCAGGCGCCCTACGTGGCCGAGATGGTGCGCCAGGAAATGATCGCTCGCTACGGCGGCGACGTGCTGAACAAGGGCTACCACGTCACCACCACCATTGATCCGCAAATGCAGGATGCCGCCATGCTGGCAGTCCGCGACGGCTTGATGCTGTACGACCACCGCCACGGTTGGCATGGCGCCGAGCAGCATTTCGACGTCGGCCCCAACGACGATGCAGCGGCATTGGCGCGGCACATCGCGGCGATCCCGACGCAATCCGGGCTGCTGCCGGCCATCGTGTCCTCCGCCAATACCGACGGCAGTCTGGGCGTGGTGCTGGCCGACCGCACCGAGCTGGTGCTGCCGGCAGCTTCCAGTCGCTGGACTACCCGCACCCCGGCCAAGTTGGCCGTGCGCGGTGACCTGATCCGCGTGCGCGCCGGCGACAAGGAAGGCGAGTGGCTGATCGACCAGATTCCGCGCGGGCAGGCCGCATTGGTGTCGCTGGATGCCGACAGTGGCGCGTTGCGCGCTCTGGTGGGCGGTTTCAGCTTCGCCGGCAACAAATTCAACCGTGCCACCCAGGCGCGTCGCCAGCCTGGCTCAAGCTTCAAACCGTTCGTCTATGCGGCCGCGTTCGACAAGGGCTTCAACCCGGCGTCTATCGTGTTGGACGCACCGGTGGTGTTCCGCGACCGTCGTGGCAAGACGTGGCAGCCGCAGAACGACGGCGGCGGCTTCCGCGGCCCAATGCGCTTGCGCGAGGCGCTGGTGCAGTCGCGTAACCTCGTGTCAGTGCGCCTACTGGACAGCATCGGCGTGGATTTCGCGCGCAAATACATCAGTGAATTTGGTTTCGCCGAGGCCGAATTGCCACCGAATTTGTCGATGTCGCTGGGCACCGCTTCGCTGACCCCGCTGTCGGTGGCGCGCGGCTATGCGGCCTTCGCTAACGGCGGCTCGCGGGTGGATACGTGGGTGATCGACGAGGTCAAGGACCGCGACGGCACCGTGCTGTTCAAGGAAAACCCGGCGCTGGCCTGTCGCGGCTGCGGCGGCGTTGCGCCCGGCGCGGCACCGGCCAGTCAAGTGGTTGATGGCTTCAATTTTGGCGTCGAAGCCAAACCGACGGCACGGCAGGCTGTGCAATCGGAAGCCAGCGAACCGGCGGCGATCAACCCCGACGCCCGCACCGCGCCACGCGCCATCGACGAGCGCACCGCCTACCAGCTGGTGTCGATGATGCGCGACGTGGTACAGCGCGGCACCGGCACTGCGGCCAAGGTGCTGGGCCGCGAGGACGTGGGCGGCAAGACCGGCTCGACCAACGACCACCGCGACGCATGGTTCTCCGGCTTCGGCGGCCCGTTCGTCACCACCGTGTGGGTGGGCCGCGACGATTTCCGCTCGCTGGGCTACCGCGAATATGGCGGCAAGGCAGCGCTGCCGATCTGGATCGACTACATGCGCGTGGCGCTGAAGGATGCGCCCATCGCCCGCAACGACCCGCCTTCGGGCATGGTCGAGGCCACGGTCAACGGCGCCACCGAGTGGATCAAGGTCGAGGATCTGGACCGCCTGCAGGAATTCGACTTCGACCAGAACGACACGCAGGCCGATGACGCCGCGTTCGACATCTTCTGAGCGAAGCTGCCGGGATCGGCCGCGACGATGCGGCCCGCCCCGGCAGCAGCCCACCAACCCGCCACACGGCAACCTGCCCCGATGTCCCGCCAGAACCCGCACCGTGGCGAGCGCGAATGCCAGCGCATCGCGCAGGAGGCCGCGCGCCTGATGCGCGAAAGCGGCATCCACGACCTCGAGCACGCCCGGCGCAAGGCCGCCGCGCGCCTGGGCATCCATGACGAATCGGCATGGCCGCGGCAGGCGCAGGTGGAAGCAGCCCTGCGCGAGCAACAACGCCTGTTCGACACGAGCTCGCAGCCCGAAGCACTGCGCCAGCGCCGGGAATCGGCCGTGCAGGCGATGCAGTTCCTGCATGCGTTCAAGCCGCGCCTGACCGGCGCGGTGCTGGCTGGCACCGCCGGCACCCATAGCCCGGTGGTCCTGCACCTGCATTGCGACGACGCCGACGCAGTGCCGCGCTTCCTGCATGAGCAACGCATTCCCGCCGAAGCCAGTACCCGCAGCGTGCGGCTCGGTACGCGTACATCGCCACAGCGCGTTTCGGCATGGGCGTTCGCCGCCGATGGCATCGCCTTCGAGCTGGTGGTGCTGCCGGAGGACGCGCTGCGCAATCCACCGCTGTCCGCCGAGGACGGCAAGCCGCTGCCGCGCGCGGGACTGGCGCAGGTGCAGGGTCTGGTGATTGGCGGATAGCCATGGGAATGACCCGGCTTTTCCGGCAAGGCCATTGGTGCGACTTGCGCCCCCCCCCCGGAAAAGACGAGGCCCCGCGATGCGGGGCCTCGTCAGCAGAAGCAGCTACCGGCGCAATTACTTCGCGTAATCGCGCACTTCGTGGCCGGTATAGACCTGGCGCGGGCGACCGATCTTCATCTCGGGATCCACCTGCTGTTCCAGCCAGTGCGACACCCAACCGGCGGTGCGGCCAAGGGCGAACATCACCGTGAACATTTCGGTCGGGATGTGCAGCGCCTTGTAGATGATGCCGCTGTAGAAATCGACGTTCGGGTACAGCTTGCGGGCGACAAAGTAATCGTCCTCCAGCGCGGCCTTTTCCAGCTTGACGGCCACGTCCAGCAGCGGATCGGTGACGCCCAACTGACCCAGCACCTGCTTGGTCATCTCGCCGATGACCTTCGCACGCGGGTCGAAGTTCTTGTAGACGCGGTGGCCGAAGCCCATCAGGCGGAAGCCCGAGGTCTTGTCCTTGGCCTTGAGCACGGCGGACTCGACGTTGTCGGCGCTGCCGATCTCTTCGAGCATCTTCAGCACCGCCTCATTGGCGCCGCCGTGAGCCGGGCCCCACAACGCGGTGACGCCAGCGGCGACCGAAGCGTAGGGGTTGGCGCCGGTGGAACCAACCATGCGTACGGTCGAGGTCGAGGCGTTCTGCTCGTGGTCGGCGTGCAGGATGAACAGCAGGTCCAGCGCCTTGACCACGTCCTTGTTCAGCTCGTACTTGCCGTCGGCCGATTCGAAGCTCTGCTTCAGGAAGCGGCTGACGTAATCCAGCGAGGTGTCCGGAGTGTTGGCCGGCAGGCCCTTGCCGTGGCGGTAGATCAGTGCCGACAGGGTCGGCACCTTGGCGATCAAGCGCACGGCAGCCTTGCGACGCTGCTCGGCGTCGGCCAGATCCAGCGAATCGTGGTACTGCGCCGACAACTGCGCGATAGCCGCGGCCAGAATGGCCATCGGGTGCGCGCCCTTGGCGAAGCTGCCAATCAGGGTATTGATCGACGCATCGACGCCGGCTTCGGCGGCCAACTCGGCCTCGAACGCCTTCAGCTGCTCGGCCGACGGCAGTTCGCCGTCGATCAGCAAATAGGCCACTTCGACGAAGCTGGACTTCTCGGCCAGCTGTTCGATCGGGTAACCGCGGTACAGCAGCACGCCCTTGTCGCCGTCGATGTAGGTGACGGCCGACTTGCAGCTGGCGGTGGCGGTATAGCCGGAATCGTAGGTGAAAAGGCCGGTTTCCTTGGTCAGCTTCGAGATATCGATGCAACCATTGCCCAGCACGGGTTTGACTACCGGCAGAACGACCGACGCATCGCCGGCGTTGAGCGTGACCTGATCAAGATCGGACACAGTGCGCTCCTCAAGTGGGGAAAGGCGCCCGACCCGACGAGGAATGACGGACGGACGCGTGAACTGAAGTCCGTGGCGACGCCACGGATCGCGCCATTATCGCACAGCAGCATTTGTCGATTGTGCAGACGAAAGTCCTATGGACTGCCGGATGCAGGACACAACGTCGCGAGCACGCCGAGCGCGCATTGCGAAATGGTTCAGACCAGATGGCCACTTCCACGTGGCATCGTCCCCAGCGACAGCGCCAGCAATGGCCCGCGGAAAATACCGGTCGCTGAAAGCGGCACAAAGCAACGGCCGCGCAATGCGCGGCCGTTGCCAAGGCGAGACGACGGTTCGATCAGCGCGCGTAGCGCTTCTGGAACTTGTCGATGCGGCCGCTGGTGTCGATGACCTTGTGCTTGCCCGTGTAGAACGGGTGCGAGGCCGAGGAAATTTCGACCTTGATCAGCGGGTACTCTTCGCCATCTTCCCACTTGACCGTCTCCTTGGAGGACATGGTCGAACGGGTCAGGAACTTGAAATCGGAGGTGACGTCGTGGAAAACGACGTTGTGGTAATCGGGATGAATGTCGGCCTTCATGGGCTCGCACCGTGTGGGCTGGTGGTCAAGACGACCATTATAGGCACGGCCGCCCGCCTGGGGCAAGCCGTACCTGCGACGGGTCAGGCGGGCAACCCCAACGCCCGCCGCACCTGCTGCTCGAAGCGCGCCTGGTCGTAGCCGATCAGCAAGGTGGTGTTGTCCGGCGCACCGGTCTGGCGGTTCCAATCGACCACGGTCGCGCCGCGCGTGCGCGTGCCGGCCAGCTCGACCGACAACGGGCGGTTTTCCAGCAACGTGGCGCCTTCCGGCTGCAATGCCCATGCCATCGCCAGCGCGTCGGCGGCGTACCAGCGCTCGCCGCGGCTGTCCTCGGACCACAGCCGGGTCTGGCGCGAGATCAGTTCGTAGAAACGCGCCTTGTCGGTGTCGGCGGCAAGCCACTGCTCCACGTCCCGGTGCAGCAGGCCGTGGGCGATGGTGGCCTCCCAGTCCGCCACGTCGATGTGCGGGAAGCTGCTGAACACGATGTGCGCGGCCTCCGGATCGAAGGCGACGTTGAATTCGGCCACCGGGGTGATGTTGCCGTGGCCATTGATCGCCCCGCCCATCACCAGCATGCGCTTCACGCGCTGCGGCAGGGTCGGGTCGAGCTTGAGCGCCAGCGCGATGTTGGTCAGCGGCGCCAGCGCCACCAGCACCAGCTCGCCGGCGTATTGGTGCGACAGGCGCAGGATCGCCAGCGCCGCGTGCTCGGCCTGCACGGCAAGCGTCGGCGCCGGCAGATCGACGTCGCCGAAGCCATCGCGGCCATGCACGTGCGCGGCGTCCTCGGCCGGATGGACCAGCGGGTCGGGGGCGCCGGCGAACACCGGCACGTCGTGGCGGCCGGCCACTTCGCACAGCTTCAGCGCGTTGCGCACGGTGTAGCCCAGGCCGACGTTGCCGGCGGCCACGGTCAGGCCGACCACGTCATGGCGTTCGTCGGCGAACGCCATCAGCAGCGCCAGCGCGTCATCGACGCCGGGGTCGGTGTCGATCAGCAGGGGAATCTTCTTGCTCATCATCTGCGTCGTTTCTGGTTGGCCGTCGAGTCTGGCACCTCCGTCATGGCAGGGGAAGCCATGCGCTTCCCGAATCCGGCAACGCCCGGCCACTGCCCGGGCGGCCTTTTGATGCGGGCATGTCGATGACGGCGGCCGACGCCCGGCACCGACGCGGCGTGCTGCACGCGCTTTCAGGCCGCCGCGTAGCGGGCGGCACCACCAATCCAGCGTGCGACGACGCGGTCGGCGGCGTCCGGGGCTTCCTGCAACAGGCGTTCGGCCAGTGCATGCACCGCCGGCAGCAGGGCCGCGTCGCGGGCGAGGTCAGCGATGCGGAACGTCGCCAGGCCCGTCTGGCGTGTGCCGAGCAGTTCACCGGGGCCGCGCAGCTCCAGGTCTTTTTCGGCGATAAGGAAACCGTCGTTGGTCTGGCGCATGGTTTCCAGCCGCTGCCGCGCCATCGCCGACAGCGGCGTCTGGTACATCAGTACGCAGCTCGACGACGCCGCGCCGCGGCCGACGCGTCCGCGCAACTGGTGCAACTGCGCAAGGCCGAGCCGCTCGGCGTTCTCGATGATCATCAGCGAGGCGTTGGGCACATCGACGCCCACCTCGATGACCGTGGTGGCGACCAGCAGGTCGGTTTCGGCAAGCTTGAACGCGCGCATCGCCGCCTGCTTTTCGGCGGCCTTCATGCGCCCGTGCACCAAGCCGACGCGCAATTCCGGCAACTGCGCAAACAATGCCTCGAACGTGTTCTGCGCGGCGGTGGCGACGACTTCATCGCTCTCGTCGATCAGCGTGCATACCCAATACGCCTGCCGCCCCTGGGCGCAGGCCAGGCGGATGCGCTCGACCAGTTCAGGGCGGCGTTCGGCGCTGATGGCGATGGTCTGCACCGGGGTGCGGCCGGGCGGCAACTCGTCGATCGCCGATACGTCCAGGTCGGAATACGCAGCCATCGCCAGCGTGCGCGGGATCGGCGTGGCGGTCATCACCAGCTGGTGCGGCATCACGCCGGTGGCCGCGCCCTTGTCGCGCAGGGCCAGCCGCTGATGCACGCCGAAGCGGTGCTGCTCATCGACGATGGCCAGCGCGAGGTCGTTGAACACCACGTTGTCCTGCATCAGCGCATGGGTGCCGACCACCACTTGCGCATGGCCGGAGGCCACCTCCTCCAGCACCTTGCCGCGCGCCTTGCCGGTGACCTTGCCGGCCAGCCACGCCACGCGCACGCCCAGCGGTTCGAGCCAGCCGCGCAGGTTCGCCAGGTGCTGCTCGGCCAGCAGTTCGGTCGGCGCGGCCAGCGCCACCTGCTTGCCGCGCTCCACCGCCAGCATCGCTGCCAGCGCCGCGACCACGGTCTTGCCGGAACCAACGTCGCCCTGCACCAGCCGCAGCATCGGATGCGCGCGCGCAAGGTCCTTGCGGATTTCGTCGAACACGCGCCGCTGCGCGCCGGTGAGGCTGAATGGCAAGCTGGCGAGCAGCGCCTTGGCCAGTTCGCCACGGCCACGCAGCGATGGCGCACGATGCTGCTGGAATGCGATGCGCTGGCGGCGCTGGCTCAGGTGGTGCGCCAGCAATTCCTCCAGCGCCAGCCGCCGCTGCGCCGGGTGGCCGCCGACGGCGAGCGCGGCAACGTCGGTGTCCGCGGGCGGACGATGCATCGTCAACAACGCCTGCCGCAGCGACGGCAACGCCATGCCGGCCAGCAGCGTCGGCGGCAGCACTTCCAGCGCGGCTTCGTCCGGCAGGTGTTCAAGCGCTTGCCCGATCAGCTTGCGCAGCGTCGCCGGGCCGATGCCTTCGATTGCCGGATATACCGGGTCCAGCGCCTCGCCCAGGCCGACTTGCCCGTCTTCGGCCAGCACGCGGTAACTGGGATGCACGATTTCCAACCCGTGCTGGCCCGGCTTCGGCGTGCCATAGGCGCGCAGACGCGCGCCGACGGCGAACTGCGCCACCTGCGCGGCACGGAAGTGGAAGAAGCGCAGCACCAGCGTGCCGCCGGAGTCGTCGCCCACCGCCACCCGCAACATCGGCCGGTAGCGGAAACCACGTTCGACCGCCTCCACCCGGCCTTCCACCTGCGCCGCTACGCCCGGCTGCAACGCGGCGATGGCGCTCAGCCGGGTGCGGTCTTCATAACGCAACGGCAGGTGCAGCCACAGGTCCTGCAAGCTGCCGATGCCGCGCGCCTGCAACTTGGCGGCCACCGACGCGCCCACGCCCGGCAGCGCCGTCACCGGCGTTTCGCCGTTGGCCGCCAGTGCCGGGGTGGATGCCCGCGTGCGCGCCATGCGCGGCGGTCAGTCGAGGATCATCACCGCATCGACTTCGAACGCCGCGCCCTTGGGCAGGCCGGACACTTCGATCGTGGAACGGGACGGGAACGGGGCCTGGAAGTACTCCTGCATCACCGCGTTGACCTTGGCGAATTCGCCCAGGTCGGTGAGGTACAGGCCCAGGCGCACGATCTTGTCGAACGAACCGCCGGCCTCTTCGGCGACCGCCTTGAGGTTGTCGAAGGCGCGGCGTGCCTGCGCGGCGACGTCGCCGGCGACGATCTCGCCGGTGGCCGGATCCAGCGGAATCTGGCCGGAGAAATACACGGTATTGCCGACACGCACGGCCTGCGAGTACGGGCCGATGGCAGCCGGGGCGTTGGCGGTGTTGATGATCTGGCGGGACATGGATGGCTCCGGTTGGGAAAGGACGCGCCATTGTAGCGGCCCGCCCCGTGTTGCCGGTTCCCACGCCTTGTCGGGCAATGTCGCGCCCGCGGCGGCTCTGGACAATTTTTCACCACCACGTGCAAAAGCGCGCCGCGCAACGCGCGCGGTGTGTTATCCACAGGTTGTCAGCGTGGCGTTGCACACCGGCTGTGGAGAAACGGGCTTCCGCGGGGCACCCCATCGCGCGGGGCAACGCCCGGCAGGGTCGTCGGGAAGGCCGCAGCGGGGCAAGCCCCGCCCTGCCCTTTCGTTGCGCTTACTGGCGGCGTACGGATTGCACCACGTTCAAGCGCCGCAGCCGGCGCATCACTTCGGCCAGATGGGTGCGGTCGCGCACCTGGATGTTGAAGCACAGCACCGCGGCATTGAAGTCGCGGTCGAGGTAGTCCACGCGTTCGATGTTGGAATGGCTCTGGGCGATGGCCGCGGCCAGTTGCGCCAGCACGCCGGTGCCGTTTTCCACTTCCACGATCAGCGCCGTGTCGTAGTCGCCGACCACGCTGCTGTCCCAGCCGATCGGCACCCAGCGCTCGGGTGACTTGCGCAGCTCGGCCAGGTTCGGGCAGTCCATGCGGTGCACGACGATGCCCTTGCCGGCGGTGTGGTACCCCATGATGTCGTCGCCGGGAATCGGCTGGCAGCAGCCGGCGAAGCTGACCACGCCGCGCTCGCTGCCGTTGATCAGGATCTTCTCCTGCGCGCGCCGCGCGGTGCCACCGGCACGCGGCTCGCCGTGCGCCATCAGCGCCTGCGCGGCCTGCGTGGGCATCCAGTTGCCGAGCGCGACGTCGGCGAGGAAGGCTTCCAGCCGCGGATAACGATGTTCGGCGAGGAAGGCATCCAGCCGGCCCTTGGGCAGGCGTTCGATCGAGCTGTCCATCGCTTCCAGCGCGCGGTCAAGCATGCGGTGGCCCAGCTGCACTGCATCCTCGTGCTCCAGTTGCTTGAGCTGGTGGCGGATGGCCGTGCGCGCCTTGGAGCTGACCACGAATTCCAACCACTGCGGCTTGGGTGCGGCCGACTTGGCAGTGATGATTTCCACCGTCTGCCCGCTGGCCAGCCGCGTGCGCAACGGCACCAGCTTCTTGTCCACGCGCGAGGCCACCGCGCGGTTGCCGACGTCGGTGTGCACGGCATAGGCGAAGTCCAGCGCGGTGGAGTTGCGCGGCAGGGCGAGGATCTTGCCCTTGGGCGTGAACAGATAGACCTCGTCGGGGAACAGATCGACCTTGACGTTGTCGAGGAATTCCAGCGACGAACCAGCCGAACGCTGCGAGTCGATCAGCTCGACGATCCACGCATGCGCGCGGCTCTGCGCGCTGTTGGGCGAATCACCGCCGAACTTGTAGGTCCAGTGCGCGGCCACGCCACGCTCGGCGATCAGGTCCATCTCCTCGGTGCGGACCTGTACTTCGATCGGCGAGCCGTACGGACCGAACAGCACGGTATGCAGCGATTGGTAGCCGTTGGCCTTGGGAATGGCGATGTAGTCGCGGAAGCGCCCGTCCAGCGGCTTGAAGGTCGCATGCACCGCGCCCAGCGCGTGGTAGCAGTTCGGCACCGTGCGCACCACCAGCCGGAAGCCGAACACGTCCATCACCTGGTCGAACGTCTTGTTCTCCTCGCGCATCTTCGTGTATATGCTCCACGGCGTCTTGATGCGGCTGACCAGCCGGTGTTCCAGCCCTTCGCGCGCGAGCCGCTGCGACAGCTGCACCTCCACCTGTGCCATCGCCTCGCGGCGCACCACCGGCTGGCTGCGGATGTGCTTCTCGATGATGGCGTGGCGCCACGGGTACAACGCCTTGAAGCCGAGGTTCTGCAACTCGGACTTGACCAGGCTCATGCCCAGCCGCTGCGCGATGGGCGCGTAGATGTCCAGCGTCTCCATCGCGATGCGGCGGCGCGCCTCGGCGCTCTGCGCGCCCAGCGTGCGCATGTTGTGCAGGCGGTCGGCCAGCTTGATCATGATCACGCGCAAGTCGCGCGACATCGCCAGCAGCATCTTGCGGAAGCTCTCGGCGGCCGCCTCCTGACGGTCGCGGAAGCGCAGCTTGTCCAGCTTGGTGACGCCATCGACGAGGTCGGCGACGGTTTCGCCGAACTGGCCGGCCAGCTCCTCGTGGGTGAGCGGCGTGTCCTCGATGGTGTCGTGCAGGATCGCCGCGACCAGCGCCTCCACGTCCAGCCCCAGCTCGGCGAGGATACCGGCCACCGCGACCGGATGGGTGATGTAGGGCTCGCCGGACTTGCGGGTCTGCCCGGCATGCGCGGCGGCGCCGACTTCCCACGCACGGCGCAGCATCGGCAGCTGCTCGGCGGGCAGGTAGCTGGCTGCGCGTTCGAGTTGGAGGACGTAATCCGGCACCGTGCCACCCGCGGGCATGGTGACCTGGGCAGTGGGGCCTGGGTTCATGGTTCGGAAGATATGCCAGCGGCAACACCACGGCAATTGCCGGCAAGCGGTCCACGCCGCCCGAAAACGCAGACAGCCCGCGCATGGCGGGCTGTCCGGGGTGAAGCGGGACTGCGTTGGATCAGTCGTCGTTCTTCGACATGTCTTCGTCGGCGACCACTTCGGCGGCGGCCCACTCCAGCGCCTCGCGCTCCTTGCGCTCGCGCTCAGCCTTTTCCACTTCGTCGATCAGTTCGTTGTCGATGCGGCGGGCGGCGATTTCACGCAGCGCCAGCACGGTCGGCTTGTCGTCGCTCTCGCTGTTGTCGAGCGTGGCCTGCACGCCGTTGGCGAGCTGGCGCGCGCGCTTGGAGGCCATCATGACCAGTTCGAAGCGGTTGTTGACCACTTCCAGACAATCTTCGACCGTGATACGGGCCATTGAGCGGACTCCCGACGGCGATGGCCGTCATGCTTGGGGTGGGGAAAGGCGGGCGAGCATACGGCATGGCGCCGCCCCGCGCAAGCCAGCGCGGGAAACATCGCTTTCAAATCAGTCAGTTGCGGATTTTCGGCGCCTGCCAACCAGGCACCTCAAGCCGCATTCAATCCAGCAGCGAGCGGATCAGGCCGTCGTGGCGCAATTGCTGCTGCGCCCGGCGCAGGCGGCTGGCGGTGAAGATCGCGCACATTTCATCGACGGCGGTGTCGAACACCTCGTTGACGATGACGTAATCGAATTCGTCGTAATGCAGCATTTCCTCGCGCGCGGCGGCGAGGCGCTGCGCCATCACCGCCTCGCTGTCCTGCCCACGCTTGCGCATGCGCTCGTCCAGCGCCTGCTTGGACGGCGGCAGGATGAACACGCTGACCGCATCGGGCACCAGGGCCCGTACCTGGCGCGCGCCCTGCCAGTCGATTTCCAGCAGCACGTCCTTGCCGGCGGCCAGCTGCGGCTCCACCGACTGCCGCGCGGTGCCCTTCCAGTCACCGTGGACCAGCGCGTGCTCGAAGAAATCGCCGGCGGCGATCATCTCCTCGAACGCCATGGCACTGACGAAGTGGTAGTGCTTGCCGTTCTCTTCACCCGGGCGCATTGCCCGCGAGGTGAAGGAAATGGACAGCGCGATCTGCGCATCGCGCGCCAGCGTGGCGTTGACGATGCTGCTTTTGCCTGCACCGGAAGGGGCGGCGACGATGTAGAGGGTGCCACGCATCGCTCGGCTCTCCGGGTGCGACGGTTTCGGGCGGCGCACGATAACCAGCCGTGGCCGCCGCTGCAAATGCGCCTGCCGGCGCGGCTCATTCCAGGTTCTGCACCTGTTCGCGGATCTGGTCGATCAGCACCTTCAGTTCGACCGCGGCGTTGGAGGTGCGGCTATCGACCGACTTGGAGCCGAGGGTGTTGGCCTCGCGGTTGAATTCCTGCAACAGGAAGTCCAGGCGGCGGCCCACCGGCTCGCGCTGGCGCAGCACGCGGCGGATTTCGCCGATGTGGCTGCCGAGGCGGTCCAGTTCCTCATCCACGTCGAGTTTCTGCAGCCACATCACCAATTCCTGCTCGGCGCGGCCGGGATCGACCGGGTGCGGCAGGTCGGCCAGGCGCGCGGCCAGCTTGGCGCGCTGGCCCTCGCGGATGGCCGGGATCAGTTCGCGCACTTCGCCGGCGATGCGTTCGACCGCATCCACGCGCTCGCTGATGGCGGCGGTGAGCTTGGCCCCCTCGCGCTCGCGCGCGGCGACGAAGCCATCGACCACCTCTTCCAGCAACGCCAGCGCCTCGGCCTGCAAGGCCGCGGCATCGGTCGCCTCGCCGCGCAGCACGCCGGGGTATTGCAGCAGGTCGGTGAAGTTGATGCGCATGTCGGGGAAGCGCGAATGCAGCCGCCGGGCAAGGTCGCCGAGTTGATCGACCAGCACGTCATCGACCGCCAGCGAAGGTGCCGCCTCGGGCGCGCGCAGGCGCATCACCAGGTCCAGCTTGCCGCGGCTGATGCGCGCGGCCACGCGCTCGCGCAGTTGCGGCTCCAGCGCGCGCAGCTCCTCCGGCAGCCGTGTGCCCACTTCAAGGAAACGGTGGTTGACCGAGCGCAGCTCGCAGCCGAGGGTGCCCCAGGGCGTGGCGCGTTCGCCGCCGGCATAGGCGGTCATGCTTCGGATCATGCGGGTTTCCGGTACTTGGCAAAGAGGGCGAATGGTACCCTAGCGCCCCTTTCTCCCCGACGGAGAAGCGGCAAGCGGCGAGGCTTCGCCCCTGCCCTCATCCGCCCCTTCGGGACACCCTCTCCAAAATGGAGAAGGCCCCCAGCAACCGGACTTTCCATGACTGTTTCCCCCCCCAGCGGCCGCCAGGCCGACCAGCTGCGCACCGTTTCCATCGAACGCGGCTTCACCCGCCATGCCGAAGGCTCGGTACTGGTGAGCTTCGGCGACACCCGCGTGCTGTGCACCGCCAGCATCGAGAACCGTGTGCCGGCATTCCTGCGCGGCAAGGGCGAGGGCTGGGTGACGGCCGAATACGGCATGCTGCCGCGCTCCACCCACACCCGCAGCGACCGCGAGGCCGCGCGCGGCAAGCAGGGCGGGCGCACGCTGGAGATCCAGCGCCTGATCGGCCGTACCCTGCGCGCCTGCATCGACCGCAACGCGCTGGGCGAGCGCACCATCACCCTGGACTGCGACGTGCTGCAAGCGGACGGCGGCACCCGCACCGCGGCGATCACCGGCGCCTATGTCGCGCTGGTCGATGCGGTGAACACCCTGCTCAAGCGCGGCGAAATCAAGCGCAACCCGATCTTCGGCGCGGTGGCGGCCATTTCCGTGGGCGTCTACAAGGGCATGCCGGTGCTGGACCTGGACTACGCCGAGGACAGCGACTGCGATACCGACATGAACGTGGTGATGAACGACGGCGGCGGCTTCATCGAGCTGCAAGGCACCGCCGAAGGCCATGCCTTCCGCCGCGACGAACTGGACGCGTTGCTGGCGCTGGCCGAAAAGGGCATCGGCGAACTGCTCGCCGCGCAGCAGCAGGCGCTGTCGGCATGAACAAGCTGGTGCTGGCCAGCGGCAACGCCGGCAAGCTGGCCGAGTTCAACCGGCTGCTGGCCGATGCCGGCATCGAGGTGGTCGCGCAGCAGGCGCTGGGCGTAGAGGATGCCGAGGAAACCGGGCTTACCTTCGTCGAAAACGCCCTGCTGAAAGCCCGCCACGCCTCCCGCCACACCGGCCTGCCGGCCTTGGCCGACGACTCGGGCCTGTGCGTGGAAGCCTTGGGCGGCGCGCCGGGGCTGTATTCGGCGCGCTATGCCGGCGTGCATGGCGACCACGCCGCCAACATCGCCAAGCTGCTGGGCGAGCTGGACGGGCTGCTGGAAGCGCGCCGCAACGCCCATTTCCACTGCACGCTGGTGCTGGTGCGCCACGCCGACGACCCCGACCCGCTGATCGCGCAGGGCCGCTGGCATGGGCAAATCCTCACCACGCCACGCGGCGCAGGCGGCTTCGGCTACGACCCGGTGTTCCTCGACCCGGCGCATGGGTTGAGCGCGGCGGAAATGCCGGCGGAGTTGAAGAATGCCGTCAGCCATCGCGGGCAGGCATTGGCCGGCTTGCGGAGCACGCTGACGGCTTGAGCCCCTCTCCCACCGGGGCGATGCCGCACGGTTTACGCGCCACTGGCGCGTGTGCGGTTGAGCGCCCACGCTGCCAGCGTGGGCCGGGGCGCGGAGCGGGAGTCGGGGTGCGGGGGCGAAGCCCCTTTGATGTCAGATTGCGCGAGGCTTCGCCCGAGCCCTCATCCGCCCCTTCGGGGCACCTTCTCCCGGCGGGAGTAGGGAACCCCACCTGCACCCTCCACGTCCTGATGCCCATGCCCCTGATCCCGCCACCGCTGTCGCTCTACGTCCACCTGCCGTGGTGCGTGCGCAAGTGCCCGTACTGCGACTTCAACTCGCACGCCGGCAAGGGCGCGCTGCCGTTCGACGCCTACGTGGATGCCTTGATCCGCGACCTCGACCAGGACCTGCCGCTGGTCTGGGGCCGGGTGGTGAACAGCGTGTTCTTCGGCGGCGGCACCCCCAGCCTGTTCCCGCCGGAAGCCATCGACCGCTTCCTGCAAGGGGCCAGCGCACGGCTGCGCTTCGCGCCGAACCTGGAAGTGACGCTGGAGACCAACCCCGGCACTGCCGAGCACGGCCGCTTCGACCGCTACCGCGCCGCCGGCGTCAACCGCATCAGCTTCGGCATCCAGACCTTCGACGACGACGCGCTGCAGCGGCTGGGCCGGATCCACGACAGCAGCGAGGCAGAGCGCGCGGTGAAGCTGGCGCAGGACGCCGGCTACGACAATTTCAACATCGACCTGATGTACGCGCTGCCGCAGCAGACGCTGGCGCAGGCCGAGCACGACCTCGAACGCGCCTTCGCGCTGAATCCCACCCACATTTCGCACTACCAGCTGACGCTGGAGCCGAACACGGTGTTCTTCGCGCGGCCGCCGCAGGGCATCCCCGACGAAGACCACGCCTGGGACATCCAGGAGCACTGCCAGGCCATGCTCGCCGAGGCCGGCTACGGCCAGTACGAGGTCAGCGCCTACGCCCGCGACGGCTGGCAGTGCGCGCACAACCTCAACTACTGGCGCTTCGGCGACTATCTCGGCATCGGCGCGGGCGCGCACGGCAAGATCACCTCCGGGGCCGAACAGCACGTGCTGCGGCGCTGGAAGCACAAGCACCCGCAGGCCTTCATGGACACCGCCGGCACCCCGGCCAGCATCGGCGGCGACGACGTGATCGACGCGGCGCGCCTGCCGTTCGAATACATGCTCAACCTGCTGCGCCTGCACGAGGGCTTCGGCCTGCGCGACTTCGAAGCGCGCACCGGGCTGGCGCGCGGCATGCTGCAAGCACCGCTGGCCGCCGCCGTCGCGCGCGGCTGGCTGCTGGCCGAGGGCGAACACATCACCCCCACCGAACTGGGGCGGCGCTTCACCAACGATGTGGTCGAACTGTTCCTGCCCTGAACGGCTCCACCGCCCCGCACAACTGGCACCACGATGCCTGAAATGGTAGAAATCGCCCTTTCAGGGGATGCGGACGTACAACGGATGTCAGGCACGGCAACAACTTCGTCCAACCAGGCACTGGCCCGTATTGCCGCCGCCCCGGTCCCGCCCCGCGTTCGGGGTCTGCTCGAAGCCATCCACGGCGTCGCCGCACAGGTGCTGGCGCCGCACCTGCAGCTGACCACCGTGCAGTTGGAACGCGACCTGTTCGGCCTGGCCGAGAAGGCGCGCAATGGCCAGATCCAGTCCGACATCTATGCCCAGATCCGGCAGCTGGGTCTGCATGCCGCGGAATTCCCCGGCTGGTTCCTCGATGCACTGGCCGGGGAGCTGGCCGACCTGCACGACTCGCGTCCCGTCCCCCATGCCGTCACGCCGGTGCGGACGATGACGCTGGTGACCGATACCGACATCGACCGCGACATCGTGCTGCACGAAATGGCGCGACGCGAAAGCCTGCGCGCGCAATCGCACCTGCAACTGCTCGGGCAGCGCTTCGGCGTGCTGGCCACGCTGCCGGCGTTCGACGCCGAAAGCCTGCCGGTCGGCCCCTTCGTGCTGTGCCGGGTCCTGCGCGAATGCGGCGAACGGATGGGACTGGACATCGCCGCGCAGTTGCAGCTGTACCACTCGTTCGAGCGGCAGGTACTGGACCAGCTGGCCGAACTGCTGGACCGGCTGAACATCCTGCTGGCGCGCGAAGGCGTGCTGCCGGGCCTGGTCTATATCCCCTACCTGCCGCGCCCATCCGCGCCGCGCCGCGGTGGCGTGAATGCCGCATCCACCAGTGCCACGCCCCCGGCCACGCACCGGCCGCTGACCCAATGGCAGGGCCAGGCTCCGGCGATGTCATGGTCGGCCGCCGCGCTCTCCCCTGATGGCGGCGACGCCGGCATCGGCGGAATCGCAGGCATGGGGGGCACCAGCAGCATGGCAACCGGCATGCCGGCCACCGCGACCTCGGGGATCGGCGGCGGTGCATCCGCATCGGGCATGGCCTCGGTGCATGAACTGCTCAACAGCGCGCGGCAACTGCTGGCGCGGCAAGTCCAATCCGGTAGTGGTGGCAGTGGTGGCGGCGGCACGGCCGGCACCCTCGGCGACATGATGAGCGCGCTGAACCAGCTCACCGGGCAAGCGGCGGCGGCCAGCGGTGCCGTTGCCAGTGGCGGTGCTAGAGGCTTCACGACAAGCCCCTCCTCCGCCGGCGGCGGCATGCCGGGCGGCGCCACGCCCCCGCACGCTCCCACCCACCCCGTGCCCAGTACGGCGGTCATGGACGTGCTCGGCCGCCTGCAAACCCAGCCGACGGGGCCGGGCACGCGGCGCAGCTTCAGCGACATCCACAGCGCCCTGCTGGCGCAGGTACGTGCCGAGCACGGCGAAGGCGCCGGGCTCTCCCCGCGCGACGGCAACACGCTGGACCTGCTCGGCCTGCTCTACACCCAGATCCAGCGCGAAGTCCGCAGCACCGGCCCGGCCGCCGACCTGCTGACACGACTGCAGGTGCCGGTGGCACGCGCTGCGCTCGGCGACGAAGCCTTCTTCGTCCGCGAGCAACACCCGGCACGCGAACTGCTCAACACCGTCGCCGAAGCAGGCGCGGTCTGGCTCGGCGAGGACGACGACGACCCGGTGCTGCTGCAAAAGCTCGACGAAGTGGTCGAGCAGGTCGTCACCGACTACCAGGGCGACGAAACCGTCTTCGCCGAAGCCAACCAGAAGGTGCAGACGCACCTGCACTCGGCCGCACGCAAGGCCGAGCTCACCGAGCGCCGCCAAATCGAGGCCGCGCGCGGCAAGGAACGGCTGGAAGCGGCCAAGCAACTGGCCGGCACCACCATCGGCCAGCTATGCCGGGACATCACCCCGCCGAAGTTCGTGCAGACCCTGCTGAACGAAGCGTGGGGCGACGTGCTGACCCTGACCCTGCTGCGTCGGGGCGAAGACTCGGAGGAATGGCAGCAACAGCAGCAAGCCACCCGGCGCATCGGCGAGGTCACCGCCAGCAGCGAGGGCGAGGCCGACGCCGCGCTCGGCGAGCAGATCGAGGAAGCCCTGCTGCAAGTCGGTTACCACCAGGACGAGGCAGGCGCGATCGCGCGCCGCCTTTCCAGCCCCGGCGGCGAGGATGCGATCACCTCGAAAACCGAACTGGCCACCAAGCTCAAGGCCCGCGCCCGGCTCGGCGAGGGCGACAGCAAGGACGGCGCCGGCGAGAAGGAAAAGCCGCTGCCTCCGCGCACGCCCGACGAGGAGGCCCGCTACCGCCAGCTGCGCACGCTGCCGTTCGGCACGTGGTTCAAATTCGTCACCAACCAGCAGCGCGACACCCGCCGCCAGCGCCTGTCCTGGTACAGCCTGATCACCGACCACGCGCTGTTCGTCAACGCGCGCGGGCAGAAGGTGGCCGAACATACCCTCGACGCATTGGCGCGGCTGATGGCGCAGGACCAGTTGCACATCGTCACCGAAGACCGCGCACGCCTGATCGACCGCGCATGGCAAGCCACATTGCGCGCGCTGCGTTCGCTCACCCGTGGCCCCACCCCGGAGCCCGCCGCATGATCACCGAAACCCGTCGCGCCCCGCGCCTGCAAGTCCCCGCCCTGGTGCCGGTCACCAACCAGATGACCGGCGCCAGCATCGGCCGGCTCGGCAATATTTCCGAAACCGGCATGTTGCTGATCGCCTCCGAACCGTTGGTGGAAGACGCGCTCTACCAACTTCGCTTCCCGGTCTCCGACGGCCACGGCGGCGACTCGCCAATCGACGCTGGCGCGCACCTGCTGTGGTGCGAAGCGGCGCAGGCACCCGGCCACTGCTGGGCCGGCTTCCGCTTCATCGCGATGGAAAAGAACCAGCGCGAACGCCTGCGGCAATGGATAGAGGCGCAGCTGTCGCCAGCCTGAGCGCCGAAACCGGCACAGCAGCCAGCGCGTGATTGCGGCAAAATCGCGGCTTCGCCTTCCTGATTGCAAGCGAGCCGCACGATGAACCTGCCAGCCCCCGGCGCCCTGTATTCCGACCACCTCGGCGTGCTCGCCCGTCGCGCCGACGAAGCCCTTGCGCGCGGCGGCTTTGACCACCTCGTCATCCCCAGCGGCACCTTGCACTACCAGGTGTTCGACGACATCAACTACCCCTATGCGGTCAACCCCCAGTTCAAGAGCTGGCTGCCGCTGACCCGCCTGCCGAACAGCTGGCTGGTGCACACGCCCGGCCAGCGCCCGCAGGTCATCTATTACCAGCCGCACGACTACTGGCATGTGGTGCCGGCTGCGCCCAGTGGCTGGTGGGTGGAGCATTTCGACATCCATGTCATCCGCACCCAGGAAGAAGCGCTGGCACTGCTGCCGAAGGACCCGGCGCGCTGCGCGATCCTCGGCGAGCCGCAAAGCGCGCTGGGCAACTTCATTCCGAACAACCCGCAGCCGGTGCTCGACTACCTCGACTACCAGCGCGCGTTCAAGACGCCCTACGAAATCGCGCTGATGCGGCAAGCACAGGTGCTGGCCGTGCGTGGCCACCGCGCCGCCGAAGCCGCGTTCCGCGCCGGTGGCAGCGAGTTCGCGATCAACATGGCCTATTGCAGCGCGGTGGGGCAGGACGCCACCGAACTGCCCTACGGCAACATCGTTGCGCTCAACGAACACGCCGCGGTGCTGCACTACACCGAACTGGGCCGCAGCGCCCCACAGCAATCGCGCAGCTTCCTGATCGACGCCGGCGCCTCCGCGCATGGCTACGCCAGCGACATCACCCGCACCTACGCCGCCGCCGGCCATGACGAATTCCAGGCGCTGATCGACGCCGTGGATGCCGCACAACGGAAAATGTGCGCGGCAGTGCGCAGCGGCTTCGACTACAAGCAGTTGCACGTCGATGCGCACCTGTCGCTGATGGGTATCCTCAAGGACTTCGGCGTCATCACCGTTTCGCCGGAAGCAGCATTGGCCACCGGCGTCAGCGCGGCGTTCTTCCCGCACGGCATCGGCCACCTGATCGGCGCGCAGGTGCACGACGTGGCCGGCTTCGCCGCCGGTGACCGCGGCGGACGCATCGAGCGCCCGCAAGGCCATCCCTACCTGCGCATGACGCGAGTGCTGGAGCCGGGCATGGTGGTGACGATCGAGCCGGGCCTGTACTTCATCGACATGCTGCTGGACGAAGTGAAGCAGGCCGGCAACGCCGCCAGCATCGACTGGGAGCGCGTGGGTTTCTTCCGCCCCTACGGCGGTATCCGCATCGAGGACGAAGTGCTGTGCACCGACGGCGAGGCCGACAACCTTACCCGCCCGGTGTTCGCGGCGCAGGGCTGATGCACCACCGCCCGGCCAACGGCCGGGCGCTGCTTTCGGTGATACCCGGTGCAGGGCAAAAGCCCGCACCCATGACCATCGGCTTATCGCAAGCGCTTCACCCGTTGTCGGTATGCGCTCGCGTTGCCGCCATTGATATAGCGCTGCTGGGTGCCCTTTATCTCGCCCACCTTCACGTCCGTGCCGGTCACCGGCCCTGCCTCGACCGTCGTCTCGTGTTCGAAAGCATGGGATTTGTCGGTGTTGCGGTAATACCGGTACAGCATCCAGTACAGCGCGGTCGCGCCGGCAGGGCCGGCGGCCAGCAACCAGAGTCCACTGTCGTCGCTCATGAGGCAGCCACCAGGAATGCAATTGCGAGGGCTTCGATGAAGGTGCCGGCGGTGAGCGCGGCCAGCAGCAGCTTCCACTGCTGCACCGGTACGCTGCCCATGGTTTCACCGGTACGGCCATTGACCGCGATGTAATGCAGCAGGCCGCCGTTGCGGCCCGGCTGGTGGTAGGAATACAGCCACACCGGCAGGTACATCGCCACCCAACGGGTGCCGTGCACTTCCAGCCGTTCCTGCTCCCAGCGCACGCCGCGGCCGTAGCGTCGCACCGAGCCTTCGACCTGCGCACGCGCAATCGACAGCAACTGGTCCTCCAGCCGCGGGCGCAGTTGCTCCACGTCGCGATCGCGCTTTTCCGAGCTGAAGCCAACCAGGTAGGAGGCGTTCCACTTCACCGCGTTCTTGGTGTCGAACGGCAGGATCGCGTTGATGATGTTGTTGGTGTTGGCGCTCACGTCGAGGTTGCCACGCGCGCCGGAGGATTCCAACGGCAGGTCATCGACGGTGAAATCCACGTGCCGCTCCACTCGATACACGTCGGCGTCGTAATAAGTTTTTTTTCTTGTCGCCGGTACCCACGGTGTAGCTGCGGGTCTGGATTTCGCCCTGCCCCGCCACGTCGGCGCTGACGTTGCCATCCACAATCATGTACGGCAGGTACACGCCGACCACGTTCTCCGGCGTGAACTGCTCCTTGAACGCCTTGAGCGCAAACATGCGCCGCTTGTCCACGAATTGGCGGATGCGGGCGACGGCATCGTCCTTCTTGATGTGGAACGGCAGCACTGCATCGGGCACCGCGCCGTTGGCGATTTGCTCGTTGACGCCGAACACGTGGCGGCACCAGTGGCAGCGCGCGGTCATCGCGTTTTCGGTGTTGACCGCCACTTCCGCGCCGCAACCGCGGCATTTGAAGGTCATCAGGCTGGCGGCATCGGCGGCGATGTCCTGCGCGCCGGAGGCCACCACCGTACCTTTGAGTTCGCCAATGCCTTCGCCGAAACCAAATGCTTCTTCGACCCGTTCGCCCACCCACTCATGGCGGCAATACAGGCAAATCAGCACATCGCCGCCGGGTTTGTGGCGAATGTCGCTGGCGCCGCATTTCGGGCAGCGGTTCAGACCATCCTTCAACTCGTCGGAGGACGTGTCGATGGCTACCGGGTCGGGCGCGAGCAGTTCGTCGCGTATCGGCGGCGGCAGCGTTGCTGGGTCGATGGGGAAACTGCCCGGCAACGGCGGCACATCCTGTGGCGAACCGGGGCCGGCCGCCGGTGGCAACGGCGGCGGCGATGAAGGCGTCTGCGTGTTCGGCATTGGCGTGGCTTACAGGCCCAGCGCCTTGGCTTTCAGCGCGTCGTAGTCGGCTTGGGTAATCAGGCCGAGGTCGAGCATTTGCTTGGCCTTCTGGAGCTTGGCCACCGGGTCGTCCGCCGCCGGCGCGGCCGGCGCCACCGGCTGCTGCAGGCCGCCGATGCCACCCATCATGCCCGAGGCCATGCCAATGCCCATCAGCCCCGCTGCGCCGCCGTTCTCACCGGCCGACTGAATGCCCTGCGCCACGCTGGCCTGCAGGTTGGAGTTGCCGCGTGCGCCGGACAAGGCATCGGCGCGCTGCACGGTCTTGAGCAGCTCGCGGGTGTTGGCGTCGTATTCAATCGAAACGATGGCGGTCTTGACGATGGCCAGACCGCGCCCGCTCTTCCACTGGTAACCGTTTTCCACCGCGTCGGACAGGCTTTGCGCAAAACCCAGCGAATCCTGCTGGATGCGGCTGATGCGGTTGCCCTTGGCCGGGTCGTTCGTGTACAGGCTGAACGCCGGCGCCAACGAGCCAACCACCTCGTTGAACAACTGGCTGGCGGCGGCATTGTCCAAATCGGTGAAGTCGAACACCTTGCCGGGTTGCAGGTAGGCCGCCGGCACGAAGTTCTTCACGAACAGGATGGGGTCAACGATCTTCAACGTGTACGAGCCGCGCGTCACCGCACCGACCTGTGTGTTGAGGAAGGCGTCGTCCCAGTAGATTTCCGACTGGGTACCGAAGCGGTTGTCGGGCAGTTCCTTCAACGAAACGAAGAACGCCAGTTGCTGGCCGCCGGGTTGGCCGCCGAACTTGAAGCGCTCCCAGCTTTGCTTGATCAGCGACGAGACAATGCCGTCACCGGCGAAGATCGAGGCCGAATTGAGGTCATCCGAACGCCATTCGTATGCGCCCGCCTCGGCGGCGAAGCCGGTGACCGCGCCGTCCTGGAACAGCAGCAGGCCGTAGCCTTCCGGCACCACGATCTTCGAGCCGTTGCTGATGATGTTCGACGAGCCGGACGTGTTGGAGCCGCGCCCGGCATTGGTGCCACGCGGCACCGCGGCGAACAGTGCTGCCGTCGCCGGCAGGCCGTCCGGCACCGTGAAGAAGTCCTTCCACTGGTCGGCCAGCACACCACCGATCGCACCCTTTGCCGCCTGAACAAGCCCCATGACGCTGCTCCTTGTTTCGTTGCCGGGCACCACGCCCCGCGCGTTGGCAAAACTACATGAAAACCGATGGCAGAGACATCACCCCCGCACAGCAGCCCGCCACACCATTGCCGCGGCCGCTGCCACGCGCGACAGTAGTCGCACAGCCGACGGAGCACGAGATGGGCGACATCAAGAAGAAGGCCTATGCCAAGGCGATGAAACCGATGCAGCTGGAACTGGCAGCGATGGCGCGCTGGGTACAGCACACCGGACAGCGCGTACTGGTGCTGTTCGAAGGCCGCGACACCGCCGGCAAGGGCGGCGCGATACAGGAGGTCGCCCGCCACCTGAATCCGCGCCAATGCCGCGTGGTGGCCCTGCCCAAGCCCACCGACCGCGAAGGCACGCAATGGTATTTCCAGCGCCACGTCGCCCACCTGCCCGCGGCCGGTGAGATCGTGTTGATGGACCGCAGTTGGTACAACCGCGCCGGCGTGGAAAAAGTGATGGGCTATTGCAGCGACGCGCAGTACCACGCCTTCCTCAAGCAGGCGCCGGTGTTCGAGCAACTGCTGGTCGATGACGGCATCCTGTTGTTCAAATACTGGCTGTGCGTCGATCAGGAACAGCAGGAGCAGCGTTTCGCCGAACGCCGCGACAACCCCCTGAAGGGCTGGAAGCTGTCGCCGGTGGACCTGGAATCACGGCTGGAATACGCCGCCTACATGCAGGCACGCGAAGCGATGCTGGAAGCCACACATACCCGGCATGCGCCGTGGACGCTGGTGGATTTCAACGACCAGAAGCGCGGCCGCCTGACCCTGGTCCGCGACCTGCTCGACCGCCTGCCCGAAACCGCCGTCGATGAGCCGCCAATCGAATTGCCGCCGCTGCCGGGCAAGCCGAAGAAAGAAAAATACGGCGTGGTGAAGCCGCTGGCGCCGTTCGCGCTCGACTGAACGCCCAAGTTTCGTGGATTGGGCGAATGCCGGCCTCAGCCGGCCTCGCCACCCGCTTCGGCGATGGCCTGCTCGATCTGCCTCGCATCCACCGGGCCGACGAATTGCCGGGCCACCTTGCCGTCCGGCGCAATCAGCCAGGTCACCGGCAAGCCACGCGGGGTGGCGAAATCCTGCGGCGGCGCATAGGGGTCGACGATGGCGACCGGATAGCTGACCGGGCGTTTTTCGAGGAAGGCCTGCATATCCGCCAGTTCGATGTCCTCGTAGGCCAGCCCGACCACGTCGATGTTGCCGCGCTTGGCGTGCAGCGCCGACAACTCCGGCATTTCATGCAGGCACGGCCCACACCACGTCGCCCAGAAGTTGACCAGCACCCACTGCCCGCGATGCTCTGCAAGGTCGTACGGCGTGCCATCCACGGCCTGCACCCGCAGCTGCGGCATCGGCGCGGTCTGCTCCACCACACCGGTGGCGGCTTCCCCGGCCGCTGGCAGCACATCGGCCAGCGGCGCGGCGTTCGTCTGCGGCTTGCAGCCGGCCATCGCCAACGCCAGCAAAGTAAGGCAAAGGAAGCGGGGGGTCATCGGCCATCTCCGGTATTCACGTAAACCTCATCGACGGGGCGCTTGAGCAGCGCGCGCAACGGCACGCGCAGTTCGTCCAGCGCGGCACAGGCGGCTTGGCCGAGCGCATCCTCGCGCAACGGCAGGTATTCCTCGGCCACCGGGATCCGCAGCCGCAGCGCTTCGTACAGTTCCTTCAAGGTGATGCGGTGCAGGTCGCGCGCCAGCAGCCATTGCCCGCGCTCGTCGCGGCGCAGCAAGCCAATGGCCTCCATCTTGCACAACAGCTCCTGCAGCAGCGAATCGGTGAGCATCGGCTCCAGCGCCAGCATCTGTTCTTCGTCCAGCCCCTGCCCGTCCTCGCGCGCCTGCCGGAAGCGGCCGATCAGCCGCAGCAGCCCGTACAGCTCGCAGCCCTGCGGCAGGCGCAATGCCAGCGGCTGGTAGCGGAACGCGGCAATCGACGAGGACAGCGACGCGCCGAGCAGCACGGTCACCCAGCCAAGGTAGATCCACAGCAGCAGGATCGGCACGAACGCCACCGTGCCATAAAGCTTCTGGTAGGACTGGAAGCTGCCCAGGTACAGGCCCATGCCCCACTTCACCAGCTCCAGCAGCACCGCCGCCAGCAGCGCGCCGGGAATGGCGTGGCGCCACTTCACCGTGTGGTGCGGCACCACCCGGTAGGCCAGCATGATGCAGACGAACTCGATGGTGACCGGTGCCAGCCGCAGCCCGATATCGGCCAGCCAGCGCCCTTCGGTGGTGCCGAACAACGGCAGCGCGAATACCCTGGCCGACACCGCTAGCGACGCTGCGGCAAGCATCGAGCCCAGCGTCAGCACCGTCCAATAGACAAGGAAACGGGTGAGCTGCGGCCGCGCCGAGGCCACCCGCCAGATGCGGTTGAAGGTCTGCTCGACGCTGTTGAGGGTGATCAGCAGCGACACCACCAGCGCGATGAAGCCGGCGGCGGTGAGCTGACCGGCGCTGGCCGAGAACTGGTGCAGGTAGCCCTCGGCCGCGCGCGCCGCCGAGGGCACGAAATTGGAGAACACGTAGTCGCTGAGCGCCTCGCTCCAGCGCTCGAACACCGGGAACGCCGACAGCACGCCGAACACCACGATGACCAGCGGCACCAGCGCGAACACCGTGGTGTAGGCCAGCGAACCGGCGGCCTGGAACAGGCGGTCGTCGAGGAAACGATGCCAAAGGAAGCGGCCGAAACTGGCCATGCGCGCCCGGTCGCGGACGCGTTCCATCCATAGATTGAGCGAATCCAGAGGTTCCATGCGGCAAGGGTACCCGATGCAAAGCACGGCCCGCATCGCCGATACTGCCGCTCCCGACGTGAAGAGTGGATCGTGCGATGGCGGAAATCCTGGTGCTGTACTACAGCCGTGGCGGCTCGGTGGCGCGGCTGGCGCGGCAGATCGCGCGCGGCATCGGCGAAGTGCCGGGCATGAGCGCACGACTGCGCACGGTGCCACCGGTGGCCGCCGTCACCCAGCACAGTGCGCCGCCGGTGCCGGAGGACGGCGCGCCTTACGTCGAGAAGGCCGATCTGGCCGAATGCGCCGGCATCGTGCTGGGCAGCCCGACCCGCTTCGGCAACATGGCCGCGCCGGTGAAGCACTTCCTCGATGGCCTCGGCGCCGAATGGGCCAGCGGCACCCTGACCGGCAAGCCGGCGGCGGTGTTCACCTCCACCGCGTCGATGCACGGCGGGCAGGAATCGACCCTGCTGTCGATGCACCTGCCCTTGCTGCACCATGGCTGCCTGATCGTGGGCATTCCCTTCACCGAGGCCGCGCTCAGCCACACCACCGGCGGCGGCACCCCGTATGGCGCCAGCCACGTCGCCGGCGCGCAGGACGACCCGCAGCCCAGCGACGACGAGGCACATCTGGCACGCGTGCTGGGCCGGCGCGTGGCCGACGTCGCGCGGAGGCTGGCGCAATGAACCGGCAACGCCCGACCTTGCTGCTGGCGCTGATCGCGCTGGCCGCGCTCTACACGTACTGGTTCCTGCACGACAAGCACTGGCTGGCAACGCAACTGGTGTTCACCGCGCCGCCGCTGCTGCTGGCCATCGCGCTGCGGCTGCGCTGGCAGCGCGCGCCGTTCTGGGCCGGCGTGTTCGCGCTGTTCTGGTTCAGCCACGGCGTGATGAGCGCGTGGACGCACCGCGAAACCGCGTTGTTCGCGTGGACCGAGATCGTGCTTTCGCTGCTGGTGGTCACGCTGGCCAGCCTGCCGGGGCTGCGCGCGCGGTTCGGCAAGCGCAAACAGTAGTCACCGTGGGAAGGCCCCGCGCCTGCGTTGCGCTCCCCGCGTCTTATCATTTGCACCATCACCGTCTGGATTCACCGCAATGATGGAAGACCTCCTGATCGTCACCACCGGTGGCACGATCGACAAGATCTATTTCGACGACAAGTCCGACTACCAGATCGGCGACCCGCAGATCGGCATGATCCTGCGCGAGCTGGGCGTGACCTTCCGCTTCAACGTGATCCCGATTTTGCGCAAGGATTCGCTGCACATCACCGACGAGGACCGCGAGCTGATCCGCGCCACCATCGCCGCACAGCCCACTCGCCACGTGCTGGTCACCCACGGCACCGACTCGATGGTCGCCACCGGCAAGGTGCTCAAGACCATTCCCGGCAAGACCATCGTGATGACCGGCGCGCTCAGCCCTGCACGCTTCCGTGGTTCGGATGCCGAGTTCAACATCGGCTGCGCGATCGGCGCGGTGCAGTCGCTGCCCGAAGGCGTGTACATCGCCATGAACGGCCGCGTCTGGAACCCGGACAAGGTGCGCAAGAACGTCGAGGCCAACCGCTTCGAGTCGCTCTAACGTGAGCAAGGCCACCCACGCCACCGCCGCACTGGACAAGGCCGGCATCGGCCACGGCCTGCACGCCTACGACTACAGCGCCGAGGTCGAGAGCAAGGGCATGGCCGCAGCGCAGGCGCTGGGTGTCGAACCGGCACGGGTGTTCAAGACGCTGATGGCGTGGGTGGACAAGCAACCCGTGGTGGCGGTGGTCCCCTGCAACCAGCGACTGTCGCTGAAGAAGCTTGCCGCCGCAGCAGGCGGCAAGCACGCGCAAATGATGGAAGTCGCCGAGGCCGAGCGCCGCAGCGGCTACAAGGTTGGCGGCATCAGCCCGTTCGCGCAGCAGCGGCCGGCGACCACGTGGTTCGCCGAACAAGCCCAGGGCCACGAACGCATCTGGATCAACGCCGGCCAGCGCGGCCTGCTGCTGGACATTGCCCCGGCCGATGCGCTGCGTTTCCTGCAAGCGCGCTGCGCCGACCTCTGCGAGTAGGCAGGGGCTACGCCCCAGCGCTTCCCCAGCAGGCCGGCGCTGATCACGCCTTCGCAGGAGCGCACCTTGGTGTGCTCCTGCCGGAAAGCAGAAGCCCCGCAATCATGCGGGGGCTTCTCATCTGGAACTTGCGACGGCATCAGCCGTCCAACCGCACCAACCAGCCATGCCGGTCCGGCAAGCGGCCGTACTGGATGTCGGTCAATTCCTTGCGCAGCGACATGGTGACCTCGCCAGCCGGAGCATCGAGGTTGCCGACCGAGAAGCCTTCGCCCTTGAGCTGGCCGATCGGGGTGATGACCGCGGCGGTGCCACAGGCGAACACCTCGGTGATCTCGCCCGAGGCCACGCCCTGCTTCCACTCGTCGATGGTCACCTTGCGCTCCTCGACGGTCATGCCACGGTCGCGCGCCAATTGCAGGATCGACTCGCGGGTGATGCCCTCCAAGATGCTACCCGACAGCGCCGGGGTGACCAGCTTGTTTTCCTTGCCATAAACCAGGAACACGTTCATGCCGCCCAGCTCTTCGAGGTACTTGCCCTCGACCGGGTCGAGGAACAGCACCTGCGAGCAGCCCTGCGCCTGCGCCTGCTGCTGCGGCAGCAGCGAGGCGGCGTAGTTGCCACCACACTTGGCCGCGCCGGTGCCGCCCTTGGCCGCGCGCGCGTAATCGGTGGACAGCCAGATCGCCACCGGCGCCACGCCCTTGGCGAAGTACGGGCCGGCCGGGCTGGCGATCACGTAGTAACTGGCCTTGTGCGCGCCACGCACGCCGAGGAAGGCCTCGTCGCCGATCATGAACGGACGGAAGTACAGGCTGGCCTCGTCGGCGTCGGACACCCAGTCCTTGTCCAGCGCGATCAGTTGCTTCAGCGACTCGACGAAGATCTCCACCGGCAGTTCCGGCAGCGCCAGCCGCGCGGCCGAACGCTGCAGGCGGCGGCCGTTGGCATCGGGACGGAAAGTCCACACCGAGCCGTCAGCATGGCGATAGCCCTTGATGCCCTCGAAGATCTCCTGCCCGTAGTGCAGCACCGCCGCGGCCGGGTCCAGCGCGATCGGGCCGTAGGGCATCACTTCGGCATCATGCCAGCCGGTATCTTTGTCCCAGCGCACGGCGACCATGTGGTCGGTGAAATGCACGCCGAAACCCGGCTTTTCGAGGACCTTGGCGCGCTCTTCCGCGCTGCGCGGCTGGCCCGAACGGGTGACGCGGAAACTCAGGGACTGGGACACCGGTAATTCCTTCCAGATAACGAATGTAGGGCCGGCGCGCGCCACCGTCGGCAGCGGGCCGGTGCTTGGAACACCTTACAACATGCCGGTTTCCAACCGCGCCGCCTCGGACATCATGTGCTTGCCCCACGGCGGGTCGAATACCAATTCGACATCGGCCTCGGCCACGGTCGGGATCATTTCCAGCTTGCTGCGCACGTCATCGACCAGAATTTCGCCCATGCCGCAGCCGGGCGCGGTCAGCGTCATGCGCACATCGACCTCGCGCTGACCATCGTCCAGATGCTTGATATCGACTTCGTAGATCAGCCCCAGATCGACGATGTTGAATGGAATTTCCGGGTCGAAGCAGGTGCGAAGCTGCTGCCAGACCAGTTTTTCCACTTCCTCGTCGCCGGCGTCTGCGGGCAGTTCCAGCCCCGGCGGCGACTCCTTGCCGATGGCATCGCCATCCTTGCCGGCAATGCGAAACAGGTTGCCCTCGACAAACACGGTATAGCTGCCGCCCAGCGCCTGCGTGATGTAACCATAGCTGCCGGCCGGCAGGGTCACGCTGTCGCCCTGCGGCACCATCACGGCGGCGCAGTCGCGTTCGAAGTGGACGGGTTCACTGCTGCGGGAGTACATGTGGATCAATATGGGGACGCGGACGCTACCCGCAAGACGGCCATTTTAGCCGACCGGGCGGCGTGCAGGCCGCCAAGAGACTATGCTGCGTGACCTTTTCGGAAATTCCCATGCCACCTGCCCCATCACCGGCCAGTGCCCCACAACATTGGCTCTGGCCCCTGCTGTTGCTGTTGGGAAGCGTCACTGTTGCCATTGTCTGGTTGATGGTTGCCTTGGCCGCCGGCTCGCAGGCCGGCTGGATGGCGGTCGCCGCCGCAGCGGAAGCAGCGTGGATGCTGCGCCTGGGCACACTGCCGGGCGGCAAAGTGCGGATTGCGTTGGCGATGCTAGCAACCGGGCTGATCGCGCTGGCCGCCAACTGGGGCATCGCCGCCGCTCATATCGGCGGGCCGATGGGCCTGGCCCCGTGGGAATCGGCGCTGCGCATGGGCCCGCACCTGGCCTGGACCCTGATCGGGCTGGCCAATGGCGTGGCCGAAATCGCCTGGCTGCTGGCGGGCTTGCTGATCGCGTGGTGGCTGGCGCGGTAGAACACACCACACTTCCTGAACGTCACGGTCGAACTTCAATGATCCGCAGTCCATTTTTCCTGCTGGCCGCCCTGTTGTGCCTGCTGCCGCCCCCTTCCATTGCAGCTGAATCGCCAACCGTTCCCGCACTGCGGGTGATGAGCTTCAACATCCGCCTGCCCGCGCAGGACGACGGGGCGGACTACTGGGAAATCCGCAAGCCACTGGCTGTGCGCATGCTGCGCGAACAGGCCCCCGACGTGATCAGCATGCAGGAACTTGTGCAGACGCAAGCCGACTACTTGGCCCGCGAGCTGCCGGACTATGCATGGTTCGGCCGTGGTCGTGATGCCGATGGCGGCGGTGAACGCATGGGAGTGTTCTACCGCAAAGATCGGCTGAAGGTCGTGGAATCGGGCGATTTCTGGCTGTCCGACACCCCTGCCATACCCGGCAGCATCAGCTGGGGGCACCCGTACCCGCGCATGGTGAGCTGGGCCTTGTTCCAGCGCCATGCCGACGGCAAACGGTTCTACCTGTTCAACACCCACCTGCCCTATCGCGAGCAGGATGAGGCAGCGCGGGTAAAGTCAGCGCAGGCCATCGCCCGGCATTTGTCTGCCTTGCCCGACACCGTGCCGGTGGTACTGACGGGTGATTTCAACACTGCCCCGGACAGCGAAGTGCATGCCACCCTGTCGCGCACGCTGCAGGACGCCTGGCTCACCGCTGCGCGCGTGGAAGGCAGCACCGCCACCTTCCACGGCTTTCACGGTGAAGCCACGCAACGCATCGACTGGATATTCGCTCGCGGCGTCCAGGTGGATTCCGCCACTTCGGTCACCACGCGCTGGAACGATCGCTACCCGTCCGATCACTTCCCTGTGGTGGTGACGCTGCAACTGCCGTGACAGGCCCGGCGGCGCAAAACCTTCATCGCGACCACCTTGCAGTCCGCCACGATGGGCGGATTCAATGCCCGCCATCCAACGCCTTCAATTCACTCACCAGCGCCCCCGCTGCTTCGGCACCATCGCCGTACAACATGCGGGTGTTGTCGGCGTAGAACAGCGCATTCTCGATGCCGGCAAAGCCCGTACCCTTGCCGCGCTTGATGACGATGGTGTTCTTCGAATTGACCACATCCAGGATAGGCATGCCGTAGATCGGGCTGGCCGGGTCGGTCTTGGCCACCGGGTTGACCACATCGTTCGCGCCGATCACCAAGGACACGTCGGTGGTGGCGAACTCGGGGTTGATGTCGTCCATGTCGGCGATCAGGTCGTAGGGCACGCCGGCCTCGGCCAGCAGCACGTTCATGTGCCCCGGCATGCGCCCGGCCACCGGGTGGATGGCGAACTTGACCTTGACCCCGCGCTCGATCAACCGCTGCGCCAGCTCCCAGATCTTGTGCTGCGCTTGCGCCACCGCCATGCCGTAGCCGGGCACGATCACCACGCGCTCGGCGAAGGCCATCATCGCCGCCACGTCGGCAGCCTCGATCGGCTTCTGGCTGCCGCTGATTTCCGCCGCCCCCTGCCCGCCGCCACCGAAGTTGGAGAACAGCACGCCACTGATCGGCCGGTTCATCGCCTTGGCCATCAAGCGCGTCAGCAGGATGCCGGCCGCACCGACCATCATGCCGGCGATGATCAGCGCCTCGTTGCCCAGCACGTAGCCTTCAAACGCCACCGCCAAACCGGTGAAGGCGTTGTACAGCGAAATCACCACCGGCATATCGGCGCCGCCGATGGGCAGCGTCATCAGCACACCCAGCGCCAGCGCCACGACGAAGAAGCCGATGATCGCCACCGGTTGCAGGCTCACCGCCGCCCACACACCCAGCGCCACCATCGCCACCGCCACCAGCAGGTTGAACACCTGCTGGCCGGGGAAGGTGACGCGCTTGTCCAGCCGCCCGTCGAGCTTGGCCCACGCAATGATCGAGCCGGACAACGACACCGCGCCGATCGCCGAACCGATGATCGCCAATGCCAGCACCGTCGCCGACGGCTGCCGTGCCGCGAGCGCAGCAATAGCCTCCGCGCTCCAGTGGCTGGTGTCGCGGTTGGCCAGCGCGGAAAAACGCAGCAGTTCCACCGCGCCGATGGCCGCCGCCGAACCACCACCCATGCCGTTGTACAGCGCCACCATCTGCGGCATATCGGTGATGGCAACCTTCTTCGCCGATACCCATGCCAGCCCCGTGCCCAACGCCAAGGCCACGAAAATCAGCGCGATGTTGTGCAGCCCCGGCAGGAAGAACGTGGCGGCGGTGGCGATCAGCATGCCCAGCCCGGCCCAGCGGATGCCGCTGCGCGCAGTCATCGGCGAGGCCATGCGTTGCAGGCCCAGCAGGAACAGCGTGGCGGCAACCAGGTAACTGGCACCCACCAGCCACGAAAGCAGTTGTGTGGTGGTCACGTTCAAACCTTGTCCTCCGCCTTGCCAGACTTCTTGCTGGACTTGAACATCTCCAGCATGCGCTCGGTGACCACGTAGCCGCCGGCCGCGTTGCCCGCGCCCAGCGCCACGGCGACGAAGCCGATGGCCTTCTCCAGCGTGGTGTCGGCATGGCCCAGCACCACCATCGCGCCAATCAGCACAATGCCGTGGATGAAGTTGGAACCAGACATCAGCGGGGTATGCAGGATCACCGGCACCCGCGAAATGATCACGTGGCCGGCAATTGCCGCCAGCATGAAGATGTACAACGCCACGAACCCGTCGCTCATTGCTCATTCTCTCCGAGGCTGGAATGCCCACCCGGCATGATAACCACGCAGTGAACACTGGCGCGACGGTTGCCATGTCAACCAATTCGCCGCCCGCGCGTTATTACTGCCGAAACCGAACGGAGCCTTGCCCCACGTGCTGGTAACCAGCCCGCCCCTGCCGACCACCGCGCCCGCCTCACTCGACGCCTTCCTGGCCGGCATCGGCCCGCGCGCGTTCCGTTTCGCCGAAGCCGGCCTGCGCCAACACGACGATGCGCTGGACGCGGTACAGGACGCGATGGAACGCATGCTCGGCTACCGCGACCAGCCGGCCGAAGAATGGACGCCACTGTTCTGGAGCATCCTGCGCCGGCGCATCATCGACATCCAGCGCCGCCGCAGCTTCCGCCTGAAGTTCTGGGCGCCGGCACAGGACGAGGGCGGCCCGATCGACTGGGCCGACGAAACGCCCGGCCCGGCGCAAACGCACGAACAGCGCGAGGACTACGCGCGGCTGGTGCAAGCGCTGCGCCAGCTTCCCGCGCGTCAACGCGAGGCGTTCGGCCTGCGCGTGTTGCAGGAACTGGACGTGGCAACCACCGCCCGCGCGATGGGCTGCTCGGAAGGCTCGGTGAAAACCCATCTGTCGCGCGCCCGCGACGCATTGCAAAAACAACTGGAGGCCACGCGGTGAACCGCCTGCCCATACCCCCGCACGAAGATTCCGACCACGCATTGCGGCAGTTGCAGCGGCATGCCGAGGGCGCGCTCTCGCCGGCCACGCTGTCACGGCTGCGGCAGGCGCGCCGGCACGCCACCACGCAGGCCGCCGCATCACCGTGGCGTCGGCGCGGCTGGTGGCTGGCCACCGCCTGCTCGGCGGTGCTGGCGGTCACCGTGGCGGTGCAGTTCAACCCCGCTGCGCCTCCCACCTTGCCCGCCACCCTTGCGGCCGAAGCCGCCGACGAAGCCGACGAAACCTTGCTGTTCGACGAAAGCCCCGAGCTGTACCTGTGGTTGGGTTCGGACGGGCTGGCGATGGAGTGAAATGATGACGATCCGACTACCCTTCCTGCTACCCCTGTTGCTGGCCTGTGCCACCCCTGTTGCCGCGCAGCAGGCATTGCCCGACTGGGACCAGCTCACCCCGGCCCAGCGCGAAGCCCTGATCGCACCGGTCCGCGAACGCTGGAACAACACCCCGCCCGAACGCCGCCAGGACCTGTACGACCGCGCCCGCAGCTGGCAGCGGATGTCACCCGAACAACACGACCAGGCCCGCCGCGGCATGCACCGCTTCGAGAACATGTCGCCGCAGCAGCAACGCGAGGCCCGCGCCCTGTTCGGGAAGATGCGCGGCATGGACAAGGCGCAGCGCGAACAACTGCGCGAACAGTGGCGGAAGATGACGCCCGAACAGCGCCGGCAGTGGGTGGAAGCCAACCCGCCGCAATGAAGCAGGAACGAGTGGAGAGGAACGAGTAACGAGTGAGAGCCGAAGCCGTCACCTCCGTGCAGGCGGAAGTTGCTGTTGCTCCACTCGTTACTCGTTCCTCTCCACTCGTTCCTCGCCTTCCTATACCGGCGGGATTTCCCCGGCTGCCGGCCGCTCCGGCCATACCGTCTTCACCAGCAGTTCGTCGTTCCAGTCGAAGGCCAGCGCGCCGTCCTTCAGGAACAGCGCGACGAAGTTGAGCACGTTGCGCGCGTACATCTCGCTGGCGTGCACCGCGCCCATGCTGGCCAAGTCCAGCGGGCCGGCAACGGTGACGCCGCCAACATCGACGGTTTCGCCCGGTTTCGTTGCTTCGCAGTTGCCACCGGTTTCGGCAGCCAGGTCGACGATAACGCTGCCCGGTTTCATGCCGGCCACCATCGCCGCACTGACGATCTTCGGCGCCGGCCGCCCCGGCACGGCGGCGGTGCAGATCACCACGTCGATGCCCTTGAGGTGCTCGGCCAGCCGCCGCTGCTGCTCGGCGCGTTCTTCGTCGGTGAGCTGGCGCGCGTAGCCGCCCTCGCCGGCAGCGCTGACGCCAAGGTCGAGGAACTTGCCGCCCAGCGATTCGATCTGCTCGCGCGTCTCCGGACGCACGTCGAAGCCTTCCACCGCTGCACCGAGCCGCTTGGCAGTGGCAATAGCCTGCAAGCCGGCCACGCCCGCACCGACCACCAATACCTTCGACGGACGGATAGTGCCAGCGGCAGTGGTCAGCATCGGGAAGAAACGCGGTGCCAGCTGCGCGGCGATCAGGGTGGCCTTGTAGCCGGCCATGCCGGCCTGCGAGCTGAGCACGTCCATGGCCTGCGCGCGGGTGGTGCGCGGCAGCCGTTCCAGCGGGAAGGTGGTCAGTTGCCGCGCCTGCAACGCGGCCGCGCGCGCCGCGTCGGCCTGCGGGTGCAGGCTGCCGACCAGCACCGCGCCGGGCTTGAGCCGCCCGATCAGCGCAGGTGCCGGCGCCTGTACGCACAGCACCAGATCGGCCGTGGCCACGGCATCGTCGATGTGCGCGCCGGCCTCGGCATAGGCCGCGTCGGTGAAGCCGGCGGCGATGCCGGCGCCGGCCTGCACCTTCACGTTGGCCCCCGCCGCGCGCAGCTTCTTCACCGTTTCCGGCGTGGCCGACACCCGTCGCTCACCCGCCGCGGCTTCCTTCAACACCAATACGTCAACGGCCATTGCCCATCCTCGGTGCGCAGTTGAATACTGCACCGGATCGTAGCAAAGCCAAGGCGGGCGGCGGCACATGCCCACAAATGAAAACACCTGCGCAATCGGTTGCCGCCGATACGAATGCGACGGGGTTTGCCCCTGCCGCCGTGGCGGAGCGGAAACCGCCGTCAGTGCAGCGTGGGTTGCTGCGGATCGAGGCGGTCGATGACGCCCTGCATCGCGGTGTCGAATGCACCATCGTCCAGATGCTGACGCAGCCGGCCCAGCCGCTCCATCATCACCAGTTCCTCCGGTGAGGCAACGCAGAAACGCACGCCACGGCGGTTGACGAACAACAGGCGCGAGGAAATCGGGCTGACCCACGACAGCTTGCCGGCCTGCACCTTGCCATCCTTGTCGATGAAATCCAGCCACGTGCCCACCGCCATGACGCGGTAGCGCTCGGCGTCAGCCAGTTCCACCTTTTCCGTCTTTGCCTCGGTGCCGAGGTCGAGTGCCGGCGATTCGGCCACCGGTGCGGTTGGCAAGGCCACTTGTGGCAATTCCGGCAACGCACGCTCCAGTTCCGGGCGCACCTCGGCGACGGCTTGCAGCGTGTCGTGCAACGCGTCGATCGCCGCCACACTGCCTTCGCCATGCAGGCCGACGCTGGCGAACACCTTGCGCAGCGCCGGCTGGCAGGATTGCAACCACGGCTTGCCAACGATGTGGCGGTGGGCTTCGGCCACCTCCTCCAGCAGCGTGTCGGCCAGTTGCAGCGCCTCGACGACCGAAGTGCCGTCCTCGCCCTCGCGCAGCAGGCCCAGGGTCAGGTGATGGTTCCACGGCTGCCGCAGGAAATCGCCGATCGCCGCCGGCAGCGGCGTACCACCATGCAGGCGCTTGTCCAGTTCGGCGGCGGCGCGACTGCGCGCCATTTCCAGCTTTTCCTGGCCGCGCTGGGTTTCGGTGGCGCGGCGCTCGGCAATTTCGACACGGCGACGGTGCTGGGTGAGAAATTCGCGAAACTCTTCTTCCAGCGTCATGAAGATCGCCAGGTTTTCGTTGAACTCGGCCACCAGCCGGTCGGTGATTTCCTCGACCTTGCCCATCAGCGCGCGCTCGG
Source organism: Stenotrophomonas sp. (assembly GCA_034675465.1). Lineage (GTDB taxonomy): Bacteria > Pseudomonadota > Gammaproteobacteria > Xanthomonadales > Xanthomonadaceae > Stenotrophomonas. The sequence goes on along the minus strand of JAUCDH010000011.1, from coordinate 98,156 downwards.
CCTGGCTTTCGCCGGCATTGCCTTCGCAGGCCTCGGCCAGCGAGTTGAGCAGCTTGCGCGCCGGGTGGGTCTTCTGCACGAACATGCGGCGGTCGAGCATGGCGACCTTGACGAATGGCACGACGAGACGGCCGATCAGCTCGCGCGAGCGGCCTTCCAGTTCGCGCTCGTCCAGCATCACGTCGAACAGCATGCCGACCAGGTCGATGGCATCCTCATCCTGCGGGTCCAGCCGCGCCTGGCTCGGATCGACGCCCAAACGGGTGGCACCGGAAATCACTTCGTTCTTCAACCGCTGCGCCAGCGATTCGGTTTCATCGCCGACCGCCGCGCGCAACGTCGCCGTCGGCGTGGCCTGCAGCAGCGACAACACCGACATCATCTCGTGCTGGCTCAACGGCCGCTGCTGGCCCACCGCGACCTGCGCGGCGGCGGTTGCGTCCTCGCGCACATGGCGGGTTTGCGCCAGCAGCTCGTGCAGAGCCTCGAGCACCATGTTCTGCCCGTCCGGCAACGGCTCGTCGCCGTAGCGGCTGCCATGCGCGCCGGCCTGCAATTCGCTGCGGTGCTGCGCCCAGCGGTCGGTGAAGCGGCGTGCCCACGCCGGGGCGCTCTGCGGATCTTCCGACTCGCTGGTTTCGGCCTGCTCCGGCTCGCCGCGCAGCTTCTCGGCAATGCGCGGCGCGACGGGGCGGGCTGGCTGGGAGATGCCGGGCATCACCCCGGCTTCGGCCAAGCCTTCATCAACGTCGCGATAAATGCGGCCCACTTGCGTGGCAAACTCGCGCTCGCACAGCTTGATCAGTACCAACCGCACCTCGGCCACCAGGTCGCAGGTGGAGAACGCTTCGTGCAGGGCGACGCCGATGTGCTCGGGGCCGATGGGGTTGCTGCCGGCGTCCAGCTCTTCCACGCCGGCCACCCATGCCAGGCGGCGGTCCAGCCGCGCCAGTACCGGCTTCCAGTCGCGCAACACCACGCTGGCGAAGTTGCGCACCGCCAGCCGCGATTCCAGCTCGTGTTCGGACATCAGGCTCAGGCCGTTGCCCTGCCCGGCCTGCAACAGCACCCGTTCGGCCTGCGACGGCGCACCGCTTTCCAGCGACGTCCACGCCTGCTTCAGGTGGGCGCCGAAGTGCAGGGAGATGTCATCGCGGCGGCGGCGCAGTTCGCGCATGCCGTCCAGGAACACCAACTGCGAGGCGCCGGCGGTTTCGGCACGGTTGAACAGTTCGTCATCGAACCCGGCCAGCACCTTGTCGAAAGCACTGGCGAGCGCCGGCAACGCGGCGTCACGGGCCAATGCCAGCAAGCCCTGGTTGTGCCCGGGGTGAGCCGATGAATGCGGGTTGGAATTCATGTGCAACTGCTCCACACCCGAAAAGGTGCCGGAATGCCGAAAAACGGAAAATGGAGTGCGGATACCCCCCCAAGCACCGTAGGTGCATGGTAAAGAGACACGCTGAACAGGGCCAGTGATGCAGTCCGCACTTTGTACCTCGTCGCCGGGCGGTCCGGCACAGGAGCCCATGCTAAGGACCCGCCGTCGAATTGGCGAGAAAACCCGCCTGAACGCGGAATTTCCCGAGCCTCGGGAAGACATCGGCCGATGTCTATAATCCTTGATTGTTCACCGGCTGCCTGAACCATGCCCGACACCCCTTTCCTGCCCGCTCTGGAGCAGCGCCGCTCGGTCCCCTCCCTGCAACTGGGGGAGCCTGGCCCGGACGAGGCCACCCTGCTGAAAATGCTCGCTGCGGCGGTGCGGGTGCCCGACCACGGCAAGCTGGTACCGTTCCGCTTCCTGCGTATTCGGGGCGATGCGCGGCATGCGTTGGGGGAGTTCGTCGCCCGCCGCAGCCAGCAACGCGACCCGCAGGCGGCCGCGGCAGTGGTCGAAAAGGACCGCAAACGGTTTTCACATGCGCCGCTGGTCATCGCCGTCGTCGCGCGTTTGCAGGCCAACCCCAAGGTGCCGGAGCAGGAACAGTTGTTGACCGCCGGCTGCGTGTGTTTTGCGCTGTTGCAGGCGGCGCAGGGGTGTGGCTTCGGCGCGCAGTGGCTGACGGCGTGGATGGCCGAGGATCCCGAGGTAATGCGGCACCTGGGGCTGGCTGGCAACGAGCGCATCGTCGGCTTCGTCCATATCGGCACACCAAAGTTGCAGGTGCCGGACCGGGAGCGGCCTGATCCGGCCACCCTGCTGGAGGACTGGCGGCCGTGAAGCAGCCGGCAGGGCCACGGCCGCTCCATCTGGTCGATGCCAGCCTGTATGTGTTCCGCGCCTGGCATTCGGTGCCGGACGAATTCCAGGACGCGCAAGGCTGGCCGACCAATGCGGTGCACGGCTTCGCGCGCTTCATGCTCGACCTGCTCGAACGCGAACGTCCGGCGCACGTGGCCATCGCCTTCGACGAGGCACTGGACAGCTGCTTCCGCCACCGCATCTACCCTGCCTACAAGGCCAACCGCGAGCCGGCGCCGGAAGCGCTGCGCCGCCAGTTCGCGCATTGCAAGGCATTGTGCGCGGCGCTGGGCCTGAGCGTATTGGCCGACCGCGAATACGAGGCCGACGACTTGATCGGCAGCGCACTGCACGCCGGGCGCGGGCAGGCGCTGCGCGGGGTCATCGTCTCGGCCGACAAGGACCTGTCGCAGCTGCTGGGCGAACACGACGAGCAGTGGGACTACGCGCGCAACCAGCGCTGGGGTGCGGCCGGGGTCAAGGCGCGGCACGGCGTGCATGCGCACCAGATCGCCGACTACCTGGCGCTGTGCGGCGACGCGGTGGACAACATCCCCGGCGTGACCGGCATCGGCGCCAAATCGGCGGCGGTGCTGCTGGCGCACTTCGGCAGCCTCGACGCGATGCTGCAACGGATCGATGAAATCCCGTTCCTGCGCCTGCGCGGCGCCGCGCAAATGGCCACGCGCCTGCGCGAACAACGCGAGCAGGCACTGCTGTTCCGGCAGCTGACCACGATTGCCGTCGATGCGCCGTTGGCCACGGCCACGTCAGGTTTCGCGCGTGGCGCGGCCGATGCCGACATGCTCGCCGGCCTGTGCGAAACGCTGCGCTTCGGCCCGCTGACCCGGCGCCGGCTGCTGGCTGCTGCCGGGCTGGAAACCGCCTCCCCTTCCGCCAACGAGTTCGCATGAACCACGACCCCACTTCCGAACCCCGCGTCGTCTATGAAGGCAAGTACCAGCGCATGCTCGTGCGCGGCACCTGGGAATACAGCGAGCGCACCCATGCCGGCGGGCTGGCGGCAATCATCATCGCGGTGACGCCCGGCGACGAGGTGCTGTTCGTCGAGCAGTTCCGCGTGCCGTTGCAGGCGCGCACCATCGAGATGCCGGCCGGGCTGGTTGGCGACATCCACGCCGGCGAATCCATCGAGGTGTCGGCCGTGCGCGAGCTGGAGGAGGAAACCGGCTGGACCGCCGACCATGCCGAAGTGCTGATGATCGGCCCCACCTCTTCCGGCGCCAGCAACGAGAAGATCGCCTTCGTCCGCGCCACCGGCCTGCGCAAGGTCGGCGATGGCGGCGGCGACGACAGCGAGGACATCACCGTGCACAGCATCCCGCGCGCCCGCGCCGCAGCGTGGCTGGTCGAGAAAATGGGCGAAGGCTACGAGCTGGACGCCAAGCTCTGGGCCGGCCTGTGGATGATCGAACACCACCTGGACGGCCGCCCGAGGTGAACCGGGCCGCAAACCCGGCCGAACGCTTGGGCGAAGCGATGCTTCAGCCGCTGCTGGACACAGCCGACCCACCCCCGTTCACCGTGCACAACCCGCACGGCCGCTCGCCGTTCGTGCTGCTGGCCGACCATGCCGGGCAGCGCATTCCCGCCGCATTGGGCGACCTGGGCCTGCCACAGGCGGAACTGGACCGGCACATCGGCTGGGACATCGGCATCGCCGGCACCACCCGCGTACTGGCGCGGCGACTGGATGCCTTCGCCATCGAGCAGGTTTATTCACGGTTGGTGATCGACTGCAACCGGCCGCTGGCCTCGCCAACGCTGATGCCCGAGGCCAGCGACGGCACCGTCATCCCCGGCAATGCCGGCTTGACGGAGGTGCAGCGGATGCAGCGCATCGCCGCAATCCACGCGCCCTACCACGCCCGCATCAGCGCCGAACTGGAGCACCGCCGCGCCGCCGGCCAGCCGACCCTGCTGGTGATGATGCACAGCTTCACCCCGGCGATGAACGGCCACGCCCGCCCGTGGCATTGCGGCGTGCTCTATCACCGCGATGCACGCTTCGCCCACGCGTTGCGCGATGCGCTGCGTGCCGAGGGCGACCTCATGGTCGGCGACAACCAGCCGTATTCGGTCAGCGACAGCAGCGACTATGCGGTGCCGGTACACGGCGAAGGCCGTGGGCTGGTGCATGTGGAACTGGAAATCCGCCAGGACCTGATTGCCGACGAAGCCGGCCAGCAGGCATGGGCGGCGCGGCTGGAGCGGTTGTTGCGCACCTTGCAGCCGGGATTGCTGGCGCACGCCCCCACGTAGGAGCGCACCAAGATGCGCTCCTGCATTGCATCCTTCGCCAAGGGCTCAGGCGAAGCCGTCGGTCGCACGCACCAAGGCGTCGATGTTCTCGGCCTCGAACGCGGAATGGCCCGAGGCCGGGGTGATGTGCAGTTGCGCCTTCGGCCAAACCTTGTGCAGGTCCCATGCGTTGGCCAGCGGGCAGACCACGTCGTAGCGGCCGTGCACGATCACACCGGGAATGGCGGCGATGCGGTGGGCGTCGCGCAGCAGCTGGTCCTCGACCTCGAAGAAACCACCATTGACGAAGTAGTGGTTTTCGATGCGGGCGAAGGCCAGCGCGAAACGCGGGTCGGCGTGGCTGTCGGCGAAATCGGCATCGACGTGCAGGAAGCTCGTCGCACCTTCCCACACGCTCCACGCCTTGGCCGCGGCCAGCCGGGTGGCCTCGTCGTCGCTGGTCAGACGACGGTGGAAGGCCGAAATCAGATCAAAGCGCTCCACCGGCGGAATCGCGCTGATGTAGTGCTCCCATGCATCCGGGAACAGGCGGTTGGCGCCTTCCTGATAAAACCATTCCAACTCCCAGCGGCGCAGCATGAAGATGCCGCGCAGCACCAGTTCGGTGACGCGCTGCGGGTGGGTTTCGGCATAGGCCAGCGCCAGTGTCGAACCCCAACTGCCGCCGAATACCTGCCACCTGTCGATGCCAAGGTGTTCGCGCAGCTTCTCGATGTCGGCCACCAGGTCCCACGTGGTGTTATCGACCAGATCAGCGTGCGGAGTGGAACGGCCGGAGCCGCGCTGGTCGAACAGCACGATGCGGTATTTGGCCGGGTCGTGGAACTGGCGCATTTTGTCGGTGCAGCCGCCGCCGGGGCCGCCATGCAGCATCACCACCGGCTTGCCGGCGGGATTGCCACACTGTTCGTAATACAGCACGTGGCGCGCATCGACCTTGAGCGTGCCGGTGTCGTAGGGGGCGATTTCGGGGTAAAGCGTGCGCATGCGCGGCTCTCGCAAGGGAAGAACGTGGATTGTAGGGCGGCTCCCGGCCCGCAGCGCTTTCACGCGACAACCTTCATCGATGGAACCGGGCAAGCGCCGCTCAATCCACCACGCGGTTGCGGCCTTCGTGCTTGGCCCGGTACAGCTTGCGGTCGGCGGCGACCAACAAGGTACGGGCGTCGTCGCGCGGGCTTTCCAGGTGCGCCGCGCCGATGCTGACGGTCACCGCCAGCGGGTCGCCATCGGGGGTGACGATGGGCAGGGCGGCGATGCGTGCATGCAGGTCGTGCAGGCAGCCCAGTGCCGCCTCCCGGCCCATGCCTTCCAGCACCAGCAGGAATTCCTCGCCACCGTGGCGCGCGGCGAACACCGCGCTGGCATCGGCGTCCTCGTCCTCGCCACGCAACACCGCAGCGATCCGTTGCAGCACGTGGTCACCGACTTCATGACCGTGGTTGTCGTTGATGTACTTGAAATGATCGACGTCGGCCAACGCCACGCACAGCGGTGCGCCCGCGGCGCGGGCACGGGCCACGGCCAATTGCAGGCGGCGGTCGGCGGCGCGGCGGTTGGGCAGGCCGGTGAGCTCGTCGTGGGTGGCCTGGTGCTCCAGCCGCTGCATCAAGCTGCCACGCTCGCGGTGGGCCACTTCCAGCGCGCGGTTCTTTTCACGCAGCTCTTCGGTACGCAAGGTGATTTCGCGGCTGAGGCGGCGCTGGCTGCGGCGGTAGCTGGCGGTGCGCAGCCAGAAGCCCAGCAGTACCAAGCCGGCCAACAGCAGGCCGGCCAGTACGCGCACCGAGGTGCGCTTCCATAGCGGCGGCACCACTTCCAGCGTCATCACCGCCGAGCTGACTTCCTGCTGCCGCGCCCAGTCCAGCGGCAGGGTCATCGCCTGCACCTCCAGTCGATAACTACCTGGCGGCAGGTTGGTATAGACCACTTCGGTACCGCTGCCGGCCTCCACCCAATCGGCGTCGAAGCCGTACAGGCGGTAGCGGTAGCGCAACTTGTTCGGCGAACGGAAGTTCAGCGCGGCGTAGCCGACCGACAACCGGCGCGTGCCGGGCTCGAGCCGGTGGCTGGGCTGCGGCGGCAGCTCCACGCCATCGACGGTCATGCTCTCGAACACCACCGGCGACACCTTTCCGTCATGGAGGCCGGCGATCTTCGGGTCGATCAGCGCCACGCCCGCCGACGTGGGGAATATCAGGGTGCCATTGCTGGCGCGCCAGCCGGCGGGCATCGAGGCGCCGTTGCACTGGTCGCCGGGCATGCCGTCGCTGCGGTCAATCATGTGCACGGCCAGTTGCTTGCGCTTGCCGGCATCGACCAGGTCGAAATCCTCGCGGGTGATGCGGAACACGCCCTTGTTACTGGACAACCACAGGTTGCCGCGCAGGTCGTCGATGATGCGGAACAGCTTGTCGCGCGGCAGGCCGAGGGTATGGTCATAGACGCGGAAGTCATTGCCGCGCATGCGCAGCAGGCCGCGGTCACTGGCGATCCACAGCTCGCCCGACGGGTCTTGCAGGAAATCGAAAACGTACTGCGCCGGCAGGTCCCGGCCGCCCTTCCAACGACGGAGGCTGCCGCCCTTCGCCACCGCCAGCATGCCGCCGGTAGCGCCCACCCACAGCGTGCCGGTGGCGTCGCGGTACAGCACCTGCACCACCATGCCCGGGTCGTTGCGGCCATCCAGCACGGTGCGCAGCTGGCCTTCGCGGTAATGGCTCAGGCCGTGGTTACCGCCGATCCACAGGCCGCCATCCTCGTCGGGCAGCAGCGCGCGCACCATCGGTTCCGAATGTGCATCCAGACTGATGCGCCCGAGTACCTCGCCCTGCGAATCAAGCTTGAACACGCCGCGGTCGTAGGTGCCGGCCCACACCACGCCGCGCTGCTGGGCCAGGGCCAGCACCGAGGGGTCATGGCCGCCGTCGTGGGTCAGCCGCACCTTGCCCACGCGCCCGTGGATCCCCCGGCTCAAGCCGGCGGCCTGCCCGATCCACAACACCTGGTCCTCGGTCTGCATCACCACCCGGACGTAGTTGCTCTCCAACCCGTTGTCGCGGGTGTAACCGACCGCGGCCACTTCCGACATCCGGTACAGGCCATCGGTGCTGCCAACCCACACCAAGCCTTCGCGATCCTCGAACAAGGCCACGCCCACCGTACCGGGCACGGGCTGGCGCTCATCGCTGCCGCCGACATGGCGTATCAGGCTGCCGCTGGCCAGGTTGATCCATACCGCGCCGACCCGGTCACGCAGCACCGCATCGGCACGTTGCCCGGGCACCAGTTGCTCGACGCGGCCATCGGCATGCCGCCAGCGCACACCGCCGTCGCCGGCCACCAGCCAGCCACCTTCACCATCCCGGGCGAAGCCACGCACTGCGGGCATGTCCAGCCAATCGCCGCCCCACGGCAGCGCTTGCCCGTCCCGCAACCGGAACGCCCCGGCGGTCTCGGTGCCCACCAGCAGTGCGCCGTCATCGTCCTGCGCCAGTGCGATGATGCGCGTACCCGGCAAGCCGGCGACCGCCCCGGCATCGTGCAAGCGGCCCTCGGCATCCATGCGCAGCAAGCGGTTGACCGAGGCGATCCACAACATGCCGTCGCGGTCGCGCAACAAGGCCGACGCCTGCATGTGGCGGGCCTCTTCGTCGCGCCCCAGCGCCGACCAGCGGCCCTTGTGGTAGCGGAACACGCCGTTGGCGGTGGTGCCGAACAGCACGCCACCATCGGCCTCGGGAAGAATGCAGAACACGCCCGACAATTCCGCACCGGGCGTGTTCTGGCGGTCGAATACGGTGAAATGGCGGCCATTGAAGCGGACCACGCCTTCCCAGCTGCCTACCCAGATGAAACCTTCGCGGTCTTGGGCGATGGCATGCACGAGGTTGTGCGGCAGGCCTTCGTCCATCGTCCAGCCGCTGACCATGTAGTGGCGGCCATCGTCGGCCAGCGCACGCAACGGCAACCACGGCAGGGCACACAGCGCCAGCAACGACGCGACACGGGCAAGCACGCGGACGTATTGCCTCGCGTTCCCGGCGATGTGGTTGCATCCGATCAAACAGCGCCCCCGGCGATCGTGTACCGGCGCCCCCTCGGGCCGGCCACGCGTGGGCAATTTACCACTCCTGCCGGATTGCCGTCAGATGAAACCGTTTCGGGCCGGGCAACGGCCAATGCCCGCCGCGCGGGCCTTGGCCCACCGCCCGCGCCGCCGCCCGGCCAATGGCCGGGCGCTGCCCAGGTACACGATCAGGCGCCGGCTTCGTCCGGCCTGACCCGGAACCACGCCGCGTACAGCGCCGGCAGGAACACCAGCGTCAGCACCGTGCCGACGATCAGCCCACCCATGATCGAAATCGCCATCGAGCCGTAGAACGCGCTGCGCGAGAGCGGGATCATCGCCAGCACCGCCGCCAGCGCGGTCAGCACGATCGGCCGGAAGCGGCGCACGGTGGCGTCGATGATGGCGTGCCAGCGGTCGTGGCCGGCGTCGATGTCCTGCTGGATCTGGTCGATCAGGATCACCGAGTTGCGCATGATCATGCCGGCAAGGGCAATCGTGCCCAGCATCGCCACGAAGCCGAACGGCACCCGGAAGATCAGCAGGAACAGGGTCGCGCCGATGATGCCCAAAGGTGCCGTGACCAGCACCATCGCCGCACGCGAGAAGCTGCGCAATTGCAGCATCAGCAACGTCGCCACGACGATCAGGAACAGCGGCATGCCGGCCTTGATCGAATTTGCCCGCGCGCCGAATCCTCCACCGTGCCGCCCACTTCCAGCAGGTAGCCGTCCGGCAGCGTGGCGCGGATGCCGTCCAGCGTCGGCAGGATCTGCTCGACCACGCCCACCGGCAGCATGTCGTCGCCGATGTCGGCGCGCACGGTGACGGTAGGCAGGCGGTTGCGGTGCCAGATGATGCCGTCCTCGAACGCGTATTCGAGCTTGGCCACCTGCGACAGCGGCACCGCAGTGCCGCCCGGCGTGGGGATGGCGAGGCTGGCGAGCAGGTCCAGTTGCGCGCGCTCGCCGTCCGGGCCGCGCAGCAGCATGCCGATCTGGCGGTTGCCTTCGCGGTAGGTGCTGACCTGCGTACCCGCCAGCGAGCTGCCCAGGAACTGCGCGACCTGCGCGCTGCTCACGCCCAGCGCGCGGGCGCGGTCCTGGTCGATCACCAGCCGCACCACCTTGCTCGGCTCGGACCAGTTGAGGTTGACGTTGGTGGTGTGCGGGTTCTGCCGCACCTTGTCGGCCGCCTGCGCGGCGATGGCCTGCACCCGGTCGATGTGCTCGCCGGAGATGCGCAGCTGCACCGGGTAGCCGACCGGCGGGCCGTTCTCCAGCCGGGTCACGCGCACCTGTACGTCGGCGAACTGCGGTATCACCTCTTTCAGCAGCCAGTCGCGCACCGTCTCGCGCGATTTCATGTCCTTTGCCAGCACCACGAACTGCGCGAAGTTGGTCGCCGGCAACTGCTGGTCCAGCGGCAGGTAGAAGCGCGGCGAGCCGGTACCGACGTAGCCGACGTAGTTGGCGATGCCCTCGCGCTGCTCCAGCAGCGCCTCGAACTTCGCCGCCTGCGCCTGCGTGGCAGTCAGCGACGCGCCCTCGGCCAATTCGATATCGACCATCAGCTCGGGCCGGGTCGAATCAGGGAAGAACTGCTGCGGCACGAAGCGGAACATCACCAGCGAGAACACGAACAGGCCGATGGTGGCGAAGATCACCAGCCAGCGCCGCCGCAGGCAGGCGTCGAGGAAGCGGCGGAAGCGCTGGTAGAACGCGCTCTTGTACGGGTCGTGGTCATGCGCCAGCTGCTTGGGCGCGACCAGGTTGGCGATGGCCGGGTGGCGGTCGGCCCAGCGCAGGCGCAAGGCGTGCCAGCGCCCGGCGAGGCTGCCCGGCTTCGGCGGCTGCGGGTTGTGCAAATCCGGCAGCATCTTGTCGCCGAGGTACGGGATGAACAGCACCGCGGCGATCCACGACACCACCAACGCGATGGTCACCACCTGGAACAGCGAGCGGGTGTATTCACCCGTGCTCGACGCCGCCGTGGCGATCGGCAGGAAGCCGGCGGCGGTGATCAGCGTGCCGGTCAGCATCGGGAACGCGGTCGATTCCCACGCGAAGCTGGCCGCGCGCAAACGGTCGTAGCCCTGCTCCATTTTGGTCGCCATCATCTCCACCGCGATGATCGCGTCGTCCACCAGCAGGCCCAGCGCCAGCACCAGCGCGCCCAGCGATATCTTGTGCAGGCCGATGTCGAACTGGTGCATGACGAAGAAGGTCATCGCCAGCACCAGCGGGATGGTCACGCCCACCACCAGGCCGGTGCGCAAGCCCAGCGAGAAGAAGCTGACCAGCAGCACGATCACCACCGCCTCGGTCAGCACCTGCACGAACTCGCCGACCGAATCGGCCACCGCATGCGGCTGGTCGGACACCTTGCGCAACTCCATGCCGGCCGGCAGCGTCTGCTGCAAGCGCTCGAACTCGGCATCGAGGGTGGCGCCGAGCTTGAGGATGTCACCGCCCTCCTTCATCGCCACGGCAATGCCGATGGCGTCCTCGCCCATGAAGCGCATCTTCGGCGAGGCCGGGTCGGCGAAACCGCGCTTCACCTGCGCGATGTCGCCCAGGTGCACGGTGCGGCCGCCGGCGCGGATCGGGAACGCGCGGATGTCATCGACCGACTGGAACTGGCCGCTGACGCGCAACTGCACGCGGTCGCTGGGCGTCTCGAACCAACTGGCCGGGGCAATCGCATTTTGCTCGGCCAGCGCCTGCTGCACCTGTTGCATCGAAATGCCCAGCGTCGCCAGCTTGGTATTGGACAGCTCGATCCACACCTTTTCATCCTGCAAGCCGAGCAGATCGACCTTGCCGACGTCGGCCACGCGCTGCAATTCCAGCTGGATGCGGTCGGCGTAGTCACGCATCAGCGCATAATCGAAGCCCTTGCCGGTAAGCGCGTAGATGTTGCCGAAGGTGTCGCCGAACTCGTCGTTGAAGAACGGCCCCACCACCTCGGCCGGCAACTGCGCGCGGACGTCGCCGACCTTCTTGCGCACCTGGTAGAACAACTCCGGCACGTCCTTGGAGCGCATCGAATCGCGCGCCATGAAGATCACCTGCGATTCGCCCGGCCGCGAATAGGACTGGATGAATTCGTACTGCCCGGTGTTCATCAGCGCCTTCTCGATCGGCTCGGTGACCTGCCGCGACACCTGCTCGGCGGTCGCGCCGGGCCAGCGCGCCTGCACCACCATCGCCTTGAAGGTGAACGGCGGGTCTTCGGACTGACCAAGGTGCTTGTACGACCACGCGCCGATGACCGCCATCGCGATCATCATGAACAACACCAGCGGGCGGTTGTTGAGCGCCCATTCGGAAAGGTTGAAGCGGCGCATGCGCTTACTCCTTGTCCGTGGTGGACGTGGCCGGCGTCAGCACGGGCCGGTTCTGGCGATCCACCGCCGTCACCGCCTGCCCTTCGCGCAACAGGTGGCCGCCGGCGGCGACCACCCAGTCGTCGGCCTTCAGGCCGGATAGCACCGGCACGCTGTCCGCACCGTAGGCGCCCAGCGTCACCTCGCGCAGGTGCAGCGTGCCCTTGGCCGAATCGACCACCCACACGCCTGCCTGCCGCGGCGACTTGCCGGGTTGCACCGCCGCCAGCGGCACGCTCAACTCGCCGCCCTTGGCGTGGACGACGTACACACGCGCGCTCTGGCCCAGCTCCACCGCATCCAGCGCCTCGGCGGCCAAGCTCACGCGGGTGGCATAGGTGCGCGCCTGCGCGTCGGCGGCCGGGGCGATCTCGCGGATCGTGCCGGGCCAGCGCTTGCCGGGCTGGTTCCACAACTCCACTTCCACCGCCTGCCTCACCGCGAAATCGCGGATGCCGCTTTCCGGCAAGGCGATGGCGACCTCGCGGGCGCCGTCGGCGGCCAGCGTATAGATGGCCTGGCCGGCAGCGACAACCTGCCCGGCTTCGGCCTGGCGGCTGGCAATCACGCCATCGGTGGGTGCATGCAGTTGCGCGTAACCGGCCTGGTTGCGCGCGACGTCGAGGTTGGAGCGCGCCGCATCGGCCTGCCCCTGCGCCGCCTTCAACGCCGCGTTCTGCGCGTCCAGTGCCGAGCGGCTGACCAGTTGTTTTTCCGCCAGCGCGGCGTAGCGCTTCTGGTCGTCGCGGGCCCGCACCAGGTCGGCCTCGGCGGCAGCGTACTGGGCCTGCGCCGCGCGCGCCTGCAAGGCGTAGTCGGCCACGTCCAGTTCGGCCAGCAATTGGCCCCTCTTCACCCGTTGGCCGGCATCGACATGGCGGCGCAACAAGTTGCCGCCGACGCGGAACGACAGTACGGCCTCCTCGCGGGCGCCGGATTTCACCGGAATAGGCGCTGACAGCCACCTCGCCGCCACCGGGATGTACGACCAGCACCGGGACGGCATGGGCGGGGGAAACGTCCGGCTTGCCGCAGGCGGCCAGCAGCGTCAGTGAGAGGGCGGTGCCAATCCATCGAGCAGTGTTCATGGGCAGGGTCGCTTGAAGGGGGAGGGCGATGGCGTTAGCCATCATTACTGAACGGTGCGGTATAGTATAAATATCAAACCGCTTGGTCTAGTATTGCCGCCATGTCTGCGCAGCACCCCACCACTCCTTCCGCGAAAACCGCCGCGCGCGGCCCCGGCCCCGGCCGCCCCAAGGACCTGGGCAAGCGCGCCGCGATCCTCGGCGCGGCCAAGGAAATGTTCCTCGACCTGGGTTTCAACGGCGTGAGCATGGACGGCATCGCTGCCCGCGCCGGCGTTTCCAAGCTCACCGTCTATAGCCACTTCGGCGACAAGGAAACGCTGTTCACCCAGGCCATCCAAGCCACCTGCGTGGAGATGATGCCGGACGAGCTGTTCGTCACCGACAGCGAGGGCGCGCTGCGCGACCAGCTGCTGGGCATCGGCCATGCCTTCTTTGCCTTGATCAGCAGCGACACCGCCATCGCCACCCAGCGCATGATGCTGACCCCGGACACCGACGACCGCATCCGCCAGATGTTCTGGCAGGCCGGCCCGCAGCGCACCGAAGACGCGCTGGCCGAGTTCCTCGGCGCCCGCGCCGCGCGCGGCGAACTGGCCATCGACGACCTGCACCTGGCCGCGCGCCAGTTCTTCTGCCTGATCAAGGGCGAACTGCACACCCACATGATGTGCGGGCTATGCCAGATACCGGAGCGGCACGACGCCGACGCCCACATCGCCGCCAGCGTCGATTTCTTCCTCCGCGCCCATGTGCCGACGCGCTGACAAGCTGAACGAACCGGAGGTCCGAGTGACTTCCGGCACTGCGGCCCCTTGCAAGGCCACGGCGATGCTTGCCCCGCAGCGCCCGTGCCAGCGGCTAAAATGGCCGGCCCACCGCGCCCGAACGACGAGTACCCCATGACGATCGATTATTCCCACGCCCGCGAAACGATGGTCGAGCAGCAAGTGCGCCCCTGGGACGTGCTGGACCTGCGCGTGCTGGACGTGCTGGCGCGGCTGCCACGCGAGGCCTTCGTGGCGCAGTCGCACAAGGCGCTGGCCTATGCCGACATCGAACTGCCGCTTGGCCACGGCCAGAAGATGTTCAAGCCGGTCATCGAAGGCCGCACCTTGCAGGCACTGGACCTGCAACCGGGCGATGAAGTGCTGGAAATCGGCACCGGCAGCGGTTTCCTCAGCGCCTGCCTCGGCGAGCTGGCCCGCGACGTGCTGAGCCTTGAAATCAACCCCGAGCTGGCGGCCACCGCGCGCGCCAACCTCGACGCCGCCCGCCTCGGCAGCAACGTGCGCATCGAAGTAGCCGACGCACTGCACTGGCAGAACACCCGCCAATTCGACGCCATCTGCGTCACCGGCGCGATGGCCGAGCTGCCGGCGCAGTGGTTGCAGTGGCTGCGCCCCGGCGGCCGCCTGTTCGTGGTGCACGGCCGCTCACCGGTCATGGAAGCCACGCTGGTGCAAGCCGACGGCACCGCCGGATCGCTGTTCGAAACCGACATCGACTACCTGTTGGGCGCCGCCCCGGCCCCGCAGTTCCATCTCTGAAACACTCCAAGGAAGCCGCAATGATCCGCCGATCCCTCGCCCTTGCGCTGGCCGTCGCCCTCGCCCCGCTGGCCGCCAATGCCGCTGACCTGATGCAGGTCTATGAAATGGCCCGTGACGGTGACCCGCAACTGTCCGCGGCCGAATCCAACCGGCTCTACACCAGGGAAGGCCAGGTGCAGGCGCGCGCCGCGCTGCTGCCTTCGATCAACGGCCAGGCCTCGTTGAACCGCACCCGCACCTCGCTGGAAGGCATCAGCGGCTCCACCACCGGCAACCAACGCAAGTATGGCGTCAGCGGCGACCAGACACTGTTCAACTGGAGCCAGTTCAGCAACCTGCGCGCGCAGCGCGACATCGGCAAGGCCGCCGACTTCACGCTGGATTCGGCCAACGACGAATTGATCGTGCGCACCGCCACCACCTACTTCAACGTGCTGGTGGCAATCGAGTCCCTCGGCGCGGCGCAGACCAACGAAGCGGCGGCCAAGAAGCAGTTCGACTACGCCGACAAGCGCCTCGAAGTGGGCCTGGCGCCGATCACCGACGTGCACGAAGCGCGTGCCCAGTATGACCAGGCCCGCGCCGACACCATCCTCGCCCGCAACGCGCTGGAAGACGCCTATCAGGCACTGACCGAACTGACCGGCCAGCCGGTGCGCGACCTGCGCGGCCTGCCGGAGGATTTCCGCCCGGAACTGCCGGCCAACCGCACCAACGTGGATCAACTGGTCAGCACCGCCGTTTCCGGCAACCCGGCGCTGAAGGCGCAGGAGCTGCGGGTCAGCGCCGCCGAATCCAGTGTCTCGGCGGCCCGCGGCGGCCACTACCCGACCCTGTCGCTGGGCGGCAGCTGGGGCAAGAGCGCTTCCTGGGGCGACAGCGTCGGCGGCTCCTCGAGCGGCCCGGACGCGACCACCAACTCGATCGGCCTGACCCTGAACGTGCCGATCTTCTCCGGCGGCGCCACCCAGTCGCAGGTACGGCAGGCGCTGGCCCAGCGCGACATCGCACAGGACGGCTACGAGCAACAGAAGCGCGCACTGGACCGCAACACCCGCAATGCCTACCAGACCCTGGTCGCCGGCATCAGCGAGGTGGAGGCACGCCGGCTGGCGGTGGTGTCGGCACAGAGCGCCTACGACGCCTCGCAGGTCGGCCTGGAGGTCGGCACCCGCACCGTGCTGGACGTGGTGCAGAACCAGCGCACCCTGTTCCAGTCGCAGCTGAACTACGCGCGCTCGCGCTACAGCTTCCTGCTCAGCCGCCTGCAACTGAGCCAGGCCGTGGGTGATCTTGAAATCGGCGAAGTGCAAGACATCAACCGCCTGCTCACCCAGAACGCCGAGGCACGGCTGCAAGCGCAGTAAGCGCAACCGCGTAGTGGCAGGCAAAAGGCGGGCGCAAGCCCCAATGCCAGTCAGTTAACCCGCTGACTGGCATTTTTCGTTGGGAATTTGTTGCGAGAACGTTTGACCTCACGCGGGAAGGATCGCTCAGTGCGACGAGGTGGGAGCCCGTCCCGGCAGCGGCCGGCCCTGCCCCTACGGCAGCTGCGGCTCGATCAGCGCCAACGTCCGCGCCAGCGCGCCACGGCCATTGCTGACCAGTTGCCGCCCGGCTTCGACCATGCGCTCACGCGCAGGTGCATCGTCCAGCAAACGCAGCACTTCACTGGCCACGCCGGCGGCATCAGGCAGGATGCGCAACGCGCCGGCTTCGTTCATGCGTCGCGAAATCTCGGAGAAGTTGTGCAGGTGCGGCCCGGTGACCACCGCCGTGCCCATCGCCGCCGGTTCCAGCAGGTTGTGGCCACCGATGGCCTGCAGGCTGCCGCCGACGAAGGCCACCTGTGCGCAGGCGAAGAACCGCATCAGCTCGCCCAGCGTGTCGATCACGAACACGCGGGCATCGGCAGCCGGCCACTGCTGCACGCTGCGCGTGGCCACCGGCCAGCCCTGCTCGCGCGCCAGCGCCTCCACTTTGGCGAAGCGCTCGGGGTGGCGCGGCGCCCACAGCAGCAGCGCATCCGGGTGCCGCGCCAGCACCCGCGCGTGGATGTCGATGACCGCCTGCTCCTCGCCCTCGTGGGTGCTCGCCGCGATCCACACCATGCGCGAAGGCGGCACGTGCCTGCCGAACGCTTCCAGCACCGCGGACGGATCCGGCGGGTGGATTTCGAACTTGAGGTTGCCCAGCGCGCGCACCTGCTCCGGCCGTGCGCCCAGCGCGTTGAAGCGCTGTGCGTCGTCCTGCGTCTGCGCCGCCACGCAGGTCACGCAGCGCAGCGCGCGCGCGATCAACGGCCGCAGCATGCGGTAGCCCTTCAAGGAGCGCGCCGACAAGCGTGCGTTGAGGATGTACAGCGGAATGCCGCGGTCGCGGCAGCCGAACAACAGGTTCGGCCACAGCTCGGTTTCCAGGATCAAGGCCAGACCAGGGCGGAAGTGGTCGAGAAAGCGCCCGGCGCTGCCCGGCACATCGTAGGGCAGATAGACGTGATCTACCGCATCGCCCCACAACGCGCGCACCCGCTGCGAACCAGTCGGGGTGATGGTGGTGATGACCCAGCGGATATCCGGCCGCTGCCGGCGCAGCGCATCCACCACCGGCGCGGCGGCATTGACCTCGCCCACCGATACCGCATGCAGCCAGATGCAGGGCCGGTGCTCGTCGCCCCGGTACGAGGCATAGCGCTCGTTCCAGCGCCGGAAGTACTCCGGCACGCGGAAACCACGCCACACGAGGTGATAGACGGTGAAAGGCAACAGCAGGTACAGCAGGGCCGAGTACAGGCCACGCAGCAATGATTCGATGGGGTCCTTGCGCATGCAGCGAAGGATACCGAGGAGCAGGCGGCCCGTGGTGGGAAACACGGGACCGGGCAAGGCAACGGCAAGCACGACGCGCGCGCTCTTTCGCCCCCACGTTCCTCTCCGTGCGTTCCTCATTAGAATCTCCCCCATGTCCGATTCCCCCACCACCGCTTCCCGCCCGCCGTTGTGGAAGCCTCGCAACTGGCCCGGCCTGATCGGGCTGTCCCTCGCGGCACTGGCCGCGCACCTGCCGTGGGGACTGCAACGCCTGCTCGGGCGCGGGATCGGCTGGCTGGCACTGCACCTGGCCCGCTCGCGCCGGCACGTGGCCGAGGTGAACCTCGCGCTGTGCTTCCCCGAGTTGGACGCAGCCGCGCGCAAGGCGCTGCTCAAACGCAATTTCGCCGCGCTGGGCATCGGCCTGTTCGAGTTCGCCCGCGCATGGTGGGGCAACGTGGCGCCGATGCAGCGCAAGGTACGGGTCGAAGGGCTGGAACATCTGGCGGCGGCGCGCGAAGGTGGGCGCGGCGTCATCGTGATTTCCGGGCACTTCACCACGCTGGAGATCGCCGCGCGGCTGATGTGCGCCCATGCGCCACTGGCCGGCATGTACCGCCCGCACGCCACCGAACTGATGGAATGGGCGGTCAAGCGCGGCCGCCTGCGCTACGCCAGCGCCATGTTCACCCGCGAGGAGCTGCGCCCGGCGCTCAAGCACCTCAAGCAAGGCGGCCTGCTGTGGTTCGCGCCGGACCAGGACACGCGCCGCGGCGAAAGCGTCTATGTGCCGTTCTTCGGCCACCCCGCCCACAGCCTGACCTCGACCCACCAGTTGGCGCGCATGTCCGGCGCAGCGGTGATCGCGTTCTCGCATGTGCGCGACGACGACGGCGGCTACACCTTGCGCTTGTCCCCCCCTTTACCGACTTCCCCTCCAGCGACGCCACCACCGACACCGCGCGGGTGGTCGCCGCGATCGAAGGCATGGTGCGCGCCGCGCCAGCGCGATACCTGTGGATCCACCGCCGTTTCAAGCGCCAGCCCGGCAGCTCGGAAAAAGGCGAGCTTTACCGATAGACATCGGCTTCGCCCGGCGGCCGGGTCTTGAAGCGCCGGTGGATCCACAAATATTGGTCGGGCTGCTCGCGCACCGCCGCTTCCAGGCCGGCCATGCAGCAGGCCGCGTCGGCAGCAAGGTCGCCCGACGGCCAGCCCGGCCACGTCGGCTCGATGCGCAGGCGGTAACGGCCATCCTCGCCACGGCGGTACCAGAACGGCAGCACCACCGCATCGGCGCGCTGCGCCAGCGAGGGCGTGGCGGTCAGCGTCGATGCCGGTACGCCGAAGAACGGAACGAAGGCGTTCTGATAGGTGAAGTTCTGGTCGGCCAGGTACAGCACGATGCCGCCGCCCCCCAGCACGTCCAGCAATTCGTGCACGCCCTTCTTGTCGATGACATGGGCGAACATCCGCCGCCGCGCACCGTTCATCATCATTTCGACGCAGGCATTGTTGTTGCGCCGGGCCATCAGGCCCATGCGCCGGCCACAGGCATGGCCGAGCAAGCGCAGCGCCAATTCGTAGAACGGGAAATGGCCACCATAGAGCATCACCCCACGGCCAGACGCCAGCGCAGCCTGCAAATGCTGCAGGCCCTCCACTTCGTACAGGCCGGCCAGCACCTTGTCCGGCGCGTACAGCGCGCGGACCATCTCCAGCAGGCCGATGGCCGTGTTGCGCATGTTCCGCCGCAGCATGCGCCTGCGTCCGCCGGCCGTGAGCTCGGGGAAACACAGGCCGATGTTGACACGGGCATAGCGCCGCCGCTTGCCCAGCAGCGGCCACAGCACCCAACCCAATGCGCCGCCCAGCAACAGCAACAATGGCTGCGGCAAGCGCGCGACCAGCCCGGCACACACGTTCACCGGGCCAATGAACCAACAGCGCGGCGCGCCGCTGCTACTGGCGCTCATCGGCGAGCAGGCTTCCGGCGTACAACGCCGCCAACAACAGCAGCACGCTGCCCCAGAACGCCGAATAGAACGCCAGATGGGTATTGAGCGGGAATACGGTGACCAGCAACGCCAGCGCCGCCGGCCGCGCACGCTCACGCGAGGCCGCATCGGCATAACGCCACGCGCGCCACGCCATCGCCGCGCCGGCCAGCCACAGCAGCAGGCCCAGCACGCCGGTTTCGGCGAGGATTTCCAGCACCAGTTGGTGCGCGTGCAAGGCCGGGCCCGCACCCCATTCGGCGGCCTGCCCCGGCGCCGGGTTGCACTCCGGCCACGCCTTGCGGAATGCACGCACGCCCACGCCATTGACCGGGTGTTCTCGCACCATGCACAACGCACCACGCCATATCTGGCTGCGTCCGGCGAGGGCACTGTTCACGCCCTCATCGTTGCCACTCAATGCTGGCAAGGTATCGGCGATACGCTCGCGCACCTGCGGCGAGCCCGCCACCATCGCCATCATGCCCAGCACCGTGGCCAGCAGCGCCAGCGCCGTCCAGCGCTTGCCGAACAGATGCCATGCCGACACCAGCAACACCAACACGTAGGCAAGCCACGACGCGCGCGAACCGGCCAGCAACACCGCCAGCCCCACCGCCAGTGCCGCCACGGCCCAACCCATACGCCGCCAGCGCGCGGCGGCGATGAACAGCAGCAACGGCGACAGGCTCGCCAGCACCTGCCCCAGCTTGGGGTTGCAACTACCGAACACGCCGTTGAAGCGCCCGATGCCCGACATGTCCTGCGGCGCACACAACACCTTGCCGGACAGCAATTGCTTGAGCTGGTCCAACGACCAGAACATCGGGCTGGTGCCGGAGATCGCCTGCGCCAGCGCATCCAGCGTCCACAGCGCGACGATCATCGCCAGCCCGCCGAACACCACCTTGCGCCGCGCATCGCGCGCCACCGCAATTGCCACCAACCACATGAATGGCAGGTAGCGCAGCCCGGCGGCGACCTTGGCCAATGCCCGCCGCAGGTCTTCGGCATCCAGCACCGACAGCAGTTGCGGCATCCAGTAGGCGAAGAACAACACGCTGGTCAGCGCCCACGCCTGCGCGCTCAACAATGCGCTGGCATCGCCGCGCGCGCGCAGTTGCAGCAAGCGCACGACGGTAACCAACGCGCCCAGCACCAGCACGCCCTCGGCGATGCCCGGCGCCGGCCACGACGCGACGAAGGCCAGCACCCATGCCGGTGCCCAGCGCCCCGGAAGCCACGCGGAAGAGGCAACGGATGATTCAGGTGAGTTCGTCATAGACATCCAGCGTCGCGCGCTGCATCGCCTGCAAGGTGAAGGGGATCCGGGAAGGCAGAGATGGCGGCTGCTCCAGCAATTGTCGTGCACGCAGTGCCAATGCGCCCGCATCGCCGGGTGTCACTGCGCCGGAAGGCTGCAACTGCGCCAGCAACTCGCCGACCCCGCCGTGGCCCCAGCCCAGCACCGGGCGGCCAACGCACAAGGCCTCCAGCACGGTGCGGCCGAAGGCTTCCGGCTTGTCGGACAGCTGCAACACCAGATCGCTTGCCGCATAGGCCTGCGCGATGCGCGCGGTGGGCTCGGTGATCGCCAGCGCGTCGCCTATGCCCAGCGTCGCTGCGTATTGCTCCAGTTCGCGCACGTAGGCCTCGCGCTCAGGCTCGCGCGCACCGGGCATCCACAAGCGTGCCGGCATGCCTGCGGCATGCAGCGCCGCCAGCAGGCGCAGCGCGTGGGTGTGGCCTTTCAGGCGCGTGCCGCGCCCCGGCAGCAGCAGCAGCGGGCCGTCTCCGGCCAATTGCGGGTAACGCTGGGCCACCGCCAGACGCGGCCGGCGGTCGTTGCGCGCCACGCGTGGAAACTGCGCCGCATCGACGCCACGCGGAATGACCCGCAGCCGCGCCGGATCGGTAACCGGGTAATGCCGCAACAAATAATCACGCACCGTCTGCGACACGCAGATCACCCGCTCGCCGCTGGCCATGATGCCGCTGTAGCGGCCGGGCGAATTGAGCCCGTGCATCGTCGTCACCCAGCGCGGCCGCCGCGCCTGTGGCAAGCCGCGCAGCGCATACCAGCCCAGCCATGCCGGCAGCCGCGAGCGCGCATGCACGATGTCCGCGCCGGTGTCGGCGAACAGGCGGCGCAATGCCACCACGTGCCGCAGCGTCAGCAGCGATTTGCGACCGATATCGAGGGTGAGGTGTTCTGCACCGCTGTCCAGCAACGGCTGCACCAGCCGGCCACCCGCCGAAACGACGATGGCGCGATGGCCGGCGGCCACCAGCGCCTGCGCGATTTCAAGCGTGGAACGCTCGACGCCGCCGGAGTGCAGCGCCGGCAGCAACTGCACCACGGTCAGGCGGCGCATCGGCAACAATCAATCAGCGAGCACGAACACTGAACCGCAATACGGGCACGCGGCCTCGCCATTGGGCTCGTTCTCGATCGGCAGGTAAACGCGCGGGTGTGAATTCCACAATGCCATTTCCGGCGTCGGGCAGCTCAGCGGCAGGTCGGCGCGGTGCACGGTGTAACGCTTCTCGGCGTTGGCGGGCGCGGTGGCGGTATGGCTCATGGCGTCATTCGGGTGAGTCGGGACGGCGTGATTCTAGCAAAGGCCATTGCCCTGCCATCGCCTGCGGCAGTGCCCGCCACGGGAAGGCCGAAGGCATGCCGCGCCTCGACAACCATGAATGCACCGCCCAAAGCTCCTGCCAGTCCTCACGCATCGCCCGGCAGGAGCGAGCCATCACGCGCGATCCTGGCGCCACATGACGGGCAATGCCATCCACCGAGCATCGCTTCACGGGCATTCGCCGGCTTACGGAAGCGCGGCAGCAGCGTGCTGCACTTGGGGCATGACTTGCGCGGAAGCAGGTAGGCCAAGGCAAGCACCGCAAGCCCACCTGCGATGCCAGCGACCAAGCCAATGACGAGGATCGCAAGAAGAAACGTACTCATGACCTGCCTGTAATGCCCAGTCCGCGGAATGCAAGAAAAGGCGGCATCCGGCGCCCGACGCACACAGCCGCCCGACCAACGGCCGGGCGCTGCCTGCGGCAACTCAAGTGCCGCGTTCGGCTTCCATTTGCTTGCGGATCTGTGCATCCACCGCGGCGATGGCGGTCATGTTGAGGATGCGGCGGGCGCTGGCGCTGCTGGTCAGGATGTGCACCGGCTTGGAGGTGCCCATCAGGATCGGGCCGATCGCCACGCCATCGGTGAATACCCGCACCAGGTTGTAGGCGATATTGGCTGCCTCCAGGTTGGGCAGCACGAAAAGGTTGGCGCGGCCCTTCAGCGTGCTATTCGGCAGCAGCTTCTCGCGCAGGGCTTCGTCCCATGCGGTGTCGCCCTGCATTTCGCCGTCCACATTCAAACGCGGGTTGCGCTTGAGCAGTTGCTCGCGCACCTGGCGCATTTTCAGTGCGTCCTTGGAATCGTGGCTGCCGAAATTGGAATGCGACAGCAGCGCCACCTTTGGTTCGATACCGAACAACTTCATGCGGTAAGCAGCTTGCAGCGTGGATTCGACAATCTGCTCCACGCTCGGGTCTTCCTGCACGTGGGTATCGACGAAGAAAAACACGCCCTGCGAGTTGATGACGCCGGTCATCGCCGAGGTGGAGCTGACGCGCGGCTCCAGCGGAATCACGCTGCGCACGTAGCCGAGTTTCTTGTGGAAACGGCCGACCACGCCGCTGAGCATCGCGTCGGCTTCGCCACGGGCCACCATCACCGCGGCGATCAGCGTCGGCCGCGAACGCAGCAGGTTCTTGGCGGCGGCGACGGTGACGCCCTTGCGGCCGGTGAGGCCGTGGTAATACTGCCAGTAATCGTTGAAACGCGGGTCGTCGTTGATGTTGGTGATTTCAAAATCGACACCCGGCTTCATGCGCAAGCCGAGGCGCTGGATGCGCGTTTCGATCACGTCGGGGCGGCCGATCAGGATCGGATAGGCCACGCCTTCGTCGATCACGCTCTGCACCGCACTCAGCACCACTTCCTCTTCGCCTTCGGCATAGACCACGCGCTGCTTGTCCGCACGCGCCTGGTCATGCACCGGCTTCATCAGCAGGCTGGTGCGATAGACGAACTGCGCCAATTTCTGGCGGTAGCCGTCCATGTCGGCGATCGGGCGGGTGGCAACGCCAGAATCCATCGCTGCCTGCGCCACCGCCGAGGACAGCTCCACCAGCAGGCGGCGGTCGAACGGCCGAGGGATCAGGTAGTCGCGGCCAAAGCTCGGCGTTTCGCCACCGTAGGCCGCACCGAGGTCGGAGGCTTCCTTGCGTGCCAGCGCGGCGATCGCACGCACGCAGGCCACCTTCATTTCCTCGTTGATGATGGTCGCACCCACGTCCAGCGCGCCGCGGAACAGGTACGGGAAGCACAGCGCGTTGTTGACCTGGTTCGGGTAGTCCGAGCGGCCGGTGCCGATGATCGCGTCGGCGCGGGCGGCACGCGCCTCCTCCGGCATGATTTCCGGGGTCGGGTTGGCCAGCGCGAAGATCACCGGGTCGCGCGCCATCGTCTTGACCATGTCGGCGGTGAGGATGCCCGGCGCCGACAGGCCGAGGAAGACGTCCGCGCCCTCGACGATCTCGGCCAGCGTGCGCTTGTCGGTATCGCGCGCATAGCGCGCCTTTTCCGGGTCGAGGTCGGCGCGGCCGCTGTGGATCACGCCATCGCGGTCGAAGGCCAGCACGTTCTCCGGCTTCACGCCCAGTTGCACCAGCATGTTGACGCAGGAAATGCCCGCCGCGCCCATGCCGGTGGTGGCGACCTTCACTTCGTCGATCTTCTTGCCGGTGATGTCCAGCGCGTTGAGGATGGCCGCGCCGACGATGATCGCGGTGCCGTGCTGGTCGTCGTGGAACACCGGGATGTTCATGCGCTCGCGCAGCTTGCGCTCGACCACGAAGCATTCCGGTGCCTTGATGTCCTCGAGGTTGATGCCGCCGAAGGTGGGCTCCAGCGAGGCGATGATGTCGATCAGCTTGTCCGGGTCGTTCTCGTCGATCTCGATGTCGAACACGTCGATGCCGGCGAACTTCTGGAACAGCACGCCCTTGCCTTCCATCACCGGCTTGCCGGCCAGCGGGCCGATGTTGCCCCAGGCCCAGCACCGCGGTGCCGTTGGAGATCACCGCGACCAGGTTGCCGCGCGCGGTCAGCTCGCTGGCCTGCTGCGGGTCGGCCTGGATCGCCTGGCAGGCATAGGCCACGCCCGGCGAGTACGCCAGCGACAGGTCGCGCTGGGTCAGCATCGGCTTGGTCGCGGCAACGCGGATCTTCCCCGGCGGCGACAGGCGGTGGTAGTCGAGGGCGGCCTGCTTGAAATCTTCGTTGGACATCGACGTGAGCTGAATGGGCGAAAGCGGAACGCTGGATGATACGCCCGTTGGCCGACGCGGACCTGTCGCGATGCTGTCGCGGCCATGCTGCAAACGCACAATCCGGTGGCGCATGTCGTGGACGTATCTCGGGCCCGTGTCATGCCGAATGGAGCGGGACTGCGCCCGATGGCATGCGCCCCCGAAGCACCGGTGATGCCATCCCGGCGTGCCGGCTACACGTAATGGGATGAGCGCCTTTCCCCTGCGTCCACCGTCGCAATCCTCCTGCCGCCATGACGGTGAGGCGTCATGCCGCGATGGGGCCACGCATAGGGATGAAGGCGAAGCGTCAACCGACGCCATTCGAGAAAATAATTTTCATAAAATCCATTCTCATGCTAAACAGTCGGCTGCCATCGACGCCCATGACCTGCCGCAGGAGAGGATTTCCGTGACGGAAAATTACTTTCAGATGGATCAGCCACTGTCCGGCAAGGGCTTGCCGGCCGGCGGTCCGTGGACGCCATCATCGCTGGCCGCACGGGGTGGGTCCATCCTCGCCGAGGACGTGGGCCTGCCGGTCGCGGTGCTGGAGGAACCGGCGCTGCGCCACAACCTGGAATGGATGCGCCGCTTCACCGCCGCCTATGGCGTGCAGCTGGCGCCGCACGGCAAGACCACGATGAGCCCGGCGCTGTTCCACATGCAGCTTGATGCCGGTGCGTGGGGCATCACCCTGGCCACCGCACCACAGGCGGTGGCGGCCTTCGAGCACGGCGTGCGCCGCGTGCTGCTTGCCAACCAGTTGGTCGGCAAGGGCAATTTGAGCTGATCGCCGATCTGCAGGCGCGCGATGCCGGGTTTTGGTTCGCCTGCGTGGTGGATTCTGCCGACAACGTGGCTGCGCTGGGGCGGTATTTCGCCGCGCGCGGGCAATGCATCAAGGTGCTGCTGGAAATCGGCGTCGAAGGCGGTCGTACCGGCGTGCGCGACGATGCGCAGGCGCAGGCGGTGCTGGCGGAAATCGCGCGCTGGCCGGGCGCGGTCGCGCTGGTCGGCGTGGAAGTCTATGAAGGCGTGGCCAGGGACGAGGCCGGCGTGCGCGCGGTGTTGCAACGCACGCTGGCGCAGTGGCGCGCGATCCACGATGCCGGCGGTTTCGCACAATTGCCGGCGATCCTGTCCGGCGCCGGCTCGGCGTGGTTCGACGTGGTCGCCGAAAAAATCGCCGCGCTGTCCGGCGACGCCGATGCGCAGGTGGTGCTGCGCCCCGGCTGCTACCTCAGCCACGACGTCGGCATCTACCGCCAGGCCGCCGCCCGCATCCACGCCAGCAACCCGGTCGCACGCGAGCTGGGCGAAAGCCTGCGCCCGGCGCTGCGGCTGTGGGCCTGCGTGCAGTCGCGGCCGGAACCGGGCAAGGCAATCGTCGCGCTGGGCAAGCGCGATGCCGCGTTCGACGCCGGCTTCCCGGTGCCGGCGCTGCACCATCGCCCCGGCGACGCGACGCCGAACGCCGCGCCCGCGCATTGGCAGGTCACCGCGATGATGGACCAGCACGCCTTCCTCGACGTGCACGCCGGCGACGACCTGCGCGTGGGCGACCTGCTGTGTTTCGACATCTCCCACCCGTGCCTGACCTTCGACAAATGGCGCCACCTGCTGGTGGTCGATGCCGCGCACCGCGTCGTCGGCGCGGTGACCACCTACTTCTGAGCCGCACCCGGAGCCTGCCTGCATGAGCAATGGAAACCTGCTGCTGATACACGCCGCGCTGTCGATACTGGCGCTGGTGGTACTGATCGCACGCTTCCGGCTCAACCCGTTCATCAGCGTCACCGTGGTGTCGGTGGGGCTGGCACTGCTGGCCGGGATGCCGGCGCCGGAAATCCTGCCGGCCTACGAGCAGGGCGTGGGCAAGACGCTGGGGCACATCGCGCTGATCGTGGCGCTGGGCACCATGCTCGGCAAGATGATGGCCGAGTCCGGCGGCGCCGAGCGCATCGCGCGCACGCTGATCGCCCGCTTCGGCACCCGGAACGTGCACTGGACGATGATGCTGGTCGCCTTCTGCATCGGCCTGCCGATCTTCTTCGAGGTCGGCTTCGTGCTGCTGATCCCGATCGTGCTCAACGTCGCCCGCCGCACCCGGCGTGCCGCTGCTGCTGGTGGGCCTGCCGATGGTGGCGGGGCTGTCGGTGGTGCACGGGCTGGTGCCGCCGCACCCGGCGGCGATGCTGGCAGTAACCGCCTACGAAGCCGACGTCGGCCGCACCGTGCTCTACGCCTTGCTGGTGGGCCTGCCCACCGCGGCGCTGGCCGGGCCGTTGTTCGCCAAGTTCATCGCACCGCGGGTGCAGTTGCCGGCGCACAACCCGATGGAGGCGGCGCTGTTGAACGAAGGCCACGGCCGCATTCCCGATGAACAGCTGCCGGGCTTCGGCATCACCATCGCCACCTTGCTGCTGCCGGTGGCGCTGATGCTGCTGGGCGGCTGGGCCGACCAGATCGCCACGCACGGCTCGCCCCTCAACCACGGCCTGCGCTTCCTCGGCCACTCGGTGGTGGCGCTGCTGCTGGCCACCTTGATGAGCTTCGTCACCCTGGGCCTGATGCGCGGCTTCAGCCGCGAGCAGATCCTGAAGTTCTCGCAGGAATGCTTGGCGCCCACCGCCGCGATCACCCTGCTGGTCGGCGCCGGTGGCGGCCTCAACGGCATCCTCGTGCATACCGGCGTGGCCGCGGAGATCATCAACCTGTCGCAGCAATTCGCGCTGTCGCCGCTGCTGATGGGCTGGACGATGGCCGCGCTGATGCGCGTGGCCACCGGCTCGGCGACGGTGGCGATGACCACCGCCTCGGGCATCGTCGCGCCCATCGCCGCCGCCACCGGCTACCCGCACCCGGAACTGCTGGTGCTGGCCACCGGCGCCGGCTCGCTAATCCTCTCGCACGTCAACGACGGCGGCTTCTGGCTGGTGAAGGAGTACTTCGACCTGTCCGTGGCCAAGACCTCAAGACCTGGACCGTGCTGGAAACCCTGATTTCCGTCACCGCGCTGCTGCTGGTGATGGCCCTGGCCACCGTGCTCTGAAACCGAAAAATCCCACCATGTTCGACATCGTCTACGAACTGCGCCAACGGCAGCACGAATTCAGCCCGGTCGAGGCGCGCATCGCCAGCACCATCCTCGCCGACGTCGATGCCGCCGCCCAATACGGCGTGACCGAACTGGCCGAGCGCGCCGGGGTCAGCGCCGCGGCGATCTCGCGCTTCGCCAAGGCACTGGGCTGCGAGCACGTGCGCGAGCTGCGCGCGGGCTGGCCTCGGCCAGCGCGGTCGGCAAGCGCTTCCTGGAACAGCAGAGACGCGCCGCCGGTGTCGGCGCTGTTCGCGCAGATCTGCGACGACATCCAGACCTGCCTGCAGCACAACCTGGCCGGCCTCGACGAAGAGGTGGTGCAGCAACTGGCCGACGCCATCTGCCGGGCGCGGGCGCGTCCACATGTTCGGCATCGGCGGCTGCTCGACGGTGTTCGCGCAGGAAATGCAGAACCGGCTGATGCGCTTCGGCCTGCCGATCGTCGCCTGCAACGACGCGGTGGTGATGAATATGACCGCCGCCATCACCGGCCCGCAGGATCTTGTATTGGCGCTGTCGGTCAGCGGCATCACCCCGGAAATGGTGTCGGCGGTGGAGATCGCCCGCGGCTATGGCGCCCACGTCGGCGCCATCACCCGCGCCGGCACGCCACTGGCGGCGTTGAGCGAGTGGCTGCTGCCGATCAGCATCGAGGAGACCGATTTCGTGTTCAAACCTTCCGCGTCGCGCTACGCGATGATGCTGGCCATCGACGTGCTGGCCACCACCACCGCGCTCAACGGCGCCGGCGACAACCACGAGCACCTGCGCCGCATAAAGCTGGCGCTGGACCGCTACCGCGGCGGCGACTCGCGCCTGCCGCTGGGCGACTGAACGGATGTACGACGTACTGATCCGCAACGCGCTGGTGCTCGACGGCAGCGACTTTCGGCCCGGCACCGCACGGCGACGTCGGTGTGCGCGATGGCCGCATCGTCGCGGTCGGCGCGCTCGATGGCGGGGCCGTGCAGGTCATCGACGCCGCCGGCCGCGCCCTCGCGCCGGGCTTCATCGACGTGCATACCCACGACGACATCGAAGTGATCCGGCAACCGGCAATGACCAGCAAGCTGTCGCACGCGGGCGTGACCACCGTGGTGGTCGGCAACTGCGGCATCAGCGCCAGCCCCGGTGCGCATCCGCGGCGAGGTGCCCGACCCGATGAACCTGCTTGGCGACCCCGGCGACTCCCGCTACCCGGACTTCGCCAGCTACCGCCGCGCAGTGGAAACCGCGCAACCGGCGGTGAACGTGGCCGCGCTGGTCGGCCACACCGCGCTGCGCCAGAACCATATGGACCGGCTCGACCGCGCCGCCACCGCCGACGAGATCGGCGCGATGCGCGCGCAGCTGCGCGAAAGCCTGCAACAGGGCGCGCTCGGCCTGAGCAGCGGCCTGGCCTATGGCTCGGCCTTCCACGCACCGTCTGCAGAAGTGGCCGAACTGGCGCGCGAACTGCCGGCCGGCGGCCTGTACGCCACCCACCTGCGCGACGAGTTCGCCGGCATCCTCGACGCAATGGAGGAAGCCTTCGACGCCGCACGCGCGCCACGCGCCGCGGTGCGCGTCTCGCACGTCAAATGCGCCGGCATCGACAACTGGGGCCGCAGCCGCGAGGTGCTGCGCCATCTGGACGCCGCCGCGCATACGCAAGACGTGGCCTGCGATTGCTACCCGTATGCGGCCAGCGCCTCGACCCTGGACCTCAAGCAGGTCACCGACGCCTACGACATCCTCATCACCTGGTCGAACCGGAACCGGCGCAGGGCGGGCGCCTGCTGGCCGACATCGCCACCGATTGGGGCGTGCCGCTGCTGGACGCGGCAACGCGCCTGCAGCCGGCCGGCGCGGTCTACCACTGCATGGACGAGGCCGACGTGCGCCGTTTCCTGCTGCACCCGCTGACGATGATCGGCTCGGACGGCCTGCCGCGCGACCCGCGCCCGCACCCGCGCTTGTGGGGCACCTTCCCGCGCGTGCTGGGCCACTACGCGCGCGACGAGGCGCTGTTCCCGCTGCACACCGCCGTGCACAAGATGACCGGCCTGCCGGCCAGCCGCTTCGCGCTGGGCGCGCGCGGCTTCATCCGCCCCGGCGGCTGCGCCGACCTGGTGCTGTTCGACCCGGCGCGAGTGCGCGACATGGCCAGCTTCCACGACCCGGCGCGCGCCGCCGAGGGCATCGACGCGGTGTGGGTCAACGGCGAGCTGGCTTATGACGGCAGCGAAGTAATCGCGCGTCCGGGGCAGTTCATCGCGCCGAACAACTGAAGCCCCTCTCCCTCCGGGAGAAGGTGCCCCGGAGGGGCGGATGAGGGTACGGGCGAAGCTCCATGCAATCAGGTTATTGCGAGGCTTCGCCCCTGCCCTCTCCCCAACCCCTCTCCCGCCGGGAGAGGGGCTTTGACCATCGCATGAAGGAGCATCCATGACCGACATCAAACGTTACGGCGCCGAAGGCGGCGTCGGCCAAGGCAAGCAACACATGCCGTTCTCGCGCGCGGTCGAGGCTGATGGCTGGCTGCATGTGTCCGGGCAGGTGCCGATGCGCGACGGCGAACTGGTCGGCGGCACCATCACCGAGCAGTCGCATGTGGCCATCAGCAACCTGCTGGCCATCCTCGCCGAGGCCGGCTACGGCCCCGAGCACGTCGTGCGCTGCGGCGTGTGGCTGGACGACGCCCGCGACTTCTACGCCTTGAACGGCGTGTTCAAGCACTACTTCGGCGAGCATCCGCCGGCCCGCGCCTGCGTGGAGAACCGCATGGTGGTGGACTGCAAGGTCGAGGTGGACTGCATCGCCTGGAAGCGCCCGCAGCGCTGACCCTGCAACGTCGCCCGGCAATATCGCGGCGGGCAAAGGCCCAACGCTCCTGACGCCCGCGAACGAAGGCCCGACACATCGGGAAAATCGCTCCCACACATCCGGCCTGCCCCATCCTGCTAGGGTGTAGCCCTGTTCCGCAGGGGTGAGGCAAGCGTTCGATGATCCAGCTCGATGCAGTACAAACCGTCGCCTTCGGCGGCCTGACCCTGTTCGCCGGCTATGCGCTGTGCAAGTCCATCCCGCTGCTGCGCCGCTACAACCTGCCCGAGCCGGTGGTCGGCGGCCTGCTGGTCGCGCTGCTGGTGTGGTGGGCGCATTCGCGCGGTACCGCGCTGTTCCAGCTCGACACCACGCTGAAGACGCCATTGATGGTGGCCTTCTTCACCACGCTGGGCATCAACGCCAGCGTGCGACTGCTGCGCATCAGCGGACGCCAGGTAATGGTGTTCCTGCTACTGGCCAGCGTGTTCGCGGTGGTGCAGAACCTGGTCGGCATCAGCGTGGCATGGCTGTTCGACCTGCACCCGATGTTCGGCGTGCTGGCCGGCTCGGCCACGCTCACCGGCGGCCCGGCCACCGGCATGGCGTTCGCGCCGCTGTTCGAGAAGGCTGGCCTGCACGGCGCCGAAACGCTGGCGATCACCGCGGCGATGGCCGGCATCATCTGCGGCGGCGTGGTCGGCGGGCCGGCCATCACCGTGCTGATGCGTCGCTTCAACATCCGCGGCTCCAGCCGGGGCGGCGATGCCGGTGACGAGGACGAAAGCGTGACGGTGCGTTTTCCAGCGAAACCGCGCGCGAATTCGACGCGCTCAAGAGCATCGTCGTGCTGTTGATGGCGATGTGGCTGGGCGCGTGGGTCAGCCGCGGTTTCGCGGGCATCGGCCTGACCCTGCCGTCGTACATCGGCGCGATGCTGGTCGGCGCGGCGGTGCGCAATTTCGACGACTACACCGGCATGTTGAAGCTGTCGGTGCCGACCACCGAGCTGATCGGCAACATCTGCCTTGCCCTGTTCCTGGCCATCGCGCTGATGGACCTGCGGTTGTGGGAACTGGCCGGCATGGGCCTGCCACTGCTGGTCAACCTGATCGTGCAGGTGGCGCTGGTGGTGCTGTTCGCGGTGCCGATCTACTTCATCATGGGCCGCGACTACGACGCGGCGGTGATGGGCGGCGGCTTCATCGGCTTCATGCTCGGCACCACCGCCAACGCGATGGCGGTGATGCGCCGGTTGGTGCAGCGCTACGGCATTGCCCCGCGCGCCTTCCTCGTCGCGCCGCTGGTGGGCGCGTTCTTCATCGATTTCGTCAACGCGCTGATCATCACCGGCTTCCTCAATTTCTGGCCGCAGTGATGCCGCCGCCGGGTGCGCCCCATGTCCATCGAACCCACTGACTCGCCCGCCGCCGACCTGGTCGTCCTCGGCGCAGGCGTCGTCGGCCTCGCCACTGCCTACGCCGCCGCGCGCCGCGGCTTGTCGGTGCTGCTGCTCGAGCGCGCCAACGGCCCGGTGCTGGGCACCTCGTTCGCCAACGGCGCGCAACTGAGCTATGCCTATACCGACGCGATGGCCGGCCCCGCGACATGGCGGCAATTGCCGAAGATGCTGTTCGGGCGCAATGGCCCGTTCCGCACGCGCTGGTCGCCAGACCCGGACTTCTGGCGCTGGGGGCTGGCCTTCCTGCGCGAAACCAACGCCCTGCGCGCGCAAGCCAACACGCTGGCGACGCTGGAACTGGCGCTGGAATCGCGCATCGCCCTGCATGCGTTGCTGCAACATCATCCCATCGCCTTCGACCATGCCGTTTCCGGCAAGCTGCACGCCTTCCACGACGCCGGTGCAATGCAGGCGGCCAGGGCATCCATTGCACTCAAGCAACCCCATGGCGTCGAGCAGCACCTGCTCGACGCCACGCAGGCCATTGCGGTCGAACCGGCGCTGGCCGACATGCCCGGCCTCGCCGGCGCGGTGCATTCGCCGCAGGAGGAAGCCGGCGACCCGTTCCAGTTCGGCACCGGCCTGCTGCACGTGTTGCAGGACCACTACGGCATGCGCGCGCACTTCGGCTTCGACCTGCAACGGCTGCAGCGGCACGGCGACGGCTGGCAGCTGCAACCACGCGTGGGCGCGGCGGTGCGGGCGCGGCGGCTGGTGGTCTGCGCCGGCATCGACGGCGCTGCATTGCTGCGCCCGCTCGGCATTCGCATACCGCTGATGGCGATCAAGGGCTATTCGTTCACCGCGCCCTGCGGCCCGGGCGCGCCACGCGCCAGCATCACCGACACCTCGCGCAAGCTGGTGTTCTGCCGCCTCGGCGAACGCATGCGCGTGGCCGGGCTGGCCGACATGAACCACTGGGACCCGCGCCCGGACCCCGAGCGCATGGAGCAGCTGATCGCGATGGCCCGCGCCTCGATGCCCGAAGCGGTCGATTACGAACGCATCGAAAGCCGCTGGGCCGGCCTGCGCCCGGTCACGCCGTGGTCGTCGCCGGAAATCCGCAACGTCGCCGAAGGACTGGCCTGCAACCTCGGCCACGGCATGCTCGGCTGGACGCTGGCGATGGGCAGCGGCGAGCGCGCGGTCGCGCTGGCAATGCACGGCTGACACCTCCATATCGTGACGACGACGACCAAATATTCCCCGGTTCTGGCCGATACTGCCCGCATGGCGCGCCCCAACCCCTGCCTGGTCCTGCTCCTGCTGCTGTTCGCCCTGCCGCTGCATGCGGAGGAACAGTTGTCGGCCATCATCCGCGACCTGCACGTCAACGGCTCCGGCACTCCCGAGGCCACGGTAACGCGGCTGCAAGCGGCACAGGACCGCCCCGGCGCCGACGCACCGCTGGAACAGCGCCGGCTCTACCACACCAGCATCGGCTGGATCGTCAGCGCGGAACGCAACACCGGCCTGACCCCGCAGTTGGACGAATCGCTGGCGCAACTGGACGCGATGGCCAGGGACGAAGACTGCCGGCGCTGCCGGCTCGACGCCCTCCTGGTGCGGGCACAGGCGGCGATAGCGCAGCGCGATATCGCCAAGGCTGCACTGCTTTTTGCCGACACCCCGCCGCTGGAGGCCGATGCCACCCCGGAACAAATGCAGCAACTGCATTTCCTGCACGCGCGCCTGCACCGCTTCCAGGGGCGCTTCGACCGCGGCATCGCCGAGGCCATCCCAGCCATCAAGCTGGCCGAACAACTGGGCCACACCGCCGACCACATCCTGGCGCTGAACCAGTTGCTCATCCTCAACAGCTACCTCGGCCTGC
Source organism: Stenotrophomonas sp. (assembly GCA_034675465.1). GTDB lineage: Bacteria > Pseudomonadota > Gammaproteobacteria > Xanthomonadales > Xanthomonadaceae > Stenotrophomonas. The sequence goes on along the minus strand of JAUCDH010000011.1, from coordinate 64,134 downwards.
ACGACCGCGCCGAGGCCATCGGGCAGGAAGCCAACGTACTGGCCGAGCGGCTCGGCAACCGGCGCATCATGGCCGAGGTCCAGCTCAGCCTGGGCTTCAGCTATACCTATGGCGAGCAGGATGCCCAGCAGTTGCAGGCCTTCAACCGCGTGGTGGCGATCACCGAGGGCGATGACAGCCTCGGTGCGCTGCGCGCCAATGCCCTGTCCAATCTTTCCGATTACTGGCTGCGCCATTCCGATTGGAAGCGGGCACTGGAATATGCCGAGCGCTCGGAAGAACTGTCGCGCAACCGCAACGACCCGGTCACCCGGACCTATGCGCTGACCAATCGGGGGCTGGCACGCGCGCACCTGGGCGACGTGGCCGGTGGCATCGCCGACGTGCGCGAAGCCGCCAACGAGGCCTCGCGGCTGGGCATGCCCAGCGACATGGTGGCGATCAGCCGCGAGCTGGTGGGCATCCACGAACGCGCCGGCGACTACCGGGCCGCGTTCGAGATACTGCGCGACATCCAGCAGCAAGAACAGGAAATCACCCGCCAGAGCCGCGACAAGGCCCTGCTGGAGTTGCAGGAAAAATATTCGGCCGAAACCCGCCAGCGCGAGATCGAGCGGCTGGCCGACGCCAACCGGCTCAAGGAAGCCAAGCTGTCCGCGCAAACATGGCGGCAGCGCATGTGGGCGGCACTGGCGCTGGTGCTGGCCCTGGCGGCGGTGATGCTGGCGCAGTGGCTGGCACGCTCGCGCAAAACCAACCGCCGCCTGTCCGGCCGCGTGGCGACGCTGGCCGAGCAGTCCCTGCACGATCCGCTGACCGGCCTGTTCAACCGCCGCCGTGGGCAAGCGCTGCTGGAACAGCACGACCATGCACTGCACATGGCGCGGCAAGAAGGGACGCCAGCGCCGGAATTCGGCCTGTTCCTGCTCGACCTGGACCACTTCAAGCGCATCAACGACAGCTGGGGCCATGCCGTCGGCGACGCCGTGCTGGTCGAAGTGGCGCAGCGCCTTTCACGGCTGCGGCGCCCGCACGACGCGGTGATGCGCTGGGGCGGCGAGGAATTCCTGTTGCTGCTGCCCGACCTGCGCGCCGAGGCGTTGCCGACGCTGGCCGAACGCATCTTGCAGGCCATCGGCAAAACCCCCATCGACATCGACGGCAACACGCTCCAGGTCACCGCCTCGCTGGGCTGCCTGGTTGCGCCATTGGGCACCGATGCCGACACCACCGCCCTGCTGGAACTGGCCGACCAGGCCCTCTACCAGGCCAAGGCCGGCGGCCGCAATCGGGCCATCTGCATCCATGCCGGCGCCGAAGCGCCGCCACCCGGGGAAACCCTCATCGCGGCAGCTACCGCTGGCCGCGTGCAGCTGCAAACCGTATCCGGCCCGTAGGCGCGGAGTTTTCCAAGCGCCCATCAGCGCCCGCACGAACGCGGCACGCCGCGTTCCCATCTTCGCCGTCGATGGCTAGCCCGCGGGCTCCGCACCCACGCTGTCCATGCGTATCCGGTTGGCGAACAACGAAAACGCCAGCGCCCCGGCCAGCCCATTGGCGCGTTGCAACCACGGCGGCAACCAGCGCGGCGGCGCAAGCACCCCGGCTTCGAACAACGGCGCCAGCGCTTGCGCATCGCCCAGCGACATCTTGCCAGCGAACAGCCAACGGCACTGCTGCAACTTCTCCTCGCGCAGCATCTGCCGGAAAAAAGTGTGCACCGATACCAGCCCACGCAGATACACCGTGTCCTTGTTGAACGCGCCGCCACCGGAAGTCGGCACGCCGCGGAACACCCGCTGCGCCGACGCGAAGCTTTCCTCCCGCACCTGCCCGGCCGCGCGGAAATAACGGAACACATCGATGAAATCGGCGCCGTCACGCGCCATCGCGATCGCCTCGATGCGCAGGCTGATGCGCTTCAGGCGCTGGATGTCGATGCTGCCGGTAACCTGCTCGGCGAACGTTGCCAGCCCTTCCTGCGTCGCGGTGATGCGCGGCGAGGACAGTGCCAAGCTCGGCAGCACTGTTTGTTCGCGGCCATTGAGCGCGGTCAGCGAATGCACCAGCGCCTCGTGGTGGAACAGCTGCGCGCGGTCATAGACGCTGAAGCAGGCGCCACCGCGCAGACGGATGCGGGTGGCGCCGGCGGCGGCCTTGGCGATCAGCGCCGGGTCCAGCACCACCTCGATCACGCGGGCATCGAAGAAATCGTCCAGGTCGTTTTGCAACTGCAACCGCAGTGCGGTGGCCGAGACCGGCACCTGCTCCTCCGGTGCCAATAGTTCGTGGTCCAGCTCCTGCGCGATGCCGATGAAGTGCCGCGCCGCCTCGCGCGTGGTCGGCCCGTTGCCAGGCATCGGCTGCTCCGGCGTACCGAACAACCGCGCCGACAGCACATCCACCTCGGGCGTGCCCAACGCCTCCAGCAAGCGCGCGGCCAGCTCCCAGCTATGCGCCGAATCACGCAGATAGGCGCCGAGCGGATGCATCGGGTCGGCAGCCTCGGCAATCGCCACCAGCTCGCGCCGCGCCTCGCTGAAATCGTGCTTCGGGTACGCCACCTGCGGTAGCACCGGGTTGCCGCGCGCCGCACTTTCAAGGAACGGTGCCTGCATCGCAGCCGGCCAACTGGTCAGCGTCAGCAGCTTGATGCCGCGCACCGCGCGCACCAGGCGGGCGTCAAGCGCAGCGTGGTGGGCAATGGAGGGGTCGGGGGCAACGACGGTCATGCCCGCACGATAACGCACCCTCGATACGCCGAATCCATCGGATGGGGCCTTGTACCGCCCCGCATCAACGCCGCTTCGGTTTCCCCGCCGGCCGCCACTGCGCACCACGCCCGGCGGTCTTGCGTTCGACCGCCTGCTCGGCCTGCCGCTGCGCTAGCTTGGCGGCGGCGGCGGCTACTTCCTCGCGCAGCTTGAGGTAGTTCAGCAAGCGGCCTTCCTCGATGTCGCCCGCGTCGATCGCCGCGCGCACCGCGCAGCCCGGTTCGTGCTGGTGCGAGCAGTCGCGGAACTTGCACTGCTCGGTCAATGCATCGATGTCGGCGAAACCACCTTCGGCCAGGGTTTCCTCGCCGGTGGGCTTGAGCTCGCGCATGCCCGGGGTGTCGATCAGGCAGGCACCCGATGGCAGCGGCAGCAGCGCGCGGTGGGTGGTGGTGTGGCGTCCACGCGAATCGCTCTCGCGCACCTCGCCGGTCTTCATGCGCTCCCGCCCGAGCAAGGTGTTGGTCAACGTGGATTTGCCCGCGCCGGACGAGCCGACCAGCACCACGGTGCGGCCCGGCCCCAGCCACGGCGCGAGCGCGGCGACGCTGGCCGGGTCCTTGCCGTTGATCGCCAGCAGGGGGATGTCCTGTGCGCCGAGTTCCTCCAGCACCGCCAGTGCATCGTCGCCGTATTCGGTCTGGTCGGCCTTGGTCAACACAACCACAGGCGACGCGCCGCCGCTGCCGGCCAGCATCAGGTAGCGCTCGATCCGGCGCGGGTTGAAGTCCGCGTCCAGCCCGCAAACGATGAACACCGTGTCGATGTTCGCCGCGATCACCTGCTGGTGGTAATGCTCGCCGGCCGCACCACGCTTGATCGAGGTGCGCCGCGGCAGCAGCGCGACGATGCGGATGCCCTCCAGCAGCACCCAATCGCCGACCGCCGCACGCTCATGGCTGGGAAAGCGCGGGCGCTGCCATTCCGGCGGCGATTCGGTCTTCAGCGCGGCATCGGGCGCATCGGCCACCACGTAGCCGGAACGGTGCTGCTCGACCACCCGCGCCGGCCGCGCCTGCGGGTGCGCGGCGAAGGCAGCCTGCCATGCCGCGTCTTCCGGCAGGCCGGGCCAGGGCCAGCCGATGGGGCGCAGGGGGGAGAAGTCGATCGGATCGGTCATCCCGTCCATTCTAGCTAGTCACCCGCGTCCGCCGGCACCGCGGCGCCATTCCGTTCCGCCCGGAACCATTGCCCCGCAGCGCAGCAATTCCGCTACCATGGCTGGTATTCATGCCCCAAGCCGGCCCCACGCAAATGTCAAGCCCCAAACCGCTGCCCACCCGCGAACGCCTGTCCGAAGTCCGCTACGAAATCCGTGGTGAGCTGGCCCGGCGAGCGCGTGAGCTGGAAGCGCAGGGGCGCAAGCTGATCAAGCTGAACATCGGCAACCCCGGTGCATTCGGCTTCCGCGCGCCGGAGCATTTGCAGCGCGCCATCGCCGACGATATGGGCCGCACCGACCCCTACACCCACCAGCAGGGCCTGCCGGAAGCACGCGAAGCCATCGCTGCCGCCTATGCGCGACGCGGCGCGCCCGATGCGCACCCGGAGCGGGTGTTCGTCGGCAACGGCGTGTCCGAGTTGATCGACCTGTCGCTGCGTGCACTGCTCAACCCCGGCGACGAAGTGCTGGTGCCCTCGCCCGACTACCCGCTGTGGTCGGCGGCCACCATCCTCAACGATGGCCGCCCGGTGTATTACCGCTGTGCGCCGGAAAACGGCTTCCAGCCTGACCCGGTGGAAATCGAGACGCTGGTGTCCTCGCGCACCCGCGCCATCGTGCTGATCAACCCCAACAACCCCAGCGGCGCGAGCTATCCGCGCGAGCTGCTGGAGAAGGTCGTCGCCATCGCCCGCAAGCACAACCTGCTGCTGCTGGTCGATGAAATCTACGACCAAGTGCTTTACGACGACGCCGTGTTCCAGCCGGTCGCGCCGTTGGCCGGCGACCACCCGTGCATCACCTTCAGCGGCCTGAGCAAGGTGCACCGCGCCTGCGGCTGGCGCGTGGGCTGGATGCTGCTGTCCGGTGATGCCGCGCGGCTGGGCGAGTTCCGCGCCGCGCTGGACCTGCTCAGCGCGCTGCGCCTGTGCGCCAACGTACCGGGGCAGTACGCCATCGACGCGGCGGTCAACGGTCCGGACACCATCTCCGCGCTGTGCGCCTCCGGTGGCCGCCTGTACGAAACCCGGCGCGCGGTAATCGAGGCCTGCGCCGCCAGCGAACACCTGCAACTGGTCACCCCCGCCGGTGCGCTGTACGGCTTCCCGGCCGTGGTTGGCCCGGCTGCGCAGGGCTTTGACGACCACGAATTCGCGCTGGAACTGATGAACGACGAAGGCGTGCTGGTGGTACCCGGCTCCAGCTTCAACGTGCCTTACCGCCACCACTTCCGCGTGACCCTGCTGCCCGACGCGGACACGATGCGCGAGGTATTCGGCCGCATCGACCGCGTGCTGGCGCGCCGCGCCGAACGCGTGACCAAGGTGGTACCGCTGAAGCCGCGCAGCGCGATGGGTTGAAGGCGCCGTGATCGACGCCACCGCACCCCGCTATCTGGCGCTGGGCGACTCCTACACCATCGGTGAAGGCGTGCCGGCCGAAGGCACTTGGCCGTTCCAGTTGGTTGCCGCATTGCATGCGCGCGGCATCGCGCTGGACGATCCGCAGGTGATCGCCACCACCGGCTGGACCACCGACGAACTGGCCGCCGCCATCGACGCGGCCGCGCCGCAAGGGCCGTTCGCGCTGGTGAGCCTGCTGATCGGCGTCAACAACCAATACCGCGGCCGCCCGCTGGCCGAGTACCGCCAGCAGTTCGAGCAATTGCTGCAACGGGCAATCGCCCTGGCCGGCGAAAACGCGGCGCGGGTGCTGGTGCTGTCGATCCCCGACTGGGGCGTGACCCCATTCGCGCGCGAGCACGGGCGCGACGCGGCCCCCATCGCGCGCGAGATCGACGATTTCAACGCCGCCGCCCATGCCTGCTGCGGCGATTACGGCGTCGCCTTCATCGACATCACGCCCGTCAGCCGCGAACGCGGCGCGGAGGCGGCGATGCTGGTCGATGACGGCCTGCACCCCTCCGCGGCGATGTACGGCCTGTGGATGGAACAGGCGCTGCCGGCAGCCGCTGAATTGCTGGCGGATCTGCCCGCCGCTTGAACAGCCGCATCCGCAAACCACGCCCACGCCATTACACCGATAATCGCGCCGTTCCCTGCCGCCCGTCCGGGCTGGCGTCATGACGAGAATCCCGTGAAAAAGACCTACCGCCTCGCCATCGAAGGCAAGCACCCCGACCGCCTGCTGGAAGCCAGCAAGCACGACATCCGCAAGTACATCAAGCGCGAACGCGGCAAAGCCCTGCCGGCCGGCGCGGACTTCTGGGATTTCGACAGCAAGGCCGGCATCGACGAAGCCAGCGCGCAGCCGGTGCCATTTGCCGAGCTCATTCGCGCGGTGGATGCACTGGTTGCCGCCGGCAATACCCAGTTCTTTGTGGAAGTGCTGCGTAAACCCGGCAAGCGCACGCCGCGCCCCGCTGCTGCACCGGCAGCGTCTGCGGAAAGCGATTTCGAGGAGTAATCACTCGGCGGCAGCAGCCGCAGCAGCACGCAGCCGGTCTTTCTTACTCGGCCTGCGGCCCTTGATGCCGCCGTTGTCATCGGCCACCCGTGGCGCGGGCGCGGCGGCGTCTTTCGGCTCGAAACCCGGCTGCACAACCGGTTCCAATTGCAGGCCATTGCGCTTGCAGATCAGCCGCCAATGCGCCAGCGCGGCGGCATCGACGAAGCTCACCGCCAGGCCTTTTTCGCCAGCACGACCGGTACGGCCAATGCGGTGCAGATAATCGGCCGGCGAGCGTGGAAGTTCGTGATTCACCACCACCGGCAGGCCGGCAATGTCGATGCCGCGCGCGGCCACGTCGGTCGCCACCAATACCTGCAACGCCCCATCCTTGAACGCCTGCAGCGCGCGCACGCGGCGGCCTTGCGACAGCTCGCCATGCAGGGCTTGCACCGCGATATCGTGCTTGCGCAACGCACCGGCCAAGCGCTCGCCTTCGCGGATGCTGCCGACGAATACCAGCACTTGCCGCCATTGTGGGTCGTCCAGCAACGACAACAGCAGTTCGACACGGCGGCCAGCATCAACGCGGATGGCGCGCTGTTCGATGTCCGGCTGCGGCTGCGCGGCGGCCTGCAATCGTTGCGGTGCACGCAGGCCGGCGGCGGCCAGCGCTTCAATTTGTTCGGGGAAGGTGGCCGAAAACAGCGCGGTCTGCCGCCGTATCGGCAATTCGGTGAGGATTTGCCGCAGCTCGTCGCCAAAACCCAGCTCCAGCAGGCGGTCGGCTTCGTCCAGCACCAGCAGCTGCACTTGCCGCAATGACAAGGCGTTGTGCGCCAGCAGGTCGAGCAGGCGACCGGGCGTGGCGACCACCACGTCAGCACCGCCGCGCAACGCCATCAGCTGCGGGTTGATCGACACGCCGCCCACCGCGCACACCACCCGCGGCTGCCGGGGCAGTTCGCGGCCCAGCGTGGCGAACACGTCGGCCACCTGCAACGCCAGTTCACGCGTCGGCACCAGCACCAGTTGTTGCAGCACACGCGGCTTGCGCGGTGGCGCGGCGAAGAAGCGTTGCAACGCCGGCAGCACGTAGGCGGCGGTCTTGCCGGAACCGGTGGGGGCCAGCGCCACCACGTCCTGCCCTTCCAGCAACACCGGCACCGCCTGTCGTTGGATCGGCGTGGGCACGCCGTAACCGGCCTGTTGCAAGGCCTGTTGCAACGCGGGCAGCACACCGGGGGACAAGCCGAGGCGGGAAAAGGGCATGGCGTGGTTCCGAAAGGCGGCAGGCGAGTCTATGCGCTTGTTTGCGGCAGGCGTGCGTGCAACCCGCGCGCGTCCATTTCCCGCAACACCGCTTCGACGATGGCCACGTTGTGCCCATGCGCCGCGCCTTCATGCAGCAGCACGATGGCGCCGGGCACGAGCTTGCCGGTGATGCGCGCCACTGCCGTTTCCGGCGTGCAGCCGACGCCATCGAAACCGCGTGCGCTCCAGCCCACCCGCGCCAAACCGTGCCGGCGCAAGGCGGCGGCGGCGAACGGATTGGTCATGCCGACCACCGAGCGGTACCAGCGCGGCGGTTGGCCGGCGATGCTCGCCAACGTCCGCTGGCAATCGCCAATCTCCCGCATCAACGCGCGCGGCCCCAAGGCCCAGAACCACGCTTGCGGGTGCGACTGGCTGTGGTTGCCCAATTCATGCCCGCGCCGCAGCACTTCGCGCACCAGCCCCGGCTGCGCCGCCGCGCGCGCGCCGACCATGAAGAACGTGGCCCTGGCGTCATGTTGGTCGAGCAGGTCGAGGATGCGCAGGGTGTCGTCGGAAGGGCCGTCGTCGATCGTCAGCCACACCGCCGGACCGGGCAGCCGCGCCAGCACCGGCCCGTAGAAACGGCTGTTGGGCAGGAACACCGGCAGCAGGAACAGAGCGTGGCTGGCCAGCAACAGCGGCAGCCCGGCCTTCCAGCCCAGCCACCACCATGCCAGCAGCACCAGCAGTTGCGACACCAGCAGCCATGGCACCCAGCGCCAGGGACGGGCAGGAATGCGATGCAGGGTTCCCGTGGCAGTCATGCCCCATGATGCCATGCAGCGTAGAATCGCCTTCCGTCTTCGACCATTCCGCGAGTCCACGATGTCCCTCGACCCCGCCCTGCGCGCGCGCATCGAATCCCTCCTCGGCGCCAACCGCGTCGTCCTGTTCATGAAGGGCCAGCCGGCGATGCCGCAGTGCGGCTTCTCGGCCAAGGCCGTCGGCGCGCTGCAGGACCTGGGCGTGGATTTCGCCCACGTCAACGTGCTGGCCGACGGGGAAATCCGCGAAGGCATCAAGCTCTACGGCGACTGGCCGACCATCCCGCAGCTGTACGTGGACGGCGAACTGGTGGGCGGCAGCGACATCATCCTGCAGATGGCCGGCAGCGGCGAGCTGAGCACCCTGCTCGGCCTTGCACCGCCGGACCGCACCCCGCCCAGCATCACCATCACCCCGGCCGCCGTGGAAATGCTCAAGGGCGCGCTGGCCGACGCCCCCGGCGCCGCGCTGCAGCTGGGCATCGACGCCCGCTTCCAGCCGAACTTCCAGCTGGCCCCGTTCGACGCCAACGCCATCGCCGCCGAATCCAACGGCCTGCGCGTGCAGTTCGACACCGCCAGCGCGCGCCGCGCCGAAGGCATCACCATCGACTGGGTGGACGACATCCGCGGCAAGGGTCTGGCCATCGACAACCCCAACGCGCCCAAGCCGGTGCAGGAACTGGACGTGCGCAGCGCCGACGACCAGGTGCGTGCCGGCAACCTGACGCTGGTCGATGTTCGCCCGCCGGAAGAGCGCGCCATCGCCGCCATCAATGCCCCGTTCGAGACCTTCGACGGCGACAACCGCGCCAAGCTGGAAGCACTGCCGAAGGACACCGCGCTGGCCTTCCTGTGCCACATGGGCGGGCGCAGCGCGCAGGCAGCCGAGCAATTCCGCGCACTGGGCTTCACCCGCGTCGCCAACGTCACCGGCGGCATCGACGCATGGGCGCAGGAAGTGGACAACGGCGTGCCGCGTTATTGATCGCGGCAGGTTGACACGATGGACGAAAACGCCGGCAAATGCCGGTGTTTTCTTTTCCAGACATTGCGATTGCGATGGACATTGCAATCACACGGGTAGCGCCCAATCGTTGGTCGGGCGGCTTTCCGCGACCGGAACGATAGTGCCGAGCAACGATCGGCACCCACTGAGATACATCTGGAGAGAAGCCCCTGAGTCAGGGGCGCGGGGTGTGGAAGGCAAAAGCCGGGGCCCGCGGTTTGCAATGCAAACCGTGGGGCGACAGCGCGAAGCGATGGTGCGTACCGACCTACCCGGCAAACCCGCCTTCGACCAGGTAGTGCAGTTCCTCCGGCGTCGGTATCCGCCCCAGCACCGCGTTGCGGTGCGGGAAGCGCCCGAAGCGGCGGATGATGTCGCGGTGCAGCTCGGCGAAACGCAGGTATTCCAGGTCGCCCAGCACCTCGAACATCGCCACCGAGCGCTCCTGGTCCTGCAGGTTCTCCGAGTGCTCGAACGGCAGGTAGATGAAGGCGCGCAGCTGCGGCGTCAGCTCCCGGTCCAGCCCTTCCTCGATGGTGCGCATGGCGTAGTGCCGCGCCAGCCCGTCGGTGGCATAGGCATGGGCGGTGCCACGGAAGCAGTTGCGCGGGAACTGGTCCAGCAGGATCTGCAGCGCCAGCGCGCCCTCGGCGGTGTCAAGCCATTCCTCGCAAGCGCGCTCGGCAGCGGCAAAGTGTGCATCGATGAAGCGCAGGCGGAATTCGTCGTCGAAGGCGTCGTCGCGCGCGAACCAGCGCCGTGGCCCCGCCTGACGCCAGAATTCCACCACCGCCCGTGCTGCTTCCATTACACCCGACTCCACCTCTCACCGCAGGCCCCCGCCTGCCGACGCAGCTTAACCCGTGCCACCCCACCGCAACACGGCGGAGCACCACGCCCACATGCGCAGGGCCCCCGATTCGGTTAGGGTTACCGCGGATACGGATCATAAAAGGAAGCCCGCCATGCGCATCGGAATCGTCGTGGATTCGGCCTGCGATTTGCCGACCGACTTCATCAAGGAGCACGACATCGTATTGCTGCCGATCACCGTGCGTATCGGCGAGGCGGTGTTGGCCGACCACCGCGAGGAAGATGCCACCCTCGCCTTCCTCAACGCCCACGTCGCCACCGGTGGCGCCGAGGCGGAGACCATCCCTTTCAGCGTCAACCAGATCCGCGACCTGTTCCTGCAACGGCTGGTCATCGACTATGACCACGTGTTCTGCCTGACCATCACCCGTACGCGCAGCCCGATCCACGACAACGCCTTGCAGGCCAGTTTCGCCATCCTCAACGACTACCGCCCGGTGCGGCAGGCCGCCGGTCACAACTCGCCGTTCGCGTTGCGCGTGCTGGACACGCAAAACCTGTTCGCCGCACAGGCGGTCAGCGCGGTGGAAGCGGTGCGGCTGCGCGACGAAGGGGTCAGCGTGGCACAAATGCGCGAGCAGCTGGAAAAACTCGCCAACAACGTGCATGGCTACATGATTACCCGCGACCTGTACTACATCCGCGCGCGCGGCCGGCACAAGGGCGACCGCAGCGTCAGCCTGTTCAGCGCCGCGCTCGGCAGCGCGCTGGACATCAAGCCGGTGCTGCACGGCTACCGTGGCGAAACCGCGCCGGTGGCCAAGATCAAGGGCTTCGACAATGCCGTGCAGCGGTTGTTCGACTTCGTGGCCAGGCGCGTCGCCCATGGGCTGATGACGCCGGTGGTGTGCGTCAGCTACGGTGGCCCGCTCGACGAACTGCGCGCCCTGCCCGGCTATGCCGGCCTGCGCAACGCCTGTGAAGCCAAGAGCGTGCAACTGCTGGAAAGCGTGATGAGCCTGACCGGCATGGTCAACGTCGGCAAGGGCGCAGTGACCATCGGCTTTGCCGACGAGCCGCACACGTTCGAGGCCTGAGTCGCGCGACGCCGCGGACAATGACGTTTCCCGAGGAGAGCCACCGATGCCCGTGCATTACTCCATCTCGCTGCCCGACCCGGCCGCCGCACGCGGCAGCGACCCACGCCTGTCCTTCACCGCCAACGGCGCCGACGCCTTCGCCGAGCAGCTGCAGGACGCCCTGCGCACGCCGGCGCTGTTCGAACGCTGGAAGGCCACGCAGGACGAGCCGGACGATATCGATCCGGCGTTGGCCGTCACCGATCCCGACGCCACGGTGAGCGGCAAGCAGTCGGACCTGCGCATCGATCTGGTCGCCGTCACCCGCATTCCCGGCGACGTGTTCAAGCAGCGCCTGCGCCTGCTGGCCGGGCATCACTGGGAACTGCGCGACGTGCGCTGATGCTTCCCGTCCTACTGAGTTGGAGCGGCGGCAAGGATGCAGCATGGGCCTTGCACGTACTGCGACAACACGCGGATGTCCGCGTCGTCGCGCTGTTGAGCACGCTGACCGAAGGCTACCAGCGCGCCTCGATGCAGGGCGTGCGCGAAAGCGTGCTGCAAGCGCAAGCAGACGCCGCCGGACTGCCCCTGCTACGCGCATGGATACCGCAAGCCTGCAACAACGCTGGCTACCTGCAACGCATGGCATCCGCGTTGACAGAGGCGCGGCGACGCTGGCCGGAACTGCGCACATTGGCCTTCGGCGACCTGTTCCTGGACGACATCCGCCAATGGCGTGAGCAACAGTACGCCGCACTGGATTGGGATTGCCACTTCCCTCTGTTCAGCGCAACCACCCGCACACTTGCGCAACAGATGATGGATGCCGGTCTGCGCGCGCACCTGTGCTGCGTGGACACGCAGCTTCTGGATGCCGGCTTCGCCGGCCGTGCCTTCGACCACGCCCTGCTCAGCGCCCTGCCGGCCAGCATCGACCCCTGCGGCGAGAACGGCGAGTTTCACACCTGCGTCAGCGCTGGCCCGATGTTCGCAACGCCGCTGCGGCTACAGCAAGGCGAAACCGTACTGCGCGATAACCGCTACGCCTACACCGATTTCATCCCGATCTGCCCCTGAGCGTGGGAGCACTCTCGGGCGCAGTGCCTTTCGCACGGAAGCCGGAAACAGCCATCGTGGCTGAAGTCGCCCCCACAACAGTACACCCCACTATCAATCACGCAACGCCGCCGCGTGGTGGGCGATGTGCTCGCCGATGAAACTGGAGACGAAGTAATAGCTGTGGTCGTAACCGGGCTGGATGCGCAGTTGCAGCGGGTGGCCCGCCGCCTCGCAAGCGGCCTGCAACAGTTGCGGGCGCAGTTGCGTGTCGAGGAACTCGTCGGCACCGCCTTGGTCAACCAGCAACGGTAAACGCTCGGCCGCACCCGCCACCAACGCGCAGGCATCATGCTGCCGCCATGCGTCGCGGTCATCGCCTAGATAAGCGGCCAGCGCCTTCTCACCCCACGGCACCTGCGACGGCGCAACAATCGGCGAGAATGCCGACACACTGCGGTAGCGGCCAGGGTTGCGCAGCGCGATGGTCAACGCACCGTGCCCGCCCATCGAATGCCCACTGATCGCGCGCGCGCCGCTGACCGGAAAGTTGCCCTCGACCAGCGCCGGCAGCTCCGCGGCGACGTAGTCGTGCATCCGGTAGTGCCGCGCCCACGGCTGCTGCGTGGCGTTGACGTAGAAGCCCGCGCCCTTGCCAAGGTCGTAACCATCGGCGTCGGCCACGTCATCACCGCGCGGGCTGGTGTCCGGTGCGACGAGGATGATGCCGTGCTCGGCGGCGTAGCGCTGTGCGCCAGCCTTGGTGATGAAGTTCTGCTCTGTGCAGGTCAGGCCCGAGAGCCAGTACAGCACCGGGCAAAGCCCGTGTTCGGCCTGCGGCGGCAGATAGACGCCCACGGTCATGTCGCAACCAAGCACGTCGGAATGATGGCGGTAGACGTCCTGCCAGCCGCCGAAGCAGGCGCGGTGTTCGATGCGTTGCATGTTGTCTCCTTGCAAGCGGAATCCCCCTCCCCTTTCCGCGCCAGCGGAAGGGGAGGCCGGGAGGGGTGCCTTCCGTGATGCATCAAAAGCCCCCTCCCCAACCCTCGCCTTGGCCTGCGGCCAAAGGGAGGGTAAATCAGAAGTGCACGACGCTGCGGATCGACTTGCCTTCGTGCATCAGGTCGAACGCCTCGTTGATCTTCTCCAGCGCCATCGTGTGGGTAACGAACGGGGCCAGTTCGATCTCGCCCTTCATCGCGTCCTCGACCATGCCCGGCAACTGGCTGCGGCCCTTCACACCACCGAACGCGGTGCCCAACCACTTGCGCCCGGTGACGAGCTGGAACGGGCGAGTGGAGATTTCCTGCCCCGCGCCGGCCACGCCGATGATGACGCTCTGGCCCCAGCCACGGTGCGCGCACTCCAGCGCCGCGCGCATCACGTTGACGTTGCCGATGCACTCGAACGAATGGTCGACACCCCAGCCGGTCATCTCGACGATCACTTGTTGAACCGGCTTGTCGTGTTCCTTCGGGTTCACGCAATCGGTCGCGCCGAACTGGCGCGCCAGCTCGAACTTGGACGGGTTGGTATCGACGGCGATGATGCGCCCGGCCTTGGCTTGGCGCGCGCCTTGAATCACTGCCAAACCAATGCCGCCGAGGCCGAACACTGCCACTGAGTCGCCCTCCTGCACCTTGGCGGTGTTGTGCACCGCGCCGATGCCGGTGGTGACGCCGCAGCCGAGCAGGCACACGTGTTCCGGGTTCGCTTCCGGGTTGACCTTGGCCAGCGACACTTCGGCGACCACGGTGTATTCGCTGAAGGTCGAGCAGCCCATGTAGTGGTAGATCGGCTCGCCGTTGTAGGAGAAGCGCGTGGTGCCATCAGGCATCACGCCCTTGCCCTGTGTGGCGCGCACGGCGGTGCACAGGTTGGTCTTGCCGCTCTTGCAGAACAGACATTCGCCACACTCGGCGGTGTACAGCGGAATCACATGGTCGCCCCGGCTTCACCGAGGTCACGCCCTCGCCTACTTCGACCACGATGCCCGCGCCTTCATGGCCCAGCACGCAGGGGAACAGGCCTTCTGGGTCGTCGCCGGACAAGGTGAAAGCATCGGTATGGCAGACGCCGGTATGGGTGATCTTGACCAACACTTCGCCGGCCTTGGGCGGGGCGACGTCGATCTCGACGATCTGCAAGGGTTGGCCAGCGGCGAAGGCGACGGCGGCGCGGGATTTCATGCGGGTTCTCCTGTAACGGTTGTTCCATCAAGCCCTCTCCCTGCAGAAGAGGGGTTGGGGTGAGGGGCGAACGGAGTACGAATGGTCAACCATCATGGATTGCGTTCGCCCCTCATCCGCCTTTCGGGCACCTTCTCCCGGAGGGAGAAGGGTCAAGCTCTCGCGCTCCTACTTGAGGTAGGAACGGATCAGGCCGGACATTTCAGCCACGCGCGCGGCGCGCTGCGCAGCCGTCTGTGCCGGCTGGCCGAATTCCTCGCGCAGGTGCGCTTCCATCACTTCGGACATCAGCCCGTTGACGGCACCGCGGATGGCCGCGATCTGCTGCAACACCGGGCCGCAATCGGCACCGGCCTCCAGCGCTCGCTCCAGCGCATCGCACTGGCCGCGGATGCGCCGCACCCGCGCCAGCACCTTCTTCTTTTCCTCGGGGGAGTGCGGCATGGGCCGGCCCTCATCCTGTACTGGGGGACAGTATATTCAAGTATCGCCACATATTCAGCAGCCGCCAACGAAAACGGGAGCCATGGCACACGCGGTACCCGTACGCCATGGCTCCCGTCGAATCCTCACACCAGGCGGTTCAGCCGCCGCAACCGCCACAGCATTCAGACGGCACGCGCTCCAACTGCGCCGCGCCGATCGGCAAACCACCCCGGCCCAATGCCGGCAACAGGCCGTGCTCGTCCAGCAAGGTCGAGATGCGCAGCACGCGGCTGAGCGGTTCGATATCCAGCAGCACGGAAGGGTCGGCCTCCAGCAAAGCCTCTTCCAGCACTTGCAGGTTCGGCGTGGGGCCGGACAGAGGAAACCCTGAATTGCGTCATCGACATACTCCGGGGCAAGGCACGCAACCGGATACCTGCCCCGCAGTCATCCCGGCAGCGGGCAACCCGCGCCCGCCCGACGATACTGCCGGCCGCCGCCGGGGTTCGCCCTGACCGGGATCAAGCCCGCGCGCATCAACCGCGCAGGTGGCGCTCAGGCGTGCGGCGGCACCAACGCATCGTCCAACGCATTGGCGCGCTGCCATGCCGGGCGCTCGCGCAGGCGCGCGGCGTAGTCGGCAAAGCCGGGGCGTTCGGGCAGGCTCTTGAACATCAGCCCCCACAAAATCTGGCTACCCAGATAGACGTCGGCGGCGCTGAAGCGCTCGCCCAGCAGCCACGGTGAGGCCTGCGCAACCGCGCCTTCAAGCGCGTCCAGCATCTGCTCGAAGCTGCCATAGCCGACCATGCCGGCCTTCTCCGGCGGCGCCAGCAGGTTCATCGCCTTGGCCGACACCGCCGCCTCCACCGGGCCGGCGGCGAAGAACAGCCAGCGCAGGTAGCTGCCGCGCGCCGGGGCGTCGCAGGGCGGGGCCAGGCCCGCCTGCGGGAAGGCATCGGCCAAGTAGGCGCAGACCGCCGCGGTTTCGGTCACCACCACGCCGCGGTGGACGATGGCCGGCACCTTGCCCATCGGGTTGATCGCGAGATAGTCGGCGGATTTCATGCCGCTGCCATACTCCAGCACCTCGGTGCGGTAAGGCTGGCCCACTTCCTCCAGCATCCAGCGCACGATGCGGCCGCGCGATTGCGGGTTGGTGTAGAAAACGATTCCGTCCGCCGTGCCGTTCATGCGCGCCACCTCCACCGAAGAAGGCCGCAGTCTAGCAATGCCCCGGCACCACCAGAGCCCTGCAATCAGGGGTTGCGGAAAGCGTAGATCACCGTGGCTGGATCCGGGCGAGCCAGCCGTTGCCCGGCGACAGCCACCACCGGCAGCGCGTAACCCCGCGACGTTTCCATCCCGGCACCGGAAAAACGCTCATGAAACGCACGGTTGACCTCCGCATGGTCGATGTCATGGAAGCGCATCGGCACGCTGGCAGCTTGCAGCCGCTCGATCATCTGCCGGGTATAGCCGCAACTGGTACGGCCATAGACATCGACGGCCCGGCCGGAGGCAACCACCGGCATCACCGCCGCCGCAGGCACGGGCGCGGGGTGTTCATCCCGTGGCGGCTCGCCCCGCAACTGATTGCGCAAATGGAGCAGCCCTCCGGCCACGCAAAGAACCATCAACAACACGAACGTCCGATTCATGCCCCGCCTCCTGCTTCGTTGATGCTCACAAGGGCACTGCTGCCCAACCGCCGCCGCTTGCGACAGGCTCAGTACGCGAACTCGCCAAATACCGGATCGACGCTGCCGCCCCATGCGCCATGGAACAGGTCGAGCTTGCGCTCGGCGGCGGTCTTGCCGGAGTCGGCGATTTCCTGCAACACGTCGAGGAAACGGGTTTCGTCCTGACCGTCGCCATTGAGCGCGGCGCGGCGGCGCAGACCCTCGCGCGAGATTTCCAGCGCGCGCAGCGCAAGGTCGCGCACCGTGCCGTTGCGGAACGGCAGGTTCATCGCGTGCTTGGGTACACCATCGCGCAGCGCGTGGCGTTCGGCCAGGCTGAAGTCCTTGACCAGATCCCACGCTGCATCCAGCGCGGCATCGTCATACAGCAGGCCCACCCAGAACGCAGGCAGCGCGCAGATGCGGCTCCACGGGCCGCTGTCGGCGCCGCGCATTTCCAGGTACTTCTTCAGGCGCACTTCCGGGAACGCGGTGGTCATGTGGTCGGACCAATCCCGCAGCGTCGGCAACGCGCCCGGCAGCACGTCCAGTTCACCACGCATGAACTTGCGGAACGACTTGCCGCTGGCGTCGATGTAAGTGCCGTCGCGGTAGGAGAAATACATTGGCACGTCGAGCAGGTAGTCCACGTAACGCTCGTAGCCGAAGCCATCCTCGAAAACGAAGTCGAGCATGCCGGTGCGGTCGGCGTCGGTATCCGTCCAGATGTGCGAGCGGTAGCTCAGGTAGCCGTTGGGCTTGCCTTCGGTGAACGGTGAATCGGCGAACAGCGCGGTGGCAATGGGTTGCAAGGCCAGCGACACGCGGAACTTCTTCACCATGTCCGCCTCAGAGGCGTAATCGAGGTTGACCTGCACCGTGCAGGTGCGGGTCATCATGTCCAGGCCGAGCGCGCCGACCTTGGGCATGTACGACTTCATGATCTGGTAGCGGCCCTTGGGCATCCACGGCATGTCCGCGCGCGCCCACTTCGGCTGGAAGCCCATGCCGAGGAAGCCCAGTTGCAACTCGCCAGCCACCTGCGCCACTTCGTTGAGGTGGGTGCCGGTTTCCACGCAGGTCTGGTGGATGGTTTCCAGCGCCGCACCGGACAGCTCCAACTGGCCCGCCGGTTCCAACGTCACCGAAGCACCGTCGCGCAGCAGGGCGATGGTGTTGCCCGGCCCCTGATCGATACGTTCCTGCACCGGCTCCCAGCCGAAGCGGGTCAGGCCGCCCAGCAGCGCGTTGATGCCGCGCTCGCCGTCGAAGGCAGGCGGGCGCAAGTCGTCGAGGCGGAAGCCGAATTTCTCGTGCTCGGTGCCGATGCGCCATTGCGCCTTGGGTTTCTCGCCTGCGGCGATGCTCTGGACCAGCTGGTCGCGGTCGGTAACGGGGGTATCGGCGACGTGGCTGGGGCTGGACAAGGGCGATCTCGCGTGGATTCGGATGGGGCTGGATGTGGGGCTGCAGCCCCGTCACCGCAAGCCGGAACTATATCGCGCGGCCCCATACACCACGTTGCCGGCCACGGTTTTCAGCATCCTACCAGCGCAGGTTTGACCCGCATTCGCAGGCGCGGCTGCATATCATTCCGCCACGGTCCCGCACCTGTTGCCTAAACTGCCCGGCATGCAACGACACCGCAACAAGCACAAGGAAGTCCACCGCTCCGAACGCGTCGGCTGGCTGCGCGCAGCCGTGCTTGGCGCCAACGACGGCATCGTCTCGGTGGCCGGACTGGTGGTGGGCATCGCCGCAAGCGGTGCATCGGCGGCCACCGTACTGGCCACCGGCGTTGCCGGCACCGTGGCCGGAGCCATGTCGATGGCCGCCGGCGAATACGTCTCCGTGCAGTCGCAGGCCGACGCCGAGCATGCGGACCTGGCGATCGAGCGCCGCGAGCTGCACGAGGACCCACACGACGAGCTGGAGGAACTGGCCGGCATCTACCGCCAGCGCGGCCTGTCGCCGGAACTGGCGCAGCAGGTCGCCGAGCAGCTCACCGCGCACGACGCGCTGGCCGCGCATGCCCGCGACGAACTGGGCATCACCGAGGAACTGCGCGCCCGCCCGCTGCAGGCGGCCGCCGCCTCGGCCAGCGCCTTCGTCGTCGGCGCGGCACTGCCGGTGTTGACCGCCCTGCTGGCCCCGGCCCCGCTGGTCACGACCGCCACCATCGTCGCCACCCTGGCCGGGCTGAGCATCACTGGCGCATTGGCCGCCCATGCCGGCGGTGCCACACCGATACGCGGAGCGGTGCGCGTGGTGTTCTGGGGCGCATTGGCGATGGCTGCAGCCACCGCCATCGGCCGGCTGTTCCATGTCGCGCCCTGAGCCGGTGGACAGCGGCGCATGGCACGCGCCCGCGGCAACCAATGCCGCTGCCGGCCGCTGAACCACGGCGTGGACGGGGGATTGCCAGCGGGGTGGCGCTACAGCCCCAACCAGCCGCCGATCACCGCGCGCGCTTCGTCCACGCCTTGCTTCGATTCGCCGGAGAAGGTCTGCACGCTCACGCTGTCGCCGAACGCGGCGGCCAATTCCTTGCGCACTTTTTGCAGGGTCTGCGCCTGCTGGCCGCGGCCCAGCTTGTCGGCCTTGGTCAGCAGCGCGTGCGCCGGCAACCCGCGCTGCACCGCGTAGGCCAGCATCTGCCGGTCGTAGTCTTTCAGCGGGTGGCGGATGTCCATCACCACCACCAGTCCCTTGAGCGCCTCGCGGGTGCGGAAGTAGCTGTCGATGAAGGCCTGCCAGTGCGCCTGCAGGTCCTGCGGCACCTTGGCGTAGCCGTAGCCAGGCAAATCCACCAGGTGCGCCTCGGGCGTGACCTGAAAGAAAACCAGTTGCTGGGTGCGGCCGGGCGTCTTGGAGACGCGGGCCAGCGCGTTCTGCCGGGTCAGCGCGTTGAGTGCGCTGGATTTGCCGGCGTTGGAGCGGCCGGCGAAGGCCACTTCCGCGCCCACGTCCTCCGGCAATTGCCGGGCATTGTGGGCCGAAAGCAGGTATCGGGCGCGTTCTAGGAGCAATGACATGCGCATAGGATCGCACGCCCCGTCCCCGATTGCCGCGCCGATGCGTTGACCCTGCCCCGAAACGGCGTGGATAATCCCGGTCATTGCCTGCGGAAGACCCGCAGGACCAGTTCCACACGGAGCCTTAGCTAATGCGCCATGCTCGTGTTTTTGCCGTAACCGCCCTCGCCATCCCGCTCATCGCCGCCGTTGCCTTCGCGCAAACCGAAGTCACCGCCGTGCCCGACAACGCGCCGGTGGAAGCCGCGCCGCTGGAAATCGACTTGAGCAAGACCCTGCCCGGCGACGCCGAAGCGGGCCAGCAGAAGTCGCAAGTCTGCGCGGCCTGCCACGGTGCGGACGGTAATTCGGCCATCGAGATGTACCCGCGTCTGGCCGGCCAGAGCGAGCGCTACATCGCCCACCAGCTGGCGTTGATCGCCACCGGCCAGCGCACCGAAGGCGCGGTGGCGGCGATGCTGCCGTTCGTCGAAGGCATGACCGCGCAGGACATGCGCGACATCGGTGCCTACTACGCCACGCAGAAGTCCGGCGCGGGCGTGGCCGATGACGCCGCCATCACCGAAGGCGCCTATGCCGGCCTGAAGTTCTACGAAATCGGGCAGAAGCTCTATCGCGGCGGCGACGCCAGCCGCGGCATCCCGGCCTGTCTGGCCTGCCACGGCCCGGCCGGCGCGGGCAACCCGGGCCCGGCCTACCCGCACGTCGGCGGCCAGCACGCGGCCTACACCATCACGCGTTTGCAGCGCTATCAGAGCGGGCAGAGCCAGGAAACCGACCAAGCACAGTTCGCGATCATGGCGCAGGTCGCCAAGTCGCTGACCGAGCAGGAAATCCAGGCACTGGCCAGCTACATGCAGGGCCTGCACCCGCGCGCTGACGACGCTGCCGCCCCGGCGCAGCACTGAGCCACCACCGCCCCACCCGGGACGCCGGCCATCTGGCCGGCGTTTCCATTTCAGCCGGAGCCTCCTGATGAAATTCGCCTCACGCCTGTTCACCCTGCTGCTGGTCCTGCTACCGCTGGCCGCCTGCGCTGCCCCCTCGTCCGAACCGGTGGAAGGGCGCGACTACGAAGTGATCACCGCGCCCGGCCCGTTCGCGCCGCTGGCCGGCAAGATCGAGGTGGTTGAGATGTTCGGCTACACATGCTCGCATTGCGCCAATTTCGAGCCGGCGCTGGAAGCATGGGCCGCCAAGCTGCCGCGCGACGTGCGCTTCACCCCGGTGCCGGCCGCGTTCGGCGGCTACTGGGACGCCTATGCCCGCGCCTACTACGCCGCCGAGCAGACCGGCGTGCTCAAGCGCAGCCACCGCGAGGTGTTCAAGGCGCTGCACGAAACCCGCAGCCTGCCGATGCAGAGCGTCTCGCCGCAGGAACTGGCCACGTTCTACGCCGCCTATGGCGTGGAGCCGCAACGCTATATCGACGCGCTGCGCGGCAAGCAGGTCGATGCCAGGATCAAGGCCGCGCGCGAGTTCGCCATGCGCGTGCGCGTGACCGGTACGCCGACCCTGATCGTCAACGGTAAATACATGGTCCGGGGCCGGGATTTCGCCGAGCAGTTGCGCAATGCGGACGCCCTGATCGCCCGCGAGCGCGCCGCCGCGCGCCAACGCTGAACCGCCCACGCGCCGCCGGTTCAGTCCGGCCCGTGCAAAGTGGCATCATTCGCCCCGGCCGCCGCCCGGTGGCCGCCGTACCGACGAATCCCGCTGGAGATCCCCTGATGAAGATCCGCCTCGCCCTGGTCCTGACGGCCCTGCTGCCACTGATGGTTGCCTGCAAGCCGCAGGACGGCTCGGCCGACGCCGCCGCCCCGACCACCGCTGCCACGCCCGAGGCCGCCCCGGCCACCGAAACGACCGCAACGGCCGCCGGTGACGCGACGACGGAGCCGGCTGCGGAACAAGCCGAAGCCGCGCCCGCCGCCAACGCGCCAGTGCCGGCACAGGCGCGACTGGTCGGCCCCGAGCCGGTGGCCGGTACCGACTACGTGGTCATCGAAGGCGGCCAGCCGATCCAGCCGGCCACCGGCAAGATCGAAGTGACCGAAGTGTTCAGCTACGTCTGCCCGGCCTGTGCCCGCTTCCAGCCGCTGGTCGGCTCGTGGAAGGCTGGCCTGCCCTCGGACGTGAACTTCATCTATGTGCCGGCGATGTTCGGGGGCTACTGGGACGACTACGCCCGCGGCTTCTACGCCGCCGAGGCGCTGGGCGTGCAGGAAAAGACGCATGACGCGCTGTATGCGGCCATCCACCTCGAGCAAACCCTCAACGGCGAGCGCAGCCCGAACGACAAGCCGCAGGACATCGCCAACTTCTATGCCAAGCATGGCGTCGATGCCACGACCTTCCTCAACACGATGGGCAGCTTCGCGGTGGTCGCCAAAGCCAACCGCGCCAAGCAGTTCATCCAGCGCAGCAAGATCGGTGGCACCCCGTCGCTGATCGTCGCCGGCAAGTACCTGGTCAAGGGCAAGAGCTACGAGGACATGCTGCGCATCGCCGACCACCTGATCGCCCGCGAGCGCGCCGCCAACGCCCACTGACGATGACGAACACGGGCCTGCCTGCGCGGCAGGCCCGGCTGCACTGCCGTGACCGCCCCCACCACGACCCTGCGCCTGCTGACGGCCAACATCCAGGCCGGCTCCAGCACGCGCCGTTACAGCGACTACGTGACCCGCAGCTGGTCGCACGCGCTGCCGGCCGGCAGCAAGCGGTCCAGCCTCGACGCCATCGCGAAGATGGCCAGCGGCCACGACATCGTCGGCTTGCAGGAAGCCGACCCCGGCAGCCTGCGCTCGGGCTTCACCAACCAGACCCACTACCTCGCCCAGCGCGCCGGCTTCAATTACTGGAGCCACCAACCCAACCGGCGCATGGGCGGCGTCGCCTCCAGCGCCAATGGCCTGTTGAGCCGGCTGGAACCGGTGGAAGTGCAGGACCACGCCCTGCCCGGCCGCATCGGCGGACGCGGCGTGCTGCTGGCTCGCTTCGGCGACGGCCGCGAAGGCCTGGCCGTGGCGGTGGCGCACCTATCGCTGGGCGTCGGTTCGCGCATGTCGCAGCTGGATTTCATCGCCGACCTGCTTAGCGACCACCCCAACGCGGTGCTGATGGGCGATTTCAACTGCAAGGCCGAGCGCCCGGAAATGCAGGTGCTGTACCGCAAGACCCGGCTGCAACCGCCCGGTTGCATCGTGCCCACGTTCCCCAGTTGGCGGCCCGACCGCGCCATCGACCACATCCTGGTCAGCAGCGAACTGCAACAACGTTCGGTGGAAGCGGTAGCGGCCGCGTACTCCGACCACCTGGCGCTGGCGATGTCGATCGATGTGCCGGCCGACTGCCTGAAGTAGGCCCGGGAACGCGGCAAACCGTTCCTACGGCGCAGGCCGCCGGCCGCGCGCGGTCATCGTGCTGCCCACCGACGCCAGCACCGTGCAGCCGATCGCCAGCCATTGCAGGCCGCCGAGCCGCTCGTGCAGCAACAGCAGCGCCCACAGCGCCGTCACCGCCGGCTCCATGCTGATCAGGATGCCGAAGGTCTCCTTCGGCAGGCGCTTGAGCGCCATCATCTCCAGCGACATCGGGATCGCGCTGGACACCACCGCCACCACGAAGCCGGCGAGCAGTATCTTCGGCTCCAGCAAGGCCATGCCGGCATGCCCCACGCCCACCGGCACCACCACCAGCGACGCCGCCAGCAATCCCAGCGACACGCTGTGCCCCGCGTGCAGGTGCCCGGCGCGCTTGCCGAACACGATGTACAGCGCCCAGCACGCCGCCGCACCCAGCGCATACAGCACCCCGGCCAGGTCCAGCGCCGGGCCGCCGTTCAACGGCAGCAGCAACAGCAGCCCGCCCACCGCGCAGCCGACCCACACGAAGTCGATGCCCCGCCGCGAGGACAGCATCGCCACCGCCAGCGGCCCGGTGAACTCGATCGCCACCGCGATGCCGAAAGGGATCGTGCGCAGCGCCATGTAGAACAGCAGGTTCATCGCCCCCAGCGCCAGCCCGTAGCGCAGGATCGCCGCGCCATCGGCACGCGAGGTGTGCCAGCGCCACGGCCGCCACAACAGCAGCAGGAACAACGCCGAGAAACCCACGCGCAACGCGCTGGTGCCCTGCGCGCCGATCAACGGGAACAGTTGCTTGGCATAGGAAGTGCCAATGGCCAGCGAAGTCACCGAGCCGAGCACCGCCAACACCGGAACCAGCGGTGCGAATCGGGAAGTCTGCATGTGGAGGCGAGGAACACCTGGAGAGGAACGAATGAAGGCGCAGGCCATCCACTCACGGCGGCCATTATCGCCCGTCACTCCGCCGTTCATCCACGAGCCGGCATTGCCACGACGGCGCCGACATGGCCCCGGCTATGCTTTGCCGATGAAACGACATGCCCTGCTGCCGCCGTTTGCCGTTGCGCTGCTGCTCGCCACCGCCAGCGCCTGCGCGCAAAACCCCGACGCCCAGCGCACCGCGATGCGCATCGCCATCGACAACGCCGAGCGCGGCCAGTTCGACGCCAACGCCGCCGCCACGCTGCGCAACCACCCGCTTTACGGCTGGCTCGAATACAGCGCCCTGCGCCGCGACATCGACACGCTCGACAGCGCGCGGGCGCAGGACTTCCTCAAGCGCTACCAGGGCCAGCCCGTGGCCGCGAGCTTCCGCAGCGCATGGCTGGCGGCGCTGGCGCGGCGCAAGGATTGGCCGACCCTGCTCGGCAACTGGCAAGCCACCAGCGATCCCTCCCTGCAATGCGCCGGGCTCAACGCGCGATTGGCCACCGGCAAGGCCGATGCGCAATGGACCAGCGACGCGCAGGCCCTGTGGCGCAGCAGCGGCAAATCGCTGCCCGATGCCTGCGATGCGGTCTTCGCCGCGCTCGCCGACCGCGGCGGCCTGCCCGCCACGCTGCGCTGGGACCGCATCGACGCAGCCGCCGATGCACAGCAGCCGGGAGTGATGCGCGCCGCCGCACGTGGCCTGCCCGCCACCGAACTGACGCAGGCCAACGACTATGCCGCGTTCGTCGATAAACCCGATGCGCGCGCGCTAAACTGGCCGAAGAACGAACGCAGCCGCCGCATCGCCACCGACGGGCTGGAGAAACTCGCCAAATCAGACCCCGATGCCGCCGAACGACAACTGCCGCAATACGCGCAGGCGCTGGCCTTGGGCGACGAACAGCAGGCACGCGTGCGTTACCAGATCGCGCTGTGGACGGTGGCCTCGTACGGCCCGGATTCGGCGCGGCGACTGGCCGCGGTGCCCGAGGCGGCCTATGACGAACGCCTACACGAATGGCGCACGCGCGAGGCGATGGCGCGCGGCGACTGGCCGGCGGCGCTGGCGGCCATCACCAGGATGCCTGCGGCGCAACGCAACGACTCGCGCTGGCGCTGGTTCGAGGCGCGGCTGCTGGAGAAGACCGGCAAAACCGCCGAGGCGATGCCGCTGTACCGCGCCGCCGCGCGCGAATCGACCTTCCACGGCTTCCTCGCCGCCGACAAGCTGCAGCAGCCCTACGCACTGTGCCCGTGGACGCCCGCCGACAACGCGCAGGCACGCGCGGCGGTGGCGCGCGACCCGGCGCTGGTGCGCGCGCTGGAACTGTTCAAGATCGACCGCCCCACGTGGGCCGCACGCGAGTGGGCCGACGCGCTGACACGCTTCGACGACGCCCAGCGCCGGCTGGCGGTGGAAGTGGCCGGCGACAACGGCTGGTTCGACCGCGCCGTTTTCGCGCTGAAGGGCCCGCAGGAAATGCGCCTGTACACGCTGCGCTTCCCGCTGCACCACGGCGACGGCATCCGCCGCGAAGCCGCGCGCAACGCACTGGACCCGGCATGGGTGGCGGCGGAAATCCGCGCCGAAAGCACCTTCAACACGCGCGCGCGCTCGCCGGCCAACGCGATGGGCCTGATGCAGGTGCTGCCGGCCACCGGCGCCAGCGTCGCCAAGCGCATCGGCCTGAACGGCTACGGCGGCGCCGACAGCCTGTTCGACGCCGACACCAACATAGCCATCGGCAGCGCCTACCTGCGCCAGCTGATGGACAAGTACGGCGGCCTGCCCTACGTCACCATCGCCGCCTACAACGCCGGCCCCACGCCCACCGCTCGCTGGCAAACACAGCGGCCAAACTTCGACGCCGATTTCTGGGTTGAAACCATCAGCTACAAGGAAACCCGCGAATACGTCGCCCGCGTGCTGGCTTTCAGCGTGATCTACGACTGGCGCATGAACCGCAAGGCGGTGCCGCTGGGCGAACGCATGCAGGGCCGGCTGGGTGCGCCGACCAAGACGTTTGCCTGCCCCGCGTAGAACATCATGTGGCTTGACCAACCACGGAAGGGGCGCCATCGCCCACTGATGCGCCCTGCTGTTGAATCCACATTTGCTCGGCGGGCAGTGGCTTGCCGAACAAATAGCCCTGGAATTGCCGGCAACCGTATTGGCACAGCAGCGCGAACTGCGCTTCTTCCTCCACGCCCTCGGCCACCACGCCGATGCCCAACGTGCCGGCCAACGCAAGAATCATTTGTGCAATGGCCGCATCGTCCGGATCGATGACGATGTCTCGGACGAAACCCGCGTCAATCTTGAACTGATCCAGCGGCAAGCGCTTCAGGTAATTCAGCGAGGAATAGCCTGTGCCGAAATCGTCGAGCGAAAAACGCACGCCCCGCTGCCGCAGCAGCTGCATTTTCCTGATGGTCTCTTCAAGGTTGGTCTGCAACAGGCTTTCGGTCAATTCCAGCCGCAGCCGCGACGGATCCACCCCGATGCGCTCAAGCACGTGCTCGACGCTGGCAACGAAACCGGGGTCATGCAACTGCCGCGCACTGACGTTCACCGCCACCGTCCAGCGTGAACGCAGCGGGCAGCTCTCCCATTCCTTGATCTGCATGCAGGCGGTCGTCAGCACCCATATGCCGAGTTGCAGGATCAAATTGGCCTGCTCGGCCAGCGGAATGAACAACGCCGGCGACACGATGCCACGCTGCGGGTGCCGCCAGCGCAACAGGGCTTCGACGCCGACGACCTGCCGTTCAACATCAACAATGGGCTGGTAATACAGGCTCAATTGGTCGCCGTTGAACACCTGACGCAGGTCGGCAAGCAAACCGGCGCGGGCATCCACTTCCGCCTGCAAGGCCGCATCGAAGAAGCACACGGTGTTGCGGCCGTTTTCCTTGGCTTTGTACAGCGCGATGTCCGCATGCCTGAGCAGCTCATCCGCCGCCACACTGTCGCCCGGGCCGCCGGCAATCACCATGCCAATGCTCGGCGTGGCCGTTACCGTGTAGCGCCCCAACTGATACGGCTTGGCCAGCGCTTCCCGAATGCGCTCACCATAGTCTGCCGCCTGCACCAATACTGTTTCTGGCGATTGGCCCAAGTTGCACATCAGCACCACGAACTCGTCGCCACCCAAACGCGCCACCATAGCGTCTGCGCGTACCGTGGCAGCCAATCGTTGCGCGGTTTGTTGCAGCAGTTCATCACCCTTCTGGTGGCCCAGCGTGTCGTTGATCTCCTTGAAGTGGTCAATATCGATCATCGCCAACGCACCCTGGCAGCGTCCCCCATCCTTTTCGGAGGCGGATTCAATTTCGAAACGCAACACCAGCGGTTGTGAAGAGGCCCAGACGACCTGATCTGGGTAACTTCACCGCCAAGTGGAGTTGCCCATGGCCTCAGGCCGCCTGAACCTGCAGGAACGATACCGTATCCACGCGCTTTTCCAAGCCGGCCATTCGAGAAGTTGCATCGGTGCGATGCTGGGTCGAAACCGCAGCACGATCAGCCGTGAGTTACGCCGCAACCGTGGCCCGCAAGGGTACGAACCCGAGCAAGCCCAGCGCGTCAGTGATCGGCGACGCAGCTGCGCCAGCCAGCGGCCACGCATCGACCGCGAACGGATCGATCAGATCGAAGCCTTATTGGCCGAAGACCTCAGCCCGGAACAGATCGCCGGTCGCAGCAAGCTGGCCAGCCACGAGTGGATTTACCAGCACATCTACGCCGACCAGAGGCGTGGCGGAACCTTGTTCAAGCACCTGCGCAGACGCCGTCGTCGTCGTCGTCAACGCGGCCTGCGCGATGGCCGCGGCCAATTGCTGCACCGACGTCACTGGAGCACACGCCCTGCCGTGGTGGAAGCGCGCAGTCGCCTCGGCGATTGGGAACTGGACACGATGCGCGCGTCGCAGGGAAAGGCCGTGGTGGTCACGATGACCGAACGCCGCAGCCGCCTTCATCTACTGGCGCACTCACCCGACGGAACCGCCGACAACGTCATGCGTGCCATCGTCCGACGGCTAGGCCGATTGCGCCGCCATGTGCACACGCTGACCAGCGACAACGGCAAGGAGTTTGCCGAACATCAGCTCGTTGCCTGCGCATTGAAGGCCGACTTCTACTTCGCCGATCCGTACTCCGCCTGGCAGCGTGGCAGCAACGAAAACGCCAACGGTCTCGTTCGCCAGTACTTGCCTCGCAAGCTTGATTTCAGCACGATCACCGACGCGAAGTTGCGCTGGATCGAGCAACGCCTGTACAACCGTCCGCGCAAGGTACTCGGATTCAAAACGCCCCTCGAAGTCTTCTCCGAGGAATCTCTCAGCACCGTTGCGAATCAAAGTTGAAGCCACCGGACATTGACGCGACCAACCGCTCCATCATCATGCGGCGATTGGGCAGGCCGGTCAGCACGTCGTAGAACGCCAGCCGCTGCGCTTCCTGCTCGGCCTCCTTGCGCTGGGTGATGTCGGCACGAATGGCGATGTACTGGCTCGGTTTTCCCCGCTCATTGAGGAACGGCACGATGGTGGTCTGCACCCAATAGCGCTGACCATCCTTGGCCCGATTGCAGATTTCCCCGATCCACACTTTGCCGTGGCCAATGGTGGACCACATTTCGCGAAAGAACGACGGCGGGTGATAACCGGAATTGATGATGCGGTGGGTATTGCCCAGCAACTCCTCGCGGGAATAGCCGGAAATTTCGCCAAAACTTGTCGTTGACCTGGCGAATCACGCCGCGCTGGTCGGTAACCGCAACGATGGCATGGGCATCCAGTGCCGCGCGCAACTCGTGGGTTTCACGCGCGGCCTCGTCCAGTTTGACCCGGATCATTACGCGCTCGGTAACGTCCTGAATGATGGCCAGCACCCCTTGCACGACACCCTCGTCGTCCCGCTCGGGCACGGCGATCAGGTTACGGTGCAGCGGCCCACGCTCTGGCGAAACGTAGTCGTACTCCAACTCCACCTGCTCGCCCTGCAACGCACGTTGCAAGCCAGGCAGCATCTGTTCGGCCACGCCAGCGGGCAGGATCTCGGCCAGGCTCGCGCCATTCATTTCATCAGCAGAACGGCCCAGGCTACTTGCCACTCCATGATTTGCATAACGCAACCGAAACCCCGCATCCATGCGCAGCAGGCCCAGCGGCATGTTGTCCACCAAGGAGCGATATTCGACCCTCTTCTGTTCCAATTTTTCCTTCGACGCCCGCAACGCCTCATAGGGCCGCCACAGCGCAGCGAGGTAAATCGCACGGAACACGAAGGCGCAAGCCACCGCTTCGAGCACATGCCCCAGCATCAGCGCCCAGCCCGATGGAAGGGGGTAGCGGGTGACGGCCAGCATCGCCACCGACATCACGACGCCCGCCTGCGCCAGCAATTTGAACTGTGGCTGCCGCCCCTCATTGCACCGGCCCGCACTGCGGTACAGCAGCGCGGCAACGATGAGCCAGGCGAGAAAACTCAAATAAGCCACCGCCACCAACAATTTGCCCAAACGCTGCTCCACGCTGGGCGATGCGGGCAATAGCATCACACTGAGCCAGTACAACGCCACGGCCACACCCGCTGCAGCCACGCCCGCCAACAGCCAAACGTGGCGCAGGCCGGGCAGGCGCCACCCCGTCAGCAATAGCACGAAGCCAAGCAACTCCGCCCAGCGCGCACCCAACCAGAAGAACGCCGCCATGTGGGTGATTTCACCCGGCACGTGCAGTAGCGGCTGCATACCCAAAAAGGAAAACACGTGAAGGAAATCGAGCAGCGCCGACATCGTGAAAGTGACGATCAGGCTGTTGCCCAAGCGGTCGGTCTGCCCATCTGGCGCATGCCATGCAGTGATGACCACCAGCATGGAAACAACAACCGGAAGCATGGCCAGAGCGAAATGGGCAGCGGCCAGTGTCCCGCCATGCGCATCATGGACGCCCGCCCCACCCGACCCACGCAACGCAAACTGCATTGCCAGCAACAACAGCGCGCCCCCGACGAGTAAACGGCCCGCCCCCGGCTCACCTGAACCACCCTGCCACCGCCGCAGGGCCGCACCAGTCTTAGTCGTCATGCCCTCACCCTGCATGGCAGCCGCTCATTGCAAATACCCTGTTCATTACACCAATATCATGATGAATTTCACGATTTATTCAATAAAATAACAAGCGCACCCTGAAAATTTCACTTGAACCTTATGTTTTGCATGGCATGCCCGTGCCATGAACGGCTTGGTTACGATACCGCGGATGAAAACCTATCTCGTCGGCGGTGCAGTCCGTGATTCCCTGCTCGGCCTTGAAGCCGGCGACCGCGACTGGGTCGTGGTCGGCGCCACCCAGGAACAGATGGAAGCGCAGGGCTTCAAGGCCGTGGGCCGCGATTTCCCGGTGTTCCTGCACCCGCATACCGGCGAGGAACATGCGCTGGCGCGCACCGAGCGCAAGAGCGGGCGCGGCTACCGCGGCTTCGTGGTCGATGCCGATCCATCGGTGACGCTGGAGGAAGACCTGCAGCGCCGCGATTTCACCCTCAACGCCATCGCCCGCGACGAGGCCACCGGCGAACTGGTCGATCCATGGGGCGGCGTGCGCGACATCGAACAACGGGTGCTGCGCCACGTCGGCCCGGCCTTCGTCGAAGACCCGTTGCGAGTGCTGCGCGCGGCACGCTTCATGGCCCGCTTCGCGCCACTGGGCTTCACCCTCGCCCCGGAAACCGCCGAGTTGATGCGGCAGATTGCCGCCAGCGGCGAACTCGACGCATTGGTGCCCGAGCGCATCTGGCAGGAACTGCGCAAGGCGCTGCGCGCGGCGCGGCCGTCGGCATTCCTGCGCACGCTACACGACACCGGCGCGCTGGGCGCGGTACTGCCGGAAGTGGAGGCGCTGTACGGTGTGCCGCAGCGCGCCGAATTCCACCCGGAGGTGGATACCGGCGTGCATCAGGAAATGGTCAGCGACATGGCCGCAAGGCTGGCACCGGGCGACGACCTGGTCGGCTTCGCCGCGCTCACCCACGACCTCGGCAAGGCACTGACGCCCAAAGACCTGCTGCCGCGCCACCTGATGCACGAGCAGCACGGCCTCAAGCCGCTGGCCGCGTTGTGCGAACGGCTGAAAGCACCGGCCGACCACCGCCTGCTCGCCGAGGCCGCATGCCGCGAACACCTCAACGTGCACCGCATCGACGAACTGCGTGATGCCACCGTGCTGGAGCTGATCGCGCGCTGCGACGGCCTGCGCCGTCCCGAGCGCATCGCGCAGATGGCGCTGGTGTGCGAGTGCGACAAGCGCGGCCGGCTCGGGTTCGAGGACAGCGACTATCCGCAACGCGCCACCCTGCTGCGCCTGCATGCCGCCGCACTGGCAGTCAACGCGCGCGACATCGCCACCACCGGGCTGCAGGGCCCGGCGATTGGCGAGGCACTGCGCAAGGCGCGGATAAAAGCCATCGCCGACGCGCGCGGAGCTTGACCCTTCTCCCTCTGGGAGAAGGTGCCCGAAGGGCGGATGAGGGGCGAACGTAGTCCATGATGGTTAACCATCTGGATTCCGTTGCCCTCCCCCCGCTCCGCGCCCCGGCCCGGCCCGCGCCAGCGGCGTGGGCGCTCCAAGGCACGCGCGCCAGTGGCGCGCAAGCCATGCCTTCTCGCCCCGCAGGGAGAGGGCTAAACCCTGCACTCTGTCAGGGTTCACGGCATTCCAGCCTCACGGCTGCACGGCCTCGACGATCTCCAGCCCGTAACCGGCCAGCCCCACCTGCCGGCGCGGGGTGCCGAGCACGCGCAGCTTGCCCAGGCCGAGGTCGGACAGGATCTGCGCACCGGCGCCATTGCGACGCCACTGGCCCACATCCTTGTCCTTGCCGGCCGGGCGCACTTCCGGCTCGCGGCGCAGCCGCGCCAGCAGCGCATCGGTATCGCGCGGCGCCGACAACACCACCATCACCCCCTGCCCTTCGGCGGCGATGGCGCGCAGCGCGTCGGTGGCGGCCACGCCGAAATCGTCGCGACGCCAGTGCAACAGGTCGGCCAGCGGGTTCTCCACCTGCACCCGCACCAGCGTCGGCACGTCGCGCTGAGGCGTGCCGCGGACCAGCGCAAAGTGCAGGTCGTGGGCGATGCGATCGCGGTAGGTGACCAGCTTGAACAGCCCGAACTCGGTGTCCACGTCGCGCTCGTCCACGCGCTCAACCGTGTGTTCGGTGGCCAGCCGGTAGGCGATCAGGTCGGCGATGGAGCCGATCTTCAGGCCATGCTCACGCGCGAACACTTCCAGCTGCGGGCGGCGCGCCATCGTGCCATCGGCGTTGAGCACTTCCACCAGCACGCCCGCCGGCTCGAAGCCGGCCAGCATCGCAAGGTCCGAGGCCGCCTCGGTATGGCCGGCACGGGTCAGCACGCCGCCGGGCTGGGCGATCAGCGGGAAGATGTGGCCCGGCTGGGTCAAGTCTGCGGGCTTGGCATCCGGCTTCACTGCGGTGCGGATGGTGTGGGCACGGTCGTAGGCGGAGATGCCGGTGGTCACCCCCTCGGCCGCCTCGATGCTGACGGTGAAGTTGGTCTGGAACTGCGCGGTGTTGTTGCGCACCATCGGCGCCAAACCCAACTGACCGGCGCGCTCACGGTTGACTGACAGGCACACCAGTCCGCGCGCGTGGGTGACCATGAAATTGATGTCGCTCGGTTTGACCAGCTCGGCGGCCATGATCAGGTCGCCTTCGTTCTCGCGGTCTTCGTCATCGACGATGACGACCATGCGGCCGGCGCGGATTTCTTCCAGCAGTTCGGGGATCGGGGCGAAGTTCATGCGGCGGCTCCCTGGCCCAGCAGGCGCTCGACGTAGCGCGCCACCAGGTCGATTTCGAGGTTGACGGCGTCACCGACGCCGGTATGGGCAAAGCGAGTGTGGGCGATGGTGTGCGGGATCAGCGCCACTTCGAAGCCCGCATCGTCAGCCTCGTTGACGGTGAGGCTGACTCCATCGACGCAAATCGAGCCTTTCTTCGCGATGTATTTCAGCAGCGGCTGCGGCGCGGCGAAGCGCCAGCGCTGCGCGCGGGCGTCCTCATGGATCGACAGCACGGTGCCGATGCCATCGACATGGCCGCTGACCAGGTGGCCGCCGAGGCGGTCGCTCGGGCGCATCGCGCGTTCGAGGTTGATCACCGCGCCGACGGGCAATTCGCCCAACGTGGTCAGACCCAGCGTTTCGGTGGAGGCATCAGCCTGGAAAGTTTCGCCGTCGAACGTGATCACGGTCAGGCAGGTGCCGTTGACCGCAATGCTCTCGCCGAGCTGCACACCATCGAACGGCAGGCTGCCGACGTGGAAGGTGAAGCGGACGTCGCCGCCGATGGGTTTGCGTGCGGCCAGCCGGCCGACGCCTTCGATGATTCCGGTAAACAAGTACGTTCTCCGCAGTGGTGAGCGAAAAACGCCGCAAGGCATGCAGGCGCACGCATGGCGTGAGCCGTGCGCGGGCCGTCTTCTTTCATCCGGACTATACCGTCGGCTCCGGCATCTGACCGGATCTGCTGACCTTCGGCCACGGCGAGGGACTCGCACATGGGCCGAAGCGCTCGCGGGCTCGTGCGCTCATTCCATCGGAAAGACCGTACCTACCGCCGGTGGGGAATCACACCCCGCCCTGAAGACGTTCGTGGTTGCCGGCGAACCGGCGCGGGCATTGTACCAGCCCGATTCGGGCGACCCTGACTGGCGGATGGATGGCTGTGTTGCGGGGGCGGAACCCCCACGCTCGCCACCGCAGGAGCTCACCTTGGTGCGCTCCTACAGGGAACCCAGCCGCAGCAGCAGGCGCAGGTCCTTGCCGACGCTGCGCAGGTCTTGCACGCTCAGCGGCAAGGCCTGCGCCATTGTGTCGATGCCCAGCCCGACCAGCAGCGGGCGCGCGCCGTCACCCATCAGCAATGGCGCCATATACAGCAGCAGTTCGTCAGCCAGACCCGCCTTCAACAATGCGCCGCACAAGGTCGGCCCGGCTTCGACGTGGACTTCATTGATGCCACGTTCGCCCAGCAGCGCCAGCACCGCGTGCAGGTCAAAGCGGCCATCGGCCTGCAAGGGCGCGGCGGCGAATTGCGCGTTGTCCAACGCGGGCGGCGTCAGTGCCGGATCGTGCAGGTACAGCGTGGGCGCATCGCCTTCGCGCACCCGTGTGCACTCCAGCGTGCGCAACCTTGCATCCAGCACCACCCGCAGCGGCGACAGGCATTCGCCTTGCTCCGGGCGTGCGGTCAATGCCGGGTCGTCGGCCAGCACCGTCGCCGCACCGGTCAGGATTGCCCCGGCACGGGCGCGCCAGCGCTGCACGTCGGCGCGCGCAGCCTCGCCGGTGATCCATTTCGATTCGCCGTTGGCCATCGCCGTGCGGCCATCCAAACTTGCCGCCAGCTTGACCCGCACAAACGGCCGCCCGCGCTCGATCCGCGACAGGAAGCCACGGTTGAGTTCACGCGCCTCGTCGGCCATCAAACCCACCGCCACCTCGATGCCGGCCTGCCGCAGCAGCGCGAAGCCGCCACCATCGACGTCGGGAAACGGGTCACCCATTGCCGCAACCACCCGCGCCACGCCGGCCTCGACCAAGGCCCGCGCACACGGTGGCGTGCGGCCGTAATGCGCGCATGGCTCCAGCGTGACGTAGGCGGTGGCGCCGCGCGCGCGTTCGCCTGCTGCGCGTAATGCGAACACCTCGGCATGCGGGCCACCGGCGCGCTGGTGGAAGCCTTCACCGACGATTTCATCGCCGTGGGCGATGACGCAGCCGACCATCGGATTGGGCCGCGTGGTCCATGCGCCACGTTCGGCCAGGCGCAATGCGCGGGCCATCAGGGCATGGTCGGTGGCGGTGAAGGCGGTCATGCGGGGCGACTCCTGAAGGCGTTGCCGGGCCAACGCTCAATGCGGGAAACCTTGCGCGAGTATTGGCTCAGCGCTTGCGGCCCTTTCCGGCCCGCGCCGCGTCCGCGCCCAGCAACGGCAGCTGGTCGTCGTCGGCCGCATGGTCGCGTTCCAACTTCTCGATTTCATCGCGGAAATCAGCCACGTCCTCGAAGCTGCGGTAGACCGAGGCGAAACGCACATAGCCGACATGGTCCACCTTGCGCAACTCGTCCATCACGAACTCGCCGACGCGGATCGACGGCACTTCGCGCTCGCCGCACATGCGCAGTTGATGCACCACCGCACGCACCGCCGCTTCGATGCGCTCTTCCGATACCGGCCGCTTGCGCAGTGCGCGGTCGAAACCGACGCGCAGCTTGCGTGCATCGAACGCCTCGCGTCCGCCGTCGCTTTTGACGATCACCGGCAGTTTCAATTCGATGGTTTCCAGCGTCGAAAACCGCTCGCCGCAGGCCTCGCAGCCACGGCGGCGGCGGATGGTCGCGCCATCCTCGGAAACGCGCGAGTCGATCACGCGGGTGTCGGTGTGTTGGCAGAAGGGACAGTGCATGGGGCAGGAGTGAGGAACGCAGGAATGAGTGAAGAGGAGTGAGGAACGAGAGTGCGCAGAAAGCTCTTTCAGCGCTCGCCGCTGCCCTGATACGCCGAACCCTGATAGCGCGAAACAACCATCGCCACGCTGATAATCGGCTGTCCGTTAACCGTCGCCGGTTGGTAGCTGGCGCGCATCAGCAAGCGTTTGGTCACCATGTCATAGCCGCCATCGGTTACGCAGACGGGCACCACATCCAACGCCTTGCCATTACTGTCCACCAACACGGCAGCCACCACCAAACCCGGCTGCGGCGGCAAGCCGCGGGTCGCGCTGCGGTTGACGCCAACGGCCTTCATTTTCGCTTCGGCATGCGCTTGCGGTTCGGCCGGCTCGGGCTGCGCCGGCCAAGCAGCGCCGAACAGTTCCGCCATGCTCTTGCCGGGTACACGCTCGATGTCGCCGGGTTTGCAGATGATGGGCAAGTCACGGTTGGCGTTGAGCGAATGGTCGCGACGCGATGTTGTCAGTTCGCCTTCATTTGCATTGGCAAACAGGGGCAGTACGCCCATCAGCAAAACCAAGCCCGTACGCATTACTCGCGCCATTGTTGTTCCTGTTCGCTGTCCTTGGACGAAACAGGGCGAGCCAAGGCCCGCCCTGTCGTTTTGCCACTCCCCGTTTTTTCAGCCGTAAACCGGGAACTGCTTGCACTGCAAGGTCACGTTTTCGCGCACGCCGGCGATGACGCTCTCGTCGTTCGGGCTGTCCAGCACGTCGGCGATCCAGTTGGCCAGCGCCACGCAATCGGCTTCTTTATAGCCGCGGGTGGTGATGGCCGGGGTGCCCAAGCGCAAGCCGGAAGTAACGAACGGCGAGCGCGGGTCGTTCGGCACCGAGTTCTTGTTGACGGTGATATGCGCCTTGCCCAGCGCGGCTTCCGCGTCTTTGCCAGAGACGTCCTTGCCAATCATGTCCACCAGCATCAAATGGTTCTGGGTGCCGCCGGAGACGATCTTGTAGCCGCGCGCAATCAGCGTGCTGGCCATCGCCTGCGCGTTCTTCACCACCTGCTGCTGGTAGTCCTTGAACGCCGGCTCCAGCGCTTCCTTGAACGCTACCGCCTTGGCTGCGATGACGTGCATCAGCGGGCCACCCTGGATGCCGGGGAACACGATGGATTGCAGCTTCTTCTCGATTTCCTCGCCGGCGCCCTTGGCGATGATGATGCCGCCGCGCGGGCCGCGCAGGGTCTTGTGGGTGGTGGAGGTCACCACGTGCGCATGTTCGATCGGGTTCGGATAGACGCCAGCGGCGACCAAACCGGCCACGTGCGCCATGTCCACGAACAGGTACGCGCCCACCTTGTCAGCGATGGCGCGGAAGCGCGCCCAGTCGATCACCTGCGAATAGGCGGAGAAACCGGCTACCACCATCTTCGGCTTGTGTTCCAGCGCCAAGCGCTCGACTTCGTCATAGTCGATCAAGCCGGCCTCGTTCACGCCGTACTGCACGGCGTTGAAGATCTTGCCCGAGGCATTGACCTTGGCACCGTGGGTGAGGTGGCCACCGTGCGCCAGCGACATGCCGAGGATGGTGTCGCCCGGCTGCAGCAGCGCGAAATACACCGCCTGATTGGCCTGCGAGCCACTGTGCGGCTGTACGTTGGCGTAGTCGGCGCCGAACAGTTGCTTGAGGCGGTCGATGGCCAGCTTCTCGGCCACGTCCACGTATTCGCAGCCGCCGTAATAGCGCTTGCCCGGGTAGCCTTCGGCGTACTTATTGGTCAGCTGGCTGCCCTGCGCCTCCATCACCAACGGGCTGGCGTAGTTTTCGCTGGCGATCAGCTCGACGTGGTCTTCCTGACGCTGGCATTCATCGGCAATGGCCTTGGCCAACTCGGGGTCGTAGGACTCGATACGGGCGTCGCGCGGGAACATCTCGGCTCCTGGGTGTATGGGCGAAGGGGAGCGTGGATTGTAGCGCGTCGCCCGACCCATTCCGGCAGCCAGCGTATGGAGCCCGGAAACGACGAAGGCACCCCTGCGGGTGCCTTCGCTGCGAACATCCGGGCCGACTCAGTGGTGCAGCACGATGTCGGCGATGATGCCGGTGGCAATGGCCACCATCAGCATGTTGCCGCGGTCGTCGCGGATCCAGCGGTGGCCGTGCGGCGGGCGGTGCAGGTGGTAGCGGTTGTAGTCATTGACCACGTAGACCGGGCCGCCGTAGTAATTGCTGTAGCGGTAACCGCGCTCGAAGCCATACGGGCGGTAGGCCACGCGCGGCGGCGGGGCGTGGTAGCGGCGGTCGTTGTGGCGGGCATCGCGGTAGCCTTCACGGTAACCGGCGCTGTAGTGGCGGCGGTCGTCGCGGCGGTCACGGTAATCGCGATGGCCGCGATGGTCGCGGTCGTTGCCGTGCCCACGGCCTCGGTCATCCCAGCCGTGGCGGCCACGGTCATGGTCGCGGTCGCCCGCCGCGAAGGCCGGGGCAGCGGCGCCGATCGCCAGCAGGGTGGTCATCGCAGCGACAACAAGGCGGTGCATTTTCATGGTCGGACCTCGCTCAGGTGGGTGGGACGACTCACATCATGCTCACGCCATCTGAACGATCTCCGGCTGGGGATGGCCATCGCCTTTTCCATTCATCCATCAGCAAGCCCGCGGCCACGGCCGGGCTGCGGCTATAATTGCCCGATCCCTTTTTGCCTCGGGCCTGTCCGCATGCGGACCGGGCACGGGCGCGCGCTACGGAGACGCCATGTCCTCGCAATACATCTACACCATGAACCGCGTGTCCAAGGTGGTTCCGCCCAAGCGGCAGATCATCAAGGACATCTCGCTGAGCTTCTTCCCCGGCGCCAAGATCGGTCTGCTGGGCCTGAACGGCGCGGGCAAGTCCACCGTGCTGAAGATCATGGCCGGCGTCGACCAGGACTTCGAAGGCGAGGCCCGCCCGCAACCTGGCATCAAGGTCGGCTATCTGGCGCAGGAGCCGGAGCTGAACCCGGAGCACAGCGTGCGCCAGGCCGTCGAGGAAGGCGTCGGCGACGTGTTGCAAGCGCAGGCCGCGCTGGAAGCGGTGTACGCCGCCTATGCCGAGGAAGGCGCGGATTTCGACGCGCTGGCCAAGGAGCAGGAGCGCCTTGAAGCCATCCTCGCCGCCGGCGACGCGCACACCGTGGAGCACCAGTTGGACGTGGCCGCCGACGCGCTGCGCCTGCCGCCGTGGGACGCGGTGATCGGCAAGCTTTCCGGTGGTGAAAAGCGCCGCGTGGCCCTGTGCCGCCTGCTGTTGCAGAAGCCGGACATGCTGCTGCTCGACGAACCGACCAACCACCTCGACGCCGAATCCGTCGAATGGCTGGAGCAGTTCCTGCACCGCTACACCGGCACCGTGGTGGCCGTCACCCACGACCGCTACTTCCTCGACAACGCCGCCGAGTGGATCCTCGAACTCGACCGCGGCCGCGGTATTCCGTGGAAGGGCAACTACACGCAGTGGCTGGAGCAGAAGGACGAGCGCCTGAAGCAGGAAGACAATCAGGAAAAGGCCCGCCAGAAGGCGATCCAGAAGGAACTGGAATGGTCGCGGCAGAACGCCAAGGGTGGCCGCACCAAGGGCAAGGCGCGTCTGGCGCGTCTGGAAGAATTGCAGTCGGTCGATTACCAGAAGCGCAACGAGACCAACGAAATCTTCATCCCGCCGGGCGAGCGCCTCGGCAACTCGGTGATGGAGTTCAAGAACGTCTCCAAGAAGTTCGGCGACCGCCTGCTGATCGACAACCTGTCGATGATCATTCCGCCGGGTGCCATCGTCGGCATCATCGGCCCGAACGGCGCGGGCAAGTCCACGCTATTCAAGATGATCACCGGGCAGGAGAAGCCGGATTGGGGCGAGATCGTGATGGGGCCGACGGTGAAGCTGTCCTACGTTGACCAGAGCCGCGACGCGCTGGAAGGCAACCACAACGTGTTCCAGGAAATTGCCGGCGGGCTGGACATCCTCAACATCAACGGCGTGGAGATCCAGTCGCGCGCCTACATCGGCCGCTTCAACTTCAAGGGCCAGGACCAGCAGAAGATGGTCGGCTCGCTGTCCGGCGGTGAGCGCGGGCGCCTGCACATGGCCAAGACCCTGTTGCAGGGCGGCAACGTGCTGCTGCTCGACGAACCGTCCAACGACCTGGACATCGAGACCCTGCGCGCGCTGGAAGACGCGCTGCTGGAGTTCCCCGGCAACACCTTCGTCATTTCGCACGACCGCTGGTTCCTGGACCGCATCGCTACCCACATCATCGCCTTTGAGGGCGACTCGCACGTGGAGTTCTTCCAGGGCAACTACCGCGAGTATGAAGAGGACAAGAAGCGCCGCCTCGGCGACGACGCCGGCCCCAAGCGCCTGCGCTTCAAGGCGCTGAAGTAAGCCGGCTCTACAGCGTGTAACAGAAACGCCGGGGTTTCCCGGCGTCAGACTGCTGACGAACCCCGTGTTTTCCGGAACACGGGGTTTTTCATTGCGGGAACCTACGCCGGGATGGCCAGCCTTCGGTTGGTCGGATTTTCGATAAACAGGGCGGCGATGGCGTGGAGACGGGCTATCCAGCGCGATCGCGCCGATGGGTGGCCTTTCAGCAGCCAATAAAGCCGTGCCAGTAACAGTGCGATCTTCTTGATGTTCTGCGCGGCGGCGGCCAGCAAGCATTGTTCTGTCACGCGTAGCCCGCCGCGCATGCGGGCGTAGCGATGACCCAGGGAAAGGCCGTGGTGGTCACGATGACCGAACGCCGCAGCCGCCTTCATCTACTGGCGCACTCACCCGACGGAACCGCCGACAACGTCATGCGTGCCATCGTCCGACAGCTAGGCCGATTGCGCCGCCATGTGCACACGCTGACCAGCGACAACGGCAAGGAGTTTGCCGAACATCAACTCGTTGCCTGCGCATTGAAGGCCGACTTCTACTTCGCCGATCCGCACTCCGCCTGGCAGCGTGGCAGCGTGGCAGCAACGAAAACGCCAACGGTCTCGTTCGCCAGTATTTGCCTCGCAAGCTTGATTTCAGCACGATCACCGACGCGAAGTTGCGCTGGATCGAGCAACGCCTGTACAACCGTCCGCGCAAGGTACTCGGATTCAAAACGCCTCTCGAAGTCTTCTCCGAGGAATCTCTCAGCACCGTTGCGAATCAAAGTTGAAGCCACCAGGGCAATAGTCTCGCGGGGTTTCTTTTTTTAATCGGGATTTTTTACAACTCGATGCTTTTCGGCTGGGCAGTTCTGCTTGGCGCATCCGCGAGCACCGCGACCGCCGTGCTCTTCGGGGCCAATCCCACTCGCGTGCGGGATAGATTGTTCGGTTTCAACGGTGCACTTGTCGGCATCGCACTACCTGATTAGCCCCGACCCTCAGCCATGAAAGTTGCTCGCAGCACGCAACCGTGGCTCCGGACAAGGGATGCAGCGCATCATTGCCGTTGCAAGTCGCGGCAGCATTTGGCGCAAGTGGAACCGGCGGTTGAAGCGGTAGGCCGCTTCGGCCAGATAGCGCCGTGCGTACTTGGCTTGTCTGATGGCGTGGTAGGTGCCGCTGATCGCGCGCTTGAGGTTGCCCAGCACGACGTTGACCCATCGCGCGCCGGGCACTTCTGTCGCTGCGCGACCGCCACCGGTGACGAGTGTGGTGTGGGCGTGCCCGGCGTCTTCGAGTCGGCGAAAGCAGGCCAGGCCATCACTGTAGACCTCGCACTCTGGCGCAAGGCGACGTGCGATCCAGTCTTCGAGCGAGGCATTGTCGAAGCTGCGCACCGGCTCGATCACGGCGAAGCTGGGGTGCTGGTGATCTTCGTTGGTCTGCACGGCGATCACGAATGCCTGCTTGTTCTCCGAGCCGCGCCCGGGCTTGCCGCCGTTGCGCTCGCCACCCAGATAGGCGTCGTCGAGCTGCACGAAGCCGTTGAGTCTCCGGGATTCTTCGCGCTCAGCCATCGCTTGCATGACCTTGTGTTTCACGCGCCAGGCGGTCTTGTAGTTGACGCCAAGGTGCCGCATCAGCTCCAACGCCGCCAGGTTGGTCTTGGTCGCGGTCAGCAGGTGAATGGCCAGCATCCAGGTGCGCAGTGGGAGCTTGGTGCCCTCGAACAGGGTGCCCGCGGTCAGGGTGGTCTGGTGCCGGCAGGCTCGGCACTGGTAGTACACCGTCGTGCCGCGCTTGAAGCGCGATCGGGCGCGCCCATGACAGCCCGGGCAGCGGAAGCCTTGCGGCCAACGCCACTTGTACAGGGCGCGGTAGCACTTGGCCTCGGTGCCGTAGCGCTGGATGAACGCGCTCATCGACATCCCCGGCTGGAACTGCACGGCATTGATGCTCATGACCCCACCTCGTTGCACTCAGGTGGCTCCATGCTGTGCCGCCGGAGACGCAGATCCTGCGACTGGCGGCTGAGGGTTGGGGCTAATCAGGTCGCACTATTATATTTTCTTGAGCCCAGTTTCATGACTTGGGGCTATGTTGTACTTGCAGCCATCTGCACAACGGTCATCATGGCGGCTTTGCTCAGCCTCTTGGACACATGGAAGATTCCCGTACTCACGGCACCATTCGTATTCACAACACTATTCTTCATCTTGGCATGCACGCGCTTCGGTCGCCTGCATTCGACGAATTTATTGCCGACTGCCGGACTTCCAAAGGCAGCAACCGTTGAGGGCATCGTGACGACCTCGACTGTAGTAGAGGGACTCTTTACCGGCATCGCACAGGTATTCTTCCAGGGCAACCCCATCACTGGCGCCATTTTTGTAGCCGGGCTCCTGATCAGCTCGAGGGCGGCATGTGCCGCAGCTCTCTTAGGGCAACGCTGAAAAAGTCCCGCGCAGCTGCGAAGATTGGTGCATAGCCGCCTTGACCGGAAGGGATCGATGAAGCAGCAGACGTTGGCGATGGCCGCCGATCAGGGCGCGGGGTTCGAGCAGCACCGGCGGCCGACGCGGCGGGATGTGTTCCTGGCGACGATGGAGCAGATCGTGCCGTGGTCGGCACTGTGTGCGGTGATCGAGCCGTACTACCCCAAGGCGGGCAAGGGCCGGCCGCCGGTCGGGCTGGAGCGGATGCTGCGGATGTACTTCGTGCAGCACTGGTTCAACCTGGCTGACGAGGCGTGCGAGGAAGCGTTGCTGGACAGCACGGCGCTGCGGCGGTTTGTGGGCATTGACCTGGGCCGGGAGCGGGCGCCGGACGCGACGACGCTGCTGAAGTTCCGGCGTCTGCTGGAGCAGCACGAGTTGGGCGCGGAACTGTTCGCCGAGGTCAATGCGCAGTTGCAGGCGCGGGGGCTGAAGGTGGGCACGGGCACGATCGTGGACGCGACGATCATCGGCGCGCCAAGCTCGACCAAGAATGCGGGCAAGGCGCGTGATCCGGCGATGCACCAGACCCGCAAGGGCCAGCAGTGGTACTTCGGGATGAAGATGCATATCGGCGTGGACAGCCGAACCGGCCTGGTGCACAGCGCGGCGGTGACGGCGGCCAACGTGCACGACAAGCACCTGCTGGAAGACCTGTTGCATGGCGAGGAGCGGCGGGTATACGGCGACAGCGCCTACGCCAGCCAGAAGGCACTGATCCGCGACCATGCGCCGCACGCGCGCGACTTCACCAACCAGCGGGTACGCAGAGCAGGGGGAGGTGGACGAGGCCGAGCGCAGCCGGAATCGCAACAAGTCCAAGGTCCGTGCCCGGGTCGAGCACGTGTTCGCGGTGGTGAAGCGTCTGTGGGGCTTTGCCAAGGTGCGCTACCGCGGGCTGGACAAGAACGCCAACCGCAGCTTCGTGGCACTGGGGCTGGCGAACTCCTACCTGGCGCGTGCCCGATTGGCAGGATAGGTGCGCCCGCTGGGCGCCCAAGAGCCGCGAAAGCGGCCAGTGGCGCCCAAAATCGAGTTTGATATTGCGCTGAAACAGGCCAGAAGCATCCTTCGGGCCGGTCGGCCGGCGATACCAGCACTACAGCTACTTGATCAGCGTTACCTTAGGCTCCCTCGGAGGGTTACTCGTTGCATGGGGCATGGGGGCTGCCGAACCTGCGATTCGCTCCGGAGCCTTTGGCTTCAACTCGGCCCTTACGGCGATTGCGCTTTGCAGCGGGTTCTTTGTGCTGAATTTCGCCTCAGCGGCATACGGAACATTCGCCGTGGTTATAACGACCGTCGTATTCGCTGCAATGTCAGCCGCGCTTGAGCCCCTTGGGATGCCGGCACTGACGTCGCCGTTTGTGCTGGTCGTTTGGCTGTGCTTGCTAGCGAGTCCACACTTTCAGCGACTTCGAATCAGGCCTGGCGCCTGAGCGGATTCAACTCTGATACGCACAAACGGAATAACGGCTGGAACCACGCGGGTTACCTCCCCACCGGCAGCAACAACAAATCCTGGAAGTCGAAGCTGAAGTCGGTCAGCGACGAGATCGCCTGCATGCGCACCTCGCGCACCTTGCCGTCGGGGTCGAGGCTGAAGTTGACGAAGGCGTCGGCGTTGAACGAGCGGTTGTCCCAGCGCACGATGAAGGTGTCGTGTTGCCAGTGCTCCATCGTGCCGAGCAAATCGGCCGTTGCGCCGAAGCGCAGGCGCAGCTTGCCCTTGGCCGGTTCGACGAACACGTCGCCGTACCACGCATCGCGGTACTGGCCGGCATAGCCGGACAGCGGCAGCGAGGGCTTG
Source organism: Stenotrophomonas sp. (assembly GCA_034675465.1). Classification (GTDB taxonomy): domain Bacteria; phylum Pseudomonadota; class Gammaproteobacteria; order Xanthomonadales; family Xanthomonadaceae; genus Stenotrophomonas. Next base: position 19,914 of record JAUCDH010000011.1, on the reverse strand, counting down.
CTCTTCGCATCGCGCGCGGCGACATGCTTCTGCCAGCCTTCGTCGGCGTTGCCTTGCGCCTTGGCAACAGCGGCGGCGTAGGCGGCCACCCAGTCATGCTCAACGGCATCGTGCCCGGGCGCGCCCAGCAGCGCGTCGAGCACGCTCAGGGTGATGGCGTTGAAGGCCGCGCCCACTTCCTGATTGGTCAGCACCACCACGCCGAGGTTCCGGCCCGGCACCAGAGTCAGGCGCGACACCTGCCCCGGCCAGCCGCCGGTGTGCCACACCAGCTTCTGCCCACGGTAATCGCTCAGGCTCCAGCCTTCGCCATAGCCGGCGAAGTTGGGCATGGCCGCGGCCAGTTCCGGCACCGAGGGTTTGGCGACTACTTGCGGAATTTGCATCTGCCACATTTGCCGCTGGGTTTTCTCCGAGATACAGCGGGCTGCCGTCGGCGAGCTTGCCGGCGGCCAGTTGCACGTTCATCCACTTGGCGAGGTCGTGCACGCGGGAATACAGGCCTCCAGCACCGGCGTTGTTCGACCACGCAAGCGGCGCGACGGTGCGCAGCTCGGTGAAGTCATACTTGGCGTGGCCGATAGCGGCTTGGTCGCCGGGTTGCAGGTGGCCGGCGTTGTAGCGGGTACCGGCCATGCCGACTTTGTCGAAGATGCGCTGTTGCAGGAAATCGGAGAACGATTGCCCGGACACCTGCTCGACCACCTGCTGCGCCACCGCGTAGAGGATGTTGTCGTAGGCGTAGCGGTCGCGGAAGCCGCCCTTCAGCGGCACCTGCGCCAGCCGCGCCACCACCTCGGCATTGCTGTAGGTGGTGGTGGGCCAGAACAGCAGGTCGCCGGCGCCCAGGGTCAGCCCGCTGCGGTGCGAGAGCAGGTCGCGGATGCGCATTTCGCCGGTGACGTAGGCATCGGACATGCGGAAACCGGGCAGGTGGTCGATCACCCGGTCGTCCATCTTCAGCTTGCCCTCCTCGGCCAGCAGGTTCAGTGCGGTGGCGGTGAAGGCCTTGGTGTTGGAGGCGATGGCGAACAGGGTGTCGGCCTGCACCGGCTCGGGCTTGCCTATCTCGCGCACGCCCCAGCCGCGCTCCAGCAGCACCTTGCCGTCCTTGACCACGGCCACGGCGATACCGGGCACGTCGAACTGCTGGCGCACGCGTTCGACGGTGGCGTCCAGCTGCTGCAACTCCGCCGGCACCCCGGCCTCCTGCGCGTTCGCCTGCACCGTCACACTCATCGCGAGCAACAATCCGCTCCCCAGCCACTTGTTCAATGCATGATCCTCCGGTTCGGTGCCGGCGATGGTAACGCGAGCGCCCGGCGGGTGTAGGAGCGCACCTTGGTACGCGAGGGGGCTTTCCCCGTTGAATCCTCCGCACGGGATGCTGCGGAGGGATTTGCATGAAAACCCCCTCGCGCACCAAGGTGCGCTCCTACAAAGGCTGGGACTTCGGCGACAATCCGCGCATGCCGAACGCCGATACCCGCACCGCCCTGCTGCAAATCCATTTCTGCGTATTGCTGTGGGGTGTGACCGCCATCCTCGGCAAGCTCATCACCCTGCCCGCACTGCCGCTGGTGTGGTGGCGCATGTTGCTGGTGGTGGCGATGTTGGCGTTGCTGCCGCGGGTATGGAGCGGGCTGTCGGCGTTGAACCTGCGGCTGACACTGGGTTATTGCGGCGTCGGTGCGCTGGTGGCGCTGCACTGGCTCACGTTCTACGGCGCGGTGAAGCTGGCCAATGCTTCGGTCGCCGCCACCTGCATCGCGCTGGCGCCGGTGTTCACCGCCATCGTCGAACCGTGGATCGCGCGGCGGCCGTTCCAGCTGCGCGAGCTGGCGTTCGGCCTGGCGGTGTTGCCGGGCGTGGCGCTGGTGGTCGGCGGCGTGCCCGACGGCATGCGCCTCGGGGTGGCGGTGGGTGCGGCATCGGCGCTGCTGGTGGCGTTGTTCGGCTCGCTCAACAAGCGGCTGGTCAGCCATGCCGATCCGCTCACCGTCACTGCACTGGAACTGGGCGCGGGTACGCTTACCCTCACCTTGCTGGCGCCGTTGTTGCCGTTCCTGCTGCCGGCGCTGGCCAGCAATTTGTGGGTGATCCCCGACCTGCACGATGGCGTGTTGCTGCTGGCCTTGTCGGGCCTGTGCACGCTGTTGCCATTCGCGCTGGCGCTGGTGGCGTTGCGCCACCTCAGCGCCTACACCGTGCAACTGGTGACGAACCTGGAGCCGGTGTATGCGATTGCGCTGGCGATGTTGTTCCTGGGTGAGCAGCGTGAGTTGACGCCGCTGTTCTATTTGGGCGTGGCGATCATTCTGGGGGCGGTGTTCCTGCATCCGCTGCTCAATCGCGAGCGCAAGGCGGAGTCCGCCGGGCTGTAACCGCAGGAGCGCACCAAGGTGCGCTCCTGCAGGCTCCGGCGCATCAGAACTGCTGCTGTTGCGGCAGTAAGCCGCGCAGTTCCTGCTCGGTGAGGTTGCGCCACTGGCCGGGCTTCAACGCGCCGAGCTTGATGTTGTCGATGCGCACGCGCCGCAACTGGGTGACGCGGTAGCCAAAGGCGGCGGCCATCAAGCGAATCTGCCGGTTCAAGCCCTGCTCCAGCACGATGCGGAAGCCGAATTTGGCGATGCGCGTGGCGCGGCACGGCAAGGTCATCTGGTCGTGGATGCGCACGCCGCGCGCCATACCGCGCAGGAATTCATCGGTGACCGGCTTGTTCACCGCCACCAAATACTCCTTCTGGTGGCGGTTTTCGGCGCGCAAAATCTGGTTGACGATGTCGCCATTGCTGGTCATCAGGATCAAGCCTTCAGAATCCTTGTCCAGCCGGCCAATCGGGAAGATGCGCTGCTCGTGGCCGACGAAATCGACGATGTTGTCCTTCACCGCGCTTTCGGTGGTGCAGGTGATGCCCACCGGTTTGTTCAGCGCGATATAGACGTGCTTGCGCCCCGTGCTTTTCTGCACGCTGCGGGCGCGCAGCGGCTGGCCATCGACGCGCACGTCGTCGCCTTCGCCCACCACCGCGCCGGTGCCGGCGACGACGCCGTTGACGGTGACGCGGCGCGCGGCCAGCAAGCGGTCGGCCTCGCGGCGGGAACAGAAGCCGGTTTCGGCGATGTGTTTGTTGAGTCGGGTGGTCGTCATCGGCGGATTATCCGCTATCACTGATTGCGCAGGGCGGTGCGGCTCAGGCCACGTCAGGTTCGGTGCGTGCATCGACCACGCGGTCGCGGCCGCCGCGCTTGGCGTGGTACATGGCACTGTCGGCGCGACGCAGCAGCGCGGCCATGTCGTCGTCCGGCTGCATTTCCGCCAGGCCGATGCTGATGGTGACCACCAGCCCGTCATGCCGCAATGCCTGCACCTGCTGGCCGACCTTGACGCGCATCTGCTCCAGCCGCGGCAACGCGGCATCGGCATTACTGCCCGGCAGCAGGACCAGGAATTCCTCGCCACCCATGCGGATCACGTCGGTGCGGTTGCGCACCGCACCGCGCAGGGTTTCGGCAACTGATACCAGTACCTCGTCGCCAACCTCGTGACCGAAGCGGTCGTTGATCTGCTTGAACAAGTCGATGTCGAGGAAGCCGATCGACAACGGCTGCGCATCCTTGCGCCCATGCTGCATGTACCTTTCGAGCTGTCGCAGGCCGGCGCGGCGATTGGGCAGGCCGGTCAATGCATCGGTGTCGGCCAACTGCTGCATCTCGTCGCGTTGCCGGCGCAGCAGGCCGAGACCGCGGTTGAGGCTGAAGGCAACGACGATCAGGAACCAGCTCACCGCGAACTGCATGATTTCGATACGGAACCGCACCAGCACGCGCAGGTCCAGCAGGTCGGCCAACACCGTGGCCAGCAGTGGCAGCAAAGCGATGACGCCATCCAGCGCGTGGTGGTCGCGTCGGCGCAGCAAGCTCAGGCCAACCGCGAAGGACAGCAGGCAAGCCAGCGCAAAACCGTGGTCCAACCACACCGCCACCGCCGACAACGCCGCCTCCGGCAGCCACGGCGACAGCAGCGCGAGGCCCAGCAACAGCAACGACAGCGCCCGCAAACCGGGGCGTGCGGCCGGGTAGCGTTGCCAGCCGCCGCAGACCCACCAGATCAGCCAGCCCAGCGCCGCATAGGCCAGCGCCGACATCGACACCTGCCACTGCGAGGCGGCACCACCAATGGGCAGCCACGGCCGCGGATAGCCGCTCAAGCCGCTGAACACCGCCTGCCACAACAGCATCAGCAGGCAGACCAGCGCGTAGAGCAGGAAGTTGCGGCTGCGCGAGGACATGAAGCCGAGCGCCGCCGACAAAGCCAGCGCCAGCGCGATGGCCAGGCAACTGGTGCGCACCAGCAGGCGCGCGGTATCACTCTGCTGCACCAGGCTGGGTGCACCCAGCCGCACCACGGGAATCCAGCCGGGCTTGAGCGGGCGTTCCCACGCCACCTTGATCGGCTCCATGCTGCCGGCGGGCGGTAGCGCGACCATGCCGATACCGGAACGGAAGCGCGAATCGCGGGTGCGCGCATCCTGCACATGGCCGCACACCGTGCGCTCGCCGTGGTGGATCATCACTTCGCCGTGGAAGGCATTGAACACGTCTACCGCCTGCGGCGCGCCGGACCAACCACCGGCCGGCGGAGGGATTTCGACGAACTCCTGAAGGCGCGCGCGCATTTCCGGCGTGCAGGCGCGCACCGGCGCCTGCTGGTCAGTGGCCTGCCCGACCAGCAGGTAATCCTTGCCGTCCTGCAATGGCTGGGCGGACGGCGCGGCGGCGAGGGGCAACAGCAGCGCAAGCAGCAGCCATGCCACCCATCGCATGCCGCAGTTGCGCCCGATTTCCTGCCGTGCCGGCATCACTCCACCGTCCATTGCATTGCGTGTTGACGGACGATTATCGCATCGCCCGGCGTTGCGCCCTTGCCATGCTCCAGGCAGGCCGCAAGGCGGCTTTCGCCCCTTGCGGCTGCGGACACGGGCGCGCAACCATCGACGAACCGGCGCTTCAGCCGCCGCGCGGACCACGCGGCTTGAAGCCGTCACGCGACGGACGACCACCCGGGCCGCCATTGCGCGGGCCGCCGGGCCGGCCGGCCGGCTTCGGGCCCTTGCCGAAACGCGGCTTGAACGCGGGCGCGGCGTTGGTGTCCTCGCCCGCCTCGACCTTGCGCATCTGCAACTGTTGGCCGGACACCCACACCTTTTTCAAGTGTTGCAGCACATCGCCCGGCATGTCCGCCGGCAGGTCCAGCACCGAATGGCTGTCATGGATGTCGATGCGGCCGATGTAGCGGCTCTCCAGCCCGGCCTCGTTGGCGATGGCGCCGACGATGTTGGCCGGCTTCACGCCATGCGCGTGGCCAACCTCGATGCGGTAGGTCTCCATGCCGAATTCCGGCGCGCTGCGCGGCGGCATTTCGCGGCGCGGGCGCTGCTCGAACTCGGCTTCGCCGCGCGGCGGGCGCGGTGCGCGCTCGCCGTCGTCATGACGCGGGCCACGCTCGAAGCGCGGCTCGAAACGCTGCGGGCGCTCGCCGCGTTCTTCACGGTTGCGCGGGAAACCGCCATCGCGCTGCGGGCGCTCGTTGCGGCCCGCCTGCGGCTCGCGGCGTTCGCGCACCGGCGGGGTCAGCAGGAACGGGGTATCGCCCTGCAACAGCTTGGCCAGCGCGGCGGCGACGTCGATCGCCGGCACGTTCTGCTCGCCCTGGAAACGCTCCAGCAACTGCCGGTAGAAATCCAGCCCGCCCTGGCCCAGGGTGTCGCTGATGCGCGCGGTGAACTTGTTGATGCGGTTGTCGTTGACCGCCTCCACGCTGGGCAGCTGCATTTCCTCGATCGGCTGCCGGGTGGCGCGCTCGATCTGGCGCAGCATGCCCTTCTCGCGCGGGGTCGCGAACAGGATCGCCTCGCCGCTGCGGCCGGCGCGGCCGGTGCGGCCGATGCGGTGCACGTAGCTTTCGGTGTCGTAGGGGATGTCGTAGTTCAGCACGTGGCTGATGCGTTCCACGTCCAGCCCGCGCGCGGCCACGTCGGTGGCCACCAGGACGTCAAGCTTGCCTTCCTTGAGCTGGCCGATAGTGCGCTCGCGCTGGGCCTGCTGCATGTCGCCGTTGATCGCGGCGGCGGCCAGGCCGCGCGCCTGCAGCTTGCCCGCCAGTTCCTCGGTGCCGGCCTTGGTGCGGGCGAAGATGATCATCGCGTCGAAGGTTTCCACTTCGAGGATGCGGGTCAGCGCGTCGAGCTTGTGCATGCCACTGACCCACCAGTAACGCTGACGGATATTGGCCGAGGTGGTGGTCTTGGAGGCGATGGTCACTTCCACCGGATCACGCAGGTAGGTCTGCGCGATACGACGGATCTGCGGCGGCATCGTCGCCGAGAACAGCGCCACCTGGCGGCTTTCCGGCAGTTTCTTGAGCACGGCCTCGACGTCGTCGATGAAGCCCATGCGCAGCATTTCGTCGGCTTCGTCCAGCACCAGCGTCTTCAGCTCGGACAGGTCCAGCGTGCCGCGGTCGAGGTGGTCGATGACGCGGCCGGGGGTGCCGACGACGACGTGCACGCCGCGGCGCAACGCCGACAGCTGCTGGCCGTAGGGCTGGCCGCCGTACACCGGCAGCACGCGGAAGCCGGGCATCGCCACCGAGTAGCTCTGGAAGGCCTCGGCGACCTGGATGGCCAGCTCGCGGGTCGGCGCCAGCACCAGTACCTGCGGCTTGCTGGCGTTGAGGTCGATGTTGGACAGCACCGGCAGCGCGAAGGCGCCGGTCTTGCCGGTGCCGGTCTGCGCCTGGCCGAGCACGTCGCGGCCTTGCAGCATCGCCGGGATCGTGGCGGCCTGAATGGGTGACGGTGACTCGTAGCCGACGGCGGCCACGGCTTTCATCACAGGCTCTGAGAGGCCGAGGTCTGCAAACAGCAGCGGCGCGGGGGATTCTTGGGACATTGGGGAACTCCGGGGGCGGCACCGCCGCGAACGGGCGGGCGCAAGGCTGCCTATTGTGCGCCTTGCCGGGCCGGCTGTCGAAAGCAGCGATCGGGTTCGTTCAGGTGTGATATTCCAGCCCGGCCGGCGAATCACCCGGCGACTCCCGCGCCAAGCCGCCAATGCCACCCCTCCCCCTTTCGCCGAATTGCTGGAACGGCAGTTACGCTGGCTCAAGCAGGACCGAGCGGCAGCGCGCGATAATCCCAGCCTTCCCTTGCCGGCCCACACCCATGCAAACCCTCGATTTCGAACTGGACCGCGACTACGTGGAACTGAAGCAACTACTCAAGCTCACCGATCTGGTCAGCAGCGGCGGCGAGGCCAAGGTCATCATCGGCGAAGGCCATGTGCGCGTGGATGGCAGCGTGGAACTGCGCAAGGCCTGCAAGATCCGCGCGGGTCAGCGGGTGGAACTGGGCGAGGTGTGCATCCGGGTGCGTTGAAGCCTGGCTGAAGCAAGAAACGAATGAAGAGGAACGAGGAAAGAGAGAAGGCGGTAGCTGCAGGGCTTTGCCCGCAGAAGCTTTGGCCTTGAACCCCGTGCCGGGCACGCCCGACACCTGCGGACCTGATGTTGCTTCACTCGTTTTTCGTTCCTCTTCACTCGCTCCTGGCTTGGGTCAGGTGCGCGGCAATCATCCTGCGGAACGGTGTGACGCCATGCGCGGCGCGCAACGCGGCATTGCGCAGCAAACGCGCCGGCAGGCGGCTGTCGTTGTAGAGCGCGGCGATGGCGTTGGTGGCCTCGTACAGCGGGCGCGTCGCCAAGCGGTGGCTGCGCTCGTAGCGCGCCAGCAGCGCGGCCTCACCAATGTCACCGCCACGCCCGGCCGCTTCCTCCAGCAACTTCGCCAGCCGCTGCTGGCTCTGCAGGCCGAAGTTGAAACCATGCGCAGTAACCGGGTGCATGCCTACCGCGGCATCGCCGACCAGCGCGTAACGCGGCCCGGCAAAGCGGTGCGCGTACACGCCCACCAGCGGGTAGACGTGGCGCGTGCCCACCGGCTGCATGCGGCCCAGACGCTGCTCGAAGAAGCCGCCGACGGCCTCGCCGAAGCCGTCCTCGTCCATTGCCATCAGCTCCTGTATCTGTTGCGGCGGCAGGGTAATCACCGCCGAGCACTGGTCGCCGGGCAGCGGCAGCATCGCCAGCGTGCGGCCGTAGCCGAACCACTCCCATGCCTCGTGCCGGTGCGGGCGTTCGTGCGCCATGCGGCACACCAGCATCGACTTGCCGAAATCGCGCATCTGCGCGCCGATGCCCATCATCCGCCGGGTCGCCGAAAAGCGGCTGTCGGCGGCCACCACCAAGCGCGCGGCAAGGCGGCGGCCATCGTCGAGCACCACGGTATTGGCCTGGGCGCCGGTTTCGACCGCGGTCACCTTGGCCCCATCGACCAGGTCCAATCCCGCCTGCCCCTGCACCGCCTCCCACGCGGCGCGGCGGATCAAGTGGTTGGGCACCAGCCAGCCCAGCTCTTCCACGCCTTCCTTGGCAGCGGCAAAGCCGAGCGCAAACGGCGAGCCGCCATTCATCACCTTGGCGCTGCGCAGCGGCGAAACCTGCGCCGGGTCGATGCGCTGCCACAGCCCGAGCGCTTGCATGATCTGCCGCGAGGCATGGGTCAGCGCGATCTCGCGGCCGTCGAAGGTCGGCTCGGCCAGCGCCGTGGCCGGTTGCTGTTCGACCAGCGTCACCGACAGCCCGGTACCCGCCAGCCCGCGCGCCAGGCTCAACCCGGCCGGACCGGCGCCCACCACCAACACATCGACATCGCACATTTCCACGACTCCGCACCCAAGGACCGGCCCAGCCTACGCGGCGACGCTGGCCCCGGCCTTGATCCGCATCAGGCAGGAGCGAACCTTGGCACGCCCTTGCGGCATGTCACTTCCCGCCTTGCCCGGCATCCACCTGCTCGGCCGTTGCCGGTGGCGGCTCCAGCGACGCGTTGCCGATTTCCGACAGCGGGCTTTCGTCCGGGCAGGTTTCGTCGGGGAAGCCGAACTGTTCCTTCAACGCCTGGCCGCAGGTGGTCACCGTATCCAGGTCGCTGCCTTCCAGCTTGCACTGGCGGTCGAAGGCGACCAAGAAGGCATCCTTGCGCCGCACGAAATCGTCGCCGCACTTGCGCATCTGCTTGATCCGCTCCAGATCGTCCTGCACCGCGTTGGTGCCGTCCAGCCCGTACTGCTTGAGCTCGGCGCCGGTGAGCAGGCGCAGGCTGCGGTTGGGCACGGTCATCATCAGGTCGGCCACGCCCACCGCCACGCCGTTGCGCTGCAGGTAGTCCTTCACGTTGTCATAAACCTGATGCAGCTCCTTGTTCAACTCGGCGCGCGAGGTGGCACTGGAGCTGATGCGCATCATCCGGTGGATGCCGACCTTGCCGGAGATCAGCCGGTTGTCGCCGGCGGCCAGCACGAACACGCAGGCGCTGTGGCAGATGGAGCCTTCGCGCACCCAGATGGTCCAGCCGGATTCGCCGATGCTGTCGCCGGCGACGATCGCCGCCTCCACTTGGCCACCGCTGGAATCCAGGTCGAGGATGCGCTTGCCGATGTCCATCGCATCGGCCACCACCGCCAGCCGCGACACCATCGCCGCGAACGCGGGGTTGATCTTGCCGACATAGCGCACCCGCAGCAGCCCGCGCTCGCGGCAGGGTTCCAACGCGGCGTCGAGGCTGGCGCGGTCCAGCGCTTCCAACTCCGAGCCATCGCCGGCCTCTGTGGAATAGTCGGTGTCGCAGCTGATCCACGCCCTGCCGTTTTCCAGCACCACCTCCGGCCATGCCTTGTCCTTGGCCGGCTGCACCGGTGCCGGCGGCGGTGCGTCGGCGGCATTGATCGACACCATGTGGTCGCCATCAGCGGCCAGTGCCACGGCCGGGTCCGGCGTGGCCGGCTTGTCCTTGTCGGCGGGATGGCAGGCCAGCAACCCGAGGCACAACAGTGGCAACCAGGAAAATTTGCGCAGCATGGGGGGCGGAAAGGCTCGTGGGGCTGCCAGTCTAGTCCGCCTTGCCGTCGCCCACCCCAACGCCACCTGCACGCATGGCATTGCCGTCCGAAAACGGCCAGTGCGCGCTGCCGCCGCGGCCTAGACTGGCCCCATGTCAACGCCCTCCCTGCCCAGCCACGACCAATGCGAACAGGCCCGCCTGGCCCGCGACGCGCGCTTCGACGGCTTGTTCTTCACCGCCGTGCGCAGCACCGGCATCTATTGCCGGCCGGTATGCCCGGCTCCACCGCCACGGCGCGAGAACGTCAGCTACTACCCCACCGCCGCCGCTGCGGCCGCCGCCGGCTACCGGCCCTGCCTGCGCTGCCGGCCCGAGCTGTCGCCGGACGACGCCAATTTCATGCAGGACCACACCCTGCACCGCGCGCTGGCGCTGCTGGACGAGGGCATCCTGCAAGAACGGCCAGCCACCGCGCTGGCCGACGCGATGGAACTGAGCACGCGCCAGCTGCAACGCCTGTTCGTGGCCAGGCTGGGCGCCACGCCGGCGCAGCTGCACGCCACCCGCCGCCTGCTGCTGGCCAAGCAGCTGCTGACCGAAACCGCCCTGCCAGTCACCGACATCGCGCTGGCCGCCGGCTTCAACAGCCTGCGCCGGTTCAACAGCGCCTTCCTCGACGGCTGCGGCATGCCGCCCAGCGCGCTGCGCCGGCAGCACGGTGCGGTGCCCGGCGGCGAGCCCGTGCTGCGGCTGGCGTATCGGCCGCCGCTGGATTTCCCGGCCATGCTCGGCTTCCTGCGCAAGCGCGCCATCCCCGGCATCGAGCGCATCGACGAGCACAGCTACCAGCGCGTGATCGTCGCCGATGGCCGCGCCAGCCTGATCCGGGTCAGCGCCGACCCGAAGCGGCCGGAACTGCGCCTGCAACTGGGTACTAGCGACGCGCGCGCGATCCCGGCAATCGTCGCCAGGGTGCGGCGCGTGTTCGACCTCGACGCCGACCTCGCCACCGTCCACGCCTGCCTGAACCACGAGCCGCTGCTGGCGCGCGGCATCGCCGAGCGCCCTGGCCTGCGCATTCCCGGTGGCTGGGACGGTTTCGAGATCGCGGCGCGCGCGGTGCTGGGCCAGCAGGTCAGCGTCGCCGCGGCAACCACGCTGGCGCGGCGGCTGGTGGAGCGTTTCGGCGCGCACCTGCCCGGCCTGCCGGAAGGGCTGGACCGGCAGTTCCCCACCCCCGCCGCGCTGGCCGAGGCGCCGCTGGAAAGCATCGGCCTGCCGCGCACCCGCGCCGCCACGCTGCGCGCGGTGGCCCGCGCCTGCGCCGAAGACCGGCTGGATTTCAGCCGCGCGCAGACGCTGGAGCAGTTCGTGCGCAATGCCACCGCCCTGCCCGGCATCGGCCCGTGGACCGCGCACTACATGGCGCTGCGCGCATTGGGCATGCCCGACGCCTTCCCGGCCGGCGACCTGGTGCTGCAACAGGTGCTGGGCGAAGGCCGGCGCCTGAGCGAACGCGCCACCGAGGCCCGCTCGCAGACATGGCGGCCGTGGCGCGCCTATGCCGTCCTGCATCTGTGGCATTTGAGCGAGGAACGAGTGGAGAGGAACGAGGAACGAGTAAAAGCAGCAGCACTCGCCCCGTAGTGCCCTCGTAGCATCTACTCGCTCCGCAGCTCCCGCTTTTGCTTTTGCCGCCTCTCGTTCCTCGTTCCTCTCCACTCGTTCCTAAGCCTTATGAATTACGACCGCTTCGACACCCCCATCGGCCCGCTCACCATCGCCGCCGATGATGCCGGCCTGCGCCACATCCTGTTCGCCGAGAACCGCCACGATGCGAAGGACCGCGGACACTGGCAGCACGACCCGGATGCAATCGCCGAGCCGCGCCGGCAGTTGCTGGACTACCTGCACGGGAAGCGCCGCGATTTCGATCTGGTGCTGGCCCCGGTGGGTACCGCATTCCAGCTGCAGGTCTGGCACGCACTGGCCGAAATCCCGTTCGGCAGCACCTGGAGCTACCGCCAGCTGGCGCAATGCATCGGCCGCCCCAGCGCCACCCGCGCCGTCGGCGCCGCCAACGGCCGCAACCCGCTGCCGATCGTGCTGCCCTGCCATCGAGTCATCGGTAACGACGGCACCCTCACCGGCTTCGGCGGCGGCCTGCCGACCAAGGCCGCGCTGCTGCGGCTGGAAGGCATTACCAACGACGGCCAGCGCACCGGCGGCCTGTTCGGTTGATCCCCGTGCCGAAAGTCGTATTCGTTGCGTCATGCGTCCCGCCTATCATGTCGCCATGATTCGCCTCCGTTTCCCTGCCACAGCGCTGGCCTGCCTGCTGTTCGCCGCCTGCGCCTCCGTACCGCGCACGTCCCCGCACGCCCAAGAACCGCCCACCTTGCTGCTGCTGTCCATCGACGGCCTACGCGCGGACATGATCGACCGCGGCCACAGCCCCAACCTCGCGCGGCTGGCCCGGCAAGGCGTGCGCGCAACAGGAATGACGCCGTCCTACCCGTCGCTGACCTTCCCCAACCACTACACCCTCGTCACCGGCCTGCGCCCGGACCGCCACGGCATCATCCACAACAGCATGAGTGCCGAGGACCTGGGCAACTTTCGCCTCAGCGACCGCCAGGCAGTGAGCAACGCGGCCTGGTGGGGCGGCGAGCCGATCTGGGTCGGCGTGGAAAAGGCCGGTTACGCCAGCGCCACGTGGGCGTGGCCGGGCAGCGAAGCCCCCATCAGCGGCGTGCAGGCACGGCTGCGCCATTCCTATGACGAATCGACACCACTGCCTGAACGCATGCGGCAAGTGCTGGGCTGGCTGCAAAGCCGGCCGGACGGGCAGAAGCCGCGGCTGGTCGCTGCCTACATGGAGCCCGTCGATCAGGCCGGCCATGCCCACGGCCCGGATTCGCCCGAATACACCTCTGCGCTTCGTGCCGTCGATACCGCCATCGGCCAATTGCTCGATGGCATGGAACGCGGCGGCCTGCTCGACGCCACCAACATCATCGTCGTCTCCGACCACGGCATGGCCAACGTGCCGGACGGGCATGTCATCGCCACCGAGGACATGGTCGCGCCGGAGATCGCCGAGGACGTCTCGGTTGGCCAGTCGGTCGGCTTCACCCCGCAACCGGGCCGCGAGCGGGAGGCCGAGCAAGCCTTGCTGGGCGCACACCCGCACTACGACTGCTGGAAAAAGGAGCAACTGCCGGCGCGCTGGCATTACGGCAGCCACCCGCGCATCCCGCCCATCGTCTGCCAGATGCACGAAGGCTGGGACGCGGTGACCCGCGAGATGATCGCCAGACGCACCCCCGGCAACCGCGGCTCGCATGGCTACGACCCTGCACTGCCGTCGATGCAGGCGGCATTCATCGCCCGCGGCCCGGCGTTCCGCCAGGGCGTGGTGGTGCCGGCCTTCGACAACGTCGATCTCTACCCGCTGCTGGCGCGGCTGACCGGCATCGTCCCGGCCACCAACGACGGCAATCCGCAAACGCTGTTGAAGGCGCTGCGCGACAAATCCACCCCGTAGTCACCGGTCACTCCCAACATAGGCCACGGACGACGGCAACAAAAAAGCGGCGCAAGCGCCGCTTTTTCGCTGATGCCAAATGCCGTACCGTGGATCAACCGGCCTTGGCCACCGTCTTCTTGGCAACGGCCTTCTTGGCCGAGGCCTTGGCAACGGTCTTCTTGGCAACCGGCGCAGCTGCGCCCACGGCCACCTTGCTCACCGAATGCGAACGCGCATTGCCGTAGCTGGCGTTGTAGCGCTTGCCCTTGGCGGTCTTGCGGTCACCCTTACCCATGTCTTCAACTCCTCAAGTGTGAAATCCAGATTGCCCCGTGCTGACACGGGTACGGCGAGGCCGCTGCTACAGCGCCCTCGCGCAGAACGGCAAGCCTACCATGCGGCCTCAATGTACGCAGCTGGCGTCATGCACGTGCCGGTGGTTCAGGCGCAGGTTCAGCACGTGGGCCAGCCCCACCAGCACCCCGCCCAGCGTCATCACCACCGCGTGCGGCAACTGCGAATGATGCAGCCCCTCGTGCAGCAGCCCGGCCCACAGCAGTGCCAGACCGGGAACCAGCAATGCCAACGCATGCGCCGCGCGGTGGCGGCGGTAGCCCCACAGCAGGCTGAACAGGCCAAGGAAGGTCACGAAGACCACCACCGTCTGCTCGACCCCATCGCCCAGCCAGAACGACAGCCCCAGCGACGGCGCCAATGCCAGCAGCGCCGGCAACAGCGCGCAGTGGATCGCGCACAGCAGCGAGCCGGCGGCGCCGAAACGGTCCAGAAAATGGTGAAAAGGGTTCGAGGGCGGCATGACTTTCAGCAGGGGCGACGGCACGTTATGGAATAATATAACATCTTCCGATCCCAATCCCCCCCACAGCTCCCGGGCGTTTCCTCGCCCCCCTGTTGATACAAAGTAACAATCATGATCCGACCAATTGCTTCCCGCCCCGTGCGCCATGCCCTGTTCCTGGCCCTCGCCGCCGCCCTGCCCGCCGCCCACGCGGCCGACGACACCGACAAGCAAAGCCATCACCTGACCGAACTATCCACGGTGAAAGTCACCGCCTCCCCGCTGCAGAACGACGCCGAATCGCTGGCGCGCCCGGTCGCGGTGCTGACCGGCGAGGAATTGGACGCGCGCAAGGGCGCCACCCTCGGCGACACCATCTCGCGCATGCCCGGCGTGCAGACCACGTATTTCGGCCCCGGCGTCGGCCGCCCGGTGATCCGCGGGCAGGAAGGCCCGCGCGTGGCGGTGGTTGCCAATGGCGTCGGCAACATGGACGCCTCCACCGTCAGCGCCGACCATGCCACCAGCATCGAGCCGTTCCTGGCCGACCAGATCGAAGTGCTGAAGGGCCCGGCGACCTTGCTGTTCGGCAGCGGTGCGATTGGCGGCGCGGTCAATGTGGTCGACGGCCGCATCGCCAGCGAGCTGCCCGACCGTCCCCTCAGCGGCCGTGCCGAGTTGCGCGGCAACAGCGTCAACAACGAGCGCAGCGGCATGTTCCGGCTCGACGGCGTCAACGCCGGCAACCTCGTGCTGCACGTCGATGGCCTGATGCGCAATGGCGACGACTACCGCATCCCCGGTTACGCGACCGACCCGGCGTCACTGGACGATGACCACGGCCACGACGAACACGACGCCGACGAACTTGGCCCGCGTGGCCGCTTGGACAACAGCGCGCTGCGCACCCGCGCCGGCGGCGTCGGCGCCACCTGGTTTGGCGACAGTGGCTACCTCGGCGCATCGCTGGGCACCTACCGCAGCAATTACGGTATTCCCAACGGCGCGCACATACATGCCGATGACGACCATGACCACGGCGACCACGACCACGATCATGACCACGGCCATGAGGAGGAAGGCGACGAGCACGACGTGCGCATCGACATGGTGCAGAACCGCTTCGAGCTGAAGGGCGGCCTCAACGACCCGCTGCCGTTCCTGCAAAGCCTGAGCGTGCGCGCAGCCTGGACCGACTACGAGCACACCGAGCTGGAAGCCGGCACGCCGTCCACCCGCTTCACCAACAAGGGCATGGAAGGCCGCATCGAGGCGGTGCAGCGCCCGCTGGCCGGCTGGAACGGCGCATTCGGCCTGCAGTTCGGCAACAGCGACTTCGGCGCGCAGGGCGAGGAAGCCTTCGTGCCGAACACCGGCACCGACACGCTGGGCCTGTTCGTTTTGCAGGAAAAGCAGTTCGGCCCGCTGAAGCTGGAGCTGGGCGGCCGCCACGACCGGATCAAGCTCAATCCGGACGACGGCCAGCGCAACCGCGATTTTGGCGCCACCAACCTGTCCGCCGCCGGCATCTGGACACTCAGCGACAGCTTCGACCTGCGCTTCGGCATCGACAGCTCCGAGCGTGCGCCGACCAACGAGGAGCTGTACGCGGCCGGCGCCCACATCGCCACGCGCTCGCTGGAAATCGGCGACGCCAACTTGCAGACCGAGCGTGGCCAGCGCATGGAATTGGGTTTGCACGCGCACAATTCGCGCATCGACGTGTCCGCGTCGGTCTATCAAACCAAGTTCAAGAATTTCATCTATCTGGCCGACACCGGCGTGGTTGAACACGGCCTGCCGGTACGCGTATGGACCCAGCACGACGCCACCTTCAAGGGCGCAGAAGCCGAAGCCATGTTCCACATGGTTCAAAGCGAAAGCGGCGGCGATTGGGATTTGCGCGTGTTCGGCGATTACGTGAAGGCCGAACTGGATGGCAGTGGCAGCCGCAGCGCGCGCATCGCCGTGCCGCATGGCGACCATTACCACCGCTACAACGTGGACTTGGCCAACGGTGGTTACCTGCCGCGCATCACCCCGGCGCGCGTCGGCGCGGACCTGCGTTGGTCACTCGGCGGCTGGCGCGCCTCGGTTGGCGCCATCCGCTCCGGGGCTGCCAGGAGGACGTGGCGCAGAACAAAGAACCCGGCGCCGGCTACACCTTGATCGACGCGCATCTGGCCTACCGTTGGGACCGTGGCGACGCCGATGGCTACGAGCTGTTCCTCGACGGCAGCAACCTGAGCAACCGCGAAGTGCGCCCGCCCACCTCGCTGCTGCGCGACGCCGCGCCGCTGCCGGGCCGCGGCGTGGCGTTTGGCGTTCGTGTTTGGTTCTAAGAAGCCGCTGAAACCCGGGGGCAGGAGAAGCCGGCCTGCCCCCACTGAGCCGCACCAGCTGGTGCGGCTCAAGGCTGATGGGGATTTCAGTAATCAAGCGCAGGCGCGACCGCATCGCCCGCCGATGACCGTCCGCACATCCCTCCGCCATACTGTTGCGATGGCCATCAAGAAATCCGACCTCTATTCCTCCCTCTGGGCCTCCTGCGACGCGCTGCGCGGCGGCATGGAGCCGTCCGAGTACAAGGACTACGTGCTGTTCATGCTGTTCATCAAGTACATCAGCGACAAATACGCTGGCGTCGGCCCTTGTCGCCACCTGATGATCCCGCGCGGGGCCAGCTTCACGGACATGCAGGCGCTGAAGGGCAAGCCCGACATCGGCGACCGCATCAACACCCAGATCATCCAGCCGCTGATCGAAGCCAACCGCAGCAGCCTGTCGCACAGCGGCTTCCCCGACTTCAACGACCCCAAGAAGCTGGGCGAAGGCAAGGAACGTCAGGACAAACTGACCCACCTCGTCGCCATCTTCGAAAACCCGGCGCTGGATTTTTCCGACAACCGCGCCGAGCACGACGACATCCTCGGCGACGCCTACGAATACCTGATGCGCCACTTCGCGCAGGATTCGGGCAAAAGCAAGGGCCAGTTCTACACCCCGGCCGAGGTCAGCCGCACCATTGCGCGGTTGATCGGCATTGGCCCGCACAACACCAACCGCCAGACCACCGCCTATGACCCGACCTGCGGGTCAGGCTCGCTGCTGCTGAAGGTGGCCGCCGAGGCCGTCAACAAGATCACCCTGTACGGGCAGGAAATCTCGGCCACCACCGCCGGCCTTGCCCGCATGAACATGATCCTGCACAACTTCCGGATGCCTCGGTGATCAATCACGGCAACACCCTGACCAACCCCAAGTTCAAGGACGGCGACGCACTGCGCACCTTCGACTACGTGGTCGCCAATCCGCCATTCTCGGACAAAGCCTGGAGTTCTGGCCTCGACCCCGGATGCCGACCCCTTCCAGCGTTTCGCCTGGGGCATGCCGCCGACCAAGCAGGGCGATTACGCCTACCTCTTGCACATCCTGCGCAGCCTGAAAGCCAGCGGCAAGGGCGCCTGCATCCTGCCGCACGGCGTGCTGTTCCGGGGTAATGCCGAGAGCCGTATCCGCCGGCAACTGGTGGACGCGGCGTACTGGCCGGCATCATCGGCCTGCCCGTCAACCTGTTCTACGGCACCGGCATTCCCGCCTGCATTCTGGTGCTGGACAAGCACAACGCCGGCGCCCGCCGCGGCGTGTTCATGATTGATGCCAGCAAGGGCTTCCTGAAGGACGGCAACAAGAACCGCCTGCGCCTGCGCAGGACATCCACCGCATCGTCGATACCTTCCGCAAGGCGCAGGACGTGCCCGGCTATGCGCGCATGGTTGGCTTCGACGAAATCCGCGGCACGAAGAACGACTACAACCTCAACCTGCCGCGCTACATCGACGCCAGTGCCGCCGAAGACCTGCAGGACATCGAGGGCCACCTGCTTGGCGGCATCCCGCAGCGCGATGTGGATGCACTACATGCCTATTGGGCGAGGATGCCCGCGCTGCGTGCCACCCTGTTCGAAAGCGCCGGCCGCGCTGGCTACCTGCAACTGAAGCTGCCACAGGCCGAGATGAAACCGGCCATCCTGCACCACCCCGAGTTCCAGTCCTTCATCAGCACACAATCACGCAGCTGCATGCCGAATGGGAAACGGCCATGCGTAGCCCACGCTGACCGGCTCCGGCGAAGGCGGTCATCCAAAGCAGTTCATCCACGAAATGTCCGAAAACCTGCTGGCCGCCTATGCCAAGGCCCCGTTGCTGGATGCCTACGCCATCTACCAGCACCTGATGGACTACTGGGCGCAGACCCTGCAGGACGATGCCTACCTGCTGGCCGCCGACGGCTGGAAGGCCGTGCCCACGGTGGACACCGACGAGAAGGGCGAGGCCGAGGCTTGGAGTTGCGATCTGGTGCCCAAACCGCTGATCGTGGCGCGCTGGTTCACTGCCGAACAGCACGCCATCGACACCACCAGCGCCGAACTGGATACCGCCAACAGCGCGCTGGAAGCATTGGAAGAAGAACACGGCGGTGACGATGCCGCGTTCTCCGGCTTTGACAAGATCAACGCCGCCGCCGTGAAAGACCGCATCCGCGAAATCGGCAAGGACCGCGACGCCGCCAACGAGTTGGCCATCCTGAAACAATGGCTATCCCTGGCCGAACAAATCACCGCACTGAAAAAGGCGCTGAAAGCGCGGGAAGCCGAACTCGACGGCAAAGCCTTCGCCCACTACGCCAAGCTCACGGTGGAGTGACATCAAAACGCTGGTAGTGGACGACAAGTGGCTGGCCACGCTCTCCGCCGCCGTGCACGGCGAAGTGGAGCGCGTCTGCCGCAGGCGCTGACGCGCCGGGTGAAGGAACTGGCCGAACGCTACGCCGCCCCGCTGCCGCAGCTGGCCGAAGAAGTCGCCGCCTTGTCCGCGAAAGTGGACGCACACCTGCGCCGCATGGGCTTTGCCGCATGAGCGACCAGCACAACACCGTCAGACTCTTCGAGTCCCGCCACGTCCGCACCGAGTGGGACGCGGAAAACGAAAAGTGGTGGTTCTCGGTGCTGGACATCATCGCCGTCCTAACCGACCAGCCGGATTACAGGAAGGTCAGGAACTACTGGAAGTGGCTGAAACAAGCTGTTGGCCGAAGGCAGCCAGTTGGTTAGCGCTACTAACCAACTCAAGCTGAAGGCCGCGGACGGCAAGTTCTACAAGACCGACGTGGCCGACACCGAGCAAATCCTGCGGCTCATCCAATCCATCCCCAGCAAACGCGCTGAACCCTTCAAGCAGTGGCTGGCACTAGTAGGCAGTGAACGGCTGGAAGAGGACCGTTGACCCGGAACTCTCCATTGAACGTGCCATCCAGAACTACCGCCGCCTGGGGTACAGCGAGAACTGGATCAACCAGCGCATCAAGTCCATCGAAGTGCGCAAGGCACTGACCGACGAGTGGGACAAATCCGGCGTGCAGCAGGGCGGCGAGTACGCCGCGCTCACCGATCTGATGAGCCGCGTCTGGAGCGGGTCATGTCCACACGCGAATACAAGCAGCACAAGGGATTGAAGAAGAAAACCTGCGCGACAACATGACCAACACCGAGTTGGTGCTGAATATGCTGGCAGAAGTTGCAGCTACGGACATTTCGCTGGTGCGCAACCCCGAAGGCTTCGA
>JAUCDH010000010.1:0-279011 GCA_034675465.1 Stenotrophomonas sp. | reverse complement strand
TTGCTCATCCTCGCCCACTTCAGCGCCGACATCGTGCTGCACGTATTGATGCCGCTACTCGGCAGCGGCGCAGCCTGATTCGCAAGGAAAGACATCCACATGGCCACCACCACTCCAAAGACCTACGCCATTGCCCCCGCCTCACCCTGGCTGTTGTTGTGGGTGTGGTTGCCGCTGCTATTGGCGGGCGGCATGACGCTTTTTGCAGCGCTAACGCAGCGCTACGTACCGCCCGGCATTTGGCTGGTTTTGGCACATCTGCCAGTGCTTGGCATCATCCTGCATTGGGCTTTCAACCGCCGCCGCATCAGCGTGCAAGGCAAGCAGTTGGAAGTGCTGTCCACGTTCTATCGCAAGCGCGTGAACATCGCCGACATCCGGCTGGAACAAGCCCGCGTCGTCGATTTGGCCGAACACCACGAATACCGCCCCAGCTACAAGACCAACGGCTTCGGCATGCCGGGTTTTCAATCCGGCCACTTCCGCATGCGCGGCGGCGGCAAGGCGTTCTGCCTGCTCACCGACCACAGCCGCGTGCTGGTGCTACCCCTGCACGATGGCTCGCTGCTACTGGCATCACCGGAACAACCGCGTGTGCTGCTCAATGACCTGAAACGATTGGCCGACGAATGATTCGACGGGTGCGGCGGGTGCCACCCGTTGGCCGGCACTGTCGGCCAGTCCGCATCCATCGGCAACTCCCGGCGGGCCAAGGCCCTCCACCTCTGGAATACACGGCGTTGCAACGCTACCCGGCCAATGGCCGGCTGCTTCCGCGGCCTGCGTATTGCGGGAGCGGATTCACCCGCGATTGCCTTGCCAACCACCCATGCTCCAAGCTGTGCGCATGCGTAACGCCCCGCACCTGCTGCTCAACACCCCCGACATCGAAATCTGGCCCGGCGGCCTGCTGCGCGCGCGCAGCAACCACGACGCCCGCCTGCTTGCCCGCGCCAGCCACGTACTGCGACGCAAGCACGATGGCCGCTACCTCGCCGTGCAACTGCGTAACGGCCTGATGCCGCTGGTGACACGGCTGCCGGAAGAGCCCGGCATCGACGCTGCACTCACCGCACTCGACACCCGTCTGTCGCAACCCACACGCATCCCAGCCCCCACTGGCACGCTGCCGCTGGGCCGCCTGCAACAACGGCTGGACCAGCTCGGCCTGGACGCCAGCACCTACGCCGCGCAGACCGGCCTGCCACTGGTTGCCGAACCCGCACAATTGCATCTGGCCTGCTTCGACCGCTACCGTCGCCCGCTCTGGCTCACGCGCAGCGCCGCACGCGCATGGCAACGCCTGCACGCGGCGGCGGCCGCCGATGGCGTCGCGCTGGACGCCATCTCCGGCTACCGCAGCCACGACTACCAACTCGGCATCTTTGAACGCAAACTCGCACGCGGCCTGAACGTCGCGCAGATACTCACCGTCAACGCCGCCCCCGGCTACAGCGAACACCACGGCGGCAACGCGCTGGATATCGGCACACCCGGTGAAGCACCCGCCGAGGAAACCTTCGAGCACACGCCCGCCTTCGCATGGCTGCAACACCACGCGGGTGAGTTCGGCTTCCACTTGAGCTACCCGCGCGACAACCCGCACGGCATCGTGTACGAACCGTGGCACTGGTGTTTCCGTGGCCGCTGACGCACTGCCGACGCTGGGCGACATCGAAACCCTGTTGTCGGCATGGCAAGCCTTGCAACACGAACGCAGCAATCCCGACGCCTTCTTCGCCCTGCTGGCACAAGCACCATGGAGCGACACCGGTTACGACCCGGCCAGCACAGCCGCCACACTCAACGACCCGCAGCGCATTGAAGACGCCACGCTGGCCGAACTGCGCCCATTGCTAACGTGGTGCGAGCGCGGCGAACGCTTCAACGAGGGCCACCACGCCGTCCTGCTCACCGATGGCCGCCTGCACGCGCTGATGCAACGCCTGTCGCGCATCGCCGCCGCAATGGCACAAGCGCAGACGCACACACCGCCCGAACCGGTGGCCTACGCCGCGCTCAACAGCCGCCAACGCGAGAACCACAACTTCCAGAAAGTGTCGGCCGTGCTTGCCGACTACGGCTACGTCACCCTGCGCCTGAGCGACGACTGGCAAGGCGCGGACTTCATCGCCCAACACATCGACGGGCAAACCTTCCTGCGCGTGCAGTTGAAAAGCCGCATGGGCGTAGCGCGCAAATACCGCCATCGCGGCTTATGGCTGTGTTTCCCACACGCCGAGCATTGGTACCTCTGCCCGCACGACAACCTGCTCGAATATCTCCTAGCCGAACGCAACATCGGCCACACCGCTTCATGGGCCGCCAACGGCGAATACACCCAACCCGCACCCGGCAAAAAAGAACTGGAATTTCTGCGCCATTACCGGCTGTAACCCGCAACACCCTGCTCGCAACACCCTGTAGGCGCGACTGCCTGTAGGCGCGACTGTTAGTCGCGCAGGAGCTTTCCCCGCAAAACTCCATCGCGACCAGAAACGACTGCTGTAAGAACGACTGTTAGTCGCGACAGGCTTTCCCGGTAACGCCCCAGCGCGACTAACAGTCGCGCCTACAAGCAAGCGGCTTGCATACCGCTCACCGCTGTCACCGCTGTCACCGCCCCACCGGCGGCTCCCACAACTCCACCTTGTTGCCATCCGGGTCGATGACCCAACCAAACTTGCCGAACTCAGAAGACTCCGCTTCTTCCAGCACATTGCAGCCCTCGGCACGCAACGCAGCAAGCAGCGCATCAAGATTATCCACACGAAAATTGAGCATAAAGGGCGCGGCGCTTGGCTCCATCTTCGTCGCGTCCTGCGCAAACACACTCCAAATAGTCATCCCCGGCTCACTCCCAGCACCGCCCCACTGGAAGACGGCCCCGCCCCAATCATTAACGTCCAAGCCAAGATGGTCGCGATACCAAGCGCCCAAACGCTTCGGGTCAGCCGATTTGAAGAAGATGCCACCGATGCCGGTCACGCGCTTCATGTTGCGTCCTCAATGAATATTCGCTTGCTACCTGATACGGGCTTAAGCCACATCACAAAGCAGC
The DNA here is from genome assembly GCA_034675465.1 of Stenotrophomonas sp. GTDB lineage: Bacteria > Pseudomonadota > Gammaproteobacteria > Xanthomonadales > Xanthomonadaceae > Stenotrophomonas. The sequence continues at coordinate 275,950 of JAUCDH010000010.1, read as the reverse complement.
GCTGGCTCGAAAAATTACCAATTCACGTCCATCCAGATCAAGCCTGCACGCGCTTATTTCTTATAAGTATCCTGAAATACGGACATTTCCCGTTTATCGACAAGTCCTTTTCATCATCACCCTTCCTGAATTTAATTATTTCAAACTGCTCGGGGTTGAATTTATGTAAAAATGTTATCGGCACACCCACCACCCCCTTGTAATCCAAGGGAATGTCCTCCGTCCTATTAACGTTGATTCCATCGTAATTGTCATAGCGCGGGTATTCATGTTCATTGCCACGATATCGCTTGGTAAGAACAATGTCCTGATGCCGCCTGAACGTATCCAGATTCGTCAGCCACAAGCAGTTGTTTGGGGAGACAATCCTATTTCCAAACGCATCAATTCGAGTCTCCGTGCCATAAAGCTCATAGTGCGGAGGCACAACAAACCCAGACACTCCCCTGCCCAGATTCACTCCCAGCCATGCCTTATTTTCCTTAATCAGCTTGAAAATTTCCTTATAGGTGATTGCATTGACATTGCCAATTATCAGGAACTTTTTGTCATGCCTAATAAGCTGCTCAACGTATTCTCTGAACAATGAAAAAGGTGGATTGGTGACAACAATATCTGCCTGCTTTAGCAACTCAATGCTTTCTGCACCACGAAAATCCCCATCCCCGTCAAACGGCAGAACCTCTAGTGAGTCAAGACTGCTTTTTTCTGCGTCAGAATTGGCATACTCAAAGAAAAATCCATTTTCTTGATTTTTTTCATCAAACAACCCATCACCCTGCTCTCTGTAGCAGGACGTTAGCAGCCGCTCAATCCCCAATTCTTCAAAATTGCTGGCGAAATATTTAAAGAAGTTGCTTACCCTAGGGTCGTCGCAGTTGCAAAAAATAACTTTGCCTTTGAAGTGTTCCTTGTAAAACTTCAACTCACTCTCGATGTCACAAAGCTGAGTGTAAAACTCATCGCTTTTTGACTTCTTTGCCTTTTGCAGCAATTTATTTGTCGCGTTTCTTGCCATTGATAACCCATCAACATCCGCACACTGTCGGCACCTGACTACTTCTTAGCCGTGAGCTGGGCAAACAAATCACTCCCCAGCACCTTAAGCGATGTCTTGGCAACCTCAAGCATCACCTCATACATCATCTTAGCATCCCATCTTTCGCCACACCCTTGCGAATAGATAGAAGCCGTCTGAAGCATGATTGACTTATCTTTGTGCTTGATAAACCTATTTACACACAAGTTTGTGTTAATCGGCAGCCCGTAATTTGCAGCAGTCAGCCTATCCAGTCGATTCAACATCCCCGAGCCATACTCAAGCTCTACAACCCTTCCATCCGGCCTCTTGATTGAGATGTTTTCCGTCAAGAAGTTGGAACCCTCCAGAAACAAGACATAGGGGAAGTGCGATTCAGCCAGCATGAAATTGGCAATTTCAGATATGTTTTTATGCGACCGCTCTATCGCATTTCCTGCCGCCATCAAGTCTTGGTCGCTCTTGGCACCCACCAACACGCCATTTCTGATGTTCTCTACATCCTTCCCTTGATGCTTGGCCTCCGCGACCAGCACAACTCTCCAGTCACCGTCATCATCCCTGACCTCAATGATTCCGCCATCAGGCTTGATGCTGGCGTTTGAAACGAAAAGAGTCTGACCCAACTCAGAATCCACTCTTTTTAGCGCTTCATTTATCTCCGCCTTCCTAATGCTTTCCCTGTACCGGAAAGACAACTGGGAGTATTCCTCTTCAAGTGCGGCAACCACCAACCTTGAGACTTCACCCACGGCAAGGTCATGCGATTTCGCATCACCCCCGAAAATGCAAACCACACCCTGAGACTTCTTGTGCTGGCGGGTCAATCTGCCTGATTGATTTTTCTTAGACATAGGCTGTGTTCCTCATCCCTAAAACTCCATTCGCCCTCTCACCGCCGCAACGCACTAAACGCAAATAGCAGCCAGCCGCCGATTAGGGCCATGCCGCCGGCGGGGGCTAGCGTTGTTGGCCAGCCAGCTAATGCGCCTGCGGCTACGCTGCCGGAAAACAGCAGGGTGCCTAGCAGTAGTACGTACAAGGCTAAGCGACCGGGCAGATTCAATGCTGCCGGGCCAAGTACGGCCAGCGCGATGCCGTGGCCGAAGGCATACAGCGCGGCGGTTTGCAGCCGCGACTGCGCCAGCGGATCACCGACACCATGCGCGGCATAGGCAGACAGCGCCACCGCGCCGGCCGCCAGCAACGCGCCGCAGAACGCCAGAAATGAAGGTTTGCGCATGCGTCTATCCATACCCAGCATTACTTTCTCCAATTACGGGACTATCGCCCCCCTTTCGTGCGCAGCACGAAGGGGAGGCCGGGTGGAGTGCTTTGAATGCTTGCAAAAGCTTCCCCCTCCCAACCTCCCCCTACTCGCTGCGCGAGCAAGGGGAGGAGCAAATCAAAACTTCACGTTGGCTTGCGGCCCTTCTTCGGCACGCAAGCGGCAATAAAAAACGCGCCGCTGTAAGGCGGCGCGTTTTGGGTCAATCACGGCATTGCGACAACCGCTGGCTTACTTGACCGACCAATAGACGTCGTAGGTGCCGTCGGTGGTGAACGCCTTGTCCACGCCGCCCTTCCACGATTCGTACGGACGGTCGATCACTTCGTTGCCGGTGGTGGTCGCCCAAGCGCGCAGCGCGTTGCGCGCAACGTCCAGGCCCGCCATGTGGCCGGTGTAGGAGGCGAACGCCGAGCGGTGCGCTCCAACATGGCTGTAGGTGACCGGGTTGCCGGCCGGGACCTTCACGTCCAGCGCGGCACCGGCGGCAGCACCGGCCTTGCGGACTGGCTGGGCCACGTCGAAGGCGTACTTCTCGGCACCGAAGTCGGTGGTGACGATGCGCACCGGGCCGGCGGCCTCCAGGCCGTTGGCTTCCATCGCGCGCTTGATCCATTCCTGGTTGTCCTGAATCGACTTGCGGATGGTTTCGTTGCTGCGGTCGATGTTGCCGGCGTTGATGACCAGCAGGTCTTCGGCCGGCACGTCCACGACCTTCAGGTCGGTCAGCGGGGCTTCGGCGGTGCGGTAATCAACGTTCGGCACCGAGGCCAGCATGTTGGCCATGCGCGACAGGCCCAGCTTCAGGTCGTCACCGATGTGGCGGCTCACGTACAGGCCGGCGTAACGACCGAACAGGTCGAAGCCGTAGCTGACGGAGTAATCCTGGGTGATCTTGACGTTGCGGTCGTTCTTGCCGGTCGGCTCCAGGGTGAAGGTGGTCACCTTGTCATGGCCGCGGGTCTGGTCGTCGATGGCGATGGCGACGCGCTTGTTCTGCTCGCTCTCGGTGATCTCCCAGCTGCCCTTGCCGACCACATCGTTCTTCGAATCGAATTCGAGGCGGGCACCCTTGCCGGCATCCGGGCCGGACAGCTTCAGTTCGACGGCCGGGTCGCGCAGCATCAGCGGGTTCCAGTCCTTGAAGCGGCGCAGGCTGTTGACCGTGTCATACACGATCGTCATCTTGCGGTTGGTTTCGATGCTCTCGGTAATGTGGCGCTCGCCCGGCAGGCACACGCCGATCAGGACGAACAGGCCAGCCACGATCCCCAAGGCGATCAGGAACTCGATAATACGGGTCATGCAGGAGTCTCCGGGGCCGCGAACCCACGGCCGGGTTGATTGAAGCGAAGCGCCAATCCTAGCAGGCTTCGCGGGCATTGTTCATCGCCGATTGGCGTACCGGTTTCCGTGCCGGGCGCACCAATCTGCCAACAGGCCGCCAAGGGTAGCGCATCGCCTGCGGCACAGGCAGTCCGCTGGGGCTTCCTGCCTGCTCAAACCAGTTGCAGTTCGAAGGCCTTGAGCACCGCTCGGGTGCGGTCGCGCACGCCCAGTTTGCTCAAGATGTTGGAGACGTGGTTCTTGATGGTGCCCTCGGCCACGCCCAGCGAATTGGCGATTTCCTTGTTGGAAAAGCCTGACGCCATCAGCCGCAGGATTTCGGTTTCACGGTCGGTCAGCGGATCCGGGCGGTCCAGGCTGACGAACTCGTTGCGCATGTGCTCCAGCCCGGACAGCAGGCGCTGGGTCACCGCTGGCTGCACCAGCGAGCCGCCGTCGGCGACGGTGCGGATGGCGCCGACCAGTTGCTCCAGGGTCACGTCCTTGAGCAGGTAGCCTTTGGCCCCGGCCTTCAGCCCGGCCAGCACCAGCTGGTCGTCGTCGAAGGTGGTCAGGATGATGGCCGGCGGCAACTGGCCGCGCTGGGACAGGGTCTGCAACGCCTCCAGCCCGGACATCACCGGCATGCGCATGTCCATCAGCACCACGTCCGGCGCGACCTCGGGGATCAGCTCCACCGCCTGGCGGCCGTCGGTGGCCTCGGCCACCACCTCGATGCCGTCATCGAGCGCCAGTAGCGAACGGATGCCCTGCCGTACCAGGGTTTGGTCATCGACCAGGCAGACGCGGATCATCGATTCACTCCTTGTGGCCCGGAGGCCAGCATCATGTTGGTTGCCACCGGCAGCCACAACCGCAGGCCGAAACCCGCGCCACGCCGCGCCGACAGTTCCAGGTCGCCGCCATGCTGTGCCAGCCGTTCGCGCATGCCGCGCAGCCCGTTGCCGGGCAGTATCCGCTCCACCTCGCCGCCGACGCCATCGTCGTGCGCGCTTATGACGATGCGCTCGTGCTCGCGCGCCACGTTGATCCACAGGTTGCGCGCGCCGGCATGGCGCACCGCGTTGGTGATGATTTCCTGCGTGCAGCGCAGCAACACGTGGGCGCGCTCGGGGTCTTCGACGCTGAGCGGGTCGTCCATGTCCAGGTGGATGTGCAACGAGGGCACCCGTTCGGCCAATGGCCGCAACGCGGCGGCCAGGTCGATCGCACCGCTTTCGCGCAGCTGGCTGACCGCCTCGCGCACGTCAGTAAGCAGCAGCTTGGCCAGCGTGTGCGCCTGCCGCACGTGTTCCTGCGCCTGCCCCTCGGTGATGTGGCCAGCCACTTCCAGGTTCAGGCTCAACGCGGTCAGGTGGTGGCCGAGCAGGTCGTGCAGCTCGCGGGAAATGCGGGTGCGCTCGTTGACGCGGGCACTCTCGGCCAGCAGCAGGCGGGTGGCGCGCAGCTCGGCGTTGAGCCGGCGCTGCTCCTCGCGGGCTTGGGTCTGCTGCCGCGCGACCAGGCTGGTCACGAAGATGAACATCGAGAAGCCCGCGTACAGCAGCGACTGCAACAATGCCTCGAACAGCGGCAGGCCTAGGATCAGGTAGTAGATCGGCAATACCGCCAACTGGCTCAGGATCAGCCAGACGATGCCAACCCGCTTGTTCAGCAGCCACGGGATCACCCCCGCCGCGACCATCAGCAAAATGCTGCCCAGGCCGGTGACGCTCAGGTAGCTCACCGCCAGCCCCGCCAGCGTCAACATCAGCAGCGCCAACCGGTCGTACCACGTGGCATGGCCGACGCCGTTCACGCCGCGCGTGAGCCAGAAATAACAGCCGCCGAAGGACAGGTAGGCCGCCAGCAGCCACGTGGCTTCGCCCAGGCTCGGCGGCGGCTCGCCCTCGGCCGGCGCGTACTGAGTGTAAAGCAGCGGCAGGCTGACCAGGGCCCAGGTGAACAGGCCGGCCAGTCGAAGGACGCGGGTATGGCTGAGGTTTCCCAACATGCACGCATGGTAAGGAGTGCTGCGCGTGCGCGCCCTCCCACGGAAGTCATGGCTCGCCGGGCTCGGGCCGGCCATGCGATAATCACCGGCCAGCCCCTCCCCCCACCCGGGGCCGACTGTTTCACCCACGGAGTCACAATGTCGATCGTCATCCGCGACGTGCGCGAGCACGAGCTCGATTCCGTCCTGGCACTGAACAACAACGCCGGTTTGGCCATCCTTCCGCTGGACGCAGCCAAGGTCCGTCGCTTTCACGAGACCGCCGAATACTTCCGCGTCGCCGAGCGCGATGGCAACCTTGCCGGCTTCCTCGTCGGTTTCGGCAGCGGCAGCACGCACGACAGCTGCAACTTCGCCTGGTTCCAGCAGCGTTACCCCAGCTTCTTCTACATCGACCGCATCGTGGTCGCCAGCCGCCGCCGTGGTGGTGGTGTTGGCCGCGCGTTCTATGCCGACGTGCAGAGTTACGCCGAGCTGCGCTACCCGCAGATGGCCTGCGAGGTGTTCCTCGACCACGGCGCCGACGCGGCCCTGCTGTTCCACGGCAGCTTCGGCTTCCGCGAGGTCGGGCAGAACACCATGCCCAACGCCGACGGCGAAGCCGACGTGCGCACCAGCATGCTGCTCAAGGACCTGTGCAGCCACGAATGGGTGAAAGAAACCTACGGCGACAAGCTGCCCGACGTGCCGTGGATAGGCCACCCGCGCCTGCCCCTGCAACAGCGGCCGACGGGAACCTGAAATGGCAGTGAGCCCAGATTACGAACAGGCCGGCGAACTGAAGATCGGCCAGGTCGGCATCGCCAACCTGCGCGTGCGCACGCTCGACGTGGCGCGGCTGGTGCAGGAAATGCGCGAGCGCGTGGCACGTGCGCCCAAGCTGTTCGGCCGCGCGGCGGTGATCCTCGATTTCGGCGGCCTCAGCCAGGCCCCGGACACCGCCACCGCGCAGGCGCTGCTGGACGGCCTGCGCGAAGCCGGCGTGCTGCCGGTGGCGCTGGCCTACGGCACCAGCGAGATCGAGCAGCTTTCGGTGCAGCTTGGCCTGCCGCTGCTGGCCAAGTTCCGCGCCCAGTACGAATCGGCCGACGCCGCACCGGCCGCGCCGCCGCCGCGCCGCGCGCCTGAACCGGCACCACCACCGCCTGCACCGGCCGCCGCGCCGCAGCCCGGCCGCATGCAACGGGGCGCGGTGCGCTCGGGCCAGCAGCTGTACGCCGAGAACTGCGACCTGACCGTTCTTGCAACGGTGGGCGCCGGCGCCGAGGTCATCGCCGACGGCAGCATCCACATCTACGGTACGCTGCGGGGCCGCGCGCTGGCCGGCGCCAAGGGCAACGAGGGCGCGCGCATCTTCTGCCGCGACTTTCACGCCGAATTGGTCGCCATTGCGGGACGTTACAAGGTACTGGACGATATTCCCGACAACCTGCGCGGCAAGGCCGTGCAGGTCTGGCTGGAGCAGGACCAGATCATGATCGCCGCGCTGGATTGACGCGGCCCACCACGTATCATCAGGAGAAATCCCTTGGCTGAAATCATCGTAGTCACTTCCGGCAAGGGCGGCGTCGGCAAGACCACCTCCAGCGCCAGCCTCGCCTGCGGGCTGGCCCGCCGCGGCAAGAAGGTCGCCGTCATCGACTTCGACGTCGGCCTGCGCAACCTCGACCTGATCATGGGCTGCGAGCGCCGGGTGGTCTATGACTTCGTCAACGTCGTGCACGGCGAGGCCACGCTGAAGCAGGCGCTGATCAAGGACAAGCGCTTCGACAACCTGTACGTGCTGGCCGCCAGCCAGACCCGCGACAAGGACGCGCTGCACAAGGAAGGCGTGGAGAAGGTGCTGAAGGACCTGGCCGCCGACGGCTTCGACTTCATCATCTGCGATTCGCCGGCCGGCATCGAGAAGGGCGCGTTCCTCGCCATGTACTTCGCCGACCGCGCGGTGGTGGTGGTGAACCCGGAAGTGTCCTCGGTGCGCGACTCGGACCGCATCATCGGCCTGCTCGATTCCAAGACCGCCAAGGCCGAGGCCGGCGGCAACGTGCCGGCGTTCCTGCTGCTCACCCGCTACAGCCCGGTGCGGGTGGAAAGCGGCGAGATGCTCAGCATCGGCGACGTCGAGGAAGTGCTGGGCCTGAAGGCCATTGGCGTGGTGCCCGAATCGGGCGACGTGCTCAACGCCTCCAACAAGGGCGAGCCGGTGATCCTCGACCCGGAATCGCCTGCCGGCCAGGCCTATGAAGACGCCGTGGGCCGCATCCTCGGCGAAGACCGCCCGATGCGCTTCACCACCGTCGAGAAGAAGGGCTTCTTCAGCAAGCTGTTCGGAGGTTGACCATGGGTGTGTTCGATTTCCTGCGCGCCAAGAAAACCACCGCCGAAACCGCGAAGAACCGCCTGCAGATCATCATTGCGCAGGAACGCAGCCAGCGCGGCGGCCCGGACTACCTGCCGCTGCTGCAACGCGAACTGCTGGAAGTGATCAAGAAGTACGTCAACATCGACGCCGACGCGGTGCGGGTGGATCTGGTCAAGGACGGCGAGCACGACGTGCTCGACATTTCCGTGGCCTTGCCCGAAGGCCCGCAACACTGAACCGCAACCGGGGCCGCCAACGCGGCCCCGGACGTTCTTGACCAGCGTGTTCGCCCATGCCTACTCCCGACACCACCGAAGCGGCCGTGCTGTGCGTGGGCGACATCCACTGGGATGACGCCGCCACCCTGCTCGCCCGCCACGGCCTGCGCCTGAACCGGGTCGAAGACGGGCAGAAGATTCCCGGCAGCTACTGGGGTGAACCGGAGGCCGGCATCATCGCCCACGACGTCTTCGTGCGCGCCGACACGCCGGTGCATTCGATGCTGCACGAAGCCTGCCACCTGATCGTGCTGCCGCCCGAGCGCCGCGCGCAGGTGCACACCGACGCGACAGACTCGGTGCCCGAGGAAGACGCCACCTGCTACCTGCAAATCGTGCTGGCCGGGCAGCTGCCCGGCGTCGGCAGCGCGCGCTTGATGGCCGACATGGATGCGTGGGGCTACAGCTACCGGCTGGGTTCGACGCGGGCGTGGTTCGAGCAGGACGCCGAGGATGCAAGGCGGTGGCTGGCCGAGCGTGGGTTGTTGCCGGCAACGTCCTCGTAGATGCGGGGCATGCCCCGCATGACGCTTTCCCATTGACCCATTGAAGCCTCAATGCCGGGCAAGCCCGGCATCTACAAAATGCCGCAGGGTGCGGTAGATGCGGAGCTCGCCCGCATCCACAGCGCCACCATCACGGCAGCGACGCGCCCATATCCAACGTGACCCGCGTACCACGCTCCGGGCCCGAGTGGATGTCCAGCTTCCAGCCAAGGTGCTGGCACAGCCTTCCGATCAGGTCCAGGCCGATGCCGGTGCGCATGTTGCGTTCGCCGCGCGCGATCTTGGCGTAGGCGACGGCGACTTCCTCCGGGCTCATGCCGTGACCGGGGTCTTCGATGGTCACCACCGCGCGCTCGTTCAACGTCAGCCGGATCACGCCACGGTCGCTGTTCTCCATCGCGTTGCGCAACAGGTTGCCGACCGCCGCCTGCACCACGCCCACCGGCGCGAGGATCGTGCAGGGCGCCAACACCACGGTTTCCACGCGCAGCTCCTTGCCGGCCGCCAGATGGTCGTGGTCGGCGACGATTTCCGGCAGCAGGTGTTCCAGCGCCCGCGGTTCGCTCAAGGCCGCCAGTCGTGCCGGGTCGCGCGCCAGCACCAGCAGCAGCTGGATCAGTTGCTCGACGCTGGCGGCGGTGCTGCGCACGCGCTGCAATTGCTGGTGGGCGCGCGGCGGCAGGTCCGGCTGTTCCAGCGCCAGTTCGGCGGCGCCGGCGATCACCGCCATCGGCGTGCGCAATTCGTGGCTGGCGGTGCCGATGAAGGCGCGCTCGCGTTCGACGAAATGCTCGTTGCGCTCCAGATAGTCGTTGAACGAGCCGGCGATCACCTCCAGCTCCACGCTGCCGCGCGGATCCACCTGCAAGCGCTGGCCACCGCGCTCGGGCTGCAAGCGGGCGATCGCCTCGGCCATGCTTGACAGCGGCCGCACCAGCCGGTTCATGCCCAGCCATGCCATCAACAGGCTGACCACCGCCATCGCCACGCCAGCAAGCAACGCAAGGCGCGTGGTGAACTGTTCCAGCTCGGCGAAATCGCTGATGTCCAGCACCAGCATCACCCGGCCGAAATCGTCGGTGTCGCGCACCATCACCGCGCTGCTGCGCCCGTTCATGTACGCGCCGTCGTGCAGCCCGGGCTTCAGGTGGGCCATCGCCTCGGGAATGCCGCGCGCATGCTGCGCTTCGAAGAAATGCAGCGTGTCCGAATCCTGCCAGCGGTAATCCGGATCGGTGCGCTTGTTCGCCAGCACGTTGTCCAGCTCGGAGTTGAGCAGCGCGCGCCACACCGCATGCTCGGCGCGCTCGTGCACGTAGTTGGCGGCGCTGAACACCACCAGCGTCAGCAAGCCCAGATAGAGCAGCAGCCAGCCGAGCAGCTTGCTGCGCAGCGTGCGCCGTTTCATCGCCCACCCGCCGGGCCGGGCGCGCACAGCCGGTAGCCCACGCGCGGCAAGGTGTGCAGCAGCTTTTCCTCGAACGGGCCATCGACGCTGCGGCGCAGTTCGTAGATGTGCGAACGGAGCATGTCGCCATCGGGCGGTTCGTCGCCCCACAGCGCGTACTCGAGCTGGCCGCGCGGCACCGCCGCCGGGCTGGCGCGCATCAGTACTTCCAGCAGCTTGCGGCAGGCCGGATACAGGTGCAGCGGCTTGCCGGCACGTTGCGCTTCCAGCGTCGCCAGATCCAGCCGCAGGTCGTGCACTTCCAGCAGCTTGCGCGGGTTGCGGCCGTGGGTGCGCGCCAGCACTGCATCCAGCCGCACTTCCAGCTCGGGCAGGGCGAAGGGCTTGGTCAGGTAGTCGTCGGCGCCGGCACGGAAGCCGGCGATCTTGTCGGGCAGTTCATCGCGCGCGGTGAGCATGATCACCGGCACTTCGCTACGGTGTTCCTCGCGCAGCCGGCGCAGCACTTCCAGGCCTTCCATGCGCGGCAGCATCCAGTCCAGCAGGATGGCGTCGTAAGGCTGGGTGGCGGCAAGGTGCAGGCCGGTCACGCCATCGGGCGCAACGTCGAGCAGGTGGCCGCGCGCTTCGAAGTAGTCGAAGAGGTTGGCGATCAAGTTGCGATTGTCTTCAATGACCAGCAGCCGCATGCATCGACTCTCAATGGCTCGGCGGAAACCCCGGCGGGCATCGCCGATATCCTAGCCGCATTCCGTGCAGAGAAATGTCGGAATGACGTTCACGCACGTTTTCCGCAGCGAAATGCGGGCGAAACACGCCGGCACGGACGAAGCTGAATCGTTAACACGATTCGTACATCGCTCCGACCCATCTCCGACAGCACCGCACCGACGATGCGCCCACTTTCCGATGGCGTGCTTCTTCCGTGTCCGCAGTTTCCGCTTCCCCGCGTGCGCTCCCCGCCGCTGCCTTGCCTGCGTCCCGTGGCGTTTTCCTGCGCCGCCACCTGCTGCTGCCGCTGGCTGTGCTGTTCCTTGCCAGCGTGGCGTTGATGGCCGGCAACGGCGACCAGTGGCTGGCCGATTTGCTTTACCGCGCCGAAGGCGGGCAATGGGCCTTGCGCGATGCGTGGTGGACCAGCCATGTCCTCCATCGCGGCGGCAAACACCTGAGTACCCTCGCCGCCGTGCTGGCGCTGCTGGCGGTGCTGCGCAGCTGCATCGACGCCCGCTGGAAGCCGCTGCGGCGGCCCCTGTTGTACCTGCTGCTGGCGATGGCGCTGTCCACCGGCCTCGTCTCGCTGCTCAAGACGTGGACGCAGATGGATTGCCCGTGGGACCTGCAACGCTATGGCGGCGCCAATGCGTTCATCGGCCTGTTCGAAGCGCGCCCGGCCGCGCTTGGCCGCACCGCCTGCTATCCCGCCGGCCATGCCAGCGCCGGTTATGGCTGGGTGGCGCTGTATTTCTTCGCGCTGCGGGTGCGCCCGCAATGGCGCTGGCTGGCGCTGGGGCTGGCCTTGTCCGCCGGCCTCGCGTTCGGCTTCGCGCAGCAACTGCGCGGTGCGCATTTCCTTTCGCATGACGTGGCGACACTGGCGGTGAGCTGGACCGTGGCGGTGCTGCTGTACGTGGTGATGTTCCCTGCGCCAAAACACGACATCGCCCACGACATCGCCAATGCGGAGGGCCTTGCATGAACGCGACGTCCTCTCCGCTTGCCACACCTGCGGCGCTGTTCACGCGCCTGCGCCTGTGGCGCCCTGAAATCAGCACCGAAACGGTGATACTGCTGGCCAGCACGTTTTTCGCTCTGGCCTGCAACGGGTTGTTCTGGCGCAACGCAATGGCGACCAATCCCGGCAGCGTGCTGTTCGCGCTGTCGTTGTTCATGCTGCTGGCCGGCGCGCATGCGCTGCTGTTCGGTCTGCTGCTGTGGCGCTGGAACGCCAAGGTATTGCTGACGGCGTTGTTCGTCGCCACCGCCTTTGCCACGCATTACATGGACAGCTTCAACGTCTATCTGGACGCGGACATGCTGCGCAACGTGCTGGCCACCGACCACAAGGAATCGCGCGAGCTGATGACGCCGGCCCTGATCCTGCCGCTGCTCGGCTATGCGCTGCTGCCGTGCGCGCTGCTGTGGCGGCTGCGCCTGCGCAAGCGTTCGTGGGGCCGTGCATTGATGTGGCGCGCGTTGTTCCTGCTCGGTATGGCGGTGGTCACCGGCGCCGGCACGCTGGCCTCGTTCCAGAACATTTCCTCGCTGATGCGCAACCACCGCGAGGTGCGCTACCTCGCCACGCCGATCAACTACCTCGTCGCGCTGAAGCAGAACCTGTCCTCGGCCAGCCCGATCAAGCCGCAGCCCAAGCTGCCGCTCGGCACCGATGCCAAGGCCACGCCGCGCATGGCCGGCAGCAAGCCGCGCCTGCTGGTGCTGGTGGTCGGCGAAACCGTGCGCGCGCAGAACTGGGGCCTGAACGGCTACGCACGCCAGACCACGCCCGAGCTGTCGCAGGCCGGCGTCATCAACTTCCCCGACATGCACGCCTGCGGCACCAGCACCGAGGTGTCGCTGCCGTGCATGTTCTCGGCGTTCGGCCGCCGCGATTACGACGAGAAGAAGATCCGCGCGCACCAATCGCTGCTGCACGTGCTCGAGCACGCCGGCATCGCCACGCTGTGGCGCGACAACCAGTCCGGCTGCAAGGGCGTGTGCGAGGGGCTGGAAATCCAGCGCCTCGACGACGCCACCACGCCCGGCCTGTGCGCCGATGGCCGCTGCATGGACGAAATCCTGCTGCAAGACCTGCCGGCGCAGGCACGCGCCAAACCCGGCGACCGCGTGATCGTGCTGCACCAGCTCGGCAACCACGGCCCCAGTTATTACCAGCGTTACCCGGCGCAGTTCCGCCAGTACGCGCCCACCTGCGACACGCCTGACCTCGGCAAGTGCAGCCGCGCGCAGATCGTCAACAGCTACGACAACGCCGTGCGCTACACCGACCACTTCCTCACCCGCACCATCGCCACCCTGCGCGGCATGGACGACTACGACACGGCGATGGTCTATCTCTCCGACCACGGCGAATCGCTGGGCGAGAAAGGCCTGTACCTGCACGGCATGCCGTACGCGATCGCCCCGGAGGAACAGACCCGGGTGCCGATGGTGATGTGGTTCTCGCCGCAATTCGCCGCCAGCCGTGGTATTGATCTGGCCTGCCTGCGCCAGCGCGCGCAGCACCGTACCGACCAGGACAACCTGTTCCCGTCGGTGCTGGGGCTGATGCAGGTCGGCACCTCCGTGTATGCGCGCGAGCGCGACCTGTTCGCCGCCTGCGGAGGCTGACACCCACCGGCACGAGGCAAGGCGCGCATGACCACTTTCCCGCAATGGCTGCCGTGGGCGCTGCTGTCGGCGGCGTTCGCTGCGTTGACCGCCATCTTCGCCAAGCTCGGCTTGCAGCAGGTCGATGCGGATTTCGCCATGTTGTTGCGCACTGTCGCCATCGTCGCGGTGCTGGGTGCATTCGTCGCCGCCACCGGCAAGTGGAGCAATCCGCTGGCGCTGCCGGGCAAGACCTTGCTGTGGCTGCTGCTGTCGGCGCTGGCGACCGGTGCGTCGTGGCTATGCTACTTCCGCGCCCTGCAACGCGGCCCCGCCGCACAGGTGGCCCCGGTGGACAAGCTCAGCGTGGTGCTGGTGGCAGTGTTCGCCGTCGCCTTCCTGCACGAACGGCTGGCGTGGCGCGAATGGCTGGGCGTGGCGATGATCGGCGGCGGCGTGCTGCTGATGGCCATCAAGCGCTGAACAAGCACGCTCTCGCCCGCTCTCGTTCCGCTTCACGCGTTACCGCACCTTCCGCCACTTGCGGGGGCCGCAACGGCCCTCTAGCCTTCGCCGATCAAACACCATCGGGGAATCGCGTGAAACACCGTCATCTGTTGCTGGCCCTCGCCGTGAGCGCGGGCGTGCTGTCGCTGGCCGCCTGCAAGAAGGAAGCCGACACCGGCGCTGCCGCCACGCCGGTCGCGCAGGCGGCGCCGGCCGAGACCGCCGACCAGTTCATCGCCCGCGTCAACGCCGAATACAAGGCCATGTACCCGGAGATGACCTCCGCGCAGTGGCTCTCGTCCACCTACATCAACGACGACTCCGCGCGCGTGGCGGCCAAAGCCAACGAGCGCTGGCTGACCACGCTCAACGGCTGGATCGAGCAAGCCGGCAAGTACGATGGCCAGCCGATGAGCGAAGACACCCGCCGCGCCCTGCACCTTCTGAAGTTGATGACCGCAATGCCGGCCCCGCGCGACCCCGCCAAACTGTCCGAACTGGCCGCCATCGCCACCAAGCTGGAAGGCGACTACGGCGCCGGCACCTATTGCACCGGCGAAGGCGACAAGCAGGACTGCCACCAGCTCAGCGACCTGGAGCCGGTGCTGGCGCGTTCGCGCGACTACGACAAGCAACTCGAAGCATGGCAGGGCTGGCACTCCACCGCCATGCCCTCGCGCAAGCCGTACCAGCGCTTCGCCGAACTGGTCAACGAAGGCGCGCGCGAACTCGGCTACAACGACGCCGGGCAGATGTGGCGCAGCGGCTACGACATGCCGGCAGAGCAGGTCGGCCCGGAAACCGACCGCCTGTGGGAACAGGTCAAGCCGCTGTACGAACAGCTGCACTGCTACACCCGCGCCAAGCTGGACAAGCAGTACGGCAAGGACAAGGCCGAAGTGGGCGGCGGCATGATCGCCGCGCACCTGACCGGCAACATGTGGCAGCAGGACTGGAGCAACCTGTGGGACATGCTGGAACCCTACCCCGGCGCGGGCAGCCTGGACATCACCGCCGCGCTTGAAAAACAACATCAGGGCAACCTGAGCGCTGCACTGGCCAAGGCCGGCGGCAACGCCGACGTCGCCGCCCGCTTCAAGGCCCAGCGCGACGCCGAGTTGGCCACCGCCAAACAAATGACCGAGCGCGCGCAGGATTTCTACGTGTCCCTCGGCATGCCCAAGTTGCCACCGAGCTACTGGCAGACCACCCAGTTCATCAAGCCGCAGGACCGCAACGTGGTCTGCCACGCCAGCGCATGGGACATGAACATGGGCGGCGACGGCAAGGACGTCGGCCCGGACGTGCGCACCAAGATGTGCATCACCCCGACCGAGGAAACCTTCACCACCATCTACCACGAGCTCGGCCACATCTATTACGACCTGGCCTACAACCCGCTGCCGCCGCTATTCCAAGGCGGCGCCAACGACGGCTTCCACGAGGCCATCGGCGACACCATCGTGCTGGCGATGACGCCCAAGTACCTCAGCTCCATCGGGCTGGTCGATAAACCGCAGGAAAGCCGCGAGGCGGTGATCAACAACCAGATGCGCATGGCCTTGAGCGGCGTGTCGTTCCTGCCGTTCGGGCTGATGATCGACCGCTGGCGCTGGGGCGTGTTCGACGGTTCGATCAAGCCCGAGCAGTACAACCAGAAGTGGTGGGAACTGAAGGCGCAGTACCAGGGCGTGGCCCCGGCCACCACGCGCGGCGAGGAGTTCTTCGACGCCGGCGCCAAGTACCACGTACCGGGCAACACCCCGTACCTGCGCTACTTCCTCGCCCGTATCCTGCAATTCCAGTTCTACAAGGGCCTGTGCGACGCCGCCGGCCACACCGGCCCGCTCAACGAATGCACCTTCTACGGCAACAAGGAAGCTGGCCAGAAGTACTGGGCGATGCTGAGCAAGGGTGCCAGCCAACCGTGGCAGGCCACGCTGCGCGAACTGACCGGCACCGAGAAGCTCGACGCCGAGCCGATGCTGGAATACTTCGGCCCGTTGCAGGAATGGCTGAAGCAGCAGAACGAAGGCCAGATGTGCGGCTGGCAGGCAACCCCGGCGGCGACGCAACCGGCAAAGCCTGCGGCACCGTAACCGCAACACTGACCATGACGAAGGGCGCCCGCAAGGCGCCCTTCGTTTTCCGGCGTCCCTGACCCGCTTGCCCTACCGACAACAGCCATGCCAGACACCGCCACGGAAGCGATCCCCGAACTTCCCTCCACTCCCGCAACGCCGGCATCCTCGCGTGGCACCGGCTGGCTGATCACCGGCCTGACGTGCAGCATCGTCGCCTCCATCGTCATCACCCTGCTCGGCGTGCTGGTATTCCCGCAATTTTCCGAAGTATTCGCCGGCTTCGGCGCCGACCTGCCGCTACTCACCCGGCTGGCCAGCCGCTACTACGCAACCATCTGGCTGACGCCACTGCTGGTGACGCTGATCCACCTTTTCTGGCCTTGGCGCGCACACCACGCACTGGCCGCAGGCCTCACCGGCCTGCTCTCCCTGACAGGGATACCGCTGGTCTTCATCGCCATCTACCTGCCGATCTTCAACCTCGCATCGGCGATGTGAACAGAACGCGGGCTGGCCTGACGAAGGAAGCCTGATACCACCATGCCCGATACCTCATGACCTCGGGCTTCGGCTATGTGCAACTAATTTGCATGCTTCGTGCGGGGCAAGCCTCGCACCTACAATGCGCGCAGCAAGCCACGGGCCTTGGCGCGGGTTTCGTCCAGTTCCTTGAGCGGTTCCGAATCGACCACGATGCCCGCGCCGGTACGGAAGCGTGCGCCATCGCCTTGCACTTCAGCGGTGCGGATCAGGATGTTCAGATCCATGTCGCCGTCACGATTGAGCCAGCCGAATGCGCCGGTGTAAGCACCGCGTGCCTGCGTTTCCAGTTCGGCAATGATCTGCATACAGCGCACCTTGGGGCAGCCGGTGATGGTGCCGCCGGGGAACGTGGCGGCGATCACCTGCCCCGGCGTCACCTCCGGCCGCAGCCGGCCACGCACGTTGCTGACGATGTGGTGGACGTGGGCATAGCTCTCCACCGTCATCAGTTCATCGACCTCGACGCTGCCGGCCGCGCAGATGCGGCCGAGGTCGTTGCGCTCCAGGTCAATCAGCATCACGTGCTCGGCGCGCTCCTTCGGGTGGCCGACCAGTTCGCTGATGCGCGCAGCATCGTCGTCGCCGTCGAAGCGTGGGCGGGTGCCGGCGATCGGGCGGGTCTGCACCACGTCGCCGCAGACCGACACCAGCCGTTCCGGCGAGGAACTGACCACCGCGCGGCCGGCGGCGTTGAACAGCCCGGCGAACGGCGCCGGGTTGGCCTGCCGCAGGCGTGCGTACAGTGCGGCCGGATCCAGTGACTGTGCGAAACGTGCCTGCCAGCCGCGCGACAGGTTCACCTGGAACACGTCGCCGGCGCGCAGGTAGTCGATGACGCGGGCCACGCCGTCGGTGAAGCGTGTGCCGTCGTCTTCGTCGATCTGCAAGGGCGGCTGCCATGCCGGCAGCGGCGGCAAGGTGGCGGCGTCATCCAGGTCGCGTTGTAGTTGTGCGAGCAGGCCGTCGGCGGAATCTTCCAGCACCGCGAAGCAGCGGCCGTTGTCGCGGTCGCGCAGCAGCGCCGCCGGGCAGCGCAGGGCCAGCGCCTGCGGCAGGCCGTCGTCGCGCACCGGCAGCGACAGCACCGGCTCGACCTGCGCAGCCAGTTCGTAATCCAGCAGCAAGGCCCAGCCGCCACGGAACGGCACGTCGTCCGCATCGGCGCTGTGTGGCAGGCGCAGCGCCTGCCATTGGCGATCCAGTGCGGTGAGGAAGTCACCTTCGACCCGGCTACCGTCCTCGCGTCGGACGTGGCCGTCGGTATCCAGCCGCAATTGGCCGCCATTCGCCATCAGCAGCATGTCCCAGCGGCCCTGTTGGCCGGTGGCGGTGGATTCGAGCAACAGCGGGTAACGCTGCGGGGCGAGCCGGTGCAGCACCAGTAGGTCGGTGGTGGCGTGCAGGGGGACTAGGCGGGTCATCGGTATGGGGCGGCACAGCCGCTTGTGTTGTTTCCCGCTGGCTCTCGCGGGGAAGCCGGGGTATTTCCTTCTCCCTTCGGGAGACAGCTTGGCAGGATTGCCAAGCTGCACGGCGAAGCCGCCCGGAGGGTGAGGTACATGGATGTGCCGAATGCAGGTGCCCGAAGGGCGGATGAGGGTTCGGGCGAAGCCTTGTGCAGTTGAACATTGCGAGGGCTTCGCCCCCGCACCCTCACCCCAACCCCTCTCCCGTAGGGAGAGGGGCTAAAGCAGAGGGGCTCAAGCAAAAGCGAACGTCAGACGCGCTTGAACACCAGCGTGCCGTTGGTGCCGCCGAAGCCGAAGCCGTTGGACATCACCACGTCCACCTTGGCCTGGCGGGCAACGTTGGGCACGTAGTCGAGGTCGCAGCCCTCGCCCGGCTGGTCGAGGTTGATGGTCGGCGGGATGACGCCGTCGCGCAGCGCCAACACCGAGAAGATAGCCTCCACGCCGCCGGCCGCGCCGAGCAGGTGGCCGGTCATCGACTTGGTCGAGCTGACCATCATCTTGTAGGCGTGGTCGCCAAAGGCGGTCTTCATCGCCATCGTCTCGCCGAGGTCGCCCAGCGGCGTCGAGGTGCCGTGAGCATTGAGGTAGCCCACCTGCTCCGGGGTCACGCCCGCATCCTTCAGCGCAGCGGCCATGCAGCGCGCGGCGCCCTCACCATTCTCGCTCGGTGCGGTCATGTGGTACGCGTCGGAGCTTGCGCCGAAGCCGGCCAGTTCGCAGTAGATACGCGCACCGCGGGCCTTGGCGTGCTCGTATTCCTCGAGGATCAGGATGCCGGCGCCGTCGCCCAGCACGAAGCCGTCACGTTCCTTGTCCCACGGGCGCGAGGCTTTTTCCGGCGCGTCATTGCGGGTGGACATGGCCTTCATCGCGCAGAAGCCGCCCAGGGCGGTCGGCGAGGAACCGCGCTCGGCGCCGCCGGCGACCATCACGTCGGCATCGCCGTACTGGATCATGCGCATCGCGGTACCGATCGAATGGTTCGACGTGGCGCAGGCAGACACGGCCGAGAACGACGGCCCCTTCAACCCGGCGATGATGCTCAACTGCCCCGGCAGCATGTTGATGATGGTCTTGGGCACGTAGAAGGGCGAGATCTTCTTGCCCTCGTGGAACTCGATGGCCTGTTCCTCGATGCCCAGCAGGCCGCCGATGCCGGCGCCGACGATGGCGCCGATGCGCTCGGCATTGGCCTCGGTGATCTCCAGCCCGGCATCGTGCAACGCCATGAAGGCGGCACCGAGGCCGTAATGGATGAACGGGTCCATCTTCTTGGCATCCTTGCCGCTGACCCGGTACTTGCCGAACTGCGCGTTGTCGGCGGTAATGTCGAAATCCCTGACCTCACCTGCGATCTTGGTGGTGAAACGTTCCAGATAGTTGTCTGCAACATTCGTCAGCGGGCCAATGCCCGAGCGGCCATTGATGATGCCTTCCCAGCTGCTGGCCAGGTCATTGCCCAGCGGCGACACCATGCCCAGGCCGGTAACGACGACACGACGACTCATTGCGGATTCTCCTGATCCCGTTCACGGGGATGGGGGGATTGAAGCGGAAATACACGGGGCCGCATTGCGCGGCCCCGTGGGTGCGGCGCAGCCAGAGCGTTTGCCCGGCCGCGCCTGCGTCAGGCATGCATCACGCCTTGACGTGGGCCTTGATGTAATCAATGGCGGCCTGCACGGTGCTGATCTTCTCGGCCTCTTCGTCCGGGATCTCGCACTCGAATTCTTCTTCCAGCGCCATCACCAGCTCGACGGTGTCCAGCGAGTCTGCGCCCAGGTCATCGACGAACGATGCGCTGTTGGTGACTTCTTCTTCCTTGACGCCAAGCTGTTCGACGACGATTTTCTTGACGCGTTCTTCGATGGTGCTCATTGGATATCGCTCCAGATGGAGTAGTGGTTCGAAAGGTGCCATCGGCTTGATGGCCGTGGGATAGTGTAGTGGAAACCGCCGGGGCCTTGCAGTTCGGCAAAAAACTACCGGCGATCAATCACTTGGGCGCAGTCCCTGCGCCGCACGCTTACGGCATGTACATGCCGCCGTTCACGTGGATGGTTTCACCGGTGACGTAGCTGGCCAACGGGCCGGCCAAGAACGCCACGGCGTGGGCGATATCGGCCGGCTCGCCAAGGCGGCCCAGCGCGATCTGGCCGAGCATCGCGGTCTTGGCGTCCTCGGGCAGGTCTTTCGTCATGTCGGTGTCGATGAAACCGGGCGCGACCACATTGACGGTCACGCCGCGGCTGCCGATTTCCTTGGCCAGCGACTTGGAGAACGCGATGATGCCGGCCTTGGCCGCGGCGTAGTTGGCCTGCCCGGCGTTGCCGGTGACGCCAATGACCGAGGCAATGTTGATGATGCGGCCGCGGCGCGCCTTCATCATGCCGCGCATCACCGCCTTTGAGGTGCGGTAGACGCTGGTCAGGTTGGTGTCGAGGATGGCTTGCCAGTCCTCGTCCTTCATGCGCATCAGCAGGTTGTCGCGGGTGATGCCGGCGTTGTTGACGAGGATGCTGATCGCACCGAACTCCTTGCTGACCGCGTCGATCAGCGCATCGACCGCGCCCGGCTCGGTGACGTTCAGCGCGCGGCCGTGGCCGCCCTGCGCAGCCAGTCGCGCGCCGATGGCGGCGGCGCCGGATTCGGTGGTGGCGGTGCCGATGACGGTCGCGCCCTGCGCGGCCAGTTCGTCGGCAATGGCCGCGCCGATGCCGCGGCTGGCGCCGGTGACCAGCGCGATTTCACCCTGCAATGGCTTGCTCATGCATGTTTCCTTTTCGTCGGCGCCAGATTGCGGCGCACGGTCATGACCGCGGCGGGAGCGCCCGCCGCCTGGATCAGCTCGCCCACTCTTCCAGCGCGCCGGCAAAGTCTGCCGGGGTGGCGAGCGAACGGCCGTCGATACCCTTGTCGATGCGCTTGACCAGGCCAGTCAGCACCTTGCCGGGGCCGCACTCGGCCACGCGGGTGACGCCGCGCGCGGCCAACGCCTGCACGCAGCCGGTCCACTGCACCGGCAGGTACAACTGTTGAACCAGCGCGTCGCGAATTGCGTCCACGCTCGAATGCACCTTTGCGTCGACGTTCTGCACCACCGGCAGCACCGGCTCACGCCAGTCCAGCCCGGCCATCGCCTCGGCCAGCCGGTTGGCGGCCTCGCGCATCAGCGGGGTGTGCGAGGGCACGCTAACGGCCAGCTTCACCGCCTTGCGCACACCCTTTTCGGCCAGCAGCGCCAGCGCACGATCCACCGCGTCGGCGTCGCCACCGATGACGATCTGGCCCGGCGAGTTGTAGTTGGCCGGCACCACCACTTGGCTGCCCGACGCCTGCCCGCAGACCTCCTGCACCAGTGCATCCTCGGCGCCAAGCACGGCCGCCATCGCGCCCACGCCAGCCGGCGCGGCTTCCTGCATCAACTGCCCGCGCAGCCGCACCAGATGCGCGCCATCGCGCAGCGACAGCGCGCCGGCGGCGACCAACGCGGTGTATTCGCCCAGGCTGTGCCCGGCCAGCAGTGCCGGCTTCGCACCATTCTGCGCATTCCACAAGCGCCACACCGCCACGCCGGCGGCCAGCAGTGCCGGCTGCGTGTATTCGGTGCGATTGAGCATTTCCTCGGGCCCACCCTGCGACAACGCCCACAGGTCTGCGCCAGCGCCATCGGACGCCTCGGCGAACGTCTCACGCACCTGCGGGTGCAATTCGGCCAGCTCGGCCAACATGCCCAGCGACTGGGACCCCTGGCCGGGGAACACGAAAGCAAGTCGGGAATCAGTCACGCGGTCTTCTGCTGCATCAATCAAGGCGGCGCATGATAAGCGCGAACGCAGCCACTCGTCTGTACTGCGGCGTATGCGGGCCACGTGCGGGAGCGCTTGCTGAAATGCACTGCGCGCGCGGCCGGGCCATGTCGTGAAAGCCACATCGCGACTGAAGTCACTCCCGCAAACGCCGTTGCCGGAACGCGAAAAGCCGCGCATTGCGCGGCTTTTCGGCGAGGTGCGGCAGCGACTGGATCAGTAGCGCAGCAGCGCCGAACCCCAGGTGAAGCCGCCGCCGAAGGCTTCCAACAGCAGCAGTTGGCCGCGTTTGACGCGGCCGGAGCGCACTGCCGCATCCAGTGCCAGCGGCACCGAGCCGGACGAGGTGTTGCCGTGCTTGTCCACGGTGATGATGACCTGCTCCATCGGCAGTTCCAGCCGCTTGGCGGTGGCTTCGATAATGCGCAGGTTGGCCTGGTGCGGGATCAGCCAGTCCAGGTCGGACTTGTCCAGGCCATTGGCCTGCAAGGCTTCATCGACGACCGAGTCCAGCGCCTTGACGGCGTACTTGAACACGTCGTTGCCCTTCATCTGGATCTTGCCCGGCTTGTCCAAGCCGATGGAAATGCCGGTGGGGTTCCACAGCAATTCCTTCTTGCTGCCATCGGCGTGCAGGTGGGTGCTGAGGATGCCGGTTTCCTCGTCGGCCTTCAGTACCACCGCGCCGGCACCGTCACCGAACAACACGCAGGTGGTGCGGTCGTTCCAATCGACGATGCGGGTCAGGGTTTCCGCACCGATCACCAAGACATGCCTGGCGTCGCCGGAGCGGATGAATTTGTCGGCCACGCTCAGTGCGAACAGGAAGCCCGAGCATGCCGCGTTGACGTCGAACGCCGCCGCGCCGACCGCGCCGAGGCGGGCCTGAATCAGGCAGGCGGTGGACGGAAAGATCAGGTCGGGCGTGGTGGTGCCGACGATGACCATGTCCAGTTGCGACGGTTCGATGCCGGCCGCCTCCAGCGCGCGCACCGCGGCGTTGTAGCCGAGGTCGCCGGTGGTCTCGCCTTCGGCGGCGATGTGCCGCTCACGGATGCCGGTGCGCGATTGGATCCACTCGTCCGAGGTCTCGACCAGTTTTTCCAGGTCGGCGTTGGTCAACACTTTTTCGGGCAAATAACTGCCGGTGCCCGCGATCCTCGAATAGATCCGCTTGCTCATGCTGGTTCCCGTTGCGGGGCTGCCGCAAGCGGCGACCCTGAAGAAACGAGTGAAGCCGCCACCCTGTGCGGATGGCGGCTTTCACCGGATCAATCTTCTTCGACGACCGAGGTCTTGGTCGCAATCACCTTCTTGCCGCGGTAGAAGCCGTCGGCGGTGATGTGGTGGCGCAGATGCACTTCACCGGTGGTCGGATCGGTGGACAGCTGCTTGGCGCTCAGGGCGTCATGCGAGCGGCGCTGGCCGCGGCGGGACGGGGTAACACGGGATTTCTGCACAGCCATGGGATTGCTCCAAACTCGGTTCGTTCGTTTCGTCGTTGCAGTGCGCCGGGCGCCATGCCCTGCACTGTTGTCGCTTTCGCCGCAGCCGCCGACGATGACCGGCCGCTATTGTTTCTTCAACGCCGCCAACGCCGCGAACGGGTTGACCTTGTCCTGTTCTTCCCTGGTGACGGAGAAGTCGCGCTCGACCGCTTCGCTACCCGGGGCCATCGGCACCACCGGCACCGCCAGCACCAACTCGTCTTCCACCAGATCCAGCGGCCGCAGGTTGCCGTCTTCCGGCACCAGCAGCGCTTCGTAGTCAGGCGGAAGCGCGTCCTCCTCGGCCTCGTCGCGGATCAGGCCCAGTCGCTGCACCACTGACACCGGCAGCAGGAAACGCTGCATGCTGCGCTGGCAGACCAGCGGCAACGCGGTTTCGATGGTCAGTTCGACATAAGCGACCTGCAACACCTCGTCCCGGCCGAACTCCAGTGCGTAGCTGCACTCGCCCTCGGCATCGGCGACCAGCCCTTGCAGGCGTTCCAGCCCGGACAGGGGCACCCGGCCATCGAAGCGCCTGCGCGCCGCGACCATCCGCCAAGCATCCAGCAATTCGGGCACGTTCGCGGACATAAGCCGCCGAATGTTAGGGATCGCACCGGCCGCTGTCAAACCCGTCCTGCCAGCCATTGCCATGCAGGGGGACGCGCCGCAGACTCCAAGGACGCTTTCGCGCCGGTATTTTCGCATGCCCGCCTTGATTCTTGCCTCCACCTCCCGTTACCGCGCCGAATTACTGTCGCGGCTGCGGCTTCCGTTCAGCTGCGCAAACCCCGGGGTCGATGAAACCCCGCTGGCGGGCGAAACGCCGCACGCGCTGGCCACCCGCCTCGCCCATGCCAAGGCCGCCGCCGTCGCCACCCGGTCGCCCGGCGCGTGGGCGATTGGCTCGGACCAGGCTGCCGAACTGGATGGCATCGCGCTAGGCAAGCCCGGGAGCCACCAAGCCGCCTGTGCCCAGCTGGCGGCGATGTCCGGCCGCGAGGTGCTGTTCCACACCGCCGTATGCGTAAGCAACGGCACCCGTCAGCTGCAGGCGACCGATCTGACCCGGGTCCGATTCCGCCCATTGCAGGCCGACGAGATCGAGCGCTACGTCAAGGCCGAGCAACCGCTGGACTGCGCTGGCAGCTTCAAGTGCGAGGGGCTCGGCATCAGCCTGTTCGAGGCGATCGAAAACCGCGACCCCACCGCGCTGGTGGGGCTGCCGCTGATCGCGCTGTGCGGGCTGCTGCGCGAGGCGGGCTATTCCACGCCCTGATCCGCAGGCTGCGGCCCGAAGGGCGCAAAACCATGCTGCCGCCATGTCTGCAGATGTTCGACGGCCGCGCCGGCACGACTGCCGTAGGCACGCTCCAGCATCGCCCGGTCGTAGTCGGGATATTGCGCATGAATCTGCTCCGCGTAGCCATCGGCGGTGCGTGACACCTTGATCGCCTTGCCGGTCATGTGCAGCGCGTTGACCACCGCAAACACCGCCGCCAGCCACAGCAGCGGCGACAGCCAGCGCCGCCAGCCGGGGCGCGCGGCCAAGGTGCCCAGCACCAGCACGAGCCAGCCGAACCAGAACAGCACCGAATAGCTCACGTAACGGGTCACGAAACCATGTTCGGCACCGAACGGCGCCGCCCGGCCCCATGCGGTCAGCAAGGCCGCGCCGGTCGCGCAGGCCATCAAGGCCAGACAGGGCACTACCAGTTGCCGCGGCGCAACGCGCGCCGAGAGGATGGCCACGACCAACGCGACAAGCAGCCACGGCAGCGCCAATGGCCGCGCGAAATGCAGCACGCCGCTGCCGAGGTAGTTGCCGGCGTAGGCCAGCAGCGCCGGCACGCTCGGCTTGGCGATGGCTGCGCCGGCATGGTCCCAGCGCATCCAGACCAACACGCCCGCCGACATCACCAGCCACGGCAAGGTGGCGAGGAAACGCCGCGGCAGGCTCCGGTCCTGCCGCGACAACAGCAGCGCAATCGCCACCGGGAACACCGCCAGCGTGGTACCGAAGGCCATCGCCCCCAGCAAGGCAGCCAGCAACGCCAGCACCTGCCCCTTCCAGCCGAGCGCCGGGGCGCTCAACAGGCAAACCGGCGCAACGATACCCAACAGGCTGATGAATACCGCGACCTGCCAGCCCCATTGCAGGTTGACCAGATGGCCGGGGTAGAACGCCGGCAGGCCGACCACGAACCAAGCGCCGCGTCCAACGCCTTGCGGCAACACCCGCCGCGCCAAGCGCAGCAACAGCAACGCGGTAGCCACCATCAGCAAGGCACTGACCAGACAGTCCAGCCACGGCCGCCCGTTCGACAACCAGGTCGTCAGCAGCAACACCGCATAGGCCGAGGTATGCAGGTGGCTGCCGTCATGCACGCGCCAGAAGCCCGAGCCGGACAGGTCGTGCGCCAGCCATGCGCGGTACATCGGCACCAGGTCGATGTGGTCCCACAACGGCAAGCCGATGTGCAGGACCAGCGTGGCGACGACCATTGCCAGCGCCGCCACTGCGATGGAAGCACGCGCCGGCGCCGACCAGCCCCCTGCCTGCGATGTTGCCTGCATCTGCGCCTCCCCGGCGGTCATCTCATTGCCCATTGTCGAACCGGCATCAATGCGCCGGAACCTCGAACGCCTGCTCGCTCCACGTCTCGACGCTGCCGTCGGCACCACGCAGGCGGAGCCCCAGCCAGTGCCGGCCCGGCTTCAACCCGGCGGCATCGACGCGGGCGCTGAAACCCACCTTCGGGTGGTTCGGATCGGTGGAGATCTTCCAGAAGCGGGTGACGTCGTAGTCGGCGCCGTAGTCCGCGCTGGCGGCCAGCTTGCCATCGACCAGCACATCGACGCCGGCCAAGCCTGCGCCATCCTTGAACGCCCAGCCCTGTACATCAAGTACGCCAGCGACGACGGCACCGGGTTGCGGCGTATTGATCCATGCCATCGCCGGGGTGATGCACGAGCCTTGCCGCTTTTCGGCAGGCAGCCGGAACAACAGGAAGCGCTGGTCGCCGTGGTCGATCGACACCACCCGCGGCGGTGGCAACGGCCCGACTTGTTCGCAAACATCGTGGTAATACCGCAACAAATCGCGATACCGCTGGTCGTCCGCCGCAAGCACCAGAAGTTGCGGCGTCGAGCGGCCGCCATCGCTGATCAGCCCCCACAACGCCAACTGCACGGTGCGGCCGTGCTTGTCGTTCAATGCATGCGGCAATACCGCGATGGAAGCATCACCCAACTGGAAACCCAGTTCCGCGCCGACCTTGAAGCTGCCGGCCAGCACCTCGGTATCGGCAGGCATCCGCGCCAATTCCTCGCGTACCGCCACGGCCAGCGGCTGCCAACCGGCGAAATTGCGCGGGTAGAACTTGCTGCCGGCCAACTGCTCGCGCAACTGCGGCGTGGCAGCCACCAAGTAATACGCAAGCCCCAGCGCCAGGCCGACGCTCGCCATTGCCCATGTCGCGCGCCGCCACGGACGCGGCCAGCGGCTCAACACCACCGGCGCGGCGACCAACAGGGCGAAATAGCCCGGCAAGGTCCAGTGGAAGCTGATGCGCTCGACGTCGGTGAAGAAACCGAACAGGAAAATGGCCAGCGTCGAAACACCGCCCACCAGCGCGAAATAGCGCCATTGCACCCGGTATGCCTCGCCGTGGCCGGGGCGGAAGCCGGCCACGCCCACCCGCCACATCACCAGGAACAGCAGCGGCGTGACCAGCAGCGGCTGGATCACCAGAAACCACAGCCCCGTGCTCTGGAACGACCACGGGTGGCGCTCGACCAACTGGAAGCGCAAGCCGGCGTCCTGATTGCCGAAGTTCCAGCCCAGCAGCGGCAACCACGCGAGGATGCCCATCGTCAGCGCCATCCACACCCGCGCATCCCGCAGCATGCGCCGGCCTTCCGGCAACAGCAGCAGGGCGATGAAGCCGAAGCCGATCACGCCGACGAAGCGGTAATGGCTCAGCGCGCCGATCAGCAGCCCGGCCGCCAGCAGCAGCGCGCCGCCGGCATCGACGTTGCGCAACAGCTTCGCGCCGGCACCCAGGCACAGCATTGCGGCGAACGCCATCGGCACGTCCGGCACCGCGAGGATGCCGAGCGTCGCCGACAACGGCATCAGCAAGGTCAGCGAACCGGCCAGCCAACCCACGCGACCACTGAACCAGCGCGCGGAAATCCGCGCCACCATCCACGGCAGCAGCGCGCCCATCACGAGGAACGGCAGGCGCAGCCCCAGCCGGTGGCCACCGCCGATTTCCACTCCCAGCCGGGTCAGCCATGCGGTCAGGCCGGGCAAATCCGAATAGGCGGCGGCCAGGTGCTGGCCTTCCTGCCAGTAGAACGCCTCATCTACGAACAACGGCAGGCGCCATGCCACGGCCACCTTGATTGCGGTCACCACCACCCACAACGACAGGAAGATGGCACGCGCCCGTTGTTCGCCCTGCATTGCCACTTACACTCCTTCCGAATGGTCCCCGCGAGACACCCGATGTCCCAAGCGCAAGCCGGCATGCTACCCGAACTCACCCTGCACTCCCTGCAACGCGCACAGGCGCAGGTCAACGCCCTGTTGCTGGGCAAAACCGACGAAGTGAAGTTGGCCTTCGTCGCGCTGCTGTGCGGTGGCCACCTGCTGATCGAGGACTTGCCGGGGCTGGGCAAGACCACCCTCGCCCATGCGATGGCCTCCACCCTCGGCCTGCAATTCCAGCGCGTGCAGTTCACCTCCGACCTGTTGCCGGCCGACGTGCTGGGCGTGTCCATCTACGAGGCCGACAGCCGCAGCTTTCGCTTCCATCCAGGCCCGGTGTTCAGCAATGTGCTGCTGGCCGACGAAATCAACCGCGCGCCGCCGCGCACGCAGAGCGCGCTGCTCGAAGCGATGGCCGAACAGCAGGTGACGCTGGACGGCAGCACGCATGCGTTGCCCGACCCATTCTTCGTCATCGCCACGCAGAACCCGGTCGATCTTTCCGGCACCTTCCCCCTGCCCGACTCGCAGCTGGACCGCTTCCTGCTGCGCCTCACCCTCGGCTACCCCGACGCCGCCACCGAGCGCGCGCTGCTGGCCGGTGGCAGCCGCCGCGAGTTGATCGCGCAGGCCCTGCCCAGCCTGTCCGAAGCCGACATCCGCGCGCTGCGCACCGCGGTGGAACAGGTGCACGCCAGCGACGCACTGGTCGATTACGTGCAGCGCCTGCTCGCGCGCAGCCGCCAGCAACCCGGCGTGCGAGTGGGGCTGTCGCCGCGCGCCGGCATCGCCCTGCTGCGCGCGGCGCGGGCGCATGCACTGCTGGCCGGCCGCAATCACGTGCTGCCGGATGACGTGCAGGCGCTGTTCGTCGCCGTCGCCGCGCACCGGCTGGTGGCCGAGGCCGAATCCTCCTCCGGCCCCGCGCTGGCACAAGCCATCCTGCACGGCGTGCAGGTCGATTGACGATGCGCGGCTGGCTGCATGCCCGCGTGCAGGGTCTGCAATGGCTGGCGCGCCCGCGCCGGCCGGAGGCGCTGCCGGTCACGCTCGACCGCCGCCGCATCTACGTGCTGCCCACCCGCTTCGGCCTGTTCCTCGGCGCGCTGCTGGCAGCGATGCTGCTGGGCGCGCTGAACTACAACAACAACCCCGCCTTGCTGCTGGCGCTGGTGCTGGCGACCACCGCACTGGCCAGCACCCTGCATGCGCACCTGCAACTGTCCGGGCTGCGCCTGCAAGCCCTGTCGGCCGAACCGGTCGCCGCCGGCACCCCGCTGCGCCTGCGGCTGGCGCTGGCCCGCAATGACAGCCGCCAGCGCCGCGGCGTGCAGTTGTCGCTGGACGCGGCCAGCACCTGTGCCGACCTGCACCATGGCGAACAGGCCGAGGCCGACCTGTGGCTGCCCACGCAACGGCGCGGCTGGTTGCCGCTGCCGCGCATCCGCCTGTCCACCGTGCAGCCGCTGGGGCTGGTGCGCGCATGGAGCTGGGTCTGGCCGGCCACGCCGGCGCTGGTCTATCCCGCGCCCGAACGCAACGCGCCGCCGCTGCCCGAGAGCGGCGACGTTTCCACTCGTACCCGCCCCGACCCGCTCGGCGACGAACTGCAACAACTGCGCCCCTACCGCCACGGCGATGCCCGCCGCGCCATCGCCTGGAAACACTCCGCACGCCGCGACAGCCTGCTGGTGCGCGAACACGAGCGCGCCACCGGCAGCGACCTGCTGCTGGACTGGCACGCACTCGGTCCGCTGCCGCACGAACGCCGCATCGCACGGCTGGCACGCTGGGTCGATGACGCCGAACGCGAAGGCCGCCGCTATCGCCTGCGCTTGCCGAACCAACCGCCGCTCGGCCCCTCGCTCGGCGACGCCCACCGCCACCAGTGCCTGCGCGCACTGGCACTGATGCCGGACGCATGAAAAAACAACGGGACAGTCGTTTTTCACGGCGGAGCCGCCCGAGGGGTGGCGCAGGGCCGGTTTTTGCTCCTGCAAAACCGGCATTCCCGCCATCCATGGCGGTCAGATGTGCGCCATGAAAGAACGACAGGACAGCCATTTCTCACGGCAAAGCCCCCCGATGGAGTGGCTCACAGGGATATGCGCCACGAACAAGACTGCCGCCCACCCCCTGCCCACCGCCGCGCGCGGCTGGGTGCTGCTGACCACGGCACTGGCGCTGCTGCCGCTGCTGCTGCAATTACCGCCCGCGCTGGCCGGCGTGCTGGCCGTGGCCACGCTTGCGGTCGGCGCGCTGTCCTGGCCGCGCACGCTACCCCTGCCGGTGCGGCTGCTGCTGGTCGCCGCGCTGCTGGTGGCGATCTACTGGCAGATGGGCGCCACGCCCGGCCGCGACACCGGCTGCGCCCTGCTGGCGGCGATGCTGGCGATCAAGCCCGCCGAACTGCGCACGTTGCGCGATGCCCGCAGCCTGCTCGGCTTCGCCTTGTTCGCCCCGTTCGCCGCCTTCCTGCTCGACCAAGGCCCCACCTCCCTGCTGCTGGCGGTGGCCGCGGTCACCGCCGCCTTGCTCACCCTGCAACAACTGGCCGACGCCGACACCCGCAGCACGCCACTGCCGCCGCCGTCGCAACTGCGCAGGGCCGGCCGACTGATGCTGGTCGCCCTGCCGCTGGCGCTGTCCGCATTCTGGCTGGTACCGCGCCTGCCCACGCCGCTGTGGGGCATCCCCGAGCGCGCGGTCGCG
The DNA here is from genome assembly GCA_034675465.1 of Stenotrophomonas sp. Lineage (GTDB taxonomy): Bacteria > Pseudomonadota > Gammaproteobacteria > Xanthomonadales > Xanthomonadaceae > Stenotrophomonas. The sequence continues at coordinate 245,287 of JAUCDH010000010.1, read as the reverse complement.
ATGCCCGGCCTGTCCGACACCATGCAGCCGGGGCAATGGCTGGACCTGATGGTCGATGACAGCCCGGCGCTGCGCGTGCAGTTCTTCGGCCCCGTGCCCGCGCCGGAGCAACGCTACTGGCGCGGCCCGGTGCTGACCCGCTTCGACGGCCGCCGCTGGAGCCGGCTGGACAGCCAGCACACCGCGCCACCGCCAGCCTTCACCGCCGGCGCCGCGCAATGGGACTACCAGATCGAATACGAAGCCAGCGACCGCCGCGAACTGGTCGCGCTCGACCTGCCGCTGGCTGCCCCCGACGACGCCCGGCTCGACGCCGACCACACCCTGACCAGCAACCGCCCGCTCACCGCGCTGACCCGCTGGCAATTGCGTTCTGCCGCGCCGGCCACGTTCCAGGCGGAACTGCCGGCGGCGCTGCGCCGCGAAGCGCTGCAACTACCACCCGGCTACAACCCGCGCACGCAGGCACTGGCCCGGCAATGGCGGCAGGACGCAGGCGCGAACGACGAAGCCATCGTCCAGCGCGCGCTGCAATGGATAGGCCGCGAATTCAGCTACACCCTCAGCACCCCGCTGCCGGGCCGCCATAGCGCCGACGAATTCCTGTTCGACTGGAAGGAAGGTTTCTGCGAGCACTTCAGCTCGGCCTTCGTGGTGCTGATGCGCGGCGCCGGCATCCCCGCGCGCGTGGTCACCGGCTATGCCGGTGGCAGCCGCAACCGCTATGGCGACTACTGGTTGGTGCGCAAGATGGACGCCCACGCATGGGCCGAAGTGTGGCTGCCAGAACGCGGCTGGGTGCGCGTGGACCCCACCGCCGCGGTCGCCCCTGAACGCATCCGCGACACGCTCGAAGACCGCCTCGCGCAAGCCCGCGCCGGCAGCGGTGGTGCCTTCGACCTCGGTGCGCGTTGGCTGCAAATGGCGCAGATGGGCGACTGGCTGCGCCGCAACTGGAACGGCATGGTGCTGTCCTTCGACGCCCGCCGCCAGCAACGCATGTTGAGCGCGCTCGGCATCCAGCAACTGACGCCCGAACAACTGGCCAGCCTGTTCGCCACCTTCGCCCTGCTCGCCATCGGCGCGATGGCATGGCTGCTGGCGCGCGGCGAACGCGAGCGCGACCCACTACTGCGCGCATGGCACCGGCTGGCCCGCCGCTACGCCAGCCACGGTCTTGCCCGCCAGCCGCACGAAACCGCCGCCGCGTGGGCCGCCCGCGTGGAAGCCGCACACCCCGGCAGCGGCCTGCCCGCACTCAGCCACCGTTTCAGCGACATTCGTTACGCTGGCTCCGATTCGGACACTGCTTCATTACTGGCGGACCTGCGAAGGCACCGCCCGACTCCCGGAGTACGCCCATGAAGACCCGCATTTTCCTGATCCTCTGCGCCAGCCTCGCACTGGCTGCCTGCGCCACTGCGCCCAAGCCGTTGCAGGGGCAGTTCAGCACCGTTTCGCCGCGTGATTCCGTCGCCCAGCAGCAAACCGGCACCCCGGTGCGCTGGGGCGGTCGCATCATCGAAACCCTGCCCGGCCAAGGTGAAACCTGCTTCCAGATGCTCGCCCGCCCGCTCAATGGCACTGGCCGCCCGAGCAGCACCGCAAGCGACGCCAGCGACGGACGCTTCATCGCCTGCCGCACCGGCTTCTACGATCCTGCCGTGTTCGAACCGGGCCGCGACGTGACCTTCATCGGCCATGTCGCCGGCTACCAGAGCACCAAGATCGGCGACTACGACTACCCGCTGCCGAAGATTGCCGCCGACGTGGTCGATCCTGTGGCCGGTACAGCGCGAGGTGGAAGTCGTACCGGCCTATCCGTATGGCCCGTGGGGCCCCGGCCCACATTGGGGCTGGGGGTGGGGCTACCGCGGCTGGTGGTGAGCCGCGCCGCGCATCACGCGAAAACGCCGCCCGATGGGCGGCGCTCCTGTTTCTGCGCAGGAGCGCACCTTGGTGCGCGATGAGGCTTTCCCGGTGAAGCCCCTCGCGCACCAAGGTGCGCTCCTACCACATCAAGCCACGCCGAACTGTCCCAGCGGCGCACCGGCCAGCAGGTGCAGGTGAATGTGGAACACGGTCTGCCCGGCATCCTCGCGGCAGTTCATCACGGTGCGGTAGCCATCCTGCGCAAGACCTTCGCGGCGAGCGTACTCGGCCGCAGCCAGCGCCAACTTGCCGATCAGGTGCGCCTGCCCCGGCTGCAGGTCGTCCAAGGTCGGAATCAACTCGTTTTTCGGGATGAAAAGCACATGCACCGGCGCTTGCGGGGCGATGTCCTTGAAGCCCAGCACCTCCTCGTCCTCGTAGACGATGGTGGCCGGAATTTCGCGACGGATGATTTTTCCGAAAATGGTGTCGTTCATGGCGGGAGTGGGGAATAGGGAATGGAGAATCGTGAGGGAGCTTACCGCTTCTGCTCCCAACCATTCTCCATTCCCAACTCCCCATTCCCAGCGTCAAGGCACTTCACTGCGCGTGCCGAAGGCATGCGACAGCGTGCCTCTATCCACGTATTCCAGTTCGCCACCCAGCGGCAGGCCCTGCGCCAACCGGCTCGGGCGCACGCCGTGGCGGCGCGCCAGCTGCGCCAGGTAGTGCGCGGTGGCTTCGCCTTCGACGGTGGAGTTGGTGGCGATGATGAGTTCGGCCACTTCGCCTTGCGCCAAGCGTGCTTCCAACTGCTCAAGGCCAAGTTCGCGCGGGCCGATGCCGTCCAGCGGCGACAAACGCCCTTGCAGCACGTAATACAAGCCGCGATAGCTGGTGGCGTGTTCAATCGCCAGCCGGTCAGCCGGCGATTCCACCACGCATAGCAACTGCCGCTCGCGGCTGCTGCTGGCGCAAGTCAGGCAAATTTCGGTTTCGCTGAAATCGCGGCATTGCGCACAGTGGCCAATCTTCTCAATGGCCTCGCCCAACACGCTGGAAAGCCGTTGGCCGCCCTCGCGCGCGCGTTCGAGCACATGGTAGGCCATGCGCTGTGCGGTCTTCTGGCCGACGCCGGGCAGCACCCGAAAAGCGTCGATCAGTTGTTCGAGAAGTGAGGACACTGGGAGTCGGAAGGCTTGGCTGGACGTGATCGGCGTCGAATGCCGGCTGTTTCCTTCTCCCTCCGGGAGAAGGTGCCCCGCAGGGGCGGATGAGGGTACGGGCGAAGCCGCGCCGCAGGGAACTGACCGTAATCCTGACGATGAACGCGTCGCCACGCGCCCGTGGAGAAAACAATCGAGATACCGCTGTTTGCATGCGCAGGGTGCGTGAGGGCTTCGCCCCCAAACCCTCACCCCAACCCCTCTCCCGGAGGAAGAGGGGCTGGGTGGCTGGCGTCCGCTGTCGTCAGAACGGCAGCTTCATCCCCGGCGGCAATTTCATGCCGGCGGTGGCCGTGCCCATGCGTGCCTGCGATTCGGCGTCGATCTTGTTGGAGGCGTCATTGAACGCCGCCGCGATCAGGTCCTCGACCATTTCCTGGTCGGACAGGATGCTCGGGTCGATGCGCACCTTGCGGCACTCCTTGGTGCCGGTGAGGGTGACGTTGACCATGCCGCCACCGGCGCTGCCGGTGACTTCCAGCTTGGCGATTTCTTCCTGGGCCTTCTGCAGGTTCTCCTGCATTTTCTGGGCCTGTTGCATCATCTGGGCGATATTGCCGCGCATGCTTGCTTACTCTTCAAAGGGACGGATGGAATCGGGCACGACCCGCGCGCCCTGCGCGAGCAGGTGCTGCACCTGCGGGTCGGCCATGAAAGCGGCCTCGGCCGCGCTCTGCCGCTCGCCACGCTGGCGGTCGGCGCGGGCGTGCAGGGTTTCGGCCTGCACTTCAGCTGTTTCGATGACGATCTTCGGCACGCTGCCCAGCGCCTGCGCCAAGGCTTGCGCCAGCGCGGCCAACGAGCGCTCGGATTGCAGGTATTCGAAACCCGGTGGCAACGCCAAGCGCAGCACGCCACCGCGATAGGCGACGAAGGCGGCGTTGGCGGCCAGTTCACGCGACGGGCCGGACAAGCCGCTGGCCGCAACCAGGTCCAGCCATTGTTCGGCACTTTCCAGCACGTGCACAGGGCTGTCACTGCGCTCGACGGTGGGTGACGGCGGGGCAACCGGAGCAATCGCAATGCCTTCGGTGCGAAACGGTGACGGCGGCGCCTGACGCGACGCGGGCGGCAGGTCCGTCGGCATGTCGTCATGTACCTGCGTCGCCGCAGCCTCCTCCATCCACGGCGGCAGATCGTCGTCGCGACGGACCGGTGCAGGCGACACGGCACGAACCGGCTCAGGCTGCGGTTCACGCATGTGCGCAGGTCCGGGCGCAGTCGCCGGGTTGGCCGCTGCCGCAGAAGGGAGTTCAGGCGCCTGCTGCACGGGAGCGGCAGCAGTGCCGGCCGTTGCGGCAGCCGCCGCAACCGAGCCGCTGGCCGGCAATACCCCCGTGCCCGCATTCGGCCCAGCACCTTCCGGCACCGCCGGCACGCTGCCGGCCGGGCGGAACGCCAGCATGCGCAGCACGGTCATTTCGAAACCGGCCCGCGGGCTGGGCGCAAGGTGCAGGTCGCGACGGCCGCCGAGGGCCATCTGATACCAGAGTTGCACCACTTCCGGGCGCAGCCGCGGGGCAAACGCCACCGCATCGATGCCGTCGCCCGGCAGCAACGCGCCCGGTACCAGTTGCTGCACCTGGATGCGGTGCAGCGCTTCGGACAGCGCATCGAGCACGCCACCCCAATCCGGCGAGAAATCGGCCAGCGTGGCCACCACCTGCAACAGCTGCGCGCCATCGCCTTCGGCCAGCGCATCGAGCATCGCCGCCACCTGGGTGCGATCCACCGTGCCGAGCATCGTCCGCACCACGTCGTCGCGCAGCGCGCCGCCGGCGTAGGCGATGGCCTGATCCAGCAGCGACAGGCCGTCGCGCAGCGAACCATCGGCCCCGCGTGCCAGTTGTGCAATCGCACCGTCGTCGAACTCGATCTGCTCAGCATCGAGGATGCGGGTCATCTGCCCGCTGATCTGCGCCTCGTCCAGCCGCTTCAGGTTGAACTGCAAGCAGCGCGACAGCACGGTGACCGGCAGCTTCTGCGGGTCGGTGGTGGCCAGCAGGAACTTCACGTGCTCCGGCGGCTCCTCCAGCGTCTTCAGCAGCGCGTTGAATGCGGCCTTGGACAGCATGTGCACTTCGTCGATCAGGTACACCTTGTACTTGCCGCGCGAGGGCATGTACTGCGCGTTCTCGATCACCTCGCGCACATCGTCCACGCCGGTGTTGGAGGCGGCGTCGATCTCCAGCATGTCAATGTAACGGCCCGCGTCGATGGCAAGGCAGGTTTCGCACTGGCCACAGGGGTCGGCGCTGGTGCCGTGCTCGCAGTTCAGCGACTTGGCGAAGATGCGGGCGATGGTGGTCTTGCCGACGCCGCGGGTGCCAGTGAACAGGAAGGCGTGATGGACGCGGCCGCTGTCCAGCGCATTGGTCAATGCACGAACCACATGCTCCTGCCCCACCAGCTCGGCGAAACGCTTGGGGCGCCACTTGCGGGCAAGGACGAGGTAGGACATCAGGCAACCGTCTTCATCGGAGGCGTCATTGTGCCATGCCCCACCCCGGCGCCGGCGCCGGCGCCGGCTCAAGGTTCGCGCCGGCAGGGCGATATAGGGCTGACGGGGTGCCATTGCCGGCCTGTCGGCAGCTGCCCGCAATTCAGCAAGGACAACGACCATGCAAAAGACCGGTGCGGGACTGAAATCCATCGTGGCACGTACCGCGCTGGTACTGGGGCTGGTGGCGGCGGCCTGCTTCACCGGCGCAGCATGGCTGATCCAGCAGAAGGCGGCGGCGGTGCAGGAAGCCACCGCGCTGGACGAGCTGGAGCACCTGGCGCGGGCCGAGGCGACCAAGGTGCATGGCGACGTCACTGAAACCTTGTCGCGGGTGCGCGGCCTGTCCGACGCCACCCAGATGCTGATGGCCCGTGGCAACCCGACGCGCCGCGAGGCCTCCGAGCTTGCGCGGCGCTACACCGCATCGGACAAGTCCGCACTGGGCTACTGGATGGAATTCGAGCCCGACGGCTACGACGGCCGCGATGCCGACTTCGCCCGCTCCTGGCCCGCTGGCGAACCTGACGCGGACGGTTTGCAGGCCTACATCGCCGGGCTGGACCCAGACCACCGGGTCAGCAACGATTCCGGGCGGATCTCCATCTACTGGCACCGCGAAGGCGACGGGGAGCCGTTGTTGCAGGACGCCGCCGGCAGCGAGAACCAGGTCAACATCGACGGCCCGGACGCCGAGAAGTACTACACGGCGGCAAAGGAGCGCGGCGACGAACTGATGTTCGAGCCGTATCTGGATGACGTGGGCACCGCCAAGGTGCTGATGACCAGCCTGATGGTGCCGGTCAAGCGCGCTGACCAGTTCGTCGGCGTGATCGGCGCCGACATTGCGCTGGACGCCATCCAGGCCGATCTGGCGAAAGTGCGCCCCTACGAGCGCGGCGTGGTACGCCTGCTCTCGCCCACCGGCATGGTGCTGGCAGCGCCGGAGCAACAAAGCCTCGGCAAGCCGTTCGCGCCCGACCTCGGGCCGGTGCTGGCGCAGCTGGCCAAGGGTGAAATCGTGCGCCAGCACGCCTTCGACCCCACCGTCGGCGGCGAGGTGCTGCGCATCTACGTGCCGGTCACCGCCGGCCACGCGCCGGATGCCTTCGCGCTGATGGTGTCCGCCCCGGTCGATGCAGTGATGGCCGGCGTCGGCGACATCCGCAATCGCGTGGTGCTGGTGGGCGTGGCCAGCGTGGTGCTGCTGGTCGTGGTGGTGGCCATGCTGCTGCGCCGTTTCGTCGGCGCGCCGCTGCACGGCATCGTGCGCGGCGTCGATGCCGTAGCCGCCGGGCAGCTGGACTACCCCATCGCCACCGGTGACGACGACGAAGTGGGGCAAGTCTCGCGCGCGCTGCGCAAGATGCAGGCCGACCTGAAGGCGCGGCTGGACGACGAACGCCGCATCGCCGCCGAAAACCTGCGCGTGCGCATCGCGCTGGACAATGCCGGCACCGCCATGCTGATCGCCGACGCAGGCGGCCATATCGCCTACGCCAACCCTGCAATGCGGCAACTGCTCGCCCAGCACCGCACCGAACTCGCCCCGCGCCTGCCGCACGCCGATTTCGAGCACATCGCCGGCCAACCGCTGGCGCACCTGCAACCGGAGGGCGGCGACGCCCTGGCCCGCACCACCGGCATCGAACAGCGCGAACTGGCCTTCGGCAGCGCCGTGTTCGCGCAGACCGCCGCGCCGGTGTCCACCGACGACGGCCAGCGCCTCGGCGTGGTGGTGGAATGGCGCGACCGCAGCCAGGAAGTGGCGGTGGAGGCCGAGGTGGGCAGCGTCATCGACGCCGCGGCCGACGGCAACCTGTCCCGGCGCATCGGCCGCGACGGCAAGACCGGCTTCTTCCGCCGCCTGGCCGACGGCGTCAACGGCATGCTCGACGCCAACGCCGGCACCATCGGCGACGTGCAGCGCGTGCTAGGCGCGCTGGCGCAGGGCGACCTCACCCAGCGCATCACCGCCGACTACCGCGGCGTGTTCGGGCAGATGCGCGACGACACCAACGCCACCGTGGAGCGCCTGACCGGCATCATGCAGGGCGTGCGCGGCGCGGTCGAAGCCATTGGCACCGCCGCCCACGACATCACCGCCGGCAACAACGATCTCGCCGCCCGCTCCGAGCAACAGGCCGCCAACCTCGAGGAAACCGCCGCGTCGATGGAAGAGCTCACCTCCACCGTGCGCAACAACGCCACCACCTCGCAGCAAGCGCGTCAGCTGGCCACCGGCGCGGCCGACGTCGCCGGCCGCGGCGGTGCACTGGTCGGCCAGGTGGTCGAGCAAATGGACGGCATCAGCCACGCCTCGCGGCAGATCGAAAGCATCATCGGCGTGATCGACGGCATCGCCTTCCAGACCAACATCCTTGCCCTCAACGCCGCGGTGGAAGCCGCCCGCGCCGGTGAACAGGGCCGCGGCTTCGCCGTGGTCGCCAGCGAAGTGCGCCTGCTGGCACAGCGCTCGGGCGAGGCCGCACGGCAGATCAAGGGCCTGATCGGCGATTCGGTGCAGCGCGTGGGCCAGGGCGCGGCGCTGGTCGGCGACGCCGGCGACACCATGCGCGAAATCATCGCCTCGGTGCAGCGCGTCAGCGACCTGATGGCCGAGATCGCCGCCGCCTCACAGGAACAGAGCGCCGGCATCGAACAGGTGAACCAGACCATCGTGCACATGGACGGCGCCACCCAGCAGAACGCGGCGATGGTAGAAGAAGCCAGCGCCGCGGCCCGCTCATTGCAGGAACAGGCCGACGAACTGGCGCGAATGGTCGCGGTGTTCCGGCTGGCCTGAACCAAAGCCGCCGCAACGCACGGCGCGGCGGCTTGCGGCTCCCGCGCCATGCACATCTTGTGGTCGCCGCCCTGCCCCCTGTAGAATCCCCGCCCTTGCCACCGTCCAAGGCGGCGGCAAGTCCCGGAGAGGTGTCCGAGTGGTTGAAGGAGCACGCCTGGAAAGTGTGTAAGCGTCTAAACCGCGCTTCGGGGGTTCGAATCCCCCTCTCTCCGCCAGATAAGTGAAATAAGCCCTTGATTCTCAGGGGCTTTTTTCTTTTCAGGCTTTCTTGGTATGCCACCCAGTATGCCATATGGCGCTGGCTGGGGTTGGGCCGCTTTGTGGTGCACTGTGGATCACGCAGTGCGGCGCTCCTCTCGACCGCGCCTCAAGTACGTCCTACTCGCTGGCCGCCCGAGGCGCTGCGCCAGCTCCCTAGCCTATCCGCTCGCACCGGCGGGCGTGGCTCGGCTGAAATTTCCGGAACTTTTTTCAAGCTACTGCTTGAAATCCGCTCCTTATCAAAAATTTTTGCGTTAGCCGAGGCTGTCCACTGAAGACGGCCCTCCTGGCTGTCCCGATATGAGGACGAGCGCATGCCACAGCGTACAGCTAACAAAATAGCCAAGCAGTTCACCACGGCCTACAAAGCGCCCGCGGATGGCGTCAGAGGCAAGGAGTTGACCAACCCGATCAACACCATAGGTCTGCCGGAGAAGTACCATCCAACGGAGTTCAAGAAGCCGCGCGGCCGGCTCGCAAAAGCCGGACCAGGGCTACCCAGCAGTGACGGAGAGAGCTCGTCATCGTTCGATGGATCCGTCCACTCACTCATAGCCACGATCAGGGGCCGTATCGAGAGGGCGCGGGCATGAAAACACTTCCCTCGCTCACGACCTACCGATCACCTGACCACAACTTTGACATGTTGCCGCCGGTGGCGGCAGCGGCTGCCCGAGCAATCTGCGCCAAGGCCCCAGAGGCCTGCCCTTGCATGGTTCGGACCCACTTGCTGTCGATCCTGTCCTCCGCAGTAGCGCCCCTCTACGTGATGTCGCCGCCAGACTGGACATCCATTCCAATCAGCGTCAACACGTTGTGTATCGCCAATGTAGGAGAGAGCAAGAGCCCAGTTCATGAACACCTGATCCAGCCACTCAAGGAACACACTAAAAACAGCTTCGCTCGCTATCAGGCCGCGCAGACCGAAGCGAATGCCAGCGCAGCCGAACAGCAACTCCACATCAAGATCCTGAAGGCCGAAATTGCACGCTGCCTACGCAAGCAGAAGCCCGCGCAGGAACATCTGGCGACGCTGGCCGAACTGCATCGCAATGTGATGGCCACTCCCAAGCATCGCCCGCGTCTCGCAAGCAATCTCGACCTCGAAAGCATGCTGCGTCAGTTGGATGGCGAGTACGAAGCGATCGACTTCCTTACCGATGAAGGGGACAAGGTCCTGAACTCCAGCCTGATGCGCCACGTGCCCGATCTTGTCGATCTGATCGACGGAAAATCGCTGGAATTCCGGCGAGAGAAGAAGAAGCACCTCTATGCAAGCCACCCGCGTGGCACGTTCGGCTTGATGACACAGTCCGTCGCGATCGAGCCATTCCGCCCACGGTACAAGCACGATGAGTACATCGCGCACAAAGCCGTCAAACTCGGCCTCTTCGCGCGCTTCTTCATCTGCATCGCTCAACCGTCTCCCATGGGCAATCAGTACACCCGCGATGACCAGGCGATCTCAAATCTCCACGAAGCGCTCAGCAATTTCTACGATTTGCACTTGAGCAATCAGGAATCCGGCGGCGTCGCCCCTATCCCGCTCGAGTTCGCACCTGACGCACTGGGCTACTGGGAAGAACTGCGCCGCATCACCAACGATCTCAAGTACGGGCAGCTCGCACATATTGCCGACTTCGTCTCAAAGATGCTCAACCTGACCGCGAGGCTGGCCGCTGTACTGCATGTCTGGGAAAGCAAGACCCACTATGTCTCGACCTCCTGTCTCCAACGTGCATGGAACCTTGTTTCCTGGCACGCAGGCCAGTATGAAATCGCGTTCGTCCCACCTCCCCCCCTGTCTCAGCAAGAGTTCGATGTGACTGCCGTAGTCAAACACTTGAATACGCATCGCTTTTCGACCGACTACAGGCAGGTTCCCACCGAGCCCATCGGCCTGTTGCTGAACATCCCGCCCCGGCGCCTGCGCGCCGCGCTTCTACGCATGGAGCAGCGAGACATGATTGAGCTGTGTGATGGCAAGGCCACGTTTATCGACTGCATGAAGATGTTCTCTCGATCACGCAACATTACTTGGCGATGACCTTCCGCAGTCCATAGATCCGGAGTCACCCGCTACCCAGGTTGCTCTGCCCGCCTGTAGCGACCAGCCGCACCGGCAAGTTCCATCGCCAACTCCTGTCGCAAATCTTCCGGCTCGATGACCTCCACCCTGCTGCCGAAGCCCAACAGCCACCAGCGCAGGGTTTCATCGCTGTCGAGAGTGGCGGTAAGCGTCGCCCAGCCCTCAGGATCCGGTTCGCTCATTTGCTGATCGATGGAGACAGGTGTGTCGCGCAGGTGCTCGATGGTTTCGGCCTCGAAACGGGCTACCAACCGAATCTGGCCCTGTGCGTGGTACTTGGAGCCGGTGGTGGCGACGTAGCCGGCGAAGTCGAAGCCTTCCGGTGCCACGGCAGGTTCGTCCAACGTGATTACGGTGCTCAGTCGGTGCAGGGCAAGATGCTTGATGTCCTTGTAGTCGCGCAAGGTGCAGATCAGGTATTGCACCGAACCGCGCACCAGCAAGCCCAGCGGATGAATCTTCATTTCCTTGGCAGCCTTGCCACCCTTGGCGTGGTATGTGCCACGCAGGCAAGTCTTCTTCGCCAATGCCAGATGTACGGCATCCAACACATCGGCTGACACCTTGGGCGGCAGCAGCGGCAAGCTTGTGGGCAGGATGGCAGTTCGCTTGTGCCAGTTTTCCCAGCCGGAGTTGGCCAGCTCCTGCTTCGCAAAGTCGAAGAAGGGCACCAACTCGTTCAACAAGATCTTGGGCAGGAACTGGCGCAAATGTTCCTGCGCCAGTAGCAAGGCGACACCCTGTGAAGTGGATAGGCGTGGCGTGAACTCGATGTTCGCATCCCTCGACCAAGACCAGCCATAGGGCTTGCTGGATCCGTCCACCGTCAGAGGGAAACGCGACGAAAGATTTTGCAGGTCGCGCTGGAGTGTACGGCTGTCGGCCGACAAGTTCTGTAACTCAAGCCGCTGCTTGATCTGCGCCACAGTGATCTTGCTCGGCGCACGTGGGAGAAGCCGAAGCATCTCCCACTGGCGTTGAAGGGTATCGAGGGTGTTGGCGCTCATCTTTTGATATCTACGGCTCCGACATATGTCGGAGCCGTAGGTTTTCCCTCAGATGGCGGTGTCGCTGATATCGCGAATGCGCTTTTCGGTGGAAAGCACCAATGCGCCGGATTCGTCAAGAATCGGCGTATCAATCATTGCCTTGACCAGCTGCGCGTACTTCACCGAACGAAACACGGCTTCACGGCTTTCCTGAGAAAATCCACTGAAATCCTCGCCGTGGGCAACGATGACCTTCTCCAGGCTATGTACCGACCTGCGCAATTGCGTGGTCACCTTGCTGAAGGTTTCATTTGCCAGTCGTGTCACGGCCTGGATGCTCTGCAATTGCAGCGCCGCCCGCTCGCCCTCCTCATAGTGAGTTCTTGCCTGTTGCAGATTACTGTTGGCATTGGCAAGTGCGGCCTCGGCGCTGTTGCCGACAATATGCCCAAAAATAGCCAGCGCCGGGCCAGCCACGATACCGCCCAGCACCGCAGTACCCAAGGCCATACCGCCGCCACCTGCCGCAAGCGAGCCGCCCCCCAGCCAGGCCAACGTGGCATTGGTTGCCGCAGCACCGCTCAGCGCGGAAATGGCGGTTCCCGTACTGGCAGTCGCAAACATCATCGTGCCGCTGTACGCACCGAAAGCCAGTGCAGCACCGCTTCCCAAGCCCGCGCCCAGCCCCAGGCCAGAGTCCATCAACAACTGGTACTCCTTCTGCAACTCGGTCAGTGTCTGCGTGGTGAAGTCGCCAACCTGCAACTTCTCCAGTTCCGGAGAGTTGGCAATTTCGACATTCTTCAAGCGACCAAACGTGTTGATGAAGTCTGCAACCGGCCTGCAGGGACTGAGCTGCGTTGGCGTGGTGCTTGAGGTGCTGCTCAAAGAAGGCGGCGATCGCGCCACCTTGCTGCTGCGTCCAGGTCGTCACCGTGTCGTAGCTGTCCAGACCATGCGCGCGGTGGGCCGGGGGCATGTGCTCAGGCAACGTACTGAGCCCACCTGGCGCGTCATCGCGTGGATGGATCGCAACGCGCTTGCCGTGCAGGAAGACCGACACATGATCTGCCGAGGCTCGCAGGTTGACCTTCTTGCCTACGATCCCGTGGTGGACCGAGTAGTAGTGCTCGTTCCACGTCACGTGGTAGTCCTGCCCGACGGTGATGCCTACCTTCCATTCGGCAAACTCGTATGGCGTCTCCGGCAGCGGTTTAAGCGCCGGCGCATCCAGTTCTGCGAAGAGGGTGTTGCGGCTCTTGTTGCCTATGCCTCGCATCGGCTTGTCATTGAGCCGCTCCAGTAGCGGCGCCATGGCTTGGTTCAGTTCTTCGATGCTGTAGAACACCCGATTACGCAGCCTGGCCAGAATCCAGCGCTGGGCGAGCTTGACCCCGATCTCCACCGCCGCCTTGTGTTTGGGCTTACGTGGGCCGGCGGGCATGATGTCAGTGTCGTAGTACGCCGCGAACTCGGCATAGGTGGCATTGATCAGTGCACCGTCCTCACGCGTGCGCCGGACGACAGCCGCTTTGAGATTGTCGGGCACCTGATAGCGCGTGACGCCACCAAAGTAGGCCATCGCACGGGTATTGCACTCGATCCAGTCCGGGATCTTCTGGCTCTCCACCGCGTAGGCGAACGTCTTGCGACTTGCACCCAGGACGGCCACGAAAAGCTCGACCTGCCGCCTGGTCCCGCTCTTGGGATCGGTGATCCAGGGACGCATGCCCGAGAAGTCCAGGAACAGCTCCTGCCCGGGATAGTGGATCTGGCGCATGACCAGCCCGCGTGTACGGGCGTAGCGCTGGTAGCGTCGGCGGAACTCCGTCTCCGACATACCGGCCTCGCCGACCTCCAGCGCGTACTCCTCATGGAGCAGCGTCAGCGTGACTCCAGGGCGCTCATACTCAGCATGGACATGCGACCAGTCGGGTTCGGCAAATGGCTTTTTGGCGGCATGCCGGCCTGGATTGAGTCGACGATCCAGCTCCAGCTCATCCAGTGGCTCAACGCCGTCCCAGTCCAATAGCTGTTCGGTCAGTATCTTGCGATAGCGACCGACGGTGCTGTAGGACACGCCCAGAGAACGTCCAATGGCGCGGTCTGATTTATCTGTTCGCAGGATCCAGCGACAGATGTCTTTCAGTCTCTGCATGAAGGCACTCGCGGTCCTGCCCGATCCCGTCCTAGGGACGCGGGCAAACGCCACCCGTTCAGCCGGGCTCAGTGGCCGGCCGGGAGGCTTGACGATGGGGAGGCGGTTACGCAGAATGCAGCGCAAGAGCTTACTTCTCTGCATTCCAAGCCCTCGAACGTTGGCGCGTTCGGGGGCTTTTGCATTTCCGCACCACGGTAGTGGTTTGGAAAGGGGCCTAGCTCATGGCAATCCCTCCTGTGAAGCTGCCTCGTCGTAGCGGGCTGGCCATAGGGATTGAGGGGTGCATCCGAGCTTGCGCGCGATGGCCAGCTCGATCCGGCGCGAGCGGCGCTTTCCCTGCGAGGTCGCCGTGACGGTCGTGGGCTGGATGCCCAGTTCGCGGGCAATGCAGGCCAATGAAGAGCCCGCCAGCCGCAGGCGCATCTTGATGAGCTCGTGTTGTTCCCTTGTGCCCGTCATCACGGTAGTCTTGGCGCATTATTGCGCCAATATAGTGCACAAATGGGATCATCTACCAGCCCCCTCGACAAGGACATGATCGCTCGCCGGCTGGCGGCGGTCCGTGCCGAACTGGGCCTGAGCCAAGCCGCGCTGGCCGAACAGGTCGGGCTATCCAAGCGCTCCTACATTCACTACGAACGCGGAGAGCGTGAATTGCCCACAGGTTGGTAAAGGCCTTGTACGACCTGCACGGCATCGATCCTGTCTGGCTGATGTCCGGGACGGATGAAATACCGCAGAAGGCACGCCAGGCGGGCATCGATTTTCAATTGGTGGACAAGGTAGTGGCGGCCTTGGATCATGAACTGGCCAAGGTGGGCCGCAAGATGCGTCCCGAGCACCGCGCCCGCGTCATGAAGGCGCTGTATCAAATGGGCGTGGAACAAGGGCGCATCAGTCCCGAGATCGTGGCCGATGTGGTGGCGGTGGCGGTAGCCCGTGGACGATAGGTCGTCGCGTTCGGCTGGCGCAAAGATTGTTGCGTTTCCCGCTGGCGCGAGAGCCGATCGCGCCGAGGCGCAGTCGGGCCATATCGATGCCATGCAAGAGGTGCTGGTGGCGATCGACACCGCCATCAAGGAGGCGGAGTGGTCGCCGGATCACCAAGACCAGTTGGCGATATGCGATGAGCAGGCGTTTCGCAGGCGCTTCGGTTTCACCGTAAATCGGCTGCAGCGCGAGCAGATCATTACGCTCAAGCACGAGGCCGACCTGACGGACAAGGAAATCAAGATTCTCCGGAGTAGCGGCAGCTTGGTTTTCCAGAACGGCAAGCTCAGCGTCATGGCGCCCACGCTTATTGCGATCTGGGGCTACATCCAGATGGTGATGCTTTTTCTGATGATGGTGCTCAGTGTATTGGCCGCGGTATCCGCTCAGAAATCCAGTTGGCCAGGGATAGCGGGCATCGTGGCACTGAACATGATGCTCATGTTTGGAATGAACCTCAGCAACGACGTTTTTATCTGGCCGCAGCGCATTCGCAAGCGCGTGCAGCAGCAGCGGACCTGATCACTTAGTCGCATGTGAGCCAGTCGATAGTATTCGAAGGACGGAGCAAGCTCGTTCTTCGTGAACTACTTTGCCATCCTTCATGCAATTGTCCAGCCTCCCCGTCCCTGGGTTGAAGTGACGACGCTGCTCACGCGATAAGCATCATGGTGCGCCGCAGCGCGGCGTGTTAAGCTCACACCCCTACCGACGCGATCTTCGCGCCATTGACGCCCAATCATCTGTGATTACGCCGCCTTAAATCTCGACAGAAGAGACTGCCCGCATAGCGGGTCGGCGTTGCTGTATCCCTTCACAGTGTTCCTTCGGTGCATGCCGAAGCGTATTGGACGATCTCCCTTGAATAAGCTCTCTACCCTGCGCCAGGACTGGCTCGGGAACGTGCGTGGCGATCTGCTGGCCGGCCTTGTGGTCGCTCTGGCGCTCATTCCCGAAGCCATCGCGTTCTCGATCATCGCCGGGGTCGACCCCAAAGTCGGTCTCTATGCATCTTTTTGCATCGCAGTCGTCATTTCCTTCACCGGTGGTCGGCCAGGAATGATCTCTGCAGCTACCGGTGCCATGGCGCTGCTCATGATTGGGCTCGTCAAGGAACATGGTCTTCAGTATCTATTGGCAGCCACGTTGCTCACCGGCGTTCTTCAGATCATTGCCGGCGTACTCAAGCTCGGGTCAGTCATGCGGTTCATATCGCGATCCGTGGTCACGGGCTTCGTCAATGCGCTCGCAATCCTGATCTTTATGGCGCAGTTGCCTGAGCTGACCAATGTTCCTTGGACCGTTTACGCGATGACCGCTGCTGGCTTGGCCATCATCTATCTGTTCCCGCGTCTGACGAAGGTGGTTCCTTCTCCTCTTGTCGCCATCGTGGTTCTTACCGTCGTCGCTATCCTTCTACAAGCTCGACATCCGCACGGTCGGCGACATGGGCGAGTAGCCCGACAGCCTGCCCGTCTTCCTGCTGCCGGATGTTCCCCACTGAACCTGGAAACGTTGAAGATTATCCTTCCCGTCTCGGCAACGCTCGCTGTCGTAGGACTGCTGGAATCGCTGCTTACCGCGAAAATCGTCGATGACCTGACTGACACCCCGAGCGACAAGAATCGAGAAGCCATGGGTCAGGGTGTCGCCAACATCGCGTCAGGTTTTATCGGCGGCATGGCCGGTTGCGCGATGATCGGTCAATCGGTCATCAATGTGAAATCCGGCGGCCGCGGCCGCCTCTCGGCCCTTACTGCGGGCGTAGTGTTGCTGATGCTGGTGGTCTTCGCCGGCCCCTGGGTGAAACAGATCCCCATGGCGGCGCTGGTTGCTGTGATGATCATGGTGTCCATCGGTACATTCAGCTGGGGCTCGCTCGCGGCACTTAAAACCAACCCTAGGACATCAAGCGTAGTGATGGTTGCCACGGTCGTCGTAACGGTGTTCACCCACGACCTGGCCAAGGGTGTTCTGACCGGCGTACTACTGTCCGGGCTGTTTTTCGCACGCAAGGTCGGGCAAGTGCTTCATATCGGCTCAACTTCCCATGAGGATGGTCGCGTGCGGCACTACAACGTAACGGGCCAGGTGTTCTTTTGCATCGGCAGACCAGTTCATTGCCGGCTTCGATTTTCGTGAGGCGCTTGAGCGTGTACGGATCGACGTCGGTCGCGCCCACTTCTGGGATCTGAGTGCGGTTGGCGCTCTGGATACGGTCGTAGTGAAATTCAGGCGCGAGGGCACGGAAGTAGAGATCCTGGGCATGAACGAAGCCAGTGCAACGCTGGTGGATCGCCTGGGTGTTCACGACAAGCCCGATGCCGTCGAACGGCTCATGGGTCACTGAGGAGCGAACTGATGTCGGAACAACTGATCGGGCAGGCGCATCTGAACATCGGCGGCAAGGTCCTTGCCGCCATCGATCCGTCCGTCTACAGCGAGAGTGTGGCCCACTATGCGGCTTGGGCAGCGCACCGGCTTGCCGCTCCCTTGGAGTATCTCCATGTACTGGATCGTCATCCGGAACACGCAGAAAGCAAGGATCTGAGTGGCAGCCTCACTCTCGGCGCACAGGATGCTTTGATGAAGGAACTGGCATCGCTGGATGAATCCAAAAGCAAGCTCGCTCAGGAGCGGGGCCGACTGTTACTCAAGCATGCGCAGGCAATCGCAAAGGCGTTCCACGGTATCCATGCCAGACAAAGCTGCGTCACGGCGCTTTGGTTGATGCATTGACCGAGCAAGAAGCAGACATCCGCCTGTTTGTCCTGGGTAAGCGCGGGGAGCATGCGGACTTTGCCAAAGGACATCTAGGGGGGCAGGTCGAGCGCGCTGTCCGCGCGGTTCATCGCCCGCTCCTTGTGGTTTCCAGAGCGTACACGGAGGTCTCCAAGATCCTTGTTGCGTTCGATGGTAGCCCAACCACTCGGAAGGGCATCGAGATGGTTGCGGGCAGCCCCCTGTTCCGTGGTATGCACGTAGATGTTCTTACCGTCGGCAAGGAAAGTGATGCAGCGAGCCAGGACCTTGAGTGGGCACTGTCGACCCTTACACGTGCCGGCCTGGACGGCCGCGGACTCGTGGTGACCGGTGATCCCGAAGAGGTCATCTCAAGACGAGTGAAGGAAGAGGCCGTCGACCTTTTAGTGATGGGTGCGTATGGCCACTCGCGCATCCGGCAACTGATCGTTGGCAGTACTACGACGAGCGTTCTGCGAACCTGTCGGATACCGGTCCTTCTATTACGCTGAGCGTATCGTCTCACCGGGGAAGAAGGCTGGTGAGTTCCGCCAAGGGCCCGTGGAGATCACCAGTTCTTACTGTCGGCTTGCATGGCGGCTCTGTCCATTTCAGGTGGTGCTGGTGCCCAGTTCATTTGGCGGCAGCGCCCAACTGTCTGGCGGTATGTATCAGGATGATCCCTTGGCAAAGAACGTCGCCGCTTCGCGCAAAAAATCCCGCTCCTTGGTGATCCGGGCCAACTCGCGTTTGAGCCGGGCAACCTCCTCGTCACGCGGGCTCCCGGTACCAGCAAAGGCGGCTTTCCCCGCCGTCTGCGCCTCCCGCTTCCAGCGGGTAAACCAGCAAGGCTGTCACGGATGCCCAGCTCACGGGCTACCTGGGCGCAGCTGACACCGGGCCGACTGGCTTGCTCCACCGCGCCACGCTTGAACTCGGCACTGAACTTGCGACGCTTTGACATGAACACTCCTCATGGCCTCGATCGGCCTTCTTGTAAGTGTCCGTGAAAACGGGGGTGAACCCTCCAGCGGAACTACGTTTCCCTGCTGGAGCGTGGGCTTGAACTCGGTCAGCATCAAGGTTCTGTTCAAGCTGGCTGCTCCCCTGAAGACTTCCCCCAGCGAGATGCTGGAGCAGACGGAGCAACTGCCAAAACGACACCGATGAGGAAGACGTTGCGGCAAAAAAAAAGAGTTGCCGCTTGCTTGTGAGAGCCACCACTCCCCGCAATTGAGCTAGTCGTTGTCTGCCTCGACCCAATCATTCTTCGACAGGAACGTGCTCAGCCCGTATAGGGCGAAGCCGTACACCAACACACCGCCGATGATCTTGAACATGCGCAGGTATCCCTCCTTGCGTGACTTGTCGATGAAAAGAACCATTCATGGCCCTGCTTTCCGTTGCTGACCATCATCCACACCGCTGCGACAGGCTGCGTCGCACTGCGTTCGCTTGAAAGAGAAAGGAGAGCCGAAGCTCTCCCATTCCGTGGAACCAAGTCATGTATGCGCCCAGCCCGCATATGACAAAGCCCTACACGGCAGTACCGCTGACGATCTTCAACAGAGACAATTTCGAGGCCGCACGCCGCTCATGCCGTCTTTCTTTGTGCTGGCAGTTGCACTGCTTTGGCTTCGAGCTTTTTTCGCGTAGGTCGGTGGTGTTGATGGTTTTATGCTGCGATGCCTGCTCACCTTCCGCTGGCGGATAGAACTCCTCGACGACCGCCGGCACATCCTCTTCCAGCTCCTGGAACGCTTCCGTTGGCCGAAGCCTTGCCGTGCCGCTTCATCCCAGATGCAGCCTGATCGATGCCCCCCGCCTTCCTGACGGCATCCCGCTCGACAGCTTCGGCTACTGCCTGGTCCAGCGTCAGGCCTGTCCGCACCACCAGATCAACGTAGTAGATCGCCGAGCGATAGCTCATCGTCGTGGACTTGCCCCGCAGCTTAGTTCCAGCGGTAGGCAGGACAGCCGGCCACCGGAGACGGCGTTGAAGTAGTGGAGCCGGGCCGCCAACGTGCGGATGGTGTTGTAGGAGGTGGTACGTAGCACGAAGCTGCCCAGTGCATCGTCCTCCCCATCACCGACCACCACGTTCAGGCGCGCATAGGCCTTGCAGTCGCCCTTGGCAAAGGCGCAAGCATCCGGCCCGGGACAGGGCAGGTTCTCCATGCCTTCCTTGCCGGTGCGCCGGCAGGTTTCGCCATTGCCCACGCACACCGGCCGACCGTTCTCCCGGTTGAACAAGGAATAGTCGGCCAGCAGGTTCAGCGCTGGGTCGTTGAACAACAGCCGCACCGGGATCGAGCGCAGCTTCTGGCCCTCGGAGGTCTTGCGCAGCTTCTCGTCCAGCGGATGCAGCAACCACCCTTCGCGGTTCTGCACTTGGCTGGTCAGGGTGAACTGGTCATCCTTCTCCGGCAGGCGCTTGCCGTTGCGTTCGATGACACGGCCAATGGAAATCCGCCCGACCACGGGCGGGGTGATAGCCAAGCCTTTCAGCATGACGTGATCTCCTTGATCTCGGTATTGATGCGGAACCGGCGGAAACCGGGCCGGGTGACGGTGTAGGCGGCAACGATGGCCGGGGTGGTCAGCGGCCAGCCGTTTGGCATCCAGTGCGGTGCCATCCTTGCTGCGGCGATAGATCACCTCGCCGTGGGAACCGAAGCGAGCCACCAAGGCGTCGCCCATGGCCTGTTGCAGAGTCTGCTTGAGCCGTTCGGCGTGCTGCTCCTGTCTAGTCAACGGCGGCATTGATGGCTACCAATTCGGTAAAGGTTGCCGCCAGCGCTTCGTCCTGGCTGAAATCGACCACGGTGTCCTTGCCGCGGTACAGACTGCGCAGGGTACGGGCCGCAGACTCCGAGCCATCGGCAGGCGGCTCGACGTCGTTGATGACGTATTCCCAGAAGCGTGCTTCCAGCACGATCAAGCGGCTGATGACCTCCTCGTCCCGCTCGATGCGGTGGATGCGCAGTTCCTGCCCACACAGCAGCACCGCCACGTCCGCCGCCGGCTTTCCCGTCACCGCCAACTGGTGCTGGACTTGCAACTGGACGTACTCCGGCACTCCGTCCTTCCACAGCCGTGAGCCGAATTCGCCTGCGGTCTTGCACTCCAGGATCTGCACGTCTGGCGAGCCGACGACCTCGCGGTCGATGTTCGCCAGCATGTAGGGGGAAGGAAGGGTGTTGCAGGACGGCGTTGAGCCCGCCGCACCCGGTGGCCGGTGTGTTCTTGGTAGGCCGACGCCACCAGCGGTTCCAGCAGGGTGCCCCAGTAGCGGGGATCGTCCTGCCCGGGCGGTGCTTCTTCGACCGGCTTGCGGCCTGTCTTCTCCTGCGAGAGCTCCAGTTGGCTCTTATAGGGATTCAGGCCAACGGCCGTGGCGGCATCCGAACTACCGATGCCACCGTTACGCACTTCCAGCCATTGGTGGCGGTCGAGCGTGCGCGTATCTACCAGACGTAGGGCTGCATGTTTGCTCATGGTGTTCTCCAGACATAAAAAAGCCCGACCGATGCAGTGCATCGGCCGGGCCATGGGAGTGGGTTCAGCAACGGGTCACGAACTGGAGCGGTAGTAGATGTCCCAGCCACGACGCTGCAACTGGCGCGCGGCAGCAATGACCTTCTGGGTGTAGGCCAGTTCGCCGTCGACCAACGTGCTGCCGTCATCCACGACAAAGTGCTCGGTGACGCTGAGCGGGTCGTCGTCCACCTGATCCAGCGCATCCTCCAGTTCTTCGAGCGCGCTGTTGCCAACGCGGACGGGGCGGTTGTCGTCGTTGCCTTCTTGCAGGTTGTTCACGAACCAGTAGTGCAACGGCCAGAACGTACGCCAATAGCCCAGACGCACCATCACCGCCGATACCTCCAGCGAGGCGGGATCATTGATGGGCTTGGCCATGGGTGCGACGTATCCGATGGCATCGCTGATGGCTTTGCGAGTGGGGGCCAAGGTGGCATCGCCCGGTGCGACGGAGCACCGGGCTTCCAGGTACATGTCCAATGCCATAGCGACGCCCTCACGCCACCAGGCGCATGACTTCATCCCATGCGCGCTGCTTGATCTGCGCCCCTTGCCCGAACCAGGCGGCATCACGACGGTGGTCGTCGCTGCGGGCACGCCGGTGATGATCGACGTACTCGGTGACGCTGTTGAGCAGCCCCCATGCCGTGCCTCGGCTGGATGCCAACAACGCGCCACGGCCACCGCCCTCGTACAGCGCTCGAACGCTTCCCAGCGCCTGCTCGTTGACCACATCGACCTTGCTGTCCTGGCCTTGGTAGGTGAGCACCCGTCGCAGCAGGCCTTCCACCGAATCGGGATCGACCGGGCGGTCGCATAGCGCCTTCATCCGCGCCACGAAGCCATCCCATGCCGAGACGGTGATGCCCAGTTGGCACTTCACCGCGTCCGGATCGAATTGGCTGCGGTGTGGCACCTTGATGGCCCCTTTCCCCTGGCCCAAGGCGATCTGCAAGGTGTTGTTGCAGACCACACGCACCGAGGTGAACTGCGCGGTGGTGGCGAGCGTGCCGTCGCAGGCGGTTGCCAGCAGCAGGTAGCCATCCACCTTGTCGCGGCCCTTGAGCGAGGTGCTTTGCCCGGTGCGTGCCATCGCCCAGAACTTCTTGCCGCCCTTGAGTACGCCGGCCGTTTCCAGCTCAAAGCCGCTGTACTGGGTGAGGTCGCGGTAGAACTCCAGGATCTCGCCCGGCTGGACGACCTGAAAGCGCTTGGACACCACGGCCAGTGGTGCGCGGGTGTCGGAGCGGTACAGCACCTTCTGCTCCGGGAAGGAGTGGATGGAACCAATTGTGTTGTTGCCGGAGATGAAGCGGACTTCGGAGTTCTCGATCTCCCAGTCCATGCCGGCTTGCCGCTTCCACACCTCGATGGGCTGTTGCGGCTCCAGCTTGTTGCCAAGGCCATGCCACGGCTTTTCGCCGGCATAGGCCATCGTTTGTACTAGATGCATGGGAACTCCTTTTTTTGACGGCACAAAAGCAGAAGGCCCGCCAGGAATGGCGGGCCTTCTGGTGCCAGAACACTGGCTTAGGGAATGCGCATGTCGCGCCTGGTCAGCAGGCTCACAACAACCACAGCGGCCAGCGTTACAAGCTGAACAATCGTCTCCTTGGTGTCATCGTGCATAGCTCGATCCTTGCCGTAAGCGCTGGGGACGTAGCGCTCAAACGTGAAGCGAGGATGTCCCGCGCTTCAGATACGTATTAAGGATCTGAAAAATTTTTGAATCGCGACAATGCGGTAGGATCAGGCCCAAGTCAGCTCTGATAAACCGGCGCACTTGAAGGACTCCCTATCGGTATAGCTCCTAACCCGTCGGGTGTTGGCTGCTTTGCCGTTAACGATGACGTCCACCGAAACGGCCACTAGAAAGTCGTGGAAGGGGTCCAATGCCGATTAGGGCCGCACACGGCGCGATGCTTGCCGCCCGAATGACCACTATCGGCCACAAGCGGACATTCGGATTAACCTGAGCAACTCAACTGGAACCACCCTTTCACGGTAGCGACCGGAGTTCGAATCCCCGTGGGGCGCCAACTAAACCATGTGGTAATATCAAAAAGTTACGATGAGGTCCGTGTAAGCGGCCTTCTTCGTTTTTGGAACTTCGGTAACGGATCGGTAACTTTCCCCCGGCTCCCGCGCGGCGGCTCGGGGCGAGGCTGGCGTGGCTAGATTTGAAGGATGCGGCCCCGAGGCGCGCGGCTGTTCGCGACAACCGAATCCCTACCAAACATGATCGCTTGCGTCGTCGTCGGCGCCTCAAGGGTCAGCTCGTGCGGGACGGGTTCAAGGTCAACCATCACATCAACCACATCATCCAGATTGGACGTGTGATAGATCGCAAGGTCGCGGAAATTCAGTGCCCACGCGTTTTGAGGCATCCAAACTGCGAAGGCCATTGGGTAGAACTTCATCAGCCAGTACATGCCTTTTCCGCCATTGCTGATGTCCAAAGCCCCTGCGTCTCGGATCAATGCCTGTCGGCGGTAGGGATACACCCAGAAGTAGAAGTTGATTCCTGCCGGGACGGGCAGCGTCGCGTCTAGGAAGAAATCGCGCCATTCCTCGGTGCGCGGCCCCTTTCAAGAACGATCTACCCCGACTGCTGCCAAGTGGCCCCAGATGGCACGCATCAAGAGCGCGGGCTTCGTGGGCACTGTCATTGTGGTCGGCAACATCAAGTCAGAAGCAAGCAAGCTGCTCACGCGACTGGTGAAGTCGATCAGCACCGGATCGTACCTACCGCCAAGCAGTGTGTTGTTGCACCGCGCGCACAGAGTTCGGTACTTCACGCCATCTTGGGCTTTCGTCTTGATTGCTTTCCCAGCGTCGATGCGGTGCGTGACGTGCTGAAGCTCCATCGCTGTTGGACGGACGCAGCCCTTGGGTGGGGGGTGTGATCCTCAGTGAGAGGACCGTCAACGCCGCAGATATTGCAGGTACCGGACTTCGCTCCGCGAGTGACCATGTGCAGCGGCATGGCTAGGACTCCTGCTATGGAAGGTCGCGCAGGAACGCCGCGAACAAGCGGTTGTCCGCACTACTAGTGGCGAACCGCGTGAGTTGCTGAATGTTCTGCCGCGCCAGCAAGCGCCTTCCGGCAGCAACCACATTGCGAAGGCGCTCAAGGTTCGCATCAAGCTCGCCGCCTACCTTCGACAGCTCCCGTAGCTGTTTGTCCGGTAGGCTCTCGATGTCAGCTTCCGAAAGGGCCGTTAGAAACGGCTCAATGCTCCCAATGATCTCCCGCAACCCATTGCCAGGGGCAAGCGCGGGAAATCCATCAAGCTGACCCACGCGATCTTCTACAACGAATGGGACGTTCCGGCGCAGGTGCTCAAGACCCTTGACGTCCACCGCAGCGGATCGTTCTTCGCGCTCTTGCTTGGTCGCCGCGCGCTCAATAATGAGGGGGCCGTCGCCGCGCCGGACTGCTTGGCGAACCGCGTTGATGATCGGGGTCGGAAGAGCTGTTGATTTGCCGGTGAGTTGATTAACGCGGGTGTTGATCCAAGCCGCGCCATGCTGCTCGGTCTTGATGGTGGCGACTTCCGTTGCGATGGTGGGAAGCCGATTCCGCAGCTCGCCTAAAAACTCGCGGTTCTGCTGCGCCCTGACAGCGGCAAGGAAGACGCGGCTCATCTGAGTGAACTCTACGTCGAAGTGCTTCTTGCCGCAGATGCGCCCGATATTTGTCACTCTGCCGTCTGCCGCCACAACAAGGAATCCGTTGCCGTGGGGCTGATGACAGGTCGAAAGTCCGCATGGAATCAGAGCATCGAACGTATAGCTGCCAATGATCTCTTTGAGCTTGACCGTCTTGGGGTCAATGTCCGCAGTGAATCCGGGGACAGATTCGATGTCATCCCAAGACGCAATGCGGACAAGCCCCCGCTCGCTGTTGAGTGTGATCATGCGCTTACCAAGCTCCCGAAATCCGGGGGGCGCTCAAGGTCAGCTTGTGCACTTCACCAAGGTCATTCAACAGACTCAGGTCATCCAACTTCTTTGGGTACTTCTTGAACCAACGATCAGCTGCGTTCAGAAGATCCACGTTTGTAGGCCGATCAAGGAATGAATCAACAAGTTCGTCGGTCAGCTCAACGTTGGGCATCGTGAAGTAGTCGCCGGGCGCATGCAGTTCGTCGAAGGACTCTGCTTCCGCAGACAATGGGCGCTGAAACATCTTGCGCGGCACAGCGCTGGGATAGCCCTTGCCAGCAATGGATTCGTTGAAGATCGGGGCCATAAAGTCAATCACATAGGTTTCAGTCTGAACCCACATATGGAACCCATCTCGATCAGACGTGACCATGCCATCTTCGTTCTTCGCAATGCTGATGACCGAAGGCGTAGGATCAGTACACAGCAAGAAAGCGCCTGCTACCGCGCGAGCTGGAATCTTGTAGTGCTTGTTAAGGATCAGCGCCCCAGCGGCAGCAAAGAACATGCACGCGAATGGCGTGTTTGCCCTTCCTTCAAGGACGGAACAGATGATTTCGTAGATGCGGTTGTATTCAGGCAGCGTGAGCTGGAGCTTCTGCGAAGCCGCCTTGTCCTTGGCCATGTCGTCTTATCCCCCCGGTCGTGCCGCCCCTTGCGGCATTAGCCGAGTATTGGGGCGTGCCGGGGTGGACTCAAGTCACCCCTCCCGGACGAACTTGAGCTCGGGTGCCCAGTCCTGCCGCAGGCACCCGTAGCGGATCGCGTCCGCACCGTGGCCCAGGCCGGTCGTGTCCACGTCCTCAATGCGCTTGGCATCGCGGGCCAGCATCGGCACTGTGTCCCAGAAGTAGCGGCAGCGGCGCGCTATGTACAGGCCGGGGCGGTCCGGCTTCCCGGCATGGGACAGAAGGCGACGCATCCGGTTCCACCCGCTCACGCGGTCAGCCTTGCCGGGCAGGCTCGAAATAGATGCCTTGTAGGCGGAGCTCATCGGCAATCGAGCCAGCAGCGTGGCCGCCGCGCTCAAAGATCGCGTCATCCGCCACCCCATACGGCGAAACGCCCCAGCGGCACATGCCATGAATCGAGTCAGCGAGCTGTGGCACCGCCCAGCCCGTTCCCATGTTGAGGTTGCCGGGGCGATGCGTCGCCAGCTCGTCCAGCACCAGCCCCCTGCTGTATCAGTCGGGTAGTGAGTCTAGGTCGTGCGCCAGCATCACTGCGGCGAATGGCCGCTATGGGTCGGAAGCAGTCATCGCTCATCGGAAGCAGTCATCGCTCATCTGAAATCCCGACTCTTCGCCTCCACGCCATCAAGCAGCTCATCGAGCTTGCTCATGCGCTCGACGATCAGGTGAGCCACACCCTCCACTCGCTCCCATCGCCCTTCGATGCCCAGTAGTTGGCTCTCCACCAGCGTGCGCCGGTAGCGCTGCATCACGTGCTGCCAGACCACGGCATTGGTCATGCCGTGCTCGTCCTCCAGTGTCACGAAGGTCACGCCGCTGGCCGTGCCCGGCGACTGCCGCATACGCACGATGCCGGCGTGGCGCACGCGGCGACCATGCGGTAGCTGCGCCAACTGCGATGAGCTGAGGTAACGACTGGCCTGCAACTGCCGGCGTAGGAAGCTCATCGGGTGCCTGCCCAGCGTGGTTTGGGTGGTGGCGTAATCGGCCTGCATGTCCTGCCAGGGCGTGGGCACAGGCAGGGCCGGTGCCGGTTCGCTGGTTCCCGGCAAGCCATCGAACAACGGCAGCGTTTTCTCCACCCCTGAGGCCTGCCAGCGGGCGCGGTGGCGATGCCCGGCCAGTCCTTTCAACGCACCGGCATCGGCCAGCAATGCAAGGTGGCGCGGGTCGAGCTGCACACGGTCGCTGAGGTCGGCCACGTCAGCGAAGGCACGTCGCTCGCGCTGCTGTACCAGCCGCTCGGCCACCGCAGGTTGGAAGCCATCAATCAGGCGCAACCCGAGGCGAATTTCAGGGTTTTCCGACACCTCGCCGCGCGCAAACTCCAATGTGCAGTCCCATCGGCTGTAGCGCACGTCCACCGGTCGTACCCGCACGCCATGGCGGCGGGCATCCTGCAAGATCTGGTCGGGGGTGTAGAAGCCCATCGGCTGGCTGTTGATCAGGCTGGCCGCGAATGCTGCCGGTTCATGGCACTTGAGCCAGCAACTGGCATAGGTGACCAATGCGAAGCTGGCGGCATGGCTTTCGGGAAAACCGTAGTCGCCGAAGCCCTTGATCTGGTTGAACAACCTTTCGGCATAGTCACGGCCATAGCCGCGTTCGAGCATGCCGGAGGTCAGCTTCTCCCGGTACGGTTCCAACCCGCCGCGCCGCTTCCACGCCGCCATCGAGCGGCGCAGTGCATCGGCCTCGCCCGGAGTGAAGCCGGCGGCCGATACCGCCAACTGCATCACCTGCTCCTGGAACAGCGGCACGCCCAGCGTGCGCTCGAAGACGTGGTGCAGTTGATCCGGGTATTCGACCGGCTCCTCGCCGTTGCGGCGGCGCAGGTAGGGATGAACCATGTCGCCCTGGATCGGTCCGGGGCGCACGATCGCCACCTCGATCACCAGGTCGTAGAAATTCCTTGGCCGCAGCCGCGGCAACATCGCCATCTGCGCCCGCGATTCGATCTGGAACACGCCCACGGTATCGGCCTTGGCGATCATGTCGTAGGTCGTCTTGTCCTCGACCGGGATCGTGGCCATCGTCAGGTCGTGGCGGCCGTGGGCGCGCAGCATGTCCAGGCACTTGCGCACGGCGGTGAGCATGCCCAGCGCAAGACAATCGACCTTCATCAGGCCCAGCGTGTCTAGGTCGTCCTTGTCCCACTGGATGACGGTACGCCCGGGCATCGCCGCGTTCTCCACCGGCACCAGCGTGTGCAGTGGGTGCTCGGAAATCACGAAGCCACCCGGGTGCTGGGACAGGTGGCGCGGGAAATCGACCAGCTCGCCGGTCAACGCCAGCAGTTGCCGCATCACCGGGGATTCCGGGTCGAAGCCGCGCTCGCGCACGGCCTCGGGCAGCGGCGTGTCGCCGCTCCAGCGGTCGAGCGTGCCTGCCAGTTCGTCGATCTGGTCCGATGGCAGGCCCAGCGCCCGCGCCACGTCGCGGATCGCGCTGCGCCCACGATAGCTGATCGCGACCGCGGTCAACGCCGCCCGGTCACGACCGTAGCGCTCGAACACGTATTGCAGCACTTCCTCGCGCCGCTCGTGCTCGAAGTCGATGTCGATGTCCGGCGGCTCGTTGCGCTCGCGCGAGATGAAGCGCTCGAACAACAGGGTCATACGTGCCGGGTCGATCTCGGTCACGCCCAGCGCGAAACAGACGATGGAGTTGGCGGCCGATCCGCGCCCTTGGCAAAGGATGCTGCGGCTGCGGGCGAAGCGCACCAGGTCGTGCACGGTCAGGAAATAGGACTCGTAGTGCAGGTCGGCGATCAGCGACAGCTCGTATTCGATCTGGCTGCGGGCCTTGTCCGGCACGCCGTCGGGCCAGCGCCATGTTGCGCCCTGCTCGACCAGATGCCGCAGCCAACGGGTGGGCGTGTGACCTTCTGGCACCAGTTCGCGCGGATAGGTGTAGCGCAGCTCGTCGAGGCTGAAGCGGCAGCGCTCGGCGATGCGCAGGCTCTCGGCCAGCGCTTCGGGTGGGTAGATCGCTGCCAGCGCCTGCCGGATACGCAGATGATGCTCGCCATTGGGAAACAGCCGCCAGCCAGCTTCGGCCACGGTGCAGTGGTGGCGGATCGCAGTCAGCACGTCCTGCAAGGCGCGGCGGCGGCGCACGTGCATGTGCACGTCGCCTGCGGCCACCAGTGGCAGGCCGTGGTCGATGGATTGTTGTTGCAGGTCGGCCAGCACCTGTTCGTCGTCCGGGCCACGGTGCAGTTCCAGCGCCAGCCACAGGCGGTCGAGGAATACCTGTTTCAACCAGCGGATGTCGGTCTCATTGGTCGGGCTTGTCTGGCATAGCAGGCAGCAAAGTCCGGCTGCGTTGTCGGGAAAGTCCTCATGCAGGCATCGGTACTGTCCCTTCTTCGCCCGTCGCCGGGCGGCGGTGATCAACTGGCACAGGGTCTGGTAGCCACCCAGCGTCTGGCACAGCAGCACCAGCTTCGGCCCGTCTTCGATCTGCATTTCTGCGCCGACCACCAACCGCACGCCGGTTTCCTTTGCGGCCTCATGGGCACGCACGATCCCGGCCAGCGAGCATTCGTCGGTGATCGCCAAGGCGGCATAGCCTTGTTCCTTTGCGCGCTCGAACAGCTCCTTCGCCGTCGAGGCTCCGCGCTGGAAGGAGAAGGCGGACAGGCAATGCAGCTCCGCATAGGCCGGCACGTTCATGCGAACCATCCGTGCAGCATGAACGGGCCGCGCTCGCCCGGTGCGGTGAAGGCCCAGGCGCGTTGGCCGTCGCGGGTTTGCAGCACGTAGTAATCGCGGCGTACTGGCTCGTCGTCCCACCAGCCGCTTTCGATGCGCTCCGGCCCGGCCAGTACCTGCATGCCGAACCCCCGCAGCGGCACCGGCTGCGGCAGCAGCCATGCCGGGCGCAGCGGCAGGTTCGGTGGCAGCGTGGATTTCGCTGAGGCTGCCGACGCTCGCTCCGGGCGGTGGTCGGCATGTACGCCCAGGGGTTGCACCGCCTCGTCGCCGAGCCGGGCACGCAGGCGCTCGCGCAGTTGCTCCCAATCCATCGCCTGTTGCGGCCGGGTATCGAACAGGTCGCGGGCCACCGGCACGAATGGCGGCAGTTCCTCGGCCAGCAGCGACATGCCGCGGGTACCGGCCGGCAGTTGCAGGTGATCCAGCCGGCTGCGTGCCAAGTCAAACAGCACCGCCGCGTCGCGCTCGGGGGTCAGCAGACCCACCACCAGTTCGCTGTCGGGATGGCGCTCGTGTTCGAAGCGCAATACGAAGCGCTGCACGCCGCCGTCGCGGCTGCACAGGAAAGCGGCAAGGTCGGCGGTCAATCGTCGTAGCGGGAACAGCAGTGCGATGCTGGATTCGACCTCGTACTCGAACTCGATGCGCGTGGCGAAGCGGTCGGGGGGTTGGAAGCAGGCCAGTGGCGCGGATTCCTTGCCGCGGATCGCATCCAGGTGTGCCAGCACCTCCGGCGGGAAACGCCGCGTCAGGCTTTCGCGAGCCAGCGCGAACACCGGGCGCAGGGTGTGCAGGCCTGAACGTGCGAGGGTATCGACTGCCCCTGCGGGCAAGCCACTGCGCTCGATCGGGACCTGCCCCAGCACACGCTCCAACTGTGCCTCGTCCACGCCCAGTCCATCGTGCCCACGCGCCAGCACGTGGGCGGCATGCGGGTTGGGGGCGGCGACCAGCCGATGGCGAAAGCCCAGCGCGCTCAGCTCGCTGCGCAGGCGGCGCTCCAGTTCAGGCCATTGCCCGAACAGGGCGCGGCTGGCACCGATCTCCAGCACCAATGCATGCGCAAAGCCGGTGCAGACCTGCGAGCTGAAGCCGTAGGCCCAGCTTGCCAGCAGGGTGAAGGCTTGTTGATCCAACCGTGGGTCATGGGGTTGGGAGACGAAGGCTGCACCCAATGCTTGTGCCGCCGACAAGCGCATGCCACGACGCAGCCCCAGCTGCCGAGCGGCCGGTGAAACTGCATGCAGAACGCGTCGCTGTACCGGGCCATTGATCAGCGCCAGTGGTACCTCTGGCTCTGGCAATTGCCGGAGGGCGGCGTCGATGGCCAAGTGTGGCAGCAGCAGGCAGGCCCAGCGCATCGGGGATCACGCACTGACAGCGAACGGCAGCGGTCGTGCCGGCGGATTGCCGCCACGGCACTTGAGCACGCGGATCTGGCCGGGACCGAGCAACAAGCGCAGCGCCGCCGGCGATGGGTTGTCGGCATGGCGGGCATCGCGAAAGGCGAAGCCCAGGCACTGGCCGGTCTCGGCGGCGACCTGCAAGCGCCGCAGTGCCCGATCGTCGGCCTTGGTCGGCCAGCCCAGCACCGCCCCGCAAGCGGCCGAGCGCAGGCATTGCTCCATCGCCCACAAGGCCTCGCGTGGTGCGGCATGGACGACCTGCAACTGTGGCAACGCCACCCCGGCTCGCGCCCAAGCGGGCGCATGCGGCCGATATGGCGGTGCGACCAGTACCACCCGCGCTCCAGCTCGGGTCAGCCGCGCCAGCGTCGGCCAGACCAACGACACCTCGCCCATGCCATCGGCCGGCAGCAGGATCTCCGACAGGGCATGGGGCGGCCAGCCACCGGCCGGCAGTGCCGCATCCAATGCCTCATGCCCGGTGGGCTGGGGAGCCATCTCCGGTACGCCCGCCGGCTGGCCGCGCCAGACCCGGCCGGCATGGACCAAGGCATCCAGGGCTACGACCGCGCCCATCAGCCAACCTCCGCGAGGCGGTGTCGGCACAGGAACGGAATTGGGAGCGGCGGCATGCAGGTAGTCTCGGGCCAGGTCGGCTCATGACCTGAGACGGGACATCATAAGTCGTTAGCATTAATACTAACAGCCTGACCCGAAAGCCCCTCTAGGCGATAGACCAGAGCAGGCGACTACGTCGCCTACCGGGGCTATCCGAGACCGTGCGTCTAAAGAAGCAGCTTGCTGCTCGTCTATGGAAGAGGGTGTGCCAGAGATCGGCGAAGTCGAAGAGCCGAACCTAGCACCTACTTGGCTTCGTCTGTGCAGCACCATCAGCGCGGAATCGCGACTACTTGGGCCGGATTGTGTCGTCAAGTTGGTTCCTCTTCCGGAGGTACCCCCCTAGATCCGCGCTTAGCTACGAGTCCACCCAGATCCTCGGCCGCAGGAATCCGTTTTCCGCAACTTTTTTCCATTCGGTCCCCGTTTTCCGCTCCTTATACATCGCCCCGGGAGACAGGCATGGTGGTCGCACGCAGGCATAGGGCCTGTCGTTGCACCGAGATCGCGTTATGAGCCTTCACCACAACTGTTCGCCCCAAACGATCCACCCGCAGAACACAGATACCTGGACACGCTCCAAGCGGATCCTGCGCAAGAGGGATCTGGCAAAGAAGCTGGCGTGCTCTGAGAGCACCATCGATAACCGCCTGAACCCATCAAGCCCCTGGTATGACGAGACTTTCCCTCGCCCCATTTCTCTGGGTGCTGGCGGCTCGCGCAGTTCCGCCAAGGGCTGGGTCGAATACACCGTCGATGAGTGGATAGAAAGCCGCATGGAGGATATCCGCCGCGTGTGACGATCTCACCAAGTCAACACAGCAACTCCGCACGAAAAACCACAAGCCCCTTGGAGCTTGTGGTTTCTCAAGTGCGGAGAAGCGAGCCCATCTATCAGGAGTGAATTCCGGTTCTTATCTAATAAATAATAAATAAATCACATCAATCACAATCACACAAATCACACTGCCCAATATTAAATTCAATTAATTATCCGCACATCCACCAGGAAGCGCATAACAAGCAATAATTCGCATGAGTGAATTCAACAAATCAAACCCGCACACTCAGACAACCATCTACGATCACGCACCACAAAAAGAAGAGATCGCCGACACCACGCCCTCCTTCACGCCCGATTCCACCTCAACACTATTGGTAGAGCAAGAACATTACCTTTTCATACGCAGGACAAGTCAACGCTACGGACGTACATGGGTCGGCCAAGAGCACAATCTCATCAACTGGCTTCGCCAGGCAGAGAAGCTGGCCGACAGCGTCACACTGAGTGACGACCAACCTATTGATGTTACATACAACCGAAAAAAACAGCCTTCCTATCAACCAACCAAGATCGGAAAGATGTTCTATCGCTTATGCAGGAGCTACAACCCATCTCATGCAGAATACTACAAGTACCATCGCTTCAACCCGCCAATTACCATCATTCTGAATGCCATAAACCAATGGTCATCCGAGCTTATGACCAAAATGAACATTAATGGGGAAATGGTTGTAAATGAGCCTCGAACGCGCGAGATCTTCGAGAGTGCCATTTCTTTCATCCGTGCATCATGTCGAAGCCAGACATACAAGAAAGAGCTCGACAATTACAGGCGCAACGAGGAAAAGAACATCGCCAGTTGTTGCAAATATTTGGCGACACAATTCCAGCGCCGCTCTCAACTGCTGATCTTACGGATTGATCTCTACTTTCGCCCAACCTTCAAGGATTGGGGCTACACCTGCGAGGCGGACGGCCACCACTCAAGACTCCTACGCGCCCTGCGTGAAAACCGAATAGTTCCCGATGTCCTCGGCTACATCAGTAAACGCGAGGATGGCATTGATCGAGGCATCCATTTCCACATCCTTGTTGTTCTGGATGGCCACAAACATCGCAACACTGCAAACCTAACCCGCATGATCGGTGAGGATTGGGTCCAACGCTGCGGCCATGGGGAGTACGACGACGGGATAGATGTCGGTGAGAACGGCAAGAAGGACAAGGCAAGCTACTTCAACTGCTACACCCGACAGGATCAGTACCGTTTCAACTGTCTTGGCCTGATACGCCCAACGGATCCGAACAAACTGCGCGGTTTGCGGTTGGCAATCGAGTACCTCTGCAAGGAGACCACACAACTCAGGCCCCGCCCACCGAAATCCCACGCAGATCACCAAGACGCCGATCTTGCACACAGGCAGAGGATCCGCAACCTGCGCAAAGGAACCATGCCGAAGGGGCACAGCGGTCGTGGCGCACCACGGAGCAGCGGGCTGGACACTTCAGCCATTGATCGAGAGTTGTTGAAGAAGTGAACTGAAATCCAACTTCCAAGCAAAGGGCCAACTGCGGACCTGACGCGCTTCTAGACCAGTCAGAGAAATTTTTCCAGCAAGCTACCGGAAGTTACTTTCCCCACTATCTCCGCTCAGCGCGAAAGTGCTTAAAATCGCGCTTAGGCTTGTTACCTGTAATAAAGAAAACCAAAGATTGCACCTGATCACTGTCATCGGCATCAAAGAAGCCCAAATCAATTAAAAGACCCACCAGGCCCTCCAAACTCCCTTCAAGTCGGGGCTCCTTAGCACCAGCCCAACAACAAGCTGCATACAAGAGTTTCCCGAATTTTTCATTGATGAATTCTTGCTTGAAGAATTTTTCATCTGGAGCTTTCTTTGGAACACGAGGTGGGGCTATCTTCCTAAGTTTTTCCGCCGAGTAATTGTAGTGCCGGCTTGCAAGATTTGCCGCAAACACACCCCGCTTATCATTAAAAGGCTTTGGATTCTTCTTGTAGTTGACGTTTAATTCCCGAAACTCTGCCCTAAGCGACACAGCATCAACCTTCCTGATTAGCCCCGACCCTCAGCCATGAAAGTTGCTCGCAGCACGCAACCGTGGCTCCGGACAAGGGATGCAGCGCATCATTGCCGTTGCAAGTCGCGGCAGCATTTGGCGCAAGTGGAACCGGCGGTTGAAGCGGTAGGCCGCTTCGGCCAGATAGCGCCGTGCGTACTTGGCTTGTCTGATGGCGTGGTAGGTGCCGCTGATCGCGCGCTTGAGGTTGCCCAGCACGACGTTGACCCATCGCGCGCCGGGCACTTCTGTCGCTGCGCGACCGCCACCGGTGACGAGTGTGGTGTGGGCGTGCCCGGCGTCTTCGAGTCGGCGAAAGCAGGCCAGGCCATCACTGTAGACCTCGCACTCTGGCGCAAGGCGACGTGCGATCCAGTCTTCGAGCGAGGCATTGTCGAAGCTGCGCACCGGCTCGATCACGGCGAAGCTGGGGTGCTGGTGATCTTCGTTGGTCTGCACGGCGATCACGAATGCCTGCTTGTTCTCCGAGCCGCGCCCGGGCTTGCCGCCGTTGCGCTCGCCACCCAGATAGGCGTCGTCGAGCTGCACGAAGCCGTTGAGTCTCCGGGATTCTTCGCGCTCAGCCATCGCTTGCATGACCTTGTGTTTCACGCGCCAGGCGGTCTTGTAGTTGACGCCCAGGTGCCGCATCAGCTCCAACGCCGCCAGGTTGGTCTTGGTCGCGGTCAGCAGGTGAATGGCCAGCATCCAGGTGCGCAGTGGGAGCTTGGTGCCCTCGAACAGGGTGCCCGCGGTCAGGGTGGTCTGGTGCCGGCAGGCTCGGCACTGGTAGTACATTGTCGTGCCGCGCTTGAAGCGCGATCGGGCGCGCCCATGACAGCCCGGGCAGCGGAAGCCTTGCGGCCAACGCCACTTGTACAGGGCGCGGTAGCACTTGGCCTCGGTGCCGTAGCGCTGGATGAACGCGCTCATCGACATCCCCGGCTGGAACTGCACGGCATTGATGCTCATGACCCCACCTCGTTGCACTCAGGTGGCTCCATGCTGTGCCGCCGGAGACGCAGATCCTGCGACTGGCGGCTGAGGGTTGGGGCTAATCAGGTCAACCTTATTGCGCTTCTTGTCTCGATTTTGATAGGCCTTTCTGAGAATTTCGTACACCAATGGCGACGAATCTTTCAGCCCATACGGATCAGTTGGTAGATCCACATCTACTGAAACAGACTCAGCCTTGGCAGCATGCATGCTTTCCATGGCCTTACTCAGTGCCGGCTCCTCAATAAAAATATCCTTGAAGCTGATCCCGCGAAGCTCATACGAATAATCGCCCCTCCTAAGACCCGGCACCTTTACGACCACCTGATTAGCCCCGACCCTCAGCCATGAAAGTTGCTCGCAGCACGCAACCGTGGCTCCGGACAAGGGATGCAGCGCATCATTGCCGTTGCAAGTCGCGGCAGCATTTGGCGCAAGTGGAACCGGCGGTTGAAGCGGTAGGCCGCTTCGGCCAGATAGCGCCGTGCGTACTTGGCTTGTCTGATGGCGTGGTAGGTGCCGCTGATCGCGCGCTTGAGGTTGCCCAGCACGACGTTGACCCATCGCGCGCCGGGCACTTCTGTCGCTGCGCGACCGCCACCGGTGACGAGTGTGGTGTGGGCGTGCCCGGCGTCT
Source organism: Stenotrophomonas sp. (assembly GCA_034675465.1). Lineage (GTDB taxonomy): Bacteria > Pseudomonadota > Gammaproteobacteria > Xanthomonadales > Xanthomonadaceae > Stenotrophomonas. The sequence goes on along the minus strand of JAUCDH010000010.1, from coordinate 209,230 downwards.
TCGAGTCGGCGAAAGCAGGCCAGGCCATCACTGTAGACCTCGCACTCTGGCGCAAGGCGACGTGCGATCCAGTCTTCGAGCGAGGCATTGTCGAAGCTGCGCACCGGCTCGATCACGGCGAAGCTGGGGTGCTGGTGATCTTCGTTGGTCTGCACGGCGATCACGAATGCCTGCTTGTTCTCCGAGCCGCGCCCGGGCTTGCCGCCGTTGCGCTCGCCACCCAGATAGGCGTCGTCGAGCTGCACGAAGCCGTTGAGTCTCCGGGATTCTTCGCGCTCAGCCATCGCTTGCATGACCTTGTGTTTCACGCGCCAGGCGGTCTTGTAGTTGACGCCCAGGTGCCGCATCAGCTCCAACGCCGCCAGGTTGGTCTTGGTCGCGGTCAGCAGGTGAATGGCCAGCATCCAGGTGCGCAGTGGGAGCTTGGTGCCCTCGAACAGGGTGCCCGCGGTCAGGGTGGTCTGGTGCCGGCAGGCTCGGCACTGGTAGTACATTGTCGTGCCGCGCTTGAAGCGCGATCGGGCGCGCCCATGACAGCCCGGGCAGCGGAAGCCTTGCGGCCAACGCCACTTGTACAGGGCGCGGTAGCACTTGGCCTCGGTGCCGTAGCGCTGGATGAACGCGCTCATCGACATCCCCGGCTGGAACTGCACGGCATTGATGCTCATGACCCCACCTCGTTGCACTCAGGTGGCTCCATGCTGTGCCGCCGGAGACGCAGATCCTGCGACTGGCGGCTGAGGGTTGGGGCTAATCAGGTACGACCATGGGCTTACCCGCGCTGGCATCAAACGCGACTGGCACCTTGACGGTATTGGCCACATTGCTGGGAAAGAGCTCCCCCAGCAAACCGCTCATATATTCAAGGCTACTCGAAGAGGAGCCATCTTCATTTTCACCTGACACCAGCTCCAGGCCTCCTACTATGTAACCTCTCAAACTAGTGGAGTACCGAATCATGAGCTCACGCATCTGCCCCATATTGATTCGCAAATAATCAATTTGGGGCCGACGAAGAAACCTCAACAATCTAAATTCAAATCCTTCCGGAATTTCGACATAGAACCCGTCGTATCCGGCATCAATAAGGCGGCGAACGAACTCAACTGGATCGCTCCCGGCAAGCACGCTGGTTAAGGGACAAACTCGAATGGCTGACGATTCACGCATCATGCGGCGAGGCACTTTTTTTTTGTCTTCTTCATAGATGGGTGAACAAAGTCGGCCCAAGCCTGCATCATCGGACGACGTTGCTCCAAAAGGTCTGTTCGATGGTACGCCGCCTCGACCTTGTCCTTGACGGTGTGCGCCAGGGCGCGCTCCGCTAGATCACGTGCATAACCTTGTTCGCTGCACCAATCACGGAAGCTCGAGCGGAACCCGTGGGCGGTCGCAATACGTCCTGGGGTGCTGCTTGGTGCATTTACCCTCCGCAACAAGGCCGTGAGCGTCATGTCAGACATGACGGAACGGGCCTGCACAGCAGGAAAGACAAGCTCATCGTGATGGCCCTCTAGTCGCTTGAGAAGCCTGACGGATTGCTCCGACAATGGCACTCGATGAGGCTGTTTAGTCTTCATGCGAGCAGCTGGAATCGTCCACAGCTTCTCGCCAAGGTCCACTTCCGCCCAGGTCATCCCACGCACTTCGCCAGAACGACTGGCGTTCAAGATCAGGAACAGCAAAGCATTTCGCGTCACTTCATACTCGCCAGCTCCGGCAAGCTCTGCCTTCACAAACGATGGAAGCTTTGCCCATGGCATTGCTGGCTGATGCTCTTGGCGAACGGACTTGCCAGGTTGCAGCGGAAGTAGGTGTGTCACGACATCTACCGGATTGGCCTGGTTGAATCCATGCGCCCAACCCCATGCCATTACTGCATGCACACGCTGCTTTACGCGACTTGCTGTCTCAGCTTTGTCGAGCCAGATAGGACGGAGGACATCTGCGATGTGGCGAGGCTGCAACTGGTCAATGGGAAGCGAGCCAACTAACGGGAACGCATACTGGGTCAACGTATTGATCCATTGTTGGGCATGCTTGGGATTCTTCCATCCCGGCTTAAGCTCCCCGTGGAGCTGCTCTGCTGCTTCTTGGAAGGTTGGCGTTTTCGGCTTTGCACGCTCAGCCGCCTTGGCCTCTAACGGATCCTGCCCCGAAGCGATCTGCTCACGCATCTCCCGAGCCAACTTGCCTACCAAGGCAATGCCGACCTCAGGATAGGTGCCCAGCCCAGCGTTGCGCCTCTTGCCGGTCACAGGGCTTACATATCTCAGCACCCACTTCCCCTGCCCCTTCTGCGAGGCAGACGGAAGAAGCGTGAGACCAGTCACCCCACCGTGAGGTACTGCCAGAGCACCTGGGGCTACACTGCGCGCCTTAGCGTCCGTGATCAACGCCATATCCCACCTCGGACTCCCTGCTTCCGGTATGCCATCCAGTATGCCATTTGATGTTTGCTGCCCTTGGGTGTGGTTGGGATCGATTGCCACGTGGTTGTAGCTAAGCCGCTGAATGGCGTGCTAAAATTTTCCACATTGAGATCGGCTGGGTTTCGTTGGGCACTGTGGAAGCAGTCCCTCTCTCCGCCAGATTACACAAACCCCTGTTTTTACAGGGGTTTTTTGTTGGCAGCGAGAAACCCGCAGGGACACAAATCGGGACACAACCCGATGCGCGTACCTCACTACCTGACCCACTCCCCTTCGGGTGCTTACACCTTTCGCCTCCTCGTTCCCCGCCACTTGCGGGACACGCTAGGCCGAAAGGTCATCAAGCGCACGCTCTACACCACCGACCTCCTGACCGCGCAAACCTGCTCTCTCTCTGTACAGTCAGTACAAACGACTGTTTGGAGGGCAAGGGGTGGGCAAGACGTTGCTTGAACAAGGTTCCGCCACGCCTCTGGTCGGCGTAGATGCGCTGGTAAATCCATTCGTGGCTGGCCAGCTTGCTGCGACCGGCGATCTGTTCCGGGCTGAGGTCTTCGGCCAATAAGGCTTCGATCTGATCGATCCGTTCGCGGTCGATGCGTGGCCGCTGGCTGGCGCAGCTGCGTCGCCACTCACTGACGCACTGGGCTTTCCCAGCAGGGACCTCGGCGCGCGCCGCCAGCCCCGCGAGGTCTGGATGCGACCGGCCACGAGGCCGTCAAGGAAGTCGGCCCGCAGGCCGTGCTCCTCGCGCATTTCGAGCTTGGCCCGGGAGACGATCCGCCCGGACTCGAGGTGCAGCCAGTGGTCGGTGCGTTCGTCGCGGCGGAAGCCCCGAGCGCGCTCCCGGTAGGCAAGGCCCGCCCACCTGGCCTTCATCTGCGCGGATATACGCGCGCAGTTTTCGGGATCAGCCCATAGCCGGGCCATCGCCTCACGGGTCGCGATGGCCTGTCGTGAGGCTTCCAGCCCCCAAGCCGGGACATACAATCCATCTCGGCCACGACCGACCTTCAGTTTGTCGGCGAAGCTAAGACCTGCCTCTGAAGTGGGCGGTCTGCGCCAGCGAAGTGACTGCCTCCGCTAACCGATCCACTTGCGCTATAGAGGTAAAAATTCCTGGTGTTGCACGCACGCAGGCACCATGCGCCAAACCATCACGATGCACAGTGAATACCCCGTACTGTTCCAGCAGCAATCGCGCGATTGCCACGTTCTGCTCCAACGACGTACGTCCATGCATGCGGAACGAAGAAATGGCGCTACTGGAAGCAACCTCGTCGCTACCTAGCAATTGCACTCCTGGCACATCCCTCACAGCATTGCGCCAACGGTTGCGCAACAACATCAGGCGTTCGCGCTTTGCCTGCACACCGATGGCCGTATGAAAGTCCAGTGCCGCCGGCAAGGCCAGGAATGCTGCGAAATTGACGGTACCGGTATGCACGCGACTGGCAATGCCTCGATCCGGGTCGCCCATGTAAGGATCGATATCCGCGACCCGGTTGCGGCGCACATACATCGCCCCGACGCCTACCGGCGCGCCTATCCATTTGTGCAGGTTGATGCCAACAAAGTCCGCACCCAGCTCCGCCACCTGCATATCCACCTGCCCCACCGCATGGGCAGCATCCACGATCACATCCACACCACGTGCCCGCGCCATCGTCGCGATCTCGGCCACGGGCAGCAACATGCCATTACGGTGGTTGACCTGGGTCAGCAGCATCAGCTTCAGACGCGGATGCCTGCGCAGTACATCGGCGTACACCTGCAGTGCGGCGGCTGTATCGCAAGGTTCGGGCAGACTGATCATCACCGACTCCACGCCGCGCCGTTGCTGCAGCCAGCGCATCGCGGTGATGGTGCTGTCGTAGTCGATATCGGCATACAGCACTTGATCACCGGGCTGCAGCCGGTTGTACCCCCCGATCAAGGCCTGCAGCGCTTCGGTAGCACCGCGGGTCAGCACAATCTCATCCTCGCCAACCCCGAGGAAGGCGGCCAGCCGTTGCTGCACCTGCCGCGCGCGCGGCGGGAAGGCCACGCGCCCAAACCAGGCATTGCCCCGATTCACCTCCGCCGTGGCCTGCTGGTAGGCCTGCAGCACTGGCCGTGCCATCACCCCCCAATAGCCGTTGTCCAGCATCACCACTTCATCGGTGAGATCGTACTGGGCGGCCACTGCCGCCCAGTACGCTTCATCACTGGCCAATTGCCGTGCGGTTTTCCCCGCCGCCGTTGGCAGCGGCGCAGACGCTCCCCTTGCCAGTGCCGCGTTGGCGGTGCCTGCCAGCGGCAACCATGCTGCCGAGCGCAGCAATCGCCGTCGGTTGCTGTCCATGCTCAGAAGCTCAGCCGGTACTCGGCATGCACATTGCGCCCATCGGTGTCGTAGGGGGCATTGCGCGAATAGATCAGGCCGCGGCTGGCCTGGAAACTGGCCTCGTCCGGATACCGATCAAACAGATTGTCGGCACCCACCCGCAGCGTATGCATCGCGTTGATGCGGTAGCTCACCGCCAAATCGAAGAACTGCATGGCACCAAAGCGCTGGAAGATATCTCCGGTGGCGTTGCCGGAGGAATCGGTCCACGCGCCGTAGTGGCGCAGCTTGCCCAGCAGGCTCCAGTTGCCCACATCATAGTTGGCACTGAACGTGCCCTTTTGCCGCGGCAGGCGTTCCTCGAACACCACCCGCTGGCTGGCGTTGGTGGCCACGCCGGTGGTGCCCTTGTCGACCTCGGTCTTGTTGTAGTTCCAGCCCAGAGTCAGGTTCAAGCGGCCCGCGCCCAGATTGGTCGCGTAGCTGCCGACCAGATCGATGCCACGGGTGGTGGTGTCGAAATCGTTGGTGAAATAACTCACCGAGGTATAGCCCATCGGATTGGCAACGCCAGCCGGTATCTGGAACGAGGCCGACTGGCTGAAACGGTCGGTGACCTTGATGTCGTACAGGTCCACCGAGCCCGAGAAGCCGGCATCGTTGCGCCAGGTCAAACCCAGCGATGCGGTGCGCGACTGTTCTGGTTTCAGGCCCTTGGCGCCAAGCATCCGTGCCAGCGGATCGCTGGGCGACAGGCGGCCAGAAGTGAATACCTGCAGCGTCACCGTGTCCAGGCCCTGCTGGGTGTTGGTGGTATAGAGCTGGCCCGGCGTCGGTGCGCGGAAGCCAGTGGACACCGAACCGCGCACGGCCAGGTCGGGGGTGAACTCGAAGCGCGAGGACAGCTTGCCATCCACGGTCTGGCCAAAGCTGGAGAAGTGTTCGTAACGCGTGGCCGCGCCCACGCTCCAGCGCGCGGTCATCGGCACTTCCACGTCAACATAGGCGGCGTAGCTGCGCTGATCCCAGCTGCCTGCGTTGTCCGGGCTGAAACCCGGTGCACCGTTGGAGTTACCGGCCAGGCCGGCCGCTGCGCCGGGGCCGATCGCATAGGAGGCCGGATCACCGGCATCCACGCCATAGGTTTCCTCGCGGAACTCGGCACCAAAAGCCACGTTGACCGGCGAGGCCAAGGAGGCCAGCGGCAGGCTGTAGACGAAGTCGGCATTGAGGTTGCGCTCTTCCTGGCTCAGGCGGCCGAGGTAGAACGCAGTCGGGCTGTCCGGGCCCAGCGAGGCGTTGATCGAGTTGCCAAGGCTGTACTCGATACGGTTGCGGCCATAACTGCCGCTGACATCCCAGTCCAGATTGTCGCCTACATGCCCGCGCACGCCGAACAGCAACTGCAGGTCATCGTAATCGGTGCCGTACTTCGGGCTGAAGCCGGTGGGATACAGATCACGCACATCCCAGCCCGGGAACAGCGCGGTGGTGTTGTAGACCGAGGCCGTGCCATCGGGGTTGCGCCAATTGAAATCGCTGACACCGTCGCCCTTGCCGTACAGGCCATAGCCATAGATTTCGGTGGTCTCGCCCAGATAATGCTTGAGGCTGAAGCCGGCACGCTTGCTCTCAAGGTCCGGTTGCCCCCAACGTTGCACCGGGTTCGGCACTTTCAATTCAGGGTGCTTGTTCTGGAAAGCGATTGCATCAGCGCGTTGACGGGTGCGCGAGGTCGCGTCGGAATCGTCGTAGTCAGCAAACAAGGAAAGGCTGCCGGTGTCGCCCAATGCAATGCCTGTGCGCGCACCAACGCTGCGCGAGAGGCCGTCACCTTCGCTGTATTGCGACAGGCCCATGGTCACTTCCGTGCCGATGCTGTCGTCGAGAATGATGTTGATGACGCCAGCAATCGCATCGGAGCCATACTGCGCCGACGCACCATCTCGCAGCACTTCGATGCGCTGAATGGCGCTCTTGGGAATCTGGGCCAAATCCGGCCCCTGCGCACCGCGCGCACCGAGCAAGGCGGAGCGGTGGAAACGACGGCCATTGACCAGCACCAACGTCTGGTCCGGCGACAAACCGCGCAGTGTCGCAGGACGTACGAACACCTGCCCATCGTTCATCGGCATACGCTGCACCACGAACGAAGGCACCAGCTGTGCCAGCACATCAGCCAGGTCGGCGGACTCGATGGCACGAATTTCCTCCTGCGAGAACACATCGACCGGTGCCAGCGTATCGAACTGGGTGCGATTGGAACCCCGCGTACCGGTGACGATCATTGCGTCCAGAGTGGTCGCCTTTGCCTCCGGCGTTGCCTCGATCTGTTGAGCACCTACGCTCGATACTCCGCCACCCGCCACCACCAAACTCACTGCAATAGACAACAAACAACGCTTCACTTGCCGCTCCGAAATTCAAAAGAATCGTTGCAACACATCGGTCGCAGCGAGGAACAGCATCTTCATCAGCATGCGTTACATGCCTATTACATTCATAGCCATGCGACACACCTGACTGTTGGCAAATGCAAAAGCGGCGACTCACCGGTACGACGCAATGGCCGCTACACTTTCCGCCATCGTCCCAATGGTGATCGTCATGTCCGAAATCCTGGTGCCCGTGTCCTTCGGCGAACTGCTCGACAAGATCACGATCCTGCAAATCAAGTCCGAACGCATCACTGACACGACCAAGCTCGCCAACGTGCGCAAGGAGTTGGCCGCACTGGAAGCCACGTGGTCCGCGCATCCGGCCGCCGCCGAAGACATCAGCGCCCTGCACGCGGAGCTGAAGGCGGTGAACGAGCAGTTGCGGGACATCGAGGACGACATCCGCCTGAAGGACAAGGCGCAGGCCTTTGACAACGGCTTCGTCGAACTGGCGCGCAGCGTGTATTTCCGCAATGACGAGCGCGCGCGGATCAAGAAGGCGATCAATCTTGCGCTGGGTTCGGGCTACGTCGAAGAGAAGTCCTACGCCGACTACGCCGCGCGTTGAGCCACCCGTCGTTGCAGGAACGCACCTTGGTGTGCTCCTGCGAGTTTCAGCCGAGGTGATCGGCCACGTAGCGTTCGAACGCGGCCACGGCATCGTCCACCGTCACCAGGTCCATCACCCCGTCGAACTCGACCTTGGTACCCCACTTCAGCGCGCTGGCCGGCTTGTGCAGGAAACGGCGGGCCGCATCGTCATAGCGGTCCACGCAATAGCGGCGGTCCGAATACGGGCCGCTGCGTTCGGGGTTGCTGGCCGCATGCAAGCCCAACACCTTGGTGCCGACGGCGTTGGCGATGTGCATCGGCCCGGAATCGGGCGTCAGCAGCAGGTTGGCGCGGGCCAGCAATGCCGGCAACTGCTTGAGCGTGTCCTTGCCAACCAGGTCCAGCGCCGGCTCGCGCATCGCCGCAAGGATCGCATCGGTGGTGCTGCGTTCCAGTTCGCTGCGGCCGCCACACAGCACTACCCGCCAGCCGCGCGCGGCGGCATGGTCGGCCACGGCGGCATAACGATCGGCGTGCCAGTTGCGGCGCGCGTGGCTGGAACAAGGGGAAATCATCAACACCGGGCGACCATCGTCTTCCCATTGCGCGCGCGCCCAGTCGTGCGCTTCCGGCGGCGTCGCCAGATCCCACGCAACCTCGTCCTGCTTCAGGCCCAGCGGTTCGCAGAAGCTGCCAATGGCGTCGAGCACGTGGATGCCCGGGCGGTCGGGGATGCGCTCGTTGATGAAAAGGCCGTGCAGGTCTTTCGAGCGTGACTTGTCGTAGCCGATGCGCCGCCGCGCCGGGATGAAGGCCGACAGCACATTGGCGCGGAACGCTACCTGCATCTGCAACAGCGCGGCAAAACCCTCCGCCGGCAATTCGCCGCGCAGCGCGCGCATGCCAGCCAAACCGGTCTTTCTTGTCATAGACATGGAAGCGTACGCCCGGCAGGCCATCGAGCAATTTGTGCCCGGCCTTGTCGATCACCCAATGCAGCTCGGTGACGGGCAGGCCGCGTTGCAGCGTGCGCACCAGCGGCAGTACATGGGTCACGTCGCCCAGCGCGGACAAGCGCAACAGGCACAGGGGGGAGGACGTTGCAGGCATGGTGTTGTTAGACTCGCCGGGATGGTCGCTTTCGACGCCACTGAAGCGCTGACGCCTTGCCGCGAAGGTCGTGGCCAAGGCGCCATTCTGTTCGACCACGAATATCTGCGGCAAGCCGAACCTGCCCTGTTTTCAGCCACGCACTGGGGCGACAAGGCGCGCCCGGTGGGCGACGGCGGCCGCGGTGGCGCGTGGTTCGTCGATGCACCGTTCGGCCACTGCGCGCTGCGCCGCTACCTGCGCGGCGGGCTGGCCGCCAAATTCAGCCGCGAACATTACCTGTGGCGCGGCGCCAACCGCACGCGCAGCTTCGCCGGATTCCGGCTGATGCGGAAACTGCTTGCGCAGAAACTGCCGGTGCCACGCCCATTGGCCGCGTTCTACGTGCGCGACGGGCTGCGTTACCGCGCAGCGATCCTGATGGAACGGCTGGACGACGTGCGCTCGCTGGCCGACCGCGCGCTGGTGGCCGGACGTGGTGCGCCGTGGGAGGAAACCGGCCGCCTGATCGCGCGCTTCCACCGCGCCGGGCTGGACCACGCCGACCTCAACGCCCACAACATCCTGTTCGACGCCAATGGCCGCGGCTGGCTGATCGACTTCGACCGCGGCGTGCTGCGCATTCCCGCCACCGGCTGGCGCGAGCGCAACCTCAAGCGCCTGCTGCGCTCGCTGCTCAAGCTGCGCGGCGAGCGCAGCCGCGAAGACGTGGAAAAGGATTTCGCACGCTTGCGTCGCGCCTACGAACTGGCGTGGAGCCGGGGCGTCTGATGGACTGGGCGCTGCGTTTCCTTGGCGTCGGCAATGCATCGGCGGTCGAGCTGGGGTCGGCGATGGCGGTGATCGAACGCGACGGCCAGCCGTGGCTGACCATCGATTGCGGCGGCGAAGGGCTGACCGCCTACCAGGCCCATTACGGGGCGATGCCGGACGCGCTGTTCGTCACCCACGTGCACCTGGACCACGTGGCCGGGTTCGAGCGGTTGTTCGTCGATGCCTATTTCAACCCGCGGCGGCGCGGCAAGGTGCGCCTGTACGTGCCGGCGCCGCTGGTGCCGCTGCTGCACCGGCGCGTGGCCGATTACCCGAACGTGCTGGCCGAGGGCGGCGCCAATTTCTGGGATGCGTTCCAGTTGGTCGTGGTCGGCGAGGCGTTCTGGCACGACGGCCTGCGGCTGGAGGTATTCCCGGTGCGCCACCACTGGCCGGAAACCGCATGGGGCCTGCGCCTGCAAGGTGCGCTGACATGGACCGGCGACACCCGCCCGATTCCCAAACGCTGGCCCGCTACGCGGCCGACGGCGAGCTGATCGCGCATGACTGCGGCCTGCACGGCAACCCATCGCACACCGGCGTCGAAGACCTCGAACGCGAATACCCGCCGGAACTGCGCGCGCGAATGATGCTCTACCACTACGCCAGCACCGCCGATGGCGCAGCCCTACGCGCACGCGGGCACCGCGTGGCCGAACCGGGGGAATGTGTGGCGTTGGCCGCGCCAAGCGCGCCGCAAGCCGAGCCGTTCACCGGCTGAACTCTGTGCAGAAGCAAGTGCTTGGGCATGAAAAGGTGGCGGCCCCGCCGGCTGACCTCGGCGCCCCCGCGTCAGTCGATACCGTTGCTGCCTTCCGGCCCTGGCGGGATTTTCGACCTAGCGTCGCGAGGGGCCGACGGGGCCACCATAGACGCAGGCCGCGCAGTGCGCGGCCCGGTTTTGATGTGCCGCGCAGGGTACGCGGTGGTGCGAGCAACTCGCGTGTCTGGCGGGAAGGGGGGGATTCGAACCCCCGATACGCTATTAACGTATGCCTGATTTCGAGTCAGGTACATTCAAACCGCTCTGCCACCTTCCCGGTGGTCCCGGCGAACCGGGCTGCGAATGATAAGGGGCGGCGGCGGCGCGGACAAGCGCTTTCTGTGCCTCCCCTGCATACGGCGCTTGCCGTGGGCCGGCCGCGAACGCGATGATGCAGGCCATTCCCGCTGAAAACCGCCCCTGCCGGCGCCCATGATCGAATTCGGACACCTCAGCCACGTCGGCCTGCGCCGCAAGCTCAACGAGGACACCTACCACGGCGACAGCGAACTGGGGCTGTGGCTGGTGGCCGATGGCATGGGCGGCCATGCCTGCGGCGAGGTCGCCAGTGCGTTGGCGCGCGAGGCCATCGTGCGCGAGGTGCGCAACGGCACCGCGCTGCCGCAGGCGATCCGTCTGGCCGATGAGGAAATCATCCGCGCCTCGCGCCGCCGCAACGACACCTTGCCGATGGGCACCACGGTGGTCGCCGCGCGCGTGCTCGGCAACCGTTACGAGGTAGCGTGGGTCGGCGACAGCCGTGCCTATCTGTGGCGCGACGGCACGCTGGCCCAGCTCACCCAGGACCACAGCTACGTGCAGGAGATGATCGCGCAGGGCACGTTGACCGCCGAACAGGCCCGCGCCCACCCGCACCGCAACGTCATCACCCAGGCGCTGGGCGTCACCGACCCGGCGCACCTGAACGTGGCGACGACGGCCGGCGAATTGCGCCCGGGCATGCAACTGCTGCTGTGCAGCGATGGCCTGACCGAGGAAGTCGATGACGCCGCGCTGGCCGCCGCGCTGGCCCAGCACGATTGCAGCGCGCAAGACTGCGTCGATACGCTGGTCGCCGCGGCGCTGGATGGCGGCGGCACGGACAACATCACCGCGATTCTGGTGCGCTGCCACTGAGCAGCCCCATGCCGGCCAACGGTCGGCATTTGCCGCAACGCATACAGGGCCAGCCCCAAGCAGCGCGCTGGCGGCTTCTTCCTGCTTTACGCACCATCCCACAACGCGTGGCCGGCCTTCTTGCGCAACCGCTCCAGCCGTGCCGCGTGCGCCTCCAGCTCGGAAGCGGTGACCAGCACGCGCGGGCGCGGCAGCAGCACGCTGGCGTCGAACACCTGCGCCACGCCGCCGCTGCCTGCCGTTTCGGCTTCAGGCAGGCCGAAGCCGATTTCCTCCTGCCCAGAGGTCAGCGCCATATAGACGTCGGCAAGGATCTGCGCATCGAGCAACGCGCCGTGCAGGTGGCGGTGCGAGTTGTCCACGCCCAACCGCTTGCACAGCGCGTCCAGCGAATTGCGCTGGCCCGGGAAGCGCTCGCGCGCCATCAGCAGGGTGTCGGTGACGCTCACCCGCGCGGCCAGCCGGCCCTTGCCCGACAGCGACAGCTCGTTCTCGAGGAAGCCCATGTCGAACGCGGCGTTGTGGATGATCAGCTCCGCGCCATCCACGTAGGCGAGGAACACATCGAGGATTTCCTCTGAAACGGCGGCTTGTCGGCGAGGAAATCCAGCGTCAGCCCGGTCACTTCCTGCGCGCCGGCTTCGAAGTCGCAATCCGGCTTCAGGTAGCGGTGGAAGTTGTTGCCGCTGGGGCGGCGTTCGAGCAGCTCCACGCAGCCGATTTCGACCACGCGGTTACCCTTCTTCCATTCAAGGCCGGTGGTTTCGGTATCAAGGATGATCTGGCGCATGCGGCGTCTCAATTCGTTGCGGCGCCGTTGCGCACGCGGATTGCTGCATCGCGGGCCAATTGGTCCACGCGTTCGTTGTCGGGATCGCCATTGTGGCCCTTCACCCAACGCCACTCGATCTGGTGCCGCTGAGTGGCAGCATGCAGGCGCTCCCACAGGTCGCGGTTCTTCACCGGGTCGCCGCCGGCGGTCTTCCATTGCCGCCGCACCCAGCCCGGCATCCATTCGGTGATGCCTTGGCGCACGTATTGCGAATCGGTCTGCAGCACGATCCGGCACGGCTCGGTCAGCGTTTCCAACCCCATGATCGCGGCCATCAATTCCATGCGGTTATTGGTGGTATGGCCTTCACCGCCAGCCACTTCGCGCTCGTGGCCCTTGTAGCGCAGCAGCGCTGCCCAGCCGCCCGGGCCGGGGTTGCCGAGGCAGGCACCGTCGGTATGTATTTCGATCTCTTTCATCGTATTCCGTTGTTCAAGTTGCCACGGGGCCGCGCCAGCCCACCGCCTGCACTGCCTCCGGGCCGATGAAGGCAGAGGTGCGCTTCTCGCATTCCAGCACGCAGACTGCGCGCAACGCCGGCAACACCTTGCCGGCGGGCGTCGCCGCATCACTCCATAGCGGACCAACGTGCTGCATGGCGCGGATGCGCAGGCCCTCGCCCTGCAAGACGCTGCGGCAACGCATCGCCGTGGGGGGCCGCATGCCGCGCCATTGCCAATGGCCGCGATACGGGCTGTGATGGTTCAAAAAGGTCAGCCACAAGCGGCCGCCCGGCATCAGCACCCGCGCGCACTCGGCCAGCAGCGGCGCCAGTTCCGCCGCCTGCGGGTGCTGCAACACGATGGCATTGACCGCCTCGGACGGCAGCGGCAGCGGCAAGGCGCAGCACGCATCGCCGCTCCATCCTGTGCCTTCCCGATGCAGGCGCAGGCCGCGCCCGACCGGGGCCGGTTCGGGCCGCCACGCTGCGCACGGGGCAAGCCACAGCCAGGGCTGGGAGGGAAAGGCCTGCACCTGTTCGTGCAGATGCTGCTGCTCCATCGCCCTCACCACGTTCGCGCCAGCTTTCTCAAACCAGACCGAGACTCCAGCTTGACGAGGGAAGGAAAGCGCAGGCATGGTCCCGATTCTATGCGACTGACCGCCCTGCCCGCATTTCAGGACAATTACATATGGGCGCTGCAAGCGGCCGATGCGCGCACGGTATTCGTCGATCCAGGGCAAGCGCAGCCGGTGCTCGACGCAGCAGCGCAAGGCATGCAGCCGGCGGCGATCCTGCTCACCCATCACCACGACGACCACATCGGCGGCGCCGCCGAACTGCGCCGGCACTGGCCGTGGCTGCCAGTGTTCGCGCCGGAAGATGAACGGATCGGACTGGAGTGCAAACGGGTCGGCGAAGGCGACCGGGTAGAATTCGCCGGCTTCGACTTCGCGGTACTGGCCGTGCCCGGCCACACCCGCAGCCACATCGCGTTCCACGGCCACGGCTATCTGTTCTGCGGCGATGCACTGTTCAGCCTCGGCTGTGGCCGCATGTTCGAAGGTACGCCCGCGCAGATGCTGGCCTCGCTACAACGGCTGGCGGCGCTGCCGGCGCAGACGCAGGTCTGTTGCGGGCACGAATACACGCTGGGCAATGCCGCGTTCGCGCGGCATGTCGATCCCGCCAACGCGGCATTGCAACGCCGCCAGAAGGAAGTCCAGGACATGCGCAGCCGCTCACGCCCCACCGTTCCCTCGCTGCTGGCCGACGAACAGGCCTGCAACCCGTTCCTGCGCAGCGCCGAGGCGGCCATCATCACTGCCGTCGCCGCACGGCTGGGCCGCGCACCGGCGGATGAAGTGGAGACGTTCGCCGAATTGCGGCGCTGGAAAGACGGTTTCCGCGCATGAAGCGGTACCTGCCAGCGGCGCTGGGGCTGTTGCTCGGCGCCAGCAGCGGCGTGGCGGGCGCGCAAGCACTGCCGCAGAACGTCGCAGCACTGACCGCCCTGCCCACCGACCCAGCCATGTTGCCGGCACCGCTGACCCGCAACGGCCACCAGATCCTCGCCAGCTTCCGCGACGGCCTGGCGATGTCGCAATGCGACAGCGAGGCGACCAGCCCGCGTTGGCGCAAGCAGTTCGCACATGCGCCGTCGCGACTGGGCAACATCGAAGACGACGCACTGCCGCTGTTCGGCTACGTGGTCGATGAACTGCGTACGGCCGGCCTGCCCACCGAGTTCGCGCTGATTCCCTTCGTCGAAAGCGGCTACCGCCCCGGCGCACGCAACGCCAACGGCCCGGCCGGGTTGTGGCAGTTCATCGCCAGCACCGCACGCAACCACCGTGTGCCAATGGAGAACGGCTATGACGGCCGGTTGTCGGCGGTCGAATCCACCCACGCCGCGGTGCGCTACCTCAAGACCCTGCATGGCATGTTCGGCGGTGACTGGCAGTTGGCGGTAATGGCCTACAACGCCGGCGAGTACCGCATCCTGCAAGCACTGCGGCGCGGCGGCATGAACGCGCAGAACGCGCGCCCGGCCGAATTGCCGGGGCTGTCGCCGATCACCTACGCCTACGTCGAAAAACTGCACGCGCTGGCCTGCGTGCTGGAACAGGCCGAAAAGGAACCGGACCTGATGGCGGCACTGGACCGCCAGGTACCGATCCTGCGTAGCCACGCCCTGCCGGCAAACGCCACGCTGACCGACTGGTCGGCGACCAATGCACTGGATCCGGCGCGCATCGCCCGCCTCAACCCGGCACTCACCGGCAAGCGTGGCGGTGCGAAAGTGCTGGCCCCGGCGCTGCCCGATTCCGGCACCTCCCAGGGAACGGCGCAGGCCACCGCACCCCTCGCAGCTACGGCACCCGCCACCGATACGGCAGTCGCAACGGCAGCGGCCGGCAGTGGCCGGCACACGGTGCGCAGCGGCGAGACCGCATGGTCGATCGCACGCCGCCACGGCATCCCGGTCAAGACGCTGCTCGCGCGCAACAACCTTGATGCCAACGCGATACTCAAGCCCGGCATGGTGCTGCGCTTCGACGAGCCGCGTTGATTGCCACAAGCACTCCGCAGGAGCTTGCCTTGGTGCTAATCAGGCAACGCGAACAGTGCCTACAAAAAACCCGGCCATTGGCCCAATGCCAGTCAGTTAAGCCAAGGCGCGGCTGAATTGGTCTAAAAAGGGAACGCAGGGGATTTGCGCGTACTGGCCGTCGATGGCGTGGTCTGGTCGGCCCCGGACAGCGCCGACAACCGGCAAACGCTGGGCGGCGGCCAGACGCACTATGGCCCCCAGCCTTGGCCCATGGTGCGCGCCGTGTGCCTGCTGGACACCGACAGCCATGAACTGCTCGATGCCCGGCTGGGGGACTATGGCTGTGGCGAGTTGACGCTGGCAGCCGATCTGCGTGGTCTGGACCATTCGATCACCTTGTTCGACCGCGCCTACTTCAGCGCCGCTTTCCTGCAGCAGTGGAGTCAAGCGGGCGAGCAGCGCCACTGGCTCATGCGTGCCAAGGACAACCTGCGTTATGAGGTGGTGCAAACCTTGGGCGAAGGCGACTGGCTGATCCGCATCAGCTTCCATACGGCGCGCCATGCCATCGTCGGGGCGATCAACACGGTGCATCTGGCGCGCGCTGGCACCATACCTGCGCTTATTGCAGCGCCTGCTTGAACAAGCTCGTTACTTCGTGCTCCCACCTCGTCGCACTGAGCGATCCTTCCCGCGTGAGGTCAAACGTTCTCGCAGCAAGTTCCCAACGAAAAAATGCCAGTCAGTGGGTTAACTGACTGGCATTGGGCCTTGCGCCGGGTTTTTCATGGCACGCATCCATCTGCGTCACCCTTCAGGCAGCTTCGCCGTGGGAAACGGCTGCCCTGCCATTTTTCGCCTCAGCAATGCGCTCGGCTCAAAGCTGCGATTCCTGCACCTGCACCTTGAAACGCTTGCGCAGGCTGTCCACGTAGGCCTTGGCAGCCGCCGCACCGTCGATCTGGCTCAGCTGCTGCTTCAACATCACGCGCTGCGGCTCCGGCACCTCGTCCAGATTGCCCAAGGTCACCTTGGTCACCGCGAATACCGCGTAGCGGCCGCCATCCAGCGCCACTTTGCCGTAGCTGGGCTTGTCGCCGGCAGGCGGAGCCGCGCTGAACACCGCGCGATTGGCCGCTTCGGTCGGCATCGGCGTGGTGCGTGGCAGGCCCGGCATCGGCAGCAGTTGCAGCTTCTCGCCCTCGGCCAGCGCCTGCATGGTCTGCCCGCCCTCCAGCTTGGCCAGTAGCGCATCGGCGGCCTTCTTCGCCGCTTCCTCGACGCGGTTGGCGCGCACCGCCGCAATCACCTGCTCACGCGCCTGCGCCAGCGGGATCGCCTGCTCCGGGGTGTGTTCGGTGACGCGGATCATCACGTTGTGATTCGGGCCCAACTCGATCGGGTCGCTGACCGTGCCGTCTTCCTTCAACGCATCGGAGAACGCGGCACGCAGCACCGCCGGGTTGGCGGCGACGCCGTTGGCGGTGGCGCGGTTGAACGGCCCCAGCGTCTGCACCGGCAGCTTCAGCTCCTTCGCCGCCGATTCCAGCACGGTCGGATTCTTGTAGACCAGATCGACCAGCTTGCCACTCAGTTCATTGAACTGGCGCTCGGTGTCGGCCTGCATCTGCTCGACGGCCAGTTGGTCGCGCACTTCCTCGAACGGACGGCCTTCGCCGCCCTTGGTTTCGCGCAGTTGCAGCACGTGGTAGCCGAAATCGGTCTTCACCGGGTCGGTGATTTCGCCCGGCTGCATCGCGAACAGCGCGTCCTCGAACGGCTTGACCATCACCCCGCGCTCGACCCAACCCAGGTCGCCACCGACATCCTTCGAACCCGGGTCTTCCGAGTTGGCCTTGGCCAGCGCGGCGAAATCGGCACCCGGCTTCTTCGCCTCCTCGGCCAGCTTGGCAGCCTTGGCTTCCGCGCCGGCGCCATTGCCGATCAGGATGTGCGAGGCCAAACGCTCCTCCGGCTTGACGAAGCGCGCCTTCTCCTCGTCATAGCGGTGGCGCAGCGTGGCCTCGTCGGCGGCAGCCACGGCCGGCATGCTGGCCGCGTTCAATTCGACGTATTCGATCGAAACACTTTCCGGCTGGCGGAAAGCGCTCGGGTGGGCGTCGTACCATTGTTTGATCTGCGCATCATCGACCGGCGCGGCATCCGCTTCCGGCGCCGGCAGGATTGCGAATTCGACGTCGCGGGTCTCGCCCAGCAATTTCAGCAGGCGCTCGCTCTCGCCCTTGGTCGCAAAACCCGACTGGGCCAGCGCGCTGGGAATGATCGATTGCTGCAAGCTGGTGCGCACCAGTTGGTCGAACATCGCCGGCGTGCGCGGCGGCACGCTTTGCGCCAGCGCCATGCGGTATTGCTCGGCATTGAACTTGCCGTCGCGCTGGAACGCGGGAATGGAAGCGATGTAATCACGCACGGCGGCATCGCCGATCACGATATGCGCCTCATCGGCGGCAAGACGCACCACCTGCTCGTCGATCAGCTGATCGAGCACGAGCAGCTTGTTTTCGGTGGTCTCGAATTCACGCGGGTCGAAGTCGTCGCCCTGCTGTTCGCGTGCCTGCATGCGTGCCTGCTCGAAGCGTGCACGGAAATCCTCGACGCTGACTTCGTGATGGTTCCACAGGAACGACATCGGCCACCACGACGGCGCTGAACGCCACCACGACGGCGGGGCCGACACCTTGGCCACGTTCTGCGCACCGACGCCGCCGAGGTAGCTGTTGTCGATCACGAACAGGAACGGGATCATCAGCAGGCCCATGATCACGGTGACGATCCAGCCTGAGGTCTTGTCGCGGAGTTTCTGAAGCATGGGAAAAATCGGGGCCTGATGGCGAGCCGCGCAGTGTAACCCGCTTCCCGCTCCACGCCCAAACGACGGGCTTCCCGCCATTGCACACGACCAATGAAAAAGCCCCCGGCCTGCGCCGGGGGCTTTGCGATCAATGGCGGAGCGGACGGGACTCGAACCCGCGACCTCCGGCGTGACAGGCCAGCATTCTAACCAGCTGAACTACCGCTCCGTTTTGAACTTGCGCCTGCCCGGCAATGCCGACCAAGCTCGCCATTGCAAGGCAATGGCGATGTGGAACTGGCGGAGCGGACGGGACTCGAACCCGCGACCTCCGGCGTGACAGGCCAGCATTCTAACCAGCTGAACTACCGCTCCGCGCTTTGACTCTTCGTTCCTGCGGCACTCGCAAGAGTGTCGGAGAAAACAAGGCCCCCGATCACTCAGGGGCCCTCTTGAAACTGGCGGAGCGGACGGGACTCGAACCCGCGACCTCCGGCGTGACAGGCCAGCATTCTAACCAGCTGAACTACCGCTCCACATTTCAAAACTACTTACTGACGGTGCTTTGTGGTGGGTGCTGAGGGTTTCGAACCCCCGACCCTCTCCGTGTAAAGGAGACGCTCTACCACTGAGCTAAGCACCCCCGGTGAGCCGCTTAGTTTACGGCATCCTTCAGGGCTTTGCCAGCCTTGAACGACGGATTTTTCGAAGCGGCGATCTTGATGGTGTCGCCGGTCTTCGGATTGCGGCCGGTGCGCTCGGCGCGCTCGCGGACCTGGAACGTGCCGAAGCCCACCAACGTCACGGCATCGCCCTTCTTCAGCGCCTTGGTGATCTCGGCGACGACGGCATCAACCGCGCGGCCGGCTTCGGCCTTGGAGAGGTCAGCGGCGGCGGCGACGCCATCGATCAATTCGGTCTTGTTCATTACGTAAAACTCCCTATGCGGACGATCCCGCGGAATAGATTGGGTTGGTCCCGCCCATGACGGCAGCGGCGGCAACCGGAAGATCCTGCAAACACGCTGCCCGCTTTACGCGGGCAGGTGGATCGGGCTTTTATACCAGCGCCCCCCTACCCGTGCAAGCCGGAAAAGCCTGCATTGGCGCGGGTTTTGAGGGGATTTTGCGTTCATCTTCAATGCTTGACGCGCGCGCTCGGTGCAGGCTTGGACTTGCCGCGCACCGCGACCCGCGGGGCCTTTTTGCGCGCCGCCTTCGGTTTCAGCGGCGTCTCCAGCGCGATGTCCAACACCTCGTCGATCCACTTCACCGGAATGATGTCCAGGTCGCGAGTGACGTTGGCCGGGATGTCAGCCAGGTCCTTGCGGTTCTCATCGGGGATGATGACGGTGCGGATGCCGCCGCGCAGTGCGGCCAGCAGCTTTTCCTTCAAGCCACCAATGGCGGTGACGCGGCCGCGCAGGGTGATTTCGCCGGTCATCGCCACGTCGGCCTTCACCGGCACCTTGCTCAGGGTCGAGACCAACGAGGTGACCATCGCGATGCCAGCACTGGGACCGTCCTTGGGCGTGGCGCCATCGGGCACGTGCAGGTGCACGTCGTGCTTTTGCAGGAAATCGACGTCGATGCCCAAAGCCTCGGCGCGCGCGCGTACCACCGACAGCGCGGCGGTCGCCGACTCCTTCATCACGTTGCCGAGCTGGCCGGTCAGCGTCACCGCACCCTTGCCGGGGATCAGCGTCGACTCGATCTGCAGCAGATCGCCGCCGACCTCGGTCCATGCCAGCCCCGTGACCAGCCCGACTTCGTTCTGTTCCTCGGCGCGGCCGAAATCGAAGCGGCGCACACCCAGATATTTGTCGAGGTTGGCCGCATCGACCACGACGACGGCCTTGGCCTTCTTCGCGGACTTCTTCGCCGGCTGCTGCGGCTGCGCTGCCTGCGGGCCAGCCAGTGCAATCCTTGACCACCTTGCGGCAGATCTTGGCGATCTCGCGCTCGAGGTTGCGCACGCCGGACTCGCGCGTGTAATAGCGCACGATGTCGCGGACAGCCCCCTCTTCGACCGCCAGTTCCTCCGGCTTCAGGCCATTGGCCTTGAGCTGCTTGGGCAACAGGTAGCGTGCGGCGATGTTGAGCTTCTCATCCTCGGTATAGCCGGGGATGCGGATGACCTCCATGCGGTCCAGCAGCGGGCCGGGAATGTTCAGCGAATTGGAGGTCGCCACGAACATCACTTCGCTCAAGTCCAGGTCGACCTCGAGGTAGTGGTCGTTGAAGGCATTGTTCTGCTCGGGGTCGAGCACTTCCAGCAACGCCGAGGACGGGTCGCCGCGGAAATCCATCGACATCTTGTCGATCTCGTCGAGCACGAACAGCGGGTTCTTGCTGCCCACCTTGTTGAGGTTCTGCACGATGCGGCCCGGCATCGAGCCGACGTAGGTACGGCGGTGGCCGCGGATCTCGGCCTCGTCACGCACGCCGCCGAGGCTCATCCGCACGAAACTTGCGGTTGGTCGCCTTGGCGATGGACTGGCCCAGCGAGGTCTTGCCCACGCCCGGCGGGCCGACCAGGCACAGGATCGGCCCCTTCATCTGCTTCACCCGCGACTGCACCGCGAGGTATTCGAGGATGCGCTCCTTGACCTTGTCCAGACCGTAATGGTCGGCATCGAGCGTGTCCTGCGCGGCCTTCAAGTCCTTGCGCACCTTGCTGCGCTTGGTCCAAGGCACGCCCAGCAGCCAGTCCAGGTAGTTGCGCACCACCGCCGCTTCGGCCGACATCGGCGACATCTGCTTGAGCTTGTTCAGCTCGTTCTTCGCCTTGGTTTCCACCGCCTTGGGCATCCCGGCACCGGCAATCTTGCGGGCAAGCTCCTCCAGTTCGCCGGGCGCCTCATCGAGGTCGCCCAGTTCCTTCTGGATCGCCTTCATCTGCTCGTTGAGGTAGTACTCGCGCTGGCTCTTCTCCATCTGCGACTTGACCCGGCCGCGGATGCGCTTTTCCAGCTGCTGCACGTCGATTTCGCCATCGACCAGCCCGACCAGCATTTCCAGCCGCTCGCCCACCTGCAGGATTTCCAGCAGCTTCTGCTTGTCCGCCAAGCGCACGCCGACATGCGCGGCGATGGTATCGGCCAAACGCGCCGGCTCCTCGATGCCCGCCAGCGTCTGCAGCAGCTCCGACGGCAGCTTGCGATTGGTCTTGACGTACTGCTCGAACAGCGACATCAGCGAACGGGCAATGGCCTCGATCTCGCGCGGCTCGCGCGATTCGTCCGCATGCAGTCCTCGACCGCAAGGCCCTGCAACGAGCCGTCATGCTCGCGGCATCTTCTCCACGGCCACGCGCGACAGGCCCTCGACCAGCACCTTGATGGTGCCGTCGGGCAGTTTCAGCAGTTGCAGCACCTGCGCCAGCGTGCCGACCGCATAGAGGTCAGCACCGCCGGGGTCGTCGGTCTCGGCGCGACGTCTGCGCCACCAGCAGGATGCGCTTGTCCGCCTCCATTGCCCGTTCCAGCGCCTGCATCGACTTGTCGCGGCCGACGAACAACGGGATGACCATGTGCGGGAACACCACCACGTCGCGCAGCGGCAGGACCGGCAGGTCGAGGACTTCGGGTTTGGGCTGGGCCATCAGGCTTCACCTGAACGTTGGGGGTGGCCATGAAAAGCCGATGGCCCCGTTATGGGGCCATCGGCGGATAGTTGCAAGAGGCGAGAATCGCGCCGACTCAGTCGCCGGAAGCAGCCTTGGCCGGCGGTGTCTGGTAGATCACGTAGGGCTCCGACTTGTGCTCGATGACCGACTCGTCCACCACCACCTTGCTCACGTTCTCCTGCGATGGCAGGTCGTACATGGTGTCCAGCAGCACTGACTTCGACGATGGTGCGCAGGCCACGCGCACACGGGCCTTGCGCTTGATCCCCTTTTCTCGGCGATCGCCGCCAGCGCGTCCGCGGCGGATTTCCCAGCTCGACGTTCTCCTATCTCGAACAGCTTCTCGAACTGCTTGGTGATGGCATTCTTCGGCTCGGTCAGAATCTTGACCAGCGCCGCCTCGTCCAGCTCTTCCAGCGTCGCACCGACCGGACAGGCGGCCAACGAACTCGGGGATCAGGCCAACTCGATCAAATCCTCCGGCTCCACCTCGGCCAGCACCTTGCCGATTTCCTGCTTGCGCTCGCTGCTCTTGACCTTGGCGCCGAAGCCGATGCCGCCGGACTCGGTGCTGCGCTGGGCGATCACCTTGTCCAGCCCGGCGAACGCGCCGCCGCAGATGAACAGGATGTTCTTGGTATCGACTTGCAGGAATTCCTGCTGCGGGTGCTTGCGCCCGCCCTGCGGCGGCACGCTGGCCACGGTGCCCTCGATCAGCTTCAGCAGCGCCTGCTGCACGCCTTCGCCGGACACGTCGCGGGTGATCGACGGGTTCTCGCTCTTGCGCGAGATCTTGTCGATTTCATCAATATAGACAATGCCCTGCTGCGCCTTCTCGACGTCATAGTCGCACTTCTGCAACAGCTTCTGGATGATGTTCTCCACGTCCTCACCGACGTAGCCGGCCTCGGTCAGCGTGGTCGCATCGGCCATCGTGAACGGCACGTTCAGCAGGCGCGCCAGCGTCTCGGCCAACAACGTCTCGCCCGAACCGGTCGGGCCGACCAGCAGGATGTTGGACTTGGACAGCTCGACGTCGTCGCTCTTCTGCCGGCTCCTCGATGCGCTTGTAGTGGTTATAGACGGCCACCGCCAGCGTGCGCTTGGCACGGTTCTGGCCGATCACGTACTGGTCGAGCACCTCGAGGATCTCGCGCGGCTTGGGCAGTGAACTGCGTGCCGACTGCGCCTTTTCCTGCAACTCCTCACGGATGATGTCGTTGCACAACTCCACGCATTCATCGCAGATGAACACGCTCGGGCCCGCGATCAGCTTGCGCACCTCGTGCTGACTCTTGCCGCAGAACGAGCAGTAGAGAATCTTGCCGCTGTCCCCGGAACGACCTTGCCGGTCTTCGCTGATGCTTCGCTTGTCCAGTTGCTCTCCCCCGTGAACGGGAGATTCGATTTCGAGAATAACACAGGGCCGAATGGACGCCAGCCCAGCTCCGGCCCTGCGAAAAACACCTTGTTTTCAGCCACTTGCACCAATCAAGCCGGCTGGATCGACTCTTCCTGGCGGCGCTCGACAACCTCGTCGATCAGGCCGTATTCCTTCGCCGCGGTGGCACTGAGGAAACGGTCGCGCTCCATGTCGCGCTCGATCTGCTCGATCGGCTGCCCGGTGTGGTGGGCGTACAGCCCGTTCAGGCGCTGGCGCAGGTACAGGATTTCCTTGGCGTGGATCTCGATGTCGGTCGCCTGCCCCTGCGCGCCGCCGGACGGCTGGTGGATCATCACCCGCGAATTCGGCAGCGCGAAGCGCTTGCCCTTGGCGCCGGCCATCAGCAGGAACGAGCCCATGCTGCATGCCTGGCCGGTGCACATGGTGCTGACGTCGGGCTTGATGAACTGCATGGTGTCGTAGATCGCCAGACCCGCGGTCACCACGCCACCGGGTGAGTTGATGTACAGGCTGATGTCCTTCTCCGGGTTTTCCGCTTCGAGGAACAACAACTGCGCAACCACGAGGTTGGCGACGTGGTCGTCGATCGGGCCGACCAGAAAGATGATCCGCTCCTTCAGCAGGCGCGAATAGATGTCGTAGGCGCGCTCGCCGCGGCTGGTCTGCTCGACCACCATCGGCACCATGTTCAGGGCTGTGGTTCGGTTGTCCATGTGAGGCACCTGTGCTTGACGGGAGGAACAACGCCCCGCGCGGTGGCGCGGGGCGGGCGGAGCGATGCGCCTTACGGGCGGATCGCCTCCTGGAACGACAGCGACTGCTCGGTGTGCTGGGCGCGCTCGGCGATCCAGTCGATCACCTGCTCTTCCATCACGCGGTTCTGCAGGCCAGCCATGAGCTGGGGGTCGTTGCGGTACATCTCAATGACCTGCTCCGGCTCCTCGTAGGTCGAGGCGATCAGGCGCATGGTTTCGTTCAGGCGCTTCGGGTCCAGGCGCAGCTCGTTCTTGCGGGCAACCTCACCGACCAGCAGGCCGACCAGCACGCGCTTGGAAGCAGCATCCTTGAAGCCTTCGTGTGCATCGGCCGGCACGTTGCCCGGGTTGCCACCCTGGCGGCGGATCGCGTCAATCTGCTGGGCCAGCATGCCGCGTGCCTCGTTCTCGACCAGGCGCGGCGGCAGTTCGACGTGGGCATAGGCGGCAATCAACTGCTCACCCACTTCACGGCGCAGACGGTTCATCAGCGCGCCCTTCAGTTCACGCTCCAGGTTGGAACGGATGTCGGCGCGGAACTGCTCCAGCTCGCCCCCCTTGACGCCGAAGCTCTTGATGAAGGCGGTATCGACCTCCGGCACCACCGGCTCGGACACCTCGGTGGCCTTGACCGTGACCTTGGCGGTCTTGCCGGCCAGCGCCGGCACGCGCCACTCGGCCGGGAATTCGACGTCCAGCGTCTTTTCCTCGCCCTTGGCCAGGCCGACCAGCCCCTTTTCGATCTGGTCGAACATCATGCCTTGGCCGACGATGATCGTGCCCTTCTCGCTGCCTTCGGCCGGCAGGCGCTCGTCGCCGACCTGCGACCAGGTTTCCAGCGCGACCAGGTCGCCTTCCTGCGCACCGCGCGCAACCACCTTCCAGCTGCGGCGCTGCTGGCGCAGGTTTTCGATCATCTGGTCGATGTCGGCGTCAGTGACGTCGGCGGCGTGGCGCACGACGGTCAGCTTGGTCACGTCCACGTCGCCGAAATCCGGCACCAGCTCGACGGTGGCGACGAAATCGAATTCGCCTTCACCGGCCTTCTCCAGGCGCGGGTTGCCGGCGATGCGCAGCTCATGCTCACGCAACGCGGCGTCGAAGGTCTCGCGCAGCAGGCCATCCATCGCCTCGGCGCGCACCTGCTGGCCGAAACGCTGCTCGACCACCTTGGCCGGCACCTTGCCCGGGCGGAAACCCTTGATGCGCACGGTGCGGGCGATCTCGCCCAGACGACCGTCGATGTGGCCGCGCAGGCGCTCCTCCGGCAAAGTGAAGGTCAGGCGGCGTTCCAGGTTGCCGGTGGATTCGATCGAAGCTTGCATGTGGACTCCTGCCACCGGCGGCCTCTGGCCCCGGTACGAATGTGGACTGAATGAACGATTTCCAGCAGGGCAGCTACCCCGCCGCAGCCGCCTAGTTTCGCCGATTCCGGCGAGCGCTTCCAGCCTGCCGCCCTTCAGGTCGGCCAGAGAACCACCCGGGCGACCCACGGATGGTGCGAAAGGGGGACTCGAACCCCCACGCCTTGCGGCACTGGAACCTAAATCCAGGGCGTCTACCAATTCCGCCACTTTCGCATCAGGACCCACATTGTTGCAGACCGGCAGGCAAAAAACCGCCGGCAACGACGAGACGATTTCGCCCTCCACTGGACACAAGCACAAAGAAAAAGGCACCCGCCGCGGCGGGTGCCCTTGTCTGGTGGGCCGTCAAGGATTCGAACCTTGGACCTATTGATTAAGAGTCAACTGCTCTACCAACTGAGCTAACGGCCCTGAAACTTCGGAATGGCGGCAAACGCCATGCCTTCACTTATAAGGAAACGGCCACCCAAGCATGCTTGGGTGGCCGTTTATTTGGTGGGCTGTCAAGGATTCGAACCTTGGACCTATTGATTAAGAGTCAACTGCTCTACCAACTGAGCTAACAGCCCTGAAATTCAGGGGGCGAATGATACCGCACCCTCGAACTTTTACAACCACCGGATTTCTCCGGCGTTCACGTATCAATGGGGTGGCTGAGGGGATTCGAACCCCCGACCACCGGAATCACAATCCGGTACTCTAACCAACTGAGCTACAGCCACCACTGAAAACAACAACCCACCGCTTGCGCCGGTTGGCGCGCCCGACAGGAATCGAACCTGTAACCGCCGGCTTAGAAGGCCGGTGCTCTATCCAGTTGAGCTACGGGCGCTCTGACCGGATCGTCGCACTCCGATGCGCTGGCGCATTGGATGGTCGGGGTAGAGGGATTCGAACCCCCGACATCCTGCTCCCAAAGCAGGCGCGCTACCAGACTGCGCTATACCCCGGCGGTGAATCTCTCGAGGTTCCCCCAAAGGTCGGCTATTGTCGGAACTGCATGGCAGTCTGTCAACGCCAAATTTCATTGCCGCGAAATGCAGGCCCGAGAAATACCTCCGAAAGCAAGGACACCACAGGCACCCTTGCCCTCCCTGCCGTCGCGCACGATCACAGGCGGCTGGCAATCGCCTTGGCGAAATCCATCGTGCCGCCAGTGCCGCCGAGGTCGCCGGTCAGCGAGTCCTTCGCTTCCATCGTCGCGACGATGGCCTTGCGCAGGCGCTCGGCGTTCTGCGGCTGGCCGATGTGGTCCAGCATCTGCGCCGCACCCAGCAGCAGCGCGCAGGGATTGGCGATGCCCTTGCCGGCGATGTCCGGCGCGGTGCCATGCACGGCTTCGAAGATCGCCGCGCCTTCACCGATGTTCGCGCCCGGCGCGAGACCCAAACCGCCGACCAGACCGGCGCACAGGTCGGAGATGATGTCGCCGAACAGGTTGGTGGTGACGATCACGTCGAACTGTTCCGGACGCATCACCAGCTGCATGCAGGTGTTATCGACGATCATTTCCTGGAATTCGATCTCCGGGTAGTTCGCGGCCACTTCGCGGGCGACGTTCAGGAACAGGCCCGAGGTCGATTTGATGATGTTGGCCTTGTGCACGGCGGTGACCTTCTTGCGGCCGGTGCTGCGGGCCAGTTCGAAGGCATAGCGCACGATGCGCTCGGAGCCCTTGCGGGTGATGCGGGTGCCGGAGAACGCGGTCTCGCCATCGGCCGACACTTCCTGGCCTTCGCTCAGGTAGGCGCCTTCGGTGTTCTCGCGCACGGTGATCAGGTCGACGTTCTCGTAGCGCGACTTGGTGTTCGGGAACGAGATCGCCGGGCGCACGTTGGCGTACAGGTCGAACTGGCGGCGCAGGGCGACGTTGATCGAGCTGAAGCCGCCGCCGACCGGGGTGGTCAGCGGGCTCTTCAGCGCGACCTTGTTCTTCTTGATCGACTCCAGCGTGGAGGCCGGGATCAGCTCACCGTGGGCTTCCAGCGCAGCCAGGCCGGCATCGGCGAATTCGTAGGACAGCCCGGCGCCGAGCTTGTCCAGCACGAACAGGGTGGCGTCCATGATTTCCGGGCCGATGCCATCGCCGCGGATGACGGTGATTGTCTGCGTCATGATTTGGGGTTCCGAACAGGTGTGGGGGGAGCGCGCCGGCCGGCTGCCCGGCGGTAGGCGCGTCAGAAAGTTTCAGCTGTCAATTATGCCCGATCCCCGTTTGCCGCCCCAACTGGACCAAGGTCGCAGGTTCAGCCGTGGTCGTGCCCGGCCGGGGCCTGCGCGGCCCCGGATTCGAGCTGGTCGAGGAAATCCACCGCCCGCCGCAGGTGCGGGATGACGATGGAACCGCCGACCACCAGCCCGACCGAGAAGGTCTCGAACAGTTCCTCGCGGCTGGCCCCGGCATCCTTGCACTGGGCCACGTGGTAGCTGATGCAGTCGTCGCAGCGCAGCACCAGCGAGGCGACCAGCCCCAGCAGTTCCTTGGTCTTCACGTCCAGTGCGCCGGCCTGGTAGGTCTGGGTGTCGAGCGCGAAGAAGCGCCGTACCACCTGGTTCGGCTCGGCGAGGATGCGCTGGTTCATGCGCTGGCGGAATTCGGTGAATTCGGCCAGGCGATCCTTCTCGTCGCCGCTCATGCGCCCTGCCCCGCCAGCAGCGGCTCGAGCTTGCCCTCGCGGTGCAGCGCCATCATGTCGTCGTAGCCGCCGACGTGGACCTCGCCGACGAAGATCTGCGGCACGCTGGTGCGGCGGGTCAGCGTCATCATCTTCTCGCGCGCTGCCGGGTCCAGGTCGATGCGCACTTCGGTCCACGACTGCCCCTTGCTCTTGAGGAAGTTCTTGGCCGCCACGCAGTACGGACACACGGCGGTCGAATAAATGGTGATCTCGGGGGTCTGGTTGCTCACGGGAAACTCCACGCGGGATTGTTGTCTGCATATGGTAGCGGCCGCGCCGATTCCACAGGCCCCTTGCGCCGCCCGCCGCTGGAACACTGCGGGTTAATCTGTGCTTCACCCCGCCCCGCCGCTTCCCCGTCATCCTCCGTCCAGCCCCACCGGAGCCTTGCCTTGCGCACGCTGCTGCTCGCCACCGCCGTCACCCTGGCCCTGGCCACCCCGCTGTCCTCCGCCCAGGAGAGCAGGCTGCCGGACATCGGCTCGTCCGCCGGCGAGCTGCTCACCCCGGCACGGCAGGCCGAATACGGCGGCATGATGCTGCGCGAGCTGCGCAACTACGGCTACCTGGTCGATGACCCGCTGATCGACGAGTGGTTGCAGGGCATGGGCACGCGGCTGGGCTCGCACAGCGCGCAGCCGCAGCAGAAGTTCACTTTCTTCATGCTCAAGGACCGGCAGATCAACGCCTTCGCCACACTGGGCGGCTACATCGGCATGAACGCCGGGCTGGTGCTGACCGCGCAGCGCGAGGACGAGGTAGCCGCGGTGCTGTCGCACGAAATATCGCACGTCACCCAGCAACACGTGCTGCGCAGTGTGGAGAAGGCGCAGCGCGACCAGATCCCGATCCTGCTGGGCATGCTGGCCGCGGTGATCGCCGCGCAGCAGGCCGGTGGCAATTCCACCAGCGACGCGACGATGGCAGCTATCACCTCCGGCATGGGCCTGATGCAGCAGCTGCAGATCAACTTCACCCGTTCCAACGAATCGGAGGCGGACCGGCTCGGCATCCGCACGCTGGCGCGCAGCGGTTACGACGTGGACGCGATGGCCGGCTTCTTCGAGCGCATGTCGGCAGCGATGCGCGGCAACGAGGGCGGCTACACCACCCCGGATTTCCTGCGCACCCACCCGGTCAACGTCACCCGCATCAGCGAGGCCAAGGCCCGCGCCGAGCAGATGAAGAAGGACACGGTGCTGCTGACCACCGCCACGCCCGCCGGCGTGCGCCAGGAACGCGTGAACCCGGCCGCGCCCGTCGCCGACCCGCTCGCCGCCACCGGCAACCCGTTGCTGCCCGGCGCGATGCAGTTGTCGCTGCCCACGTTGGACTTGCCGCGCGGCGCCAGTGGCCAGTTCGACTGGGCCCGCGAACGGCTGCGCGTGCTCAGCGCGCCGACGCCCTCCGAACTGCTGCGTGAATACCAGGACCTGCGCCGCAACCAGAAGGACGGCCTGAGCGACCCGCAGCGCTACGGCGTGGCCATCGCCCAGCTGCGCGACGGCGGCAAGGCGGTGCAGCAGGCCTTGCAGGAGCTGCAACAACTGCATGCCGGACACCCGGACAACCTGTGGGTGGAATTGGCGCTGGGCGAAGCCGAATCGCGCAGCGGCCGCCACGCCGAGGCCAACCGCCGCTTCGACGCCCTGCTGCAACAGCTGCCGCAAAGCCGCCCGGTGGCGCTGACCTATGCGCAACTGCTCAACGAACAGGGCGGCGCCGGGGCCGGCAAGCGCGCACAGGCAATGCTGCGCCCGCTGCTGGCGCGCGCCGGCGACGACCCGGTGTTCCAGCGCATCTTCGCCCGTGCTTGCGAACTGGCCGGCGACACCGCCCGTGCCAGCGAGGCCTATGCCGATGCTGCCTACCTGAACGGCCGCCCGGAGCAGGCATTGCTGCAGTTCCAGGCGCTGCTCAAGCAGCCGGAACTGGATTACATCAGTCGCGCCCGTGTCGATGCGCGCATCGAGGCAATCATGCCCACCGTGCTGGAAATGCGCCGGCTGGGCCAGCGCGACCCGGACATGCAGCGCAGGTAATCGGGCTCATGCCCGAATGCCGCCGCGCTCCCCCGTCAGGCCACCGGCAGGAATCCCCGTGAACCTCAACCAAGTCACGCTTCCCGTTTCCGACTTCGACCGCTCCGTCGCGTTCTATCGCGACATGGGCTTCACCCTCATCGTGCACGCACCGCCCCGCTATGCCCGCTTCGAGTGCCCCGACGGCGATTCCACCTTTTCTATCCATACGGTGGAGCACCCCGCCTCCACCACCGGGCTCGTCGTTTACTTCGAGTGTGCAGACCTTGACGTCCGCGTCGAACGCCTGATCGCCTCGGATTTCGAATTCACCAAGCTCCCTGCCGACGAACGCTGGCTCTGGCGGGAAGCGCGCCTGCCCGACCCTTCGGGCAACGTGATCTGCCTCTATTGGGCCGGGAACAATCGCAAGAACCCACCATGGCGTATTGCGTGACGCACGTTGATCCAACCGGCATGCAACCGCCCCAGCCCTGTCTCGATGTCACAAACCCGTCATCAAACCGTAGTCTAATCGCGGCCCAACGGGTTCCAAGGCAGGCAAAACATGCTCAAACGCATTCTGATAGTCGATGACGAACCGGCGATCCGCGACATGGTCGCCTTCGCCCTGCGCAAGGGTGATTACGAGCCGGTGCATGCCGGCGACGCATTGGAAGCGCAGACCGCCATCGCCGACCGCGTGCCCGACCTGATCCTGCTGGACTGGATGCTGCCCGGCAGCAGCGGCTTGGAGCTGGCCCGGCGCTGGCGCAAGGAGGTGCTGACCCGCGACGTGCCGATCATCATGCTCACCGCGCGCGGCGAAGAGAACGACCGCGTCGGCGGGCTGGAAGCCGGCGTCGATGACTACGTGGTCAAGCCGTTTTCGGCGCGCGAGCTGCTGGCGCGCATCCGTGCGGTGCTGCGCCGCACCCGCGACGACGACGAGGACGGCAGCGTCAGCGTCGGCACGCTGCGCATCGATGGCGCCGCCCACCGCGTGTTCGCCGGCGACGCACCGGTCGCCATCGGCCCCACCGAATACCGCCTGCTGCACTTCTTCATGACCCACCCCGAGCGCGTCTATACCCGCTCGCAGCTGCTCGACCATGTCTGGGGCGGCAGCGTCTATGTCGAAGAGCGCACCATCGACGTGCATATCCGCCGCCTGCGCAAGACACTTGAACCGTTCGGCGTGCAGGAGATGGTGCAGACCGTGCGCGGCGCGGGCTACCGGTTTTCGGCGGCGTGATGGAGCGGGGATTCGTGATGGGTGATTCGGGATTGGTTGAAGCAAAAGCAAAACCGCACCCCGCACCACTGCCTTTTCCTCTCATTTCCAGCACGATGCAGAATAGTTAAGGTAACGCTGATCAAGTAGCTGTAGTGCTGGTATCGCCGGCCGACCGGCCCGAAGGATGCTTCTGGCCTGTTTCAGCGCAATATCAAACTCGATTTTGGGCGCCACTGGCCGCTTTCGCGGCTCTTGGGCGCCCAGCGGGCGCACCTATCCTGCCAATCGGGCACGCGCCAGGTACAAGTTCGCCAGCCCCAGTGCCACGAAGCTGCGGTTGGCGTTCTTGTCCAGCCCGCGGTAGCGCACCTTGGCAAAGCCCCACAGACGCTTCACCACCGCGAACACGTGCTCGACCCGGGCACGGACCTTGGACTTGTTGCGATTCCGGCTGCGCTCGGCCTCGTCCACCTCCCCCTGCTTGCGTACCCGCTGGTTGGTGAAGTCGCGCGCGTGCGGCGCATGGTCGCGGATCAGTGCCTTCTGGCTGGCGTAGGCGCTGTCGCCGTATACCCGCCGCTCCTCGCCATGCAACAGGTCTTCCAGCAGGTGCTTGTCGTGCACGTTGGCCGCCGTCACCGCCGCGCTGTGCACCAGGCCGGTTCGGCTGTCCACGCCGATATGCATCTTCATCCCGAAGTACCACTGCTGGCCCTTGCGGGTCTGGTGCATCGCCGGATCACGCGCCTTGCCCGCATTCTTGGTCGAGCTTGGCGCGCCGATGATCGTCGCGTCCACGATCGTGCCCGTGCCCACCTTCAGCCCCCGCGCCTGCAACTGCGCATTGACCTCGGCGAACAGTTCCGCGCCCAACTCGTGCTGCTCCAGCAGACGCCGGAACTTCAGCAGCGTCGTCGCGTCCGGCGCCCGCTCCCGGCCCAGGTCAATGCCCACAAACCGCCGCAGCGCCGTGCTGTCCAGCAACGCTTCCTCGCACGCCTCGTCAGCCAGGTTGAACCAGTGCTGCACGAAGTACATCCGCAGCATCCGCTCCAGCCCGACCGGCGGCCGGCCCTTGCCCGCCTTGGGGTAGTACGGCTCGATCACCGCACACAGTGCCGACCACGGCACGATCTGCTCCATCGTCGCCAGGAACACATCCCGCCGCGTCGGCCGCCGGTGCTGCTCGAACCCCGCGCCCTGATCGGCGGCCATCGCCAACGTCTGCTGCTTCATCGATCCCTTCCGGTCAAGGCGGCTATGCACCAATCTTCGCAGCTGCGTGGGACTTTTTCAGCGTTGCCTTAACGCAAGGGCCAAAGCGGGTATCGCGCGCTTTGACGAATCACCCATCACGAATCCCGGCTCCAAAATGCCCCGCCAATTCCGATCCGCCTGGTTGAAAACGCTGGCCACCGTGGCGACGTTGCTGTTGGCGGCCGGCGTGGTGGGCACACTGCTCGGCGCACCGGCGCTGGTGGTGGCGCTGGCCGCGCTGGGCATTCTGGCGTGGCATTACTGGCGGCTGCGCCAGGTGTTGCTGCGACTGACTGCACGCCAGCGCGGCGAAACCGCCAACGGCACGGGCGTATGGAACGAGCTGGACCGCCTGCTCCACCGCAACCAGCAGGAAATGCGCGTGCGCAAGCGCCGCCTGGTCGAAATGCTGCACAGCTACCGCGCTGCCGCCGCCGCGCTGCCCGATGCGGTGGTGGTGGTCGATCGCAACACCCAGCGCATCCAGTGGTTCAACGAAGCCGCCACCAGCCTGCTCGGCCTGCGCCACCCGGCCGACATGGGCGCACCGCTGGTCGAACGCTTGCAGCCGTTGCCGCTGGCGCATTGGCTGGCGGGCGGGCGCAATGCCGAGCCCATCCTGGACGCCAATTCGCCGGTCGATGCCGGTATCCGCCTGCACCTGCGGTTGATTCCGTATTCGGACCACCACTGGCTGCTGGTGGCGCGCGACGTCACCAAGCTGCTGCACCTGGAGCAGGTGCGCCGCGACTTCGTCGCCAACGTCTCGCACGAGCTGCGCACGCCGCTGACCGTGGTGCACGGCTACCTGGACATGATGGAGCCGGAGGATTTCCCCGACACCGGGCCGATGCTGGCGGAGATGCGCAAGCAATCCCAGCGCATGGCGCAGCTGGTGGAGGACTTGCTCACGCTGTCGCGGCTGGAATCGCAACAGCACACCGAACTGGAAACAGTGGCGATGACCCCGATGCTGGCCTCGCTGCAACGCGAAGCCAAGGCGCACAGCCAGGGCCGCCACGACATCACCGTCGAAGACAGTGCCGGCGTTGACCTGGCCGGCTCCAACAAGGAGCTGCACAGCGCGTTCTCCAACCTCGTCACCAACGCGGTGCGCTACACGCCGGCCGGCGGGCGCATCACGCTGCGCTTCGCCCGCGAAGGCAAGGGTGCGGTGCTGTCCGTCACCGACACCGGCTACGGCATTCCCGCCAACCACCTGCCGCGCCTGACCGAGCGCTTCTACCGCGTGTCCAGCAGCCGCTCGCGCGAGAGCGGCGGCACCGGGTTGGGGCTGTCCATCGTCAAGCACATCCTCGGCTTGCACCAAGCGCACCTGGACATCCGCAGCGAAGTGGGCCGTGGCAGCACCTTCGCCTGCCATTTCGACGCCGAACACGTGCGCCCACGCGATACATCCCCCTCGTCCGCCCCCATCGAAGACCCCACGGAATGAACGCTCCCGTCCCGCACCCCGCCCCGGCGCCCACCGCCCACGACCCGCTGCGCGATGCGTCGCTGTACATCAACCGCGAGCTGTCGCAGCTGGACTTCAACTTCCGCGTGCTGGCACAGGCGCAGGACGAACAGGTGCCACTGCTGGAGCGGCTGCGCTTCCTGTGCATCTCCTGCACCAACCTCGACGAGTTCTTCGAGATCCGCGCCGCCGCGGTGCGCCACGCACAGGAATTCGGCCTGCCACCGGCACCGGACGGCATGAACCCGCAGGAAATCCTGTCGGCCATCCACGACCGCGCCGCCGAGCTGGTCGACCAGCAATACCGCTGCTGGAACGAAGTGCTGCGCCCGGCCCTGCAGGAGGCAGGCATCGGCATCCTGTCGCCGGCGACATGGACCACGCGCCAGCGCCGCTGGCTGCGCGCCTACTTCCGCAACGAGATCATGCCGGTGCTGTCGCCGCTGGGGCTGGACCCGTCGCACCCGTTCCCGAAGATCCTCAACAAGTCGCTGAACATCGTCGTCGTGCTGAAAGGCACCGATGCCTTCGGCCGCACCGGCCACCTGGCCGTGGTGCGCGCACCACGTTCGCTGCCGCGCATCATCCAGCT
This sequence comes from Stenotrophomonas sp., assembly GCA_034675465.1. Classification (GTDB taxonomy): domain Bacteria; phylum Pseudomonadota; class Gammaproteobacteria; order Xanthomonadales; family Xanthomonadaceae; genus Stenotrophomonas. Next base: position 174,603 of record JAUCDH010000010.1, on the reverse strand, counting down.
GCCCAAGTCGCTGGGCGGCACGCAGAATTTCGTGCTGCTGTCGGCGGTGCTGTCCACCTTCGTCAACGAACTGTTCCCCGGCATGGACGTGCGCGGCGCGTACCAGTTCCGCGTCACCCGCAACTCCGAATTGGTCGTCGATGAGGAAGAAGTGGAGAACCTGGCGCTGGCCCTGCGCGACGAATTGGTCGATCGCGGTTATCGCCCGGCAGTACGGCTGGAAATCGCCCACGATTGCCCGCGCCCGATCATGCAGACCCTGTTGCAGAACTTTGGTCTGTCCGAGAACGCGGCTTATCGCATCGACGGCTCGGTGAACCTCAACCGCGTCATCCAGGTTTATGACCTGGTGCAGCGACCGGACCTGAAATACCCGCCGATGACGCCGCGCGTGTTCAAGGCACCCGAAGGCATCTTCGCCGCAGTCGCGCGCGACGACGTGCTGCTGCACCACCCGTTCGACTCGTTCAGCACCGTGCTGGATTTAATTCGCGAAGCGGCCATCGACCCGAACGTGCTGGCGATCAAGCAAACGCTGTACCGCACCGGCAAGGATTCGGGGATCGTCGATGCGCTGATCCAGGCCGCGCGCAACGGCAAGGACGTCACCGTGGTGGTGGAACTGCGCGCGCGCTTCGACGAGGAGGCCAACCTCGGCCTGGCCGACCGCCTGCAGGATGCCGGCGTGCAGGTTGTCTATGGCGTGGTCGGCTACAAGACCCACGCCAAGATGCTGCTGATCGTGCGCCGCGAAGGCCGCAAGCTGCGCCGCTACGTGCACCTTGGCACTGGCAATTACCACAGCGGCACCGCGCGCGCCTATACCGACTTGAGCCTGATCACCGCCGACGCCGACATCGGCAACGACGTGCACCAGCTGTTCCAGCAACTCTCCGGGCTGGCCTCGAAGACCACGCTGGATTGCCTGCTGCAATCCCCATTCACCCTGCACACCGGGCTGTTGCAGCGGATCGAGCGCGAAACGCGGCTGGCGCTGGCCGGCAAGCCGGGGCGCATCATCGCCAAGATGAACGCGCTCAACGAGCCGCAGATGGTGCGCGCCCTGTACGCGGCCTCGCAGGCCGGCGTGCAGATCGACCTGATCGTGCGTGGCGCCTGCACCTTGCGCCCTGGCGTGGAGGGCATTTCCGACAACATCCGCGTGCGCTCGATCGTCGGCCGCTTCCTCGAACACAGCCGCGTGTATTGGTTCGGCAACGATGGGGCTCCGGAACTGTATTGCGCCAGCGCCGATTGGCTGGAGCGCAACCTGCTGCGGCGCGTGGAAACCTGCTTCCCGGTGCTGGATGCCAACCTCGCCCGCCGCATCCACCGCGAGGTGTTGCAGAACTACCTCGACGACAACCTCAACGCATGGGAGCTGCAAGCCGACGGCCGCTACCTCAAGTGCGAACCGCAACCGGGGCAGGTGCCGCATTCGGCGCAGCAGATGTTGCTGGAAGCGCTGTAAAGCCAAGGAACGAGTGGAAAGGAACGAGGAACGAGTAAAAGCAATTGCCGGTTTTGCCTCGGTCTTCACTCGTTCCTCGTTCCTCTCCACTCGTTCCTGCTTCCCCGCTACCATTCCGCCATGCCCCAGTCCTCCCCGACCTTCCCCCCCTTGCAGGACGGCGACCTGTTGGCCGCCATCGACCTGGGATCCAACAGCTTCCACATGGTCATCGCGCGCTACCTGCTCGGGCAGTTGCGGGTGGTCGATCGCCTGCGCGAAACGGTACGCATGGCCGACGGGCTGGATGGCAAGGGCGGGCTGTCGGCCGAGGCGCGGCAACGCGCGCTGGAATGCCTGGCCCGGTTCGGCCAGCGCATCCGCAACATCCCGCCGTACCGCGTGCGTGCACTGGCCACCAACACCGTGCGCCAACTGCGCTCGCCGCTGTCCTTCCTGATGCCGGCCGAGACCGCGCTGGGCCACGCCATCGAAGTGGTCAATGGCCGCGAGGAAGCCCGCCTGATCTACCTGGGCGTGGCGCATGCGCAGCCCCCGAAGCCAGGCCAGCACCGGCTGGTGATCGACATCGGTGGCGGCTCTACCGAGTTCATCATCGGCGAAGGCATGCAGACCCTGGAGCGCGAAAGCCTGCAGGCCGGCTGCATCGCCAGCACGCGACGCTTCTTCCCCGGCGGCAAGCTGAGCAAGAAGCGCTGGAAGGACGCACTCACCGAGATCGGCGCCGAGTTCCAGCCCTTCGCCAACAAGTACAAGGCGTTGGGCTGGCAGGAAGCGCTGGGCTCGTCGGGCACCCACAAGGCGATCAGCGAGATCTGCGCGGCGATGAAGCTGAGCAAGGGCGCGATCACCGCCGAGGCGCTGCCGCAGCTGCGCGAGGAACTGCTGCGCGCCAAGCACATCGACGACATCAACCTGCCTACGCTGTCCAACGAGCGCCGGCCAATCATCGCCGGCGGCGTGCTGGTGCTGGAGGCCGCGTTCCAGTCGCTGGGCCTGCAGAAGCTGCTGGTCAGCAAGGCGGCAATGCGCGAAGGCATCCTCCACGACATCATGGGCCGCGCCGGCGACAACGACCCGCGCGACGAATCGGTGGCCGCGCTGACCCATCGCTACGCCATCGACGAAGCGCAGGCACAGCGCGTGGAGACCACGGCGCAACGCCTGTTCGAGCAGGTCGCCGAAAGCTGGAAGCTGGATTCGGACGACGCGCGCATGCTCGGCTGGGCCGCGCGCCTGCACGAACTCGGGCTGGTCATCGCGCACAGCGGCTACCACACCCACGGCAGCTACGTGATCGAGCATTCGGACATCGCCGGCTTCTCGCGGCAGGAACAACAGATGCTGGCCGCGCTGATCCGCACCCACCGCCGCAACATCCCCAAGACCGCGTTCGACGCCCTACCCGAACGCCTGCTGCTGCCGGCCAAGCGCACCGCCGCCCTGCTGCGGCTGGCGGTGCTGCTGCACCGCGCGCACGAGGACGACCCGATCCCGACGCTGGAACTGTCGGTCGATGGCAACGCCTTGTCCTTGGTGCTGGACAAGACCTTCATCGACGCCCGCCCGCTGCTGCGCGCCGACCTGGTCGGCGAAGCCGAGGGCATGGCGGGGCTGGGCATCAGTTTCCGGCCGTTCGTGGCCTGAGGGCCGGGATTCGGGATTCGGGATTCGGGATTCGGGATTCGGGATTCGGGATTCGGGATTCGGGATTCGGGAAAGCGTGAAGCCCCCGGGCGAGGCTTTCCGGTGTTCCATCACCCTCGCACCAACGATTCCCGCAACGTCACTCGCCCTTGCCTGCCGCCGGTTCTGAACCGGCACCACGCGCCTTGGCTTGCGCCGCGACTTCCTCGCCACCTGCGGCAAATTCGCTGAAATCACGCTCTGCCATGCGCAGCCCATCACGCAGCCAGACGTGCATTTCGCCATCCGGCGGCGCCGGCGCGGTGCCAACCCCGCCAGCACGCCGACGAAGTCATTGCCCGGTCATCGCCCCGACATGCCCCCGTCACCGCCGCCGCGCACGCTGCCGCCAAAAGGAGGGGCCATGCGCTACGCCATTGTCACCGAGACGTATCCACCGGAGGTCAACGGCGTCGCCTTGACCGTGCAAGGCCTGGAACAGGGTTTGCGCGCACGTGGCCATGAAGTCGAAGTGATACGCCCACGCCAAACCAACGACATCGCGCAACCGCATGAGCAGCTGATGCGTGGTTTGTCGCTGCCGCGCTATCCCGGCCTGCGCTTCGGCCTGCCGGCACCGTACCGACTGGCGCGGCATTGGCGGCGGCAGCGCCCCGATGCAGTGCATATCGCCACCGAAGGGCCGCTGGGCTGGTCGGCGCTACGCGCTGCGCGCCGGCTCGGCATTCCGGTCGTCACGGCACTGCATACCCGCTTCGACAGCTACCTGCCCGACTACGGCGCGGCATGGCTGCAGCCGCTGGCACTGGCATGGATGCGCCACTTCCACAACCTCGGCGATGCCACGCTGGTGCCCACGCGCGAACTGCACGATTTCCTGCACGGCAACGGTTTCCTGCAACCGCGCCTGCTGGCGCGGGCGGTGGATACCCGCCAGTTCACGCCGCAGCGACGCGATGCGGCATTGCGCGCGACATGGGGGCTGGATGCGCGCGGGCTGGCGGTGATCCATGTCGGCCGCATCGCCGCGGAGAAGAACCTCGGGCTGGCGGTAACGGCCTTCCGCCGCCTCCAGCAGCAACGCCCGGAGGCGCGCTTTGTCTGGGCCGGCGACGGCCCGCTGCGCGAGCGCATCGCGCAGGAAAACCCGGACTTCATCTTCTGCGGCATCCAGCGCGGCGAAGCACTGGCCCGCCACTTCGCCAGCGGCGACCTGTTCCTGTTCCCCAGCCATAGTGAAACCTTCGGCAACGTCACCCTCGAAGCGATGGCCAGTGGTGTGGCCACCGTCGCCTTCAACTACGGTGCGGCGCGCGAACACCTGCAAAACGGGCGTGGCGGTGCAGCCGTGGAAAGCGACGAGGACTTCATCGACGCCGCATTGCGCCTGGGCAACGACGACGACCTGCGCGCCATGCTCGGCGCCAACGCAAGCCGCGCAATGCAGCGCCTGCAGCCGGAACACGTCGTGGCCGACTTCGACGCTCTGCTGCACGAACTCTCCCAACGGGAACGCGCCGATGCGCTCGCCGCCGCTTGACGGCCTGCTCGCCCGCGAGGCCCGCTGGTGTCGTCGCGCCAACCGCTACGGCCGCCGGCGTGGTCGCGCTCACCTTGTACAAGGTACTCAAGCGCTGGACCCGGCGCCCGCGCCCGTTTGCCGCCGACCTGCGCATCCACGCCTGGGTGGCACCGTTGGACGAATACAGCTTCCCCTCCGGCCACACCCTGCATGCGGTGTCGTTCACCGTGGTCGCGCTGGCGTATTACCCGTGGCTGGCACCGCTGTTGCTGCCGTTCACCGCCGGCGTGGCGTTATCGCGCGTGGTGCTGGGCCTGCATTACCCCAGCGACGTGCTGGCCGCAACGGGGATTGCGCTGGGGTTGGGCGGCGTGTCCTTGATGATTGGCTGAGGTGGTAATTCGGGGATTGGTAATTGGTGATTCGACAAACCCATTCGTAGGCACGGGGCTTGCCCCGTGCGAGGCATTACCGGGAACGCGCCGTACGGGGCAAGCCCCGTACCTACGGCTCGCGTGATTCGTGAAAGAATGCAGCCGCGCCTGCTTTTTTCGAATCACCAATCCCGAATCACGAATCACCGCCGTCCTAATGACCACGCTGTTCATCTCCGACCTGCACCTGGACCCCAGCCGTCCGGCCATCACCGACCTGTTCCTCACCTTCCTGCGCGACCAGGCGCGGCAAGCCGAGGCGCTGTACATCCTCGGCGACCTGTTCGAGGCGTGGATTGGCGACGACACCCCTTCGCCCACCGCCGACGCGGTGGCCGTGGCATTGCGTGAACTGACCGATGCCGGCGTGCCGGTGTTCTTCATCCGTGGCAACCGCGACTTCCTGCTCGGGCAGGACTACGCCACGCGCGCCGGCCTGCAGATCCTGCCCGACCCCTGCGTGGTCACGCTGTACGGCAAGCCGGTGCTGCTGCAACACGGCGATTTGCTGTGCACCGACGACACCGCCTACCAGGCCTTCCGCGCGCAAACCCGCGACCCCGCCTTCATCGCCCAATTCCTGTCGCAGCCGCTGGAAGCGCGCATCGCCTTCGCACAGAAAGCACGCGCCGCCAGCCAGGCGCGCCAATCGGAAATGAAGGAAGGCGACCGCGCCCAATTCGAAACCGTCACCGACGTGGCCCCGGCGGAAGTCGCCGCCACCTTCCGCCGCTACGGCATCGACACGATGATCCACGGCCACACCCACCGCCCGGCGGTACACACGGTGCAGGTGGGCAACACCAGTTGCACCCGCATCGTGCTCGGCGACTGGTACGAGCAAGGCTCGGTGCTGCGGGTGGATGCCGGCGGTTATCACCTGCAAGCCCTGAGCTGAAGCACGCAGACGCACCTGCGTCATGGGCCAAGGCATCACCGCAGGTATGCTCCTTGTCCGTCGCCCCCCGGAACGCGGCCCCTACCGACAGCCCTGTATGCCCGCCTCCATCCGCTCTTCGGCTCCGCCCCTGTCACTGCGCCAAGCGGGCCACCTTGCGCGGCTCGCGCGCCGGCTGCTGCCCCGCCTGTCCATCACCATTACCCTTACCGTTTGCGCGCTTGCCAGCGGCCATGCCGGCGCCACCGTGCCTACGCCAACCACGGCGGCGGCCTATACCGTCGAACGTGAACGCCTGCGCGCGGAAATTGCCCGCAGCACGGCCGGCGCACGGTGGGCCGCAATGGAAGCACTGCGCCATTTCGCCGAAGCCAATGGCGACCAGGACACCGCGCAGTTGATGGAAGTCGAACACATCTTCGCCACCCACGAAGATGCCACCATCGACATCAGCTTGAACGCACTCAACATCGTGCGCAGCCGCCGGCACGCGCAGGCATCGCCCGAACTGCAAGAAGCGCTGGCACGCGTGTACGGCAACCTGTATTTCGATGCCGGCCATTTCGGGCTTGCACTCAAGCACCAGTTGGACGCTTTGAAATGGGCCGAACAACTGCCCGTCGAGCGACGCCAGCAAGCCATGCTGTACCCGGCTTGGCACCATCGCCGAGCTCTACAACGCCATGGAGCTGCCCGACGACGCCCTGCGCTACGTGGATCAAGGGCTGGCCATGGCCAGCGACAACCCCGAAGCCGCGGGCAACCCGGTTTCACTGCTGATTTCACGTGCACAAGCCTTGAGCCAACTCGGCCGCAACACCGAGGCCGCACGCGCGCTCGACGAAGCCGATCGCATCGATGCAGGCAACAAGCCCGGGTTCAACACACTGCGCACCGCCGCAGGCCGGGCCGCATTGGAATTGGCCACCGCCCCACCCGCCAAGGCGATGCAAGCGGTGCAACACATGCAACAACTCGCCGAACAGAACAACAGCGCGTATTACCGAACACGCGGCACACTGCTGCACGGGCAGGCACGCATTGCCGCTGGCGACATCAACAACGGGTTTCGTGAAATGCGCGAGGCCATTACCCACTTCGAGCACCAGGGGCAAATGATTGACGTGCTCGACGGGCTGGAGCGCGAAATCCAGGCCCTGCACGCGCAACGTGCGTGGCCCGAAACCGTGGCCGCCATGGAGCACCGGCAGCAAATCTGGTCGCGCCTTTTCAGCAGCGGCCAAACCCGCGCAATCGCGGAACTGGAAGCCCGGCAACGCGCCACCGCACAGGAACAACGCATTGCCGCACTGGCCGCCCAAGTGCAACTGGAACGCACCCAGGTGCGTGTCGAACGCCTGCGCATGGCCCTGTTCGCCGCACTTGCGCTGTTGGCCGCCTGCATCGCCGGCCTGCTGTTGTTGAGCCGCCAACGCGCACACCGCGAGCGCGACCGCCTTGCCCATGCCGTGCGCCACGACCCGCTCACCGGCGCGTGCAGCCGCTACGATTTCCAAGTACACGGCAACGCCGCCACGCCTGCCGACAACGCCGGCACGACGCTCCTGCTGCTGGACTTGGACGACTTCAAAATCATCAACGACAAACACGGCCACGCCGCCGGCGATGCCGTCCTCAAAACCATGGTGAGCCGCCTGCGCCAAGCCATGCGCAGTGGCGATGAAATCTACCGTTGGGGCGGCGAAGAATTCCCTGCTGGTGCTGGCCCCGCGCAGCGATGCCGAACTTGCGCGCGACATCGACGCCTTGCGCCATGCCGCCACCGCAACACCGGTACCGTGGGATAACGGCACACTGGCCATCACCTTGTCTGGCGGCCTGGCGCGCCACCCGCTGGCAGCAGACTGGAATACCTCCTTCACCGACACCTTCCGCTGGGCCGACGCGGCGATGTACGCCGCCAAACACGCCGGGCGCGACCGCATCGTTCACGTCCACCTCACCGCGGAAGGTGCCACCGCCCTTGCCGGTCACCGCCCCATCGACATGGCCCAACTGCTGGACTGGCAGCGGCAAGGATTGGTGGAACTGCGCAACACCGCACCCGACGCAGCGTAGCGGCCGGGCGCACGCCACAGGCGGCAACATTCATGTGGGAACCGCCCATGGCCGCGATGCCTTTCGATACAGCCACCAAAGCATTTCCGCAGCGACAGTTGAGCGGAAGTGGAACGCGCGGCGGCGACATGCATGCAGGCATCGCCTGCCGCTTCACGTCTCAGGTTCGCATCAGGCCAGCCAGAGTCTGCTCATTGCGGTGCTGGCGGCGCGGCTTGATCGAAAGCGCAGCCTTTCAGGGTGTCGCCATCCCGCACGAAAGACACGCTGAACGGGTATTCGTGATCAGACATGCCGTCCGAACACACCTCGCGGCGCACATCCAGGCGGAACGTGCCCTCCCCCCTCTCCACCGGCCAGATGCAGCCCTTCGGCATCACTGCTGCGCGTGGCGTGCAGTTGGCGCGGCGCATCCATTGTTTCCGGCGTGGTGTAGACCAAGACATCGCCCTCCACTTTCACGCCCCAAAACGGCTCGGTGCCGATGGCCTGCAAATTTGTCGGGAAGTCTGCGACAGGTTCGTGTTGCACCGGTGACTCGGCAACCGGAGGCACTTCAGCAGCGTTCTTCTCCGGCGATGGGCTGCACGCCAGCATGGCCGCCATCGGTATTGCGCCGAGCAATGAAGGCAATGGTTTCATTGAAATGTCCTCACGGCCTGATGGGAGACGGCGATGTTAACCGCATGGGGAAGGCGGCGACCGACTCCAGGTCCATCACGAGTGCAATGCTCAACCCATTTGTTCGACCATCATTGACTTGTTCTCCGACTTTCGTTGCTGCAAGTGAAAAGCCCTGAGCAGAGCTTCCTGCCTGGACCGCCCAGCCTCTCGTAGACACCCGGGCGCCATAATTCATGGCAACCATCGAGGTGTTTATGGGCAGCAACAGGCAGTACACGGACGAGTTCCGCAGTGAGGCGGTGAAGCAGGTGACCGAGCGCGGTTTCTCGGGTGATCGACGTGGCCACCCGCATCGGGATTCCAAAGCACACGCTGTACGAGTGGGTCCACCAAGGCGCGCAAGGCCGCGCCGGCGGCTGGTGGCTCATCGGAGAAGAACGATTCGGCCGAGATACGGCGACTCAAGGCCGAGCTCAAGCGGGTGACCGAGGAGCGGGACATCCTAAAAAAAGCCGCCGCGTACTTTGCCAAGGGGTAAGGGCGAAGTACGCGTTCATCGGATGCGCATGCCCGCGAGTTTCGGCTGGTGGCGATGTGCCGGGTGCTAGGCGTGCACCGCAGCGGGTACTACGCCTGGTTGCGTGGTCCGGCGAGCGTGCGTGAGCGTGAGGACCAGCGCCTTCTTAGCCTGATCAAGCATCACTGGCTGGCTAGCCGCAGGCGTCTACGGCTACCGCAAGATCACCGTGGACCTGCGAGAAGCAGTCCTGCAGCCCGGCATCGCGTGCATCGACTGATGAAGATTGAAGGGCTGTGCGCCACAGGTTGGTTACGGCAGCAAGCCGCGCTACCGCGGCGGCCCGATCGGCGTGGTGGGCAACGTCTTGAACCGCGACTTCTCCCCCAGGCACCGAACAAGGTCTGGGTCACCGACATCACCTACATCCGCACCTACGAGGGCTGGCTGTTCCTGGCCGCGGTGATGGACTTGTACTCGCGGCAGATCGTGGGCTGGGCCACGGCACCGACGATGACCAGCGACCTGGTGCTGCAGGCGCTGGTCGCGGCGGTGTGGCGGCGCAAGCCGGGGCCAGGGGTGATGGTGCATTCCGACCAAGGCAGCCAGTTCACCAGCAGCGATTGGCAGTCGTTCCTGAAGGCGCACCGGATGGTGCCGAGCATGAGCCGACGCGGCAACTGCCACGACAACGCGGTGGCCGAGAGCTTCTTCAGTGCGCTGAAGAAGGAGCGGATCAAGCGGCGGATCTACCCGACACGCGCCATGGCGGCATCGGACGTGTTTGACTACATCGAGATGTTCTACAACCCGATCCGCCGGCATGGTTCCGCTGGCGATCTGTCACCGGTAGAGTTTAGAGGCGCTACGCGCAAAACGGCAACTGAGTGTCTACACCTCTGGCCGGTCCAGCCCAGGTGTATACCATCGACCAAGCGTCTCCGTGGTTGGAGATCTTTGTCCATCGGCTGAAATCACCATGCATGGCCAGTATGCTTTCCGACATCCCACCCTATTTCCCGGAAAGACATGGCAGTCCTGATTCCAGTTATTCGAACTGCGCCGGACGCATGCAGTCCGGCGAGAGGCGCTTCGCGCAAAGGTTGGAAGACAAGCTGGATGACGGCTATTTGTGTTGGTACGACGTACCGATAGGCCCGAAGTACCTGCACCCGGATTTTGTCATCCTGCATCCGAACCGCGGGATCCTGACCCTTGAAGTCAAGGATTGGAAGCTCGAAAGCATTGCAGAAATGGATCGCGCCAGCGCCGTGCTGCATACCGAACGCGGACGCACGGTCAAGAGAAATCCATTGTTCCAAGCCAAGGAGTACGCACGTCAGATCAGTACCGTACTGCAACGAGACCCCGCGCTTGTCCATCCTCCCGGGCATCGCCGGGAAGGACAACCCGTAATGCCTTGGGGCTTTGGCGTAGTACTGACCAACATCACGCGCCAGCAGTTCGAAACCGCGGAACTGGGGGCCTTCATCAATCCGGGTAGCGTCCTTTGCAGGGACGAAATGACCGAATCCACCAGCCCCCGAAGTCTTCCAGAAATATCTGTGGGACATGTTCTTCATGCCGTTTCCCTGCAATCTGACACTCCCCCAGATTGATCGGGTGCGTTGGCACATGTTCCCCCAGCTACGCATACAGCCTCAACAGGGCGATATGTTTTCGCCTCAAAAAATCGAAGAAGCTCCTGTTGAAATCCCGGATCTCATCAGGGTCATGGACTTGCAACAGGAGCAACTGGCGCGTTCTCTTGGTGAAGGCCACCGCGTCATACATGGAGTCGCCGGCTCGGGAAAAACCATGATCCTTGGCTACCGCTGCATCGAACTCGCCAAGCGCCACGCCAAACCAACCCTCGTGCTCGGCTACAACAAGACGTTGGCAGCACGCTTGGAACAACTCGTCGTCGCGCATGGCGTATCGGACAAGGTTTGCGTCTTCCATTTCCATGGCTGGTGCACCGAGCAACTTTCGGCCTATTCACTCGCCAAGCCACGCTACTCGAACGACTGGAACACCTACAACACCGCCTTGGTCGAGGCCGTCATGGTTGGCGTCGAATCAGGAACGATCCCACGCGCACAGTACTCCGCCGTGCTGATAGACGAAGGTCAGGATTTCGCACCGGAATGGTTGCGACTGGTGGTACAGATGGTTGACCCCGAAACCAACTCTCTGCTGCTGTTGTATGACGATGCACAAAGCGTTTATGCCAATGGAGGAAAGCGCAAGTTCACCTTCAAAAGCATAGGCATAGAAGCGCAGGGTCGCACCACCATTCTCAGACTCAACTATCGCAACACGCTTGAGGTACTGGCTGTCGCCAAGACGTTCGCCGAGGAATTACTGGCAAGTAGCGATGACGAAGACCATCCCATCATCACGCCCGAAAGCATTGGTCGGCGCGGCCCCATGCCGGAGCTTGCCGAATATCGCAATGTGTGGGACGAAGCAGAGAACGTCGCCAATCGCATTGCCGATGCTTTGAATGAGGGAACGGATGCCAATGACATCGGCATCCTGTGCTACTCGAATGCAACCATCGCCTTGATGACCAAGCAACTGGAAAAATCCGACCTTCCATACAAATTGGTTGACGACAAGAACAAGCGGAACATGTTCGAGGGAACGCCCGCCATCAAGTTGATGACCATGAAGTCCAGCAAGGGGCTTGAATTCGATACCGTATTCATTCCGCATCTGAATGAAGTGGCTGCGTGGTGCAAATCCGAACCCGAGAAATTGGAGGGCGGATTCAATTTCGAAACGCAACACCAGCGGTTGTGAAGAGGCCCAGACGACCTGATCTGGGTAACTTCACCGCCAAGTGGAGTTGCCCATGGCCTCAGGCCGCCTGAACCTGCAGGAACGATACCGTATCCACGCGCTTTTCCAAGCCGGCCATTCGAGAAGTTGCATCGGTGCGATGCTGGGTCGAAACCGCAGCACGATCAGCCGTGAGTTACGCCGCAACCGTGGCCCGCAAGGGTACGAACCCGAGCAAGCCCAGCGCGTCAGTGATCGGCGACGCAGCTGCGCCAGCCAGCGGCCACGCATCGACCGCGAACGGATCGATCAGATCGAAGCCTTATTGGCCGAAGACCTCAGCCCGGAACAGATCGCCGGTCGCAGCAAGCTGGCCAGCCACGAGTGGATTTACCAGCACATCTACGCCGACCAGAGGCGTGGCGGAACCTTGTTCAAGCACCTGCGCAGACGCCGTCGTCGTCGTCGTCAACGCGGCCTGCGCGATGGCCGCGGCCAATTGCTGCACCGACGTCACTGGAGCACACGCCCTGCCGTGGTGGAAGCGCGCAGTCGCCTCGGCGATTGGGAACTGGACACGATGCGCGCGTCGCAGGGAAAGGCCGTGGTGGTCACGATGACCGAACGCCGCAGCCGCCTTCATCTACTGGCGCACTCACCCGACGGAACCGCCGACAACGTCATGCGTGCCATCGTCCGACGGCTAGGCCGATTGCGCCGCCATGTGCACACGCTGACCAGCGACAACGGCAAGGAGTTTGCCGAACATCAGCTCGTTGCCTGCGCATTGAAGGCCGACTTCTACTTCGCCGATCCGTACTCCGCCTGGCAGCGTGGCAGCAACGAAAACGCCAACGGTCTCGTTCGCCAGTACTTGCCTCGCAAGCTTGATTTCAGCACGATCACCGACGCGAAGTTGCGCTGGATCGAGCAACGCCTGTACAACCGTCCGCGCAAGGTACTCGGATTCAAAACGCCCCTCGAAGTCTTCTCCGAGGAATCTCTCAGCACCGTTGCGAATCAAAGTTGAAGCCACCGAGAACGAAGCGCGCTTGCTGTACCTCGCGATGACACGTTCACTGCGTCGCTTGCACTTGTCTCATCATGGGCAAGGCCCTTTCACCGCCAAGATCAGCCAATCCTTGTCCCAAGTGCAGAGCAAACTGGCGGCATGAACCATGCAGGTTCGCAGACCAGCAAACATTGATTGATAGATGGAGTGCCCATCAATGGCAAGTACACTCACTTCCCCTGCTCGATCAAGTTGATCAGTTCGTCCTCGTCGAAACCAGCCAGCAGGCGCGCTTCGATGTTGAATGGGCCGTGCAGGTAGCCGCCGGCGTATTCGCGCAGCAGTTCCTTGAAGCGGGTGCGCGGTTCGACGCCGGCACGCTCGCAATACCAGCGGTACCAGCGCGAGCCGGCGGCGACGTGGGCGACTTCTTCGCGCAGGATGACTTCCAGCACGTCGGCGGTGGCGTCGTCGCCGAGTGCGTGCAGTTTGGTGATCATTGCGGGGGTTACGTCGAGGCCGCGCGCTTCCAGTACGCGCGGCACCAGCGCCATGCGCGCGAGGCCGTCATGTGCGGTTTTTTCGCACATTTCCCACAGGCCGTTGTGGGCCGGGAAATCGGCGTAGTCGTGGCCGTGCGCGAGCAGGCGTTCGCGCAGCAGCATGAAGTGGCGCGATTCGTCGTCGGCGCAGCTTACCCAGTCGGCGTGAAAGGACGCCGGCAGGCCACGGAAGCGATAGACCGCGTCCCATGCCAGGTCGATGGCGTTCAGTTCGATGTGGGCGATGGCGTGGATGAAGGCGGCGCGGCCTTCGCGACTGCCGAGGCCACGGCGCGGGAGGTCGCGCGGGTGTACCAGCACCAGTTGCGCGGGGCGGCCGGGCATGCGGATCGGCTCGGGGTCGGATGCGTGTTCCGGCAGCTTGAGTTGGCCGGTGCGGAACAGTGCGGCGTAGTGCTGGGTGAGGGCGACCTTTTCGAGCGGGTCAGCTTCAGCGAGGCAGATGCGGGCTGCGTCGAAGGAGGTTGGTGCTTGAAGCCCCTCTCCCTTCGGGAGAGGGGTTGGGGTGAGGGGCGAGCGGCGCAGTGATGGTTGGATTATTCATGCTGCGGTCTGTCTTCATCCATGCCTTCAAGACACCTTCTCACGAGGTGTGCGTGAGACAGAGCATCAAAACAGGAGCGTGCTTGTTGCGTTGTCATTGGACGTCGAACATTGCCACTTCGTTTGCCCCCTCACCCCAACCCCTCTCCCGTAGGGAGAGGGACTTTAAAAGCTGCAAGCACTTACGCGCGGCGCTTGTTCTTGGCTTCGTCCGAGCGCAACTGCTGGATGCGTTCGAAATAACCCGGTTCGATACCGGTGACGTATTCGCCGTTGAAACAGGACGAATCAAACGCCTTCAGCTCCGGGTTGCCTTCGCGCACTGCGGCTTCCAAATCTTCGATGTCTTGATAGACCAGCCAATCACAGCCGAGGTGCTTTTCGATTTCCTCGACGCTGCGATTGTGCGCGACCAACTCTTCTGCGGCAGGCATGTCGATGCCGTAGATGTTGGGGTGGCGCACCGGCGGTGCGGCGCTGGCCAAATAGACCTTGCGCGCGCCGGCGTCACGCGCCATCTGCACGATTTGCTGGCTGGTGGTGCCGCGCACGATGGAGTCGTCCACCAGCAGCACCACGCGGTTGCGGAATTCCAGATGGATCGGGTTGAGCTTGCGGCGCACCGATTTCACCCGCTCGCCCTGCCCCGGCATGATGAAGGTTCGGCCCACATAACGATTTTTGACGAAGCCCTCGCGGTACTTCACGCCGAGCACGTTGGAGATTTCCAGTGCGGCGTCACGCGAGGTGTCGGGAATCGGGATGATGGTGTCGATGTCGTGGTCCGGGCGCAGGCGCAGGATTTTCTCGCCCAATTTCTGGCCCATGCGCATCCGCGCCTTGTGCACGGAGACGTTGTCGATCATCGAATCCGGGCGCGCGAAATACACGTATTCGAAGATGCACGGGGTTTGCTGCGTGTTGGTGGCGCAGACCTCGGCGAACAGTTCGCCGCGCTCGGTGATGACCAGCGCCTCACCCGGCAACACGTCGCGCACGCGCTCGAAGCCGAGCACGTCCAGCGCCACCGATTCGGAAGCGACGATGTACTCGTCGCCCTCGGCATGGCGGCGCTTGCCCAGCACCAGCGGGCGGATGCCGTGCGGGTCGCGGAAGGCAACCAAGCCCAAGCCCAGCACCACGCTGACCACGGCGTAGCCACCCTTGCAGCGGCGGTGCACGCCGGCCACGGCGCGGATGGCCGCTTCCGGGGTCAACATGCGCTGCGCGTCCAGTTCGTAGGCGAACACGTTCAGCAGCACTTCGCTATCCGAATCGGTGTTGATGTTGCGGCGGTCGGCCTCGAACACTTGCTGGCGCAGCGCCTCGGTGTTGATCAAATTGCCGTTGTGCGCCAGCGCAATGCCGTAGGGCGAGTTAACGTAGAACGGCTGCGCCTCGTCGGTGCCTTCCGAGCCGGCGGTGGGGTAGCGCACGTGGGCGATGCCGATGCGGCCCTGCAGCAGCGCCATGCGGCGCTCGTCGAACACGTCGCGCACCAAGCCGTTGGCCTTCTCCACACGCAGGCGGGTGCCGTTGGCGGTGGCGATGCCGGCGGCATCCTGGCCGCGGTGCTGGAGGACGGTCAGGCCGTCATAGAGCTGCCCGGCGACGTTCTGGTTGCCGACGATTCCGACGATGCCACACATGTTGCGCGTTCTCCGCTGGGCGATGCCCGGTTAACGTGAAGGAGGCCGTGCCTGGCCCGGTGGCCCTGCCCGCGCCGGGCCGGGGTGATCCGGGCGCACCTGCGCCGGATCGGGGGTGGAAGGCGACGCCTTCGCCGGGGCCTGGCGGCCATCCCGCGCTGCTTCCGGCCCGGCGTTTTCGCCTGTTTCCGGCAGTACGCGCGGCAATCCGCTGCCCGTTTCCTGTTCGTTGAGCGCGGCATTATCGCCTGCCAGCGCCGTCTTGCCCAAGCCCAGCAGCGCCTGATCGCGCATTGCGGAAAAATCCGGTAGCCAACCGTGCAACCAGTCGGCCGGCGCTTGCAGCCAGGGCCGCACTTGCGAACGCCGCCAGTCCTCGCCTTCGGCCAGCGGGGTGAAGCCCAGCACCAGCACCGCCAGCACGGCCAGCAGCACGCCACGCGCCGTACCCAGCACGAGGCCGAGCAGGCGATCCGGGCCCTTGAGTAGCACGGTGGCGTTGACCACGCCGCGCAGCAGCAGGCCCACGCCGGTGACCGCCAGCAGCACCGCGAAAAAAGCCACGGCATGGCCAGTGGCGTATTGCGCGAGGGTGGGCGCATCGCCACCGCTGATGAACAGCGTGGCGTCCCTGCCGAAACGCAGCGCCGCCCAACTGGCCAGCAACCACGACAGCACGCCGAACACGGCCGCCAGCATGCCGCGCATCAGGCCGAGCAGGGCCGATGCGGCGATCAGCGCCAGCAGCAACAGGTCGATCATGCTGCCCTCTTTGCGAGGGCGGCGCTGCCGCGACGATCAGGCATGCCGGGTTCTGGCGGCATCAGGGATGCGGGCGGACCATGCCGGCAATGCCGATCTTTGCCGCCACCTGCGCCTTGAGCTGCTCGGCTTCGGCACGGTTGGCGACCGGGCCGACACGCACGCGGTTGAGCACGCCGTTGTCGGTGCGTACCTGCTCGGTGAAAGCGCTGAAACCGGCCGCGCGCACCCGGTCGCGCAACGCGTTGGCGTCGGCGGGCTGGGCGAATGCGCCCAGCTGCACCGCGAAGCCGACGCTGCTGGCGGCCGGCGCCGTGCTCACCGTGGTCGTGGTGCGCTCGGGGACCGCCGGCTTGGCGGCCACGGGCTTGGGCGCCTCCGGCTTCGGGGCTTCCGGTTTCGGCGTGGCGGGCTTGGGTTCAGGCTTGGGTTCGGGCTTCGGCGTGGCGGGCTTCGGTTCGGGCCGGGCTTCCGGCTTCGCCGCCACGGCCACCGGCTTGGCCGGTTCCGGCGGCAGCGGTTCGCTGCGCACCGGCTGCGCGGCAGGAGCGGCGGCGACCGGCGCGTCCTTGCCGGCGTCAAGTACCACCACCTGCGCGTTCACGTCGCTGCGCACCTTGGCCGCTTCCAGCCGTACCAGCTCGGCCTGCGCACGGTCGGCGTAGGGGCCGATGCGCACGCGCCACGCTTGGCGACCATTGATGGTGTCCAGCTGGCGGAAACCGGGCAGGCCGGATTTCTTCAGGTGCGCAATCACCGCATCGGCATCGGTTTCGGTCGCATAGGCGCCAAAGTTCACCGCGTAATTGCCGGCGGCAGCGCTGGGCGGCAGCGCGCCGCCGTTTTCAGCCGGTGCCGGCGGGGTTTCGGCGACCGGCTGCGCGGCGGGCATGCCGGTGGCACTGCCGGATGCCGGGGTGTTGGGCGCGACCAGCGGCAATTCGCGGGTTTCGAACTGGCCCTCGGCGGGCGCTGCCGGCGCGCGTAGCGGCACGTCCTGCACGCCGCTGTCCGGTGCCGGCCCCTTGACCAGCGGCGGCAGGAAGATCACGGCCAGCGCCACCAGCACGACGGCGCCAATCAATCGCTGTTTCAGGGGAGTATCCACGGCAAGGCGTCAGGGCTGGGCGGGAGTGGGGCGATTATATGCGGGCGGCCTGAACGCGCGGCCCCGGTGAAGCCATACGGGGGACGGGAGTGCTGACGGTGAAAACCGCCACCGCAACGGCGTCATCGCTGAATCGCAGGCCGTGGAATCGGGCGTGACGTCATTGCAGCAGCGGCAGCGCCTCGGCCACGGTGTGGAACGAACCAAACACCAGCACGCGATCACCGCGCCGGGCCTGTTCCAGCGCGCTCGCCAGCGCCTGTTCGACCGTGGCCGACAACACCGCGCCAGTGGCGGCGGTGCCTGCCAGCTTTTCGCGCAACTGCTCGGCGCCCTGCCCGCGCGCACCTTCCAGCCCGGCCAGATGCCAGCGATCGATGCGCGCCTGCAATGCGGCCACCACGCCCGCTGCATCCTTGTCCACCAGCGCCGCATAGACGGCCAGCGTGCGCCCGGCGGCCGGGTTGGCCTTCAAGGCGGCAGCCAGGGCGGCAGCGGCTTGCGGGTTATGGCCGACATCGACCAACACATCCACGCCATTGCGCTCGAAACGCTGCAAGCGCCCGGCGACTTGCGCGGCCGCCACGCCCTGCGCCCACGCCGCGCGCGGCACCGGCCTGTCCAGCGCGCGCAACGCGGCGATGGCGGTGGCGGCGTTGTCGTGCTGGATCGGCGCCCACGACGCAGGCTGCGGCAGTTCGATGCGGAAGGACACGTCGCGCCAGCGCCAGCGCTCGGCGTCGATGGCCTCGGCGAAGAAGTCGCTGCCGTAGCGGATCGCGTTGGCACCCAGCACGTAGGCCCGGCGCAGCACGCTCGACGGCGGGTCGATCTCGCCGAGGATCACCGGCTTCCAGCCACGGATGATGCCGGCCTTCTCCGCGCCGATGGTTTCGCGGTCGCCGCCCAGCCAGTCGGCGTGGTCGATATCGACGGTGGTGATGACCGACACGTCGGCATCGACGATGTTCACCGCGTCCAGCCGCCCGCCCAGCCCGACCTCCAGCACCGCCAGATCCAGCCCGGCACGCTGGAAAACCCATAGCGCACACAGCGTGCCGTATTCGAAATAGGTCAGCGCGGTGTCGCCGCGCGCGTCCTCCACCGCGTTGAAGCCGGCCACCAGCGTGGCGTCATCGATGTCGCTGCCGTCGATGCGCACGCGCTCGTTGTAGGCCAGCAGGTGCGGCGAGGTGTAGGCGCCCACCTTCCAGCCGGCGGCACGGGCGATGGCCTCGATGAAGGCCACGGTCGACCCCTTGCCGTTGGTGCCGCCAACCACGATGCAGTGCTTGCCCGGCCGGCCCAGTTCCATCCGCGCAGCCACCTCGCGCACGCGCTCCAGGCCCATCGCAATGGGCTGCGGGTGCTGTCGTTCGATATGGGCGAGCCACTGTTCAAGCGTGGCGGGAGGTACGGGGGACATGCGGGTTTCTCGACGGGCACGCGGCCGGGAACGGCGCGCGGGGACGCCATTGTAGTAGGTCGGGGCTACGCCTCCGACGCTTCCTGCATTGCGTGTCGGATACATCGAGCACCGGGATGCAACCCCGGCCTGCGGGTTATTCCGAAGATATGCAGTGGATGCCGGCCGTTGCTCGGCACCCTCCATCGCTTCGCCGCAAACCCGACGCCCGACCAACGCTCGGGCGCTACCGCGCGCGGCGAATACGGCTGGCCCGCTCCCCGCTTACAGCGCGCGGTGCTTGGCTTCGCCGAAGAACGGGGTGTGGTGGGCGCAGTCGTTCAGGCGCACCACTTCCAGGCTGTCCACATCCACGCCTTCGAGCAGGTTCAGCGTGGTCGGGGCCTGACGGAAGCTCCACAGCTTGCCAAGCGGCAGGCCCAGCACCTTGCACAGGATCACGCGGTTGACCGCGTCATGCGCAACGACCAGCAAGGTGTCGTCTTCGCCCAGTCCTTCGGTGGCACGGGCCAGCCCGCGCCAGCTGCGGTCCAGCACCTGCCGCAGCGATTCGCCGCCGGGCATCAGCACGGTGTCCGGCTCCTCGCGCCATGCGCGCAGGCGGGCGGGGTCCTTTTCGTCGATCTCGCTGGCGAGCAGGCCTTCCCATTCACCGTGGGCGATTTCCTGCAAGTCGGCGTCGGTCTGCAACATCGTCGCGCGCTCGGTGCCCAACGCAGCCTTGGCGGTGCTCTGCGCGCGCGACAGCGGCGAGGCCACGGCACGGGTGATTTGCACGTCCTTCAGCCGTTCGCCCAATGCTGCGGCCTGCGCTTCACCGACCGGCGAGAGGGGAATGTCGATCTGGCCCTGGTAGCGGCCTTCGGCGTTCCACGGCGTTTCGCCGTGGCGGGCAAGCAGGATGCGCATGCGCTGGGGATGTCCGTGATGTGGGGGCCGCATCATAGCCTGCCCTCGCGCCGGGGCCGGCGTCGGTTGCCCACGTTACGAAATCCGCGGCGGTCGCTGGACAGGACCCGGCAACGTCACCGTCCGGTGCTTGTCGGCTGGCGGCAGGCTTTACCATACCGGCCCTCTCCCCTTGGCTGCCCGGTGTGACTTCCGCATGAGGGCCCGTACCTCCCACGCCCGCATGGCGGCATGAACAACCTTCCCGCCTCCCCGACGCCCGCACCCACGCCCCGAAGCGAACGCTTGCAACCGTGGGCGGCGGCGTTGGCCAGCGCGTTGCTGCACCTGCTGATGGTGCTGCTCCTGCTGCATTCGTCGCCACCCGTGGTGAGCACGCCGCAAGGCTCCTCCAGCGGTGGCCGGGTCAGGGTGGATTTCGTCGGCGAGCCGTCGCCGCCCGCACCGGCCTCGCCACGCCCCAAGCCGACGGACCTGGCCAAGCCGCAACCAGCGCGCAGGAAGAGCGAGCAACGCAAGCCGGTGCCCGAAGCCCGGTTCGTCGAGCCACCGGCCACGCCGGAACAGGAACAGGCCAGCGCCGAGAACGTGCCCGCGCAGCCGCCAGCCTCCCCTCCGTCCGACACCGTGCAACGCCAGCCGCAACGCTGGAGCGGGCGACCGCCTGGCTGGCTGCCGAAGGAAACCGCACCCGACGACGACGGCCGCCAGCGCGGGCTGGCCAACCGCAACGGCGGCCGCAACGACGTGGCGGCGGGAGAACCGGCCATGCAGGTGGGCGGCTACCAGATCGTCTATGACCTACTGCGCGAAGCCCAGCTGCGCAGTTGGATGGAACAGGGCATGAAGGAGCTGTCGATCCCGCTGCCCGGCACGCGCTACCTGATGGTCTGCCCGGCCGAGGTCGCGCTCAGGCGCGGCTCCGGCAACTGTCGCCTGCTGCTCCCCGATTCACCGGAGTTGCAGGGCATCGGCGATGCACGCGAGGTGGTCACGGTGATGTACGTCTATAAGCAGGGCGAACTGCTCTGGCGCGGGCCGGGGCCTTATCGCTAGCGGCAAGCGCCTGCGCGCTTCATCGGCGCCATGCAAGAAGCCCCGGGCAGTTCCCCGCCCGGGGCTCGCGCTTCGATGAAGGCGCCGCTTACTTCGACGCGGCTTCCATTTCCTTCAGCAGCTGCGGCGCCGGGGCCACTTCCTGCATGATCCAGCGCATGTAGCGCTGATCGACCGAGATCATGCGGGTCATCACCGGGTCGAACACCCAGTTGCTGGCCACCGATTCCCAGATGCCGTCGAACGCCAGCCCGACCAGGCGGCCGTGCGCGTCGAGCACCGGAGAACCGGAGTTGCCGCCGGTGATGTCCAGGTCGGACAGGAAGTCCACCGGCACGCTGCCGATGCGCTTGTCTTCCAGCCCGCCGTAACGCTTGGCCTTGACCGCGTCGAGCAGCGCCTTCGGCGAGTCGAACGGATCGACGCCCGTTTCCTTGGCCGCGACGCCCTCGATGGTGGTGAACGGCTGCTGCACCTTGCCGTCCAGGCCGGTGTAGCCCTTCACGTTGCCGAAGGTGATGCGCAGGGACAGGTTGGCGTCGGGATAGACGAACTCGCCCTTGCTCTTCTTGTAGTCGGCGATGGCTTGCAGGAACAGCGGACGGGCGACCAGTTCCTCGCCACGGCGCACCTTGGCCTGACGCTCCAGTTGCAGCAGCGCCGGCATCACCGCCACCGCGTACTGGATGGCCGGGTCGGTGCTGGCCTCGAACGCGGCCTTGTCGGCGTTGAACCACTTCAGGCGCTCGTCCAGATTGCCCAGCTTCGAGCCGGACAGGCGCTCAAGCGCGGCATCGACCGCCGCCGCATCGGTACCGCCCAGCCAGCGGTCCAGCGCCGGCAGGCCCTTCTTCGGCGGCAGCTTCAGGTACTCCTGCACCCAGTAGCGCTGCAACTGCGCATCCATGCCGGCGTCATAGCGACGGTCCATCTGCTTCAGGCCGCCTTCGATCACCGGCAGATCACGTTCCAGATAACCCTTCTGGCGCTCGGCCTCGGGCTTGGTGCGCTCGATCGCCAACCGGTACAGGCGCACCGCGGTGCCCAGCGTGCCGGTGTTGTTGAACATGCCCAGCACGAAGTCACGCTGCTGCGTGTCGCGCGACATCATGCCGAGGTATTGCAGCTTGTCCCATGCTTCCAGCGCCGGCTTGCCGGCCTTGCCCTGCGCGCGCAGCCATTCCAGCACCGCGGCTTCCTCGCGCTGCTTGTAGGCCACCAGGTCGTTGCGCTTGAAGCCTTCCAGCTGGCTCTCGAAGTTCTTGCTGGTGTTGTTCCAGCCGGCCATCGTCGCCGCGTACTTCACGGCGACGTCGGGCTGCGCCTTGCCGGCCGCCTCGACCAGCGCGATCTGGTCCTTGTAGGCGCGGGCGATGGTCGGGTAGGTCCAGGTGGCGGTGTTCTCGAACTCGCTGGCCAGCGCATAGCGGTCGGTGCGGCCCGGGTAACCGGCGACCATCACGAAGTCGCCCTCGCCCAGCGGCTGGTTGGCCAGCTTCAGCCAATGCCTGGGCTGGTACGGCACGTTGTCGGCCGAGAACGCGGCCGGCTTGCCGTCCTTGCCGACGTAGGCGCGGTAGAAGGCGAAATCGCCGGTGTGGCGCGGCCACATCCAGTTGTCGATGTCGCCGCCGAACTTGCCGACGCTGCCCGGCGGCGCATAGGCCAGGCGCACGTCCTTGATTTCGAGGTTCTTGAACAGGCGATAGACGTTGCCGCCGGAGAAGCTGTACAGCCGGCAGCTGTAGCCGGGCGTTGCCTCGCACTCGGCAACGGTCTTCTTGTCGAACGCGTCCAGCGCCTCGCTGCGCTTCAACGGGTCGCTGCCGGCGGCAGCGATGGCCGCGTTGGCCTGCACGGTGACGTCGATGATGTCGTCCAGCACGTAGATGCGCGCGTTGGGGCCGGCACTCAGTTCGTCGGCATGGGCCGGGGCATTGAAGCCGTCCTTGATCAGGTTCTTCTCGGCGGTGGAATTGAGCTGGATCGCGCCATAGGCGCAGTGGTGGTTGGTCGCCACCAGACCCTGCGGCGACACGAAGCTGGCGGTACAGCCGCCCAACGCGACCACCGCACCCATCGGGTTGCCGGTGAGGTCAGCCAGTTGCTGCGGATCCAGCTTCAGGCCGGCCTTCTGCAACGGGCCGGCGATTTCCGGCAACTGCTGCGGCACCCACATGCCTTCGGCGGCTTGCGCGGCATGGGCCAGGCCCAGCCCGGCGACAACGGAGAAAGCAAGAAAATTCAAGCGCATGAGATGCCCCAGGGGAATGGAAACAGCGATTGTAGCGGCTGCAACCATGTCCCGGCCCAGCGCCGGGCCTCACGCTGTAGCCGACAAGCGCCGCAGCGACCAACTCCTCCGGCGTGACGCCATGCAACGCACAAACGGGCCGCGTTGGCGTACAGGCAGCGCCCGTCGCGATCCTTCACGCAGATACGAGCGCGGATGCCGCCAATCATCGCGGCCAGCGCCGCCGCGTGTGCCGGCATGCCTCCCGGCAACTCGGTGAGCGTCGCCACGGCCCCTCCCGCCCCCTGCGGATGATATGGCCCCATGGGGGCCGCATGAATGCCCGCCATGCAGGCCTCGGCGGCTCGGGTTCCCCCACCTGCGGCCGATAAGGCGGGGGATAGTCCGAGGACCTGCAATGTCATCGCCCAGCATCGGCCCGTTTACTGCCCCGCCCCGTACCCCAGCCAGCACCGTCGCGCGCGTGGCAAAGGCTGATAACGCGATGATCGCCAACATCGGCGCCGCCGAAAGCGGCGACCGGGTTTCCCTCTCCCCCGCTGGGCTGCAACAGGCCAAAGCCGCCAGCAAGGACGAAAATCAGGACATCGACGACAGCGGTCTGCCGGACGCCCTCAAACACCTGCTGAAACTGAGCCGCCGACTGAAAGCGCAGCTGCAAGAGCGCAACCTGGCCCTGCAAAAAGTGATGTCCGACAGTGGCCTGGGCGATGAGGAACGCAGCCTGCAAGCCCGGCAATTGCAGGCCGAAATCGGCACGTTGAACGGTGCGTTGGCCACGGTGATGAAGCAGTTCGCCAAGGCAATGAAGGAAGCCGACCTGTCGCAAGAACAGGCAGCCAAGGTCGCCGAACTATTGGCGTAACCTCCGTACACACCAACCATCCCACGAAAGCACGGCTTCGGTTGCGCGAATCAGTCCGCCGCCATCACCCGGTTACGCCCTGCCTGCTTGGCGCGATACAGCGCCTCATCGGCGGCGGCCATCAGGCTGCGCCCATCGGCTTCTTCCTGCGGCACGCGAGTGCATACGCCGACACTGATGGTCACGCAATCAGCCACCTGCGACTTCGCATGCGGCTCGGCCAGCGCCCGCACGCTTTCGCACAGGCGTTCGGCAATTTCGCCGGCTTTCCCCGCCTCGACGCCGCAGGCCAGCATGATGAACTCTTCACCACCATAGCGGGCAAACACGTCAGCCGATGAACGCAGTTGCGCGGTCAACGCCGCAGCCACGCGCTTGAGCACGCGGTCGCCCGCCATGTGGCCATAGTGGTCGTTGTATTGCTTGAAATAGTCGATATCGATCATGAACAGCGACAGCGCTTCACGGTTGCGCCGCGCACGCTGCAGCAGCAGCACGAGGTTCTCGTCGAAGAAGCGGCGGTTGTAAACGCCGGTCAGACCATCGATCACCACCTGACGCTTCAGCGTCTCGGAATGCGACATCAGCATCTTCTCGCGCCTGATCGAATGGCTGGCATCGCTGACCTGAATCAGGCAGGCACGGCTGCCATCAATAGCCGTGATGGGCGTCATCACCACCGACTGCACCATGCGCACCTGTGCCTTCCCATCATTGCCGGCAGGGTTGTGGTACAGCGGCAGCGGCGAGCGGTGCAAGGCGCTGGACAGCGTTGCCGGCAAGCCGTAGCTGATGGTATTGGACAGAGCCCGCAAGAAGCCGGGGGTCAGCTGCTGCTGGAACAGCGTGACGAAATTGGCATTGAGCGCACACCCGGCATCAATCCCGCCATGCCGCTCCATCCAGCCGTTCCACAGCAGGATGTTGAAGTCCTTGTCCAGCACGACCAACCCCAGGTTGAGGTTGTCGAGCACGGCATCGGCAGTGATGAGGCCCGCAACGAAACTGCTCATGAAATGCCATTCAAATAACGCTGGATGTGCGCCACCAACCGGTTGAGCGAGGTCGAACTGAGCAGGAAGATCAAGTGGCCCGAGGCGTGGTGTTTTTCGATCAGCAGATCGATGTGCAGCACCAGCACGTAGGTGTCGTCGTTTTCACCGGCAGCCAGGCGCGCGGAGATTTCCTCCGGCGAGGACACCGCGTACTCGGGCAGCGAACTGTTGAGCGTGATGCCCAGCATGTCCGCCATATGCCCAGCATGTCCGCCATCGCCGACAGGCAGGCATTGAGGATGATGTTGCCCAGCTCGCACATTGCCTCCTGCTCGAACTCGGCCAGCTCCTCCACGCTGATCTGCGAGCCCATCATGTCGCGCACGATTTCCAGTGCGTGCGCCTCGGCGAACAACAGCACCGCCTCGGCGTCGAACGGGCCATCGAACACCTGGCTGACGGCGGCAAAGCGCGCGCTGGCCAAGGGCAGCACCTGCTCGTCGATCTCGCGCGTGCGCAGCACTTCCAGCGACGGCACCGACAGGCACACCTCATCGCCCACGATTTCAGACAGGCTCAACGCGGCGCGCCCGGCACCGACATTGAAGATCTCGGTGAGTGCATCGACTTCGATATCGGTCAAGGCGCTCATGGCTCAACCCGCGAAGTGCTGCAAGGCCTGCGCGATTGACTTCTCGGTCACCGGTTTGGCAACGAACACCGCGCCCAGTTGCTGCGCGCGGCTCTGCACGGCCTCCTGGATGTTGGCCGAGAAGATCGCGATGCGCACCTGCGGGTGCGCTTGCAGAATCAACGCGGCCGCATCGGTACCGGCCATGCCGGGCATGTTGACGTCCACGGTGCAGTAATCGGGCACGGAACGGGCAACCAGCGCGACGGCCTCATCGCCCGTACCGGCTTCGACCACCTGCCAATGCGGATGCACGGCCAGAATGTGCGCCTTGATCACCATGCGCGACACCTTGCTGTCGTCAACGACCAGAACCGTTTTGCCGGAACCCGCTTCGATGACCATGTGTGTCGCCCCGTGGAACTGTGATTTGTTGCGCGATTTTACGCACATCCCCACAAGCCGCACACCCAGTACAGGTTGACGTCGCCAAGCCGGCCCTTGCGGCCAAGGGCATATAATCGGCGCTCTTTACCACGGCGGTTTTCCGGCAATGACACAGAACACGATGCGCGCGCTGGTCAAGCGCGAGGCGACCAAGGGCATCTGGATGGAAGAGGTGCCGATGCCGGTGCCCGGCCCCAACGAGGTGCTGGTCAAGCTGGAGAAGACCGCCATCTGCGGCACCGACCTGCACATCTACCTGTGGGACGAGTGGAGCCAGCGCACGATCAAGCCGGGGCTGACCATCGGCCACGAATTCGTCGGCCGCATCGCCGCACTCGGCTCGGCGGTGACCGGCTACGAGGTCGGCCAGCGCGTCTCGGCCGAAGGCCACATCGTCTGCGGCCACTGCCGCAACTGCCGCGGCGGCCGCCCGCACCTGTGCCCGAACACCGTCGGCATCGGCGTCAACGTCAACGGCGCGTTCGCCGAATACATGGTGATGCCGGCCAGCAACCTGTGGCCTATCCCCGACCAGATCCCGTCCGAGCTGGCCGCGTTCTTCGACCCCTACGGCAACGCCGCGCACTGCGCGCTGGAGTTCGACGTGATCGGCGAGGACGTGCTGATCACCGGCGCCGGCCCGATCGGCATCATCGCCGCCGGCATCTGCAAGCACATCGGCGCGCGCAACGTGGTGGTCACCGACGTCAACGACTTCCGCCTGAAGCTGGCCGCCGACATGGGCGCCACCCGCGTGGTCAACGTCGCCAACCAGTCGCTGAAGGACGTGATGGCCGACCTGCACATGGAAGGCTTCGACGTGGGCCTGGAAATGAGCGGCAACCCGCGCGCGTTCAACGACATGCTCGACTGCATGTACCACGGCGGCAAGATCGCCATGCTCGGCATCATGCCCAGGGGCGCCGGCTGCGACTGGGACAAGATCATCTTCAAGGGCCTGACCGTGCAGGGCATCTACGGCCGCAAGATGTACGAGACCTGGTACAAGATGACCCAGCTGGTGCTGGGCGGCTTCCCGCTGGGCAAGGTGCTGACCCACCAGTTGCCGGTGGAGCGCTTCCAGGAAGGCTTCGACCTGATGGAACAGGGCAAGGCCGGCAAGGTGGTGTTGAGCTGGAATTGAACCTCCGGGCTTCATCGGAAAAGCCTCATGCGGGGCAGACCCCGCATCCACCGGGAATGGAAAAAGGCGCCTTTCGGCGCCTTTTTCATGCTGCTTCGGCGGCAATGTTCAGCGCGCGATCTTCACCGCCAGCACCACGCGGTTGTCGGCCAGCTTGCCGGAATTTTCGCGGCCATTGCTGTCCGCGCCGTAGTAGCCCAGCGAGACGTTGGCGATGCCGAAAGCGCGGCTCACGCCCACGCCCCAGTCGGTGTAATCCTCGGCAATGCCGCTCTCGAAGGTGCTGCGGCCGACGTTGGCGCTCAGGCTGAAATCGTTCGGCAGGCCCCACTCGCCGCCGATGCCGTAATACCAGCCATCGGTGCCGCTGTTCCACACGTCGTTGCTGTAGCTGACGTTGACCTTCCAGTTCTCGGCGATGGTGGTCGTGGTGACCAGCTCGTTGTAGGCCAGCTCGCTCGCGCCCGGGTAGGTGTAGCGGTTGAGCAGGACGTCGATGTTCACGTTGTCGGAGACGTCGAAGCCGTAGCCGACGAAGTAATCAACTTCGACGTCGGGGCTGCCGGCACCGAAATCCACGCCCGAGGCGAAGCTGCCGACGTAGAAGCCGGCCGGCAGGTTCCACGTCAGGCTGGCCTGCGCGGTGGGGTTCTCGTCGGTCTGCGAAACCGCACGGAACAGGTAGTCCGATACCACGCCGATTTCCCAGCTGATGGGCGAATCGGCCGCGTCGTCGGCCAGGGCCGCGAACGGGGCGGACAACAGGGCGGCGCAGGCAACGGCGGCAAGGCGCTTGCTGAAGTTCATTGCGGTTCTCCGAATGGGTGGGGGACCCGCGCAGCCACGGCGCGGGTTCACGAGTTCTTAACCAAAATGACCGGGCAGCGCCAGCGGAAATTCAGCATGCGCCCATTTGTGCCCCGAACCGCCTGCCGCCGCCGTCACGCGGCCGGGAATACGCCGTGGCGCTTGGCCGCCAGGCCAATGACCTGCCCGGCCGCGTAGGCCGGCGCGTCCGGCGGCAGCTCGACCTCGACCTCGGTGCCCGCGCTTTGCAGGCGCGCACGCAGGCGGGAGCGTGCGCCGCTGCGTTGCACCGACAGCACCGTGCCGAGCCAGTCGCCGCCTTCGCCGACCCGCATGTCTTCCGGGCGCACGTGCACTTCCAGTTCGGCCGCCGCCGGCAGCGTCGCCGGCCGCGGCCAGCGCGCGCCGGCCACGTCCAGCACCTCGCCCGCCGCGCGCGCCGGCAGGCGGTTGGCCTCGCCGACGAAGCCATAGACGAACGGCGAGGCCGGGCGGTCATAGACCTCGCCCGGCGTGCCGAGCTGTTCGATGCGACCGCGGTGCAGGATGGCGACGCGGTCGGCCAGTTCCAGCGCTTCTTCCTGGTCGTGGGTGACGAACACCGTGGTCAGGCCGGTGCGGTCGTGCAGCTCGCGCAGCCAGCGGCGCAGGTCACGGCGCACCTGCGCGTCGAGCGCGCCGAAGGGTTCGTCCAGCAGCAGCACGCGCGGCTCGATCGCCAGTGCGCGCGCCAGGGCCACGCGCTGGCGCTGGCCGCCGGACAGCTGCGCCGGGTAACGCCCGCCCAGCCCTTCCAGTTGCACCAGCGCCAGCAACTCCTCGACGCGGGCGGCGATGCGCGCTTTCGGCCAGCGCTCGTTGCCGCGCCGTACTTCAAGCCCGAAGGCGATGTTCGCCGCCACCGTCATGTGCTTGAACAAGGCGTAGTGCTGGAACACGAAACCGGCGCGGCGCGCCTGCACGCTCAGCCCGGTGGCGTCCTCGCCACCGAACAGGATGTGGCCCTGCTCGGGCTGCTCCAGCCCGGCGATGGCGCGCAGCAGGGTGGTCTTGCCCGAGCCGGATGGCCCCAGCAGCGCCAGCAGCTCGCCGCTGCGGATGTCGAGGCTTACACCGTCGAGCGCGGCGAAATCGCCGAAGCGCTTGCCCAGTTGCCGTATGCGGATGTCCATCGTGTTCACCTCAGTGGCGGTGCGCGGCGGCCAGCGATTCGCCGTGGCGCCATTCAAGGAAGGTCTTTATCGCCAGCGTCAGCAGCGCGGTACCGGCCAGCAGCGAGGCGCAGGCGAACGCGGCGCTCCACGTATGCGCGGACGGTTCGTTGTAGAGAATTTCCACATGCAGCGGCAGCGTGTTGGTACGCCCGCGGATGTGCCCGGACACCACCGACACCGCGCCGAACTCGCCCATCGCCCGCGCGCTGCACAACAGCACGCCGTACAGCAGGCCCCAGCGGATGTTCGGCAACGTGACTTTCCAGAACATCTGCCACGCATTCGCGCCCAGGGTCAGCGCGGCCAGCTCCTCGTCGTTGCCCTGCTGCTCCATCAGCGGCATCAGCTCGCGGGCAATGAACGGGAAGGTGACGAAGGCGGTGGCCAGCACGATGCCGGGAATGGCGAACACGATGCGTGGCAGTTGCAGCAGAGCCTCGCCATACACCGGCAGGTGCAGACGCACGCCCTGCTCGATCAGCGGCCACAGCCAGCCGTCGCGGCCGAACAGCAGGATGAACACCAGCCCGGCCACCACCGGCGACACGGAGAACGGCAGGTCGATCAGCGTCACCAGCCAGCGCTTGCCGGGGAACTTGTGCTTGCTGACCACCCACGCCGCGGCAATGCCGAACAGCAGGTTCAGCGGTACGACAATCGCGGTGACCAGCAGGGTCAGTTTCACCGCCGCCAGCGCGTCGGCATCGGTGATCGCGGCCCAGAACGCCTGCACGCCGCCACGCAGTGCCTCGCCGAACACCAGCAGCAGCGGCAGCAGCAGGAAGGACAGCAGGAAGCCCAGCGCGCCGAGGATCAGCAGCACCTGCACCCAGCGCGGCTCGGTGGTCACGCTGGCCACTTGCGCCGCACCGCGGCGGCCGGTGGATGCGGCAATTCCCATCGGCAGCTCCGACACCATTTCGTTCATCGCGCGCCCCTGCGTTGCAGCCGCGCCTGCAGGCTGTTGACCAGCAGCAACACGACGAAGGACAGCAGCAGCATTGCCGTGGCGATCGCGGTGGCCCCGGCGTAGTCGAATTCATCCAGACGAATGGTGATCAGCAGCGGCGCGATCTCGGTGGCGAACGGCAGGTTGCCGGCGATGAAGATCACCGAGCCGTATTCGCCCACACCGCGCGCGAACGCCAGCGCGAAGCCGGTCAGCAGCGCCGGCCACAACGCCGGCAACACCACCCGCACCACGGTCTGCCAGCGGCTTGCGCCGAGTGTGCCGGCCGCCTCCTCCAGCTCGCGCTCGCTCTCGGCCAGCACCGGCTGCACGATGCGCACCACGAACGGCAGGCCGACGAATACCAAAGCCACGACGATGCCAGCCGGCGCGTAGGCGACCTTGACGCCCAGCGGCTCCAGCCAACGGCCTATCCAGCCCTGCCCGCCGTACAACGCGGTCAACGCGATGCCCGCCACCGCCGTGGGCAGCGCGAACGGCAGGTCGATCATCGCGTCGAACAGGCGCCGGCCGGGGAAGCGGTAACGCACGAACACCCACGCCACCCACGTGCCCATCACCGTGTTGAACGCCGCCGCCGCCAGCGCGGTGAGGAAGCTCAGGCGCAACGCCGCCAGCACCCGCGGCTCGCTCCATATCTGCCAGATGCCGCCCACGCCCAGCCCGGCGGCCTTGAGGAACAGCCCAGCCAGCGGCACCAGCACGATCAGGCCCAACCAGAACAGGGTGATACCCATGCCAAGGCCGAAACCGGGAATGACCCGCCGCGCGCGCCGCCGGCCCTTCGGCGCGGCCAGCGGGGACGCCGGAGCGGGAGAAACCGGGTGGGCCACTTACTTGCTCGCCTGGATCTGGTCGAACACGCCGCCATTGGCGAAATGCTCGGCTTGCGCCTTTTCCCACGAACCGAAGGCATCGCGGATGGTCACCAGCCGCACCTGCGGGAAGCGTGCCACGTCGGCCGGGGCGGCGTGCTCGGGATGGCGCGGGCGGTAGTAGTGGCGCGCGGCGATGCGCTGGCCTTCGGGCGAATACAGGTAGCGCAGGTAGGCCTGCGCCACCTCACGGGTGCCGTGGCGGTCGACGTTGCGATCGACCAACGCCACCGACGGCTCGGCCAGAATCGACAAGCGCGGCACCACGATCTCGAACTTGTCCGGGCCCAGTTCCTGCTGGGCGAGGAAGGCCTCGTTCTCCCACGCCAGCAGCACGTCGCCGATGCCGCGCTGGACGAAGGTGGTGGTAGCCCCACGCGCGCCGGTGTCCAGCACCGGCACGTTGCGGAACAGTGCGCGCATGTAGCGCAGCACCTTGGTCCGGTCGCCCTTGAAGATGTAGTCGCCGTAGGCCCACGCAGCCAGGTAGTTCCAGCGCGCGCCGCCGGAGGTCTTGGGGTTGGGGGTGATGACCGACACACCGCTGCGCAACAGGTCCGGCCAGTCGCGGATGCCCTTCGGATTGCCCTTGCGCACCAGGAACACGATCGCCGAGGTGTAAGGCGCGCTGTGCTCGGGCAGGCGCGACTCCCAATTGGCCGGCAGCAATTTCGATCTCTGCGCGATGGCATCGACGTCATAGGCCAGCGCCAGCGTCACCACGTCGGCCTCGATGCCGTCGATCACCGCGCGCGCCTGCTTGCCGGAGCCGCCATGCGAGGTTTCCACCGTCACCTTGTCGCCCCTGGCCTGCTGCCAGTGGCGGGCGAAGGCGGCGTTGTAGTCGCGGTAGAACTCGCGGGTGGGGTCGTAGGAGACGTTGAGCAACTGCACGTCGCCGGCGAAGGCCGGCCACGCCGGCAGCAACGCCAGCAACGCCAGCAATGTGGCCCGAACCAAGCGATGGCCTGGCGGCGGGAGGAATTCGGACATGCGCGGGCTCCGCGAGGCATTCAGGACAGGTACGCGGATGCTGCGGGCGCACACCGCGGCGGAGAAATGACTTCCTCCCCCATGCTTATAGCCATTCCCCATGACCACGGCAGGCTCGGCCCCCGGCGGCTAGAATCGGCGTTCTTTCCACCGCAAGACGCCGCCATGACCGCCACCGCGAACACCTCCCCGCTGACCAGGCACTACGCCGAGGAACTGGACGCCATCCGCGCGCAGGGGCTGTTCAAGTCCGAACGCATCATCACCAGCCCGCAGTCGGCCGAAATCACGCTGGACGATGGCCGCACCGTGCTGAACTTCTGCGCCAACAACTACCTCGGGCTGGCCGACCACCCGGCGCTGATCCAGGCCGCCAAGGACGCGCTGGACAGCCACGGCTTCGGCATGGCCTCGGTGCGCTTCATCTGCGGCACGCAGGACCTGCACAAGCAGTTGGAACAGCAGATCGCGCGCTTCTTCGGCAAGGACGACACCATCCTCTACGCCGCCTGCTTCGACGCCAACGGCGGCCTGTTCGAGCCGCTGCTGGGCGAGGACGACGCGATCATCTCCGACGCGCTGAACCACGCCTCCATCATCGACGGCGTGCGCCTGTGCAAGGCCAAGCGCTTCCGCTATGCCAACTGCGACATGGCCGACCTCGAAGCGCAGTTGCAGGCCGCCGACGCCGCCGGCTGCAAGACCAAACTCATCACCACCGACGGCGTGTTCTCGATGGACGGCTTCATCGCCCCGCTGGACGAGATCACCGCACTGGCTTCGAGGTACGGCGCACTGGTGCACATCGACGAATGCCACGCCACCGGCTTCCTCGGCGCCAGCGGCCGCGGCTCGGCCGAGGTCAAGGGCGTGCTGGAGAAGATCGACATCATCACCGGCACCCTCGGCAAGGCGATGGGCGGCGCGCTGGGTGGCTTCACCTGCGCCAGCGCCGAGGTCGTCGAACTGCTGCGCCAGCGCTCGCGCCCCTACCTGTTCTCCAACTCGCTGCCGCCGCACGTGGTGGCCGCCGGCATCAAGGCCTTCGAGATGCTCGACGCCGCCGGCGACCTGCGCGAAAAGCTGGCCGAGAACACCGCCTATTTCCGCCAGAAGATGACCGCCGCCGGCTTCGACGTGAAGCCAGGCGTGCACCCGATCAGCCCGGTGATGCTGTACGACGCGCCGCTGGCGCAGAAGTTCGCCGAGCGGCTGCTGGAGGAAGGCATCTACGCCATCGGCTTCTTCTTCCCCGTCGTACCGAAAGGCCAGGCCCGCATCCGCACCCAGATGAGCGCCGCGCACAGCCGCGAGCATCTGGACCGTGCCATCGATGCCTTCATCCGCATCGGCAGGGAGCTGGGCGTCATCAAGTAACGGGACGTGCCCGGCCGGCAGCCGGGCACCCTCGCGCCATGCCGGCCAATGGCAGGCATGGCGCCACGCCAAGGGCGGTCAGCGCTTGCGCTTCTTCTTGTCCACGGCCGTGGTTGCCGCCGGGGCCGCTGGCGCACCCTGCACCACGCGGATGCCGTTGGCCTTCATCCAGGCATCGAACTGGTCGGCGCTCATGTTGGCGCCATTTTGCTGCATCAGAAAACGGTAGTTGCCCAGCGCATCCTTCTGCGCCACGGGAGCGGCTTCCACCGTCGCCGTGACCGGCTTGGGCGCCGTCGCCTGCGGGCCGGTCGAGGCGCATCCTGCCAGCCCCGCCACCGCCGCCAGCCACAGCGACGCTCCCGATACGCGAATCACTACCTGCATGGCACAGCACCTTCGTTCAAATCCGAGGAGCCAGCCTAATCAGGTACACAAAGTATTCAAGCTATTTCACTGAATTAATTGAATAAATGCAGACTCAATCGCATTCATTCATTGAATGGGCACTGCAATGCCTGCAGCTCGTCCACTTCCAATTCGCGCCACTGCCCCTTCTCCAGCGTCCCCAGCTGCACCGGCCCGATCGCCACCCGCACCAGCCGCAGCACATCGAACCCCAACGCCTGCAACAGGCGCCGGATATGGCGGTTGCGGCCCTCGTCCAATACCACTTCCAGCCACGCAGTGCGCTGCCCGTGGCGCAACACCTGCACCGCATGCGCGGCCAGTCGCTCGCCGGCATCATTGATGCCTTCGCGCATCCGTGCCAGCTGCGCCGCATCGGGCAGGCCATCGACCTGCACCCGGTAGGTCTTCAGCGGCCCGGTGGCCGGGTCAGTCAGGCGCGAGGCCCATTCCGGGTCGTTGCTGAAAAACAGCAGGCCTTCGCTGGCCTTGTCCAGCCGCCCGGTCGGCGCCAGCCACGGCAGGCCGCTGTCGTCGAAACAGCGATAAACCGTGTCGCGACCCTGCTCGTCGCGCACCGTGGTGACCAGCCCGCGTGGCTTGTTCAAGGCCACGTACCAGCGCCGCACCGGCGCCAACGGTGCCCCATCCACCCGTACCTGCTGACGTGACGGAACGACCGGAAACTCCGGGTCACGCACCACGCGCCCATCCACGCTCACCCGGCCGTCCTGCACCCAACGCGCAGCCTCGCTGCGCGAACACAGCCCGGCCTTGGACAGCACCCGCGCCAGGCCATGCCGCGCCTGCCCGGCCGACGACGGCTTTTTCGCCGGGCCGGAAACACGACGCCCGCTCGGGTGACCAGAGCGGGCGAACGTCGAAGCCGGACCGGACGGACGGCGGGGGGCCATGCGTCCCTTACTTGGTGGCGGGCGCCGGCTGCGCCGCAGCAGGCCCCTCCTCGCGGGGACGCACCACGCGCGCGCCGCGCGCCTTCATCCATGCATCGAATTCATCGGCGGTCATGCGCTTGTCGCCCTGGCTCATGTCGAAGCGCCACGGCGTGTTGTCGTAAGCAGTCTGCGGCTTGTAGGCGGCCGGGTCGTTGCTGTTGGCCACGGCACCGGCAGGCACCGCCTTGGCGACGTTGTTGCAGCTTTCCACGCGCAGGCGCATCAGGATCAGGTCCAGCGACTGCACCTCGCTCGAGCTCAACACGCCCGAGGGCATGCCCAACTGGCCCTGCCGCACGTAAAGCTCTGCCGCCACCGGGGCGACCACCGTGGCCGGCAACGGCGCCGGCAGGACCGGGCTGGCCGAACAATCTACGGCTGCGTTGGCAACGGGGACGAGGGCCAGAGCAAGGGTGCCGGCCAATGCGGAACGCAGCATCGGGAATTCCATCAGGAGAAGAACGCGGCGAGTGTAGGCAGGCCTACGGGCACAGGCAACCGCCACGTGCAGGCACATCCCCGACAACCACACCACGATCACGAAAAAACCGCCGGGAGCGGTTGTGGCTTCGGCATCGTTTGTCGATGGCACAAAGGGTTACCGCCAAGAATTGTGGCAACAAAAAAAAACAAGGCCCGGCAATGCCGGGCCTTGTTTCGAATCAACCGAAGCGTCCGATCAGTTCTGGACGTTCAGCTCGGTGCGGCGGTTCTTGGCGCGACCTTCCGGGTTGTCCGAACCATCGGCATTGGTGTTCGGAGCAATCGGGCGGCTCTCGCCGTAGCCAACCGGACCGACCAGGCGCGAAGCGGCAACGCCGTTGTTGGCCAGGTAGTCATAGACGGCCTTGGCGCGGCGCTCGGACAGCTTCTGGTTGTAAGCGTCGGTACCCTTCGAGTCGGTGTGGCCGGCGACTTCAACGCGCAGTTCCGGGTAACGCTTCAGGATCTCGGCAGCTTCGCCCAGGATGCCCACAGCGTCGGGACGCAGGGTGGCCTTGTCGTAGTCGAAGTTGACGCCCTTCAGATCGATCGAGATCGGAGCCGGGCAGCCGTCCGGGCCGATGATCTGGCCGGCCTGCGAGTTCGGGCACTTGTCGTTGCAATTGTTGACGCCGTCACCGTCGTCGTCCAGATCGGCGCAGCTCGGCGCGACCGGGGCAACCGGAGCCGGGGCGGGAGCCGGAGCGGCGGCAGCCGGGCCCAGCGGAATCACGACGCCGACCGAAGCCAGCACGTCGCCGAACCAGTCGTTGTCCAAACCAGCACGACGCGGGTTCACGCTCTGGTCGTCGAAATCAGCGCGGTAGGCCAGTTCGGCACGCACGGCAACGCGCTTGTCGAAGGTGGTCTGCAAACCGAAGCCAGCCTTGGCGGCCAAGTTGCCGTCTTCACGCTGCGCCGGGGAATTCGGCGACAGGATGGCGTATTCCTCTTCAGCCTTCTGGTAGCCCAGACCGAACAGCAGGTACGGGTTCCAGCCACGGCCTTCCTGGATGAAGTGGCGGCGCAGGTCCAGCGAGATGCCGTACTGCGACCAGTTCAGGTCCTTGTTGGAACTGAAGTTCGGGTTCTGGTAGTTCAGCTCACCGTCCAGCGACCAGTTCGGGCTGATGAACTTGCCCAGACCAAGGGAAACGAACGGGGTATCGCTGGTACCGCGGTCGCTGTCCTGGAAGTTGAAGCCGGTGGCACCGGTCAGGTACCAGCGATCGTCGAAATTCCTGGGCCGAGGCGGCCTGGGCGAACACCAGACCACCCAGCAGCGCGGCGGTGAGGATCTTCTTATTCATGAATACAACTCCTTGTTTCGGGGGTGTGAAACCGGTAGTAGAGGCATGTTCCAGCACAGCGATTTCGTCTAGTCGCGTCCAGAGACGGCCGTTCCCGCACTTGAACGTGGCGCACATTATGCGCCAAGTTGTGAAGGTGATGTTAACAGGCGCATAACATTTTGATGTGACATTCATCCAGCGCCTGCCCCTCTCCCGGCCAAACCGGCTGCGTATGATGCCGGGACCATCTTGCGTAAGGAGTCCTGTCCGTGAAAGCCGTCGGCCTGAGCCGCTACCTGCCCATCGACGATCCGCATTCACTGCAGGATTTCGACCTCCCCGAACCACCCGGCCCGCACGGCCGGGACCTGTTGGTCGGGGTGCAGGCGATATCCGTGAACCCGGTCGATGCCAAGTTGCGCCGCGCCGGCACCGGCGAAGCGAACCCGCCGCGCGTACTCGGTTTCGACGCCGCCGGCACCGTACTGGCAGTCGGGCCCGAGGTGACGGCCTTCGCGGTCGGCGACGAGGTGTATTACGCCGGCGACGTCACCCGCCCCGGCTGTAACGCGCAGCTGCAGTTGGTCGATGAGCGGCTGGCCGGGCGCAAGCCGGCCACGCTGGATTTCGCCGAGGCCGCGGCGCTGCCGCTGACCACGCTCACCGCATGGGAGCTGTTGTTCCAACGCATGCCATGCCAGTTGGACGGGCGCCGCCATGCCGGGCAGGTGCTGCTGATCATCGGTGGCGCCGGCGGCGTCGGCTCGATGGCGATCCAGCTCGGCCGCCATGCCGGCTTCACCGTGGTGGCGACCGCTTCGCGCGAAGAAAGCGCGACTTGGTGCCGGCAGTTGGGCGCCGACCACGTCATCGACCACCGCCAGCCGCTGGCCCCGCAGTTGCAGGCAATGGATATCAGCGAAGTGAATGCGGCGATGAATCTGGCCGACACCGACCTGTACTGGCAGCAATTGGGCGACGTGCTGGCGCCGCAGGGACATGTGGGGCTGGTCGTCGAACCACGCGGCGAGCTGCGCATCGGTGATCCCTACAAGGCCAAGTGCATCGGCATCCATTGGGAATTCATGTTCGCCCGCGCCCGGTTCCGCACAGCCGACATGATCGAACAACACCGCATCCTGACCCGCGCCGCCAGCCTGATCGATGCCGGCGAACTGCGCACCACGCTGACCCGGCGGCTGGGGCCGATCAACGCTGCCAACCTGCGCGAGGCGCACCGGCTGCTGGAAGCAGGCCACAGCATCGGCAAGCTAGCGCTGGAAGGCTGGAGCTGAGCAGCGCCCGCCCCGCATCTGCTGCGACTGCTGACAGGCCCGTTGCGCGGCATCCCCCTGCCGCTGTTGGGTTCGACCGCTCCCGGCCGCCAGCCGCCGCACCCGCCCCCGGCTGAGCAACGCTTGCCGCAGGCGCGGTTTCACGGCACGCTGGCGCAATCCATACGCAAGCGTATTCACGATGACGCCAGCCACCGACACTCCCTACCCCCATCTGTTCGCCCCGCTGGATTTGGGCTTCACCACGCTGCGCAACCGCGTGCTGATGGGCTCGATGCACACCGGGCTGGAAGACCACGCCCGTGACTTCCCCAAGCTGGCCGCGTATTTCGCCGAACGCGCCGAAGGCGGCGCGGCGCTGCTGGTCACCGGCGGCTTTGCGCCGAACGTGGTGGGCTGGCTGACCCCGTTCGGCAGCAAGCTGTCATGGCCGTGGGAGGTGCGCCGGCACCGGCAGGTGACTGCCGCGGTGCACGGGCACGGCGCGAAAATCTGCATGCAGCTGCTGCACGCGGGCCGCTACGGCTACCACCCCTTGCAGGTGGCACCGTCGAAGCTGAAGGCGCCGATCAATCCGTTCACGCCACGCGCGCTTTCAGCTGGCGGCGTGGAGCGGCATATCGCCGACTACGCTCGCGCGGCGAAGCTGGCGCGCGAGGCCGGTTACGACGGCGTGGAGGTGATGGGCTCGGAAGGCTACCTGATCAACGAATTCATCGCCCCGCGCACCAACCAG
The DNA here is from genome assembly GCA_034675465.1 of Stenotrophomonas sp. Lineage (GTDB taxonomy): Bacteria > Pseudomonadota > Gammaproteobacteria > Xanthomonadales > Xanthomonadaceae > Stenotrophomonas. The sequence continues at coordinate 135,857 of JAUCDH010000010.1, read as the reverse complement.
CGCACCGACGCCTGGGGCGGCGACGCGGCCAAGCGCATGCGCTTTGCGGTGGAAATCGTGCGCCGCATCCGCGAGGCCTGCGGGCCGGACTTCATCATCATCTACCGGCTGTCGCTGCTGGATCTGGTGGAAGACGGCAGCAACTGGGAAGAAATCGTGCAGCAGGCCAGGGCCATCGAGGCGGCCGGCGCGACGATCATCAACTCCGGCATTGGCTGGCACGAGGCGCGCATTCCGACGATTGCCACCTCGGTGCCGCGCGCGGCGTTTGCCGGCGTCACCGCCAAGCTGAAGCCGCACGTCGGCATTCCATTGATAGCCACCAACCGCATCAACATGCCCGAAGTGGCCGAGGGCATCCTCGCCGGCGGCGGCGCCGACATGGTGTCGCTGGCGCGGCCGCTGCTGGCCGACCCGCAATGGCCGGCCAAGGCGCGCGCGGGCAAGGCCGAGGCGATCAACACCTGCATCGCCTGCAACCAAGCCTGCCTTGACCACGTATTCCAGCAAAAGCGCGCCAGTTGTTTGGTCAACCCACGCGCGGCGCATGAAACCGAGTTGGTCTATCGCCCCACCACCACGCCCAAGCGCATTGCCGTGGTTGGCGCCGGCCCGGCGGGGTTGGCCTGCGCGACGGTGGCAGCCGAGCGCGGCCACCGCGTGACCTTGTTCGACGCAGCCGGCGAGATCGGCGGCCAGTTCAACGTCGCCAAGCGCATCCCCGGCAAGGAGGAGTTCCACGAAACCCTGCGCTATTTCCGCCACAAACTCACCGAAACCGGCGTGGAACTGCGGCTGGGCACCACTGCCGATGCGGACAATCTGGCGGGTTTCGACGAGGTGGTGGTCGCCACCGGCATCCGCCCGCGCAAGGTGGCCTTCCCCGGTGCCGAGCACCCAATGGTGGTCAGCTACCTCGACGTGCTGCTGGGCCGGGTACGCGCCGCCGACAAGGTGGCGGTCATCGGCGCCGGTGGCATCGGCTTCGACGTGGGCGAGTTTTTGGTTCACGAAGGCCAGTCGCCCTCGCTGGACCCGGCACGCTGGATGGCCGAATGGGGCGTGGACCCGGACTTCGAGGCGCGCGGCTCGCTGGCCAAACCGCAGCCGGAACATGCGGCCCGCAAGGTCTGGCTGCTGCAACGCAGCCCCGGCAAACCCGGCGCGCGGCTGGGCAAGACCACCGGCTGGATCCACCGCGCCACGCTCAAGGCCAAGGGCGTGGCGATGCTGGGCGGCGTCGAATACCTCGGCATCGATGACGCAGGCCTGCGCATCCGCATCGATGGCCAGGAGCAATTGCTCGACGTCGGCACCGTGGTGGTCTGTGCCGGGCAGGAACCGCACCGTGAACTGGCCGACGCCCTGCGCGCCGCCGGCCGCAACCCGCACGTCATCGGCGGCGCCGACGTGGCCGCAGAGCTGGATGCCAAGCGGGCAATCGACCAAGGCAGCCGGCTGGCCGCCATGCTCTGAAGGCCAGCGCCGCATCTCGGGCAGAGTCGCGTGAAGTGGCGGCTCTTCGCGGCTTTCGCAGCGGCGCAATCAGCCTCCGGCCATCCCGGCCGGGCATGACATCATCCAAACAAAACCGTAACGTCATATTCACCTCGTAGCCTCGTGCCACTCAGGACGCATGACCCGGCCCGCAGCCGGTGCTTCCTTCCCCACGACTACACGAGACCAGAATGACCTACCGCCGCCTCCTGCAGCGCGCTACTGCGCCTGCCCCCGCCCCGTTGAGCCGCGCCATCCACCTGGTGATGATTGCTGGCATGGCCTCGGCCCCCGTGCAAGTGCTGGCCGAGGACGCTGGCAAAGAAGCCATCCAACTCGACACCATTCAGGTGACCGGCAGCTACAGCCGCAGCCTGGAAAAGGCCGTGGACATCAAGCGCGCCAACATCGGCTTCTCCGATTCCATCGTCGCCACCGACGTGGCCGACTTCCCCGAGCAGAACCTTTCCGAAGCATTGCAACGCATGCCCGGCGTGACCATCGAGCGCAGCAAGGGCCTGGGCACCAAGGTCAACGTGCGCGGCCTGCCATCCGACTACACCCATGTGTCCATCAATGGCCTCGCCACCGCGTCAGGCAGTGGCGGGCGCGACGTGGAATTCGACATCTTCGCCTCGGAAATCATCCAGCAGGTGACGGTGCAGAAGTCGCCAACAGCCGCGCAGGAAGAAGGCGGCATCGCCGGTTCCGTGCAGATTTCCACCGCCCGGCCATTCGACTATGACCAGCGCAAGCTGGTGGTTTCCGCCGAAGGCGCGCACAACTCGATCTCCGGCGAAGTCGACCCCAAGCTCTCGTTCCTCGCCAGCGACACGTGGGGTGACTGGGGCGCACTGGTGTCGTTCTCCACGGCAAAGCGCACCAACCGCACCGATGCGACCTCGGGCATCAACTTCCGCCCTCTGACCCGTTTCCTCAGCGCCTCCGGCAGCCGTGGCGAGCAGGCCGAAGCGGTGTTCGAGCGCGACACCGGCATTGCCATCGCCAACCGCGGCAACGCGCGCGAAACCGACCGCATCGTGTTCCAGGACAAGATCGGCGACCGCGTGTATGTCAATGAGCAGGACAAGTGGGGCGCAACCGCATCGCTGCAGTTCAAGCCTTCCAACACCTTCAGCCTGACCTTCGATGCACTGCTCGGGCGCTACGACACCACCGAAGACGAATACGACGCGGCCGCCTACACCGCGTCCAGCCGCAGCACGCTGGAAACCATTCACGACTACGACGCCACGACCTTGGCCAACCACGGCCTCGTGGTGCTGAAGGACGTGTCCTACACCGCCACCCAGCATGAACTCCTGAGCAAGGAGCGCATCAACAAGACCGATTACAGCCAGTTCAGCGCCACGCTGGACTGGAAGGCGGGCGACTGGATGATCGACGCGATGGCCGGTTACTCCGGTGCGAAGAAGACGCTGGACTACGCCAACCTCAAGCACGTGGCCTACGCCCCTTCGCGCAGCTACTGGACCGGCCACAGTGGCGAAACCGTGCCCAGCACCAACCCCGGCACTATCAACATGTACGACGCGGCGGACAAGTACCTGTTCGAGGCCTACGAAACCACGCTGGAGAAGATCAACGACGACAAGTACGCGGCGCAGGCGAATTTCCGCAGGACGATGGACCTGGCGTTCTTCCCGGCATTGAGCGCGCTGCAATTCGGTGGCCGCTACACCGACAAGAGCAAGGAACGCCAGTATGGCGAGAAGAAGATCGGTGGCCCTTCGGCGACCGACAATGGCTGGGTCAACAAGCGCACCCTTGCCGACAGCGAACTGCGCGACATTGCCGACATCGTCCCCGGCGGCCATTACCGCGCGAAGAACCTGGGCTGGCAGATGGTGTCCAACGATTACGCGCGCCGCACCTTCCGCCATCCCGGCTTCACCACCCCGTTCGACGTGGCCCAGTACTACAAGGTCGATGAAAAAACCACGGCGCTGTACCTGATGGCCGATTTCGTCTTCGACATCGGCCGCGTGCCGGTATCGGCCAATGCCGGTGTCCGCTACGTCGACACCGCGGTGACGTCCTCCGGCTACCACCCGGTACAGCATGCCGATGGCAGCTCCGGCTATACCGACACCCCGGTATCCAGCAAGGGCGACTACTCCGACGTGCTGCCGAGCCTGAACTTCACCGCCGAACTGGCAGACGGCCTGCTGCTGCGTGGCGCGGCATCCAAGACGCTGATGCGCCCGGCACTGACCGACATCGCTTACAAGCGCACCGCCAGCTGGAGTTCGTACCGATTCACCGACGGCAACCCGGGGCTGGAACCGACCTACGCGGACCAGTGGGAGATCGGCGTGGAGAAGTACTTCGACAATGGCGGCCTGCTGGCAGCGTCTTACTTCAACAAGAAGATCAAGGGCGTGGTGGTCAATGCACTGACCGGGGTGGTCAAGGACGTTACCGTCTACAACGCAAACGGCACGATCAACGGTGTCTACAACTTCGACGTGTACCAGCCGGTGAACGCCGATGGCTCCTACGACGTGGACGGCTGGGAGCTGGTCGCGCAGTTGCCGCTGGGCGCGCTGCACCCGCTGTTGCAGGGCTTTGGCGTCAACGCCAACTACACCTTGCTGGACAGCTCACTGGCCGGCCAGTCCAGCTTGGGCATCAAGACGCCGATGCCCGGCTTGGCCGACAAGACCTGGAACATGGCCCTGTACTACGAGAACGACCGCTTCGACGCGCGAGTGTCCTACAACCACAAGTCCGAGTACGTCGAATCCATCGGCTACAACATGTACCCGATCTATCGCGACGCCTACGGCCAGACCGACATCTCCATCGGCTACCGCATCGCCGACAACGTCAAACTCAGCCTGAAGGGCATCAACGTCACCAACGAGGCGACCACCGGTTACACCATGGACCCGTCGTTCCCGACCATGTACGAATTGTCCGGTCGTCGTTACAGCCTCGGTGTCAGGGTCGATTTCTGAACCGATGGCAATGCTCGCCCGCATGCTGATGGTTTGTTGTGCCATTGGCGGCGGGCCGGCGTTCGCCGCGCAGGAAGCACCGGTTTCCGCACTGCGGGAACCGGTACACATCGCCTTCATGCCGGACGTGCATTTCCACGACGTCCACGCCCGCTTCGAAGGCGACGCCTTCCCCGGAGTGCGCAACCCCGGCACCGGCCTCAACGCCACCATCCGCACCATGCAGGCACAGCTCACCTCCACGCGCCTGTTCAATGAAAACCACTTTGCCTTCCTGGCCGCGCTCGACAATGCAATCGCACGCGGCGCGCGCTACATCGTGTTGCCCGGCGATTTTTCCGACGACGGCCAGCCGGTGCACCTGCGCGGACTGGCCCGGGTGCTGGACGAGTACACGGCCCGGCATGGCGTCACCTTCCTTGCCACGCTGGGCAACCACGACCCGGTGCGTCCATTCGACCTGGCCGGCGGCAAACCTCGACTTCCTCGGCATCCACCCGGCCACCGGCCAGCCTGGCTACCCACGTGCGGTATACAGCCGTGGCGGCAACACCAATTGCAGCACGCACTGGCGCGGGCCGGCGGCGCAGGTCGGCGAAAGCTACTGCACCGGGGACATCCGCATACTCGGCCATGCCGGCATGACCGCGATGCTGGCCCGGTACGGCTTCATGCCGCAGCCGCAATACCTTTATTACGAAACGCCCTACAGCCATTACCGCTACGCCGACTACACCCATGCCACCGCGCTGGAACAAGCGGCATGGGAGCATCGCCGGCACCGGATCTGCGACGACGACGGCAAGCACTGCACCACGCTCGCCGATGCGTCCTATCTCGTGGAGCCGGTGGAAGGGTTGTGGCTGGTCGGGCTGGACGCCAACGTATACCTGCCCACCGGCCCCGGGGCCAATGACTTCACCGGCTCGAGAAACCAAGGGTATGACGCCATGCTGGCGCACAAACCGCACGTCATCGACTGGCTGGCCGACGTGGTCGCGCGCGGCAAGGCGCTAGGCAAGCAGGTGGTCGCCTTCAGCCATTTCCCGATGGCCGAGTTCTACGATGGCGCCTCGGACAACATCGCCATGCTGCTGGGCGAGGACGCGATGCAACTGGCGCGCCGCCCCGCCGAGGCCACCACCCGCGCATTGGCAGCCACCGGCCTGCGGCTGCACGTGGCCGGACACATGCACTTCAACGACATGGCGATGCGGCGCTATGGCGATGGCAGCGGGTTGTTCAACATCCAGGCCCCCTCGCTGGCAGCCTATGTACCGGCCTATACGCTGATGACCTTGGACGGCAGCCCACATATCGAGATCGAAACCGTGCGCGTGGGCCAAGTACCGCGTTTCGACGAATTTTTCCCCCGGGCACCGCGGGCGCCGAGCACGCCCATGGCGCGCCGTGGGACATCGCGATGCTGGATGCCACCGATTACCACGATTTCACCCGCCGTTACATCGTCGAACTGACGCGCCTGCGCCTGCTCGACGACTGGCCCTGCGAGATGCGCGCACTGGCGCGCAGCTCCCCTGAACGGTGCAGACCTGCTGGTGCTGTCCCTGGCTGCACACGACGGTGACGGTGTCCGCCCTGTCACGCACCATCGGCCACGGCGGATTGCCCGAGGCCATGTTTGCCTGCCTGCACAGCGATGGCAGCCAGAACGGCGACGACCGGCACGCAGGCCCCCGGTATGCGGCCGACCTCGCCGCCGCCACGGAAAGCGCCCGTGCACTGGCGCACGCTGAAGGCCTGCAACTGGAAGATTTCGCAAGCTGGCGAGCGTTGGACCTGACCACAAACTTCATCCGCCTCGCCAATGCCGGCGACCTCGCATTCGCCGACATCCCCGTCGCCCGCGCGGCCCACTACGCCCTGCTGGCCCGCGCACTGGAACATGACGATGCAAAATTGCAACGCGATGCCCGGCAAGCCGGCGATGCCACCCCCGACGAATGGCTCCGCGCCCGCTACCAGCCACTGCTGGCGATCATGCGCAAGCTCGCCAACGGCGCACCTTCCCGAACACGTGCGGCTGGATCTGGAAAGCGGCACGGCAACCGATCTTTCGGGCAAATCCCCCTTGTTCCCGGTATCGGAAGACCATCGCTGAAGCGGACATCCACCTAGCAACAATGGTGTCACCATCAGCCGCGGACAGGCGCCACCCTGCCTGCCATGCCCTGCGCCGAAGCCGGAAAACAAGCCGTTTCCCCGGGTCGGGGCATGGGAACGGGCCTCCGGCCAACAACCCGGCCGCGATTCCGGAATAAAACAAAAGCTGAATGTCAAGCTGCTGCATTCAGGAGGGGTTTTGCATCTCGCCCCTACCTTGCGCCCACTTTCCGCTCACCCACCAGTTCCGGTGAGCACGGCGCAGCCCTCCCGATGACCGATTGGGGGCTGCCCACAGGGGCGGCCCCGATGCCACGGCCGCCTCCCCATGCCGACGCCGACCCGCAATTCGCCAAGCTCCTGATGATTCAAAGAGCAGGCGACTTGCGGCCCATACGGAGCAAGGAGACATCATGAAACTGGCCTCAGAATACCTCTGGTATGACGCAAATGTTGCCGCAGCCAGCCGCCGATTCGCTGTGCTTGAGCACCACCGTTTATCTGGAAGCCCGCGACCAGACCCTGCGCGGCCAACAGGCCGTGGCCGAGGTGGCGTTGCGCCGCCTCGACAGCGGCCTGTGGGGCAACTCGATGTGCCAGGTGGTTACTGCGCGCAAGCAGTTCGCGCCGACCATCGTTGCCCCCGGCACCCAGCTGCGTAATGCAGATGCCTGGGCCGAAGCGGTCGATGTGGCCTTCGCCGCCGAGCGCAACTGGGCACTGCCGGCCGGCGAACGCAAGGAAATCGTGCCCGGCGCCAGCCACTTCGCCGCCCATGCCATCGCCAGCCCGAGTTGGCGCAACGCCTACCAGGTGGCGACCATCGGCGGGCACACCTTCTACAAGGTGCAATCGCTCAAGCCGCGCGCCTCGTAACGCTGCGTTGCCACCATGCCGCTGGGCGGCGGCGGCCCGCTCTGGGATAGTTCGAGGGGTTTCCACACCCATACCCGGAGTTCCCATGAAGCTGTACAGCAAGCCCGGCGCCTGTTCCACCGCCGACCACATCGTCCTGCAATGGACCGGCCAGCCGTTCGAAGTCGAACTGCTGACCGCGCAGAGCATGAAGGAGCCGGCATTCCTTGCGATCAACCCGACCGGCGCCGTGCCGGCACTGGTCGATGGCGATTTCGTGCTGACCCAGAACGCGGCGATCCTCGGCTACATCGCCGACAGCTATCCGCAGGCCCACCTGGCCGGTGACGGCAGCCCGCGCCAGCGCGCCGAGGCGACCCGCTGGCTGTCCTTCGTCAATGCCGACCTGCACCCGGCCTTCGTGCCGCCTGTCTCCCCGGCCAAGTTCCTCGCCGACGCCAGCCAACACGACGCGCTGAAAGCCACCGCCCGCACCCGCCTGCGCGGCCTGTACGAGCAGGCCGACCGGCAACTGGCCGGGCACGACTGGCTGGCCGGCTTCCGCAGCTTCGCCGACCCTTACCTCTACATCACCCTGTACTGGGCCAAGGCCGTGGTGTGGATCTGTCGGGGCTGGACAACTTGGCCGCGTTCAAGGCGCGCATGGACGCCGACAGCGGCGTGCAGGCCGCACTGCACTGAAGGCTGAAGGGCTGGCCTAACCCGCACGCGCACTCATGGTGCCGGGCTTGTGCTTGCAACGCTCGCCAGGCCCGGCACGGGGTTTCACCGTGCCCCCCGCATCTACGTCAAGCCATTCGCTCGCGCCCTCAAAATGGCGCGGGCAACTCAAATGTCAGTGTTTGCCCGCTGCGTGGATGCACGAACGCCAGCGACCGCGCATGCAGGCAAACCCGTGCGGCAGGCATGGCTCCGTACATCACGTCGCCGACGATGGGATGGCCGATGCTGGCCAGATGCAGGCGCAATTGGTGGCTGCGGCCGGTCACCGGCTCCAGTTCCACCCGGGTGCACTGCGTGCTGGCATCACGCGCCAATACGCGCCAGCGGGTCAAGGCTGGCTTACCCAGTTCGAAATCCACTTTTTGCTTGGGCCGGTTCGGCCAATCGCAAATCAGCGGCAGCGCAATCTCGCCGCTCTCGCCTTCCATTAGTCCCTGCACCAGCGCTTCGTAACGCTTGCCCACACTGCCGCCGCTCGAACTGCATGGATAACGCCACCTGCATCGCCTTGCCGCGTGCGTGCAGCAGCAGCCCCGAGGTAACCTGATCCAGCCGGTGCACGGTAAGTGCATCCGGGTAATCCGCCTGCAAGCGCGTGACCACGCAATCGCGGTTTCCCTCGGCACGCCCCGGTACCGATAGCAGACCGGCGGGCTTTTCGGCCAGCAGCAGCGCGTTGTCGATGTGGTGCAGGAGGATGTCGTTCATCACTTGGAGCACGGAACCCTTGCAAGAGCGCATCTTGGTGCGCGATGGGGCTTCCCCGGTTAGAACACCATCGCGCCCCCAGATGCGCTCCTGCGCCATGAAAGCCCACGAAAAAGACCAAAAAGTCGGAAGCTGCCCAGTCGCCTCGACTGCATGGCGATTCTCCGGAGTACCGCGGGTCGGCCACGCCGGCGCGCTCTTCTTCCAGCTCACCGAGGGTGATGTCGATGTACTTCTGGCTGAAGTCGTCGATCGACAGGTCCTTGATGATGGTGTACTGGCCATTCTCGGTGGTCACCGGGAAGCCGAACACCACGCCTTCCGGGATGCCGTAGGAGCCGTCGGACGGCACACCCATCGTCACCCACTTGCCGTTCGAACCCAGCACCCAGTCATGCACGTGGTCGATGGCGGCGTTGGCAGCCGAGGCGGCCGAGGACAGGCCACGGGCAGCGATGATCGCCGCGCCGCGCTTGCCGACGGTCGGGATGAAGGTGTTGGCGTTCCATTCCTGGTCGTTGATCAGCTCGGCCACCGAGGCGCCGCCGGTGGTGGCGAAGCGGTAGTCCGGGTACATGGTCGGGCTGTGGTTGCCCCACACGGTGAACTTCTCGAAGCTGTCCACGGCCTTGCCGGTCTTGGCAGCCAGCTGGCTCAGCGCACGGTTGTGGTCCAGGCGCAGCATGGCGGTGAAGTTCTTCGGGCTCAGGTCCGGGGCCGACTTCATCGCGATGTAGGCATTGGTGTTGGCCGGGTTGCCGACCACCAGCACCTTCACGTCACGGCTGGCCACGGCGTTCAGGGCCTTGCCCTGCACGGTGAAGATCTTGGCGTTTTCCAGCAACAGGTCCTTGCGCTCCATGCCCGGGCCGCGAGGACGTGCGCCAACCAGCAGGGCCACGTCGACGTCCTTGAACGCCACCAGCGGGTCGGCGGTGGTGACCACGCCGGCCAGCAGCGGGGAACGCGCAGTCTTCCAGCTCCATCACCACGCCTTGCAGCGCGGCCTGGGCCTTTTCATTGTCGATTTCGAGCAGCTGGAGGATGACCGGCTGGTCCTTGCCCAGCATTTCGCCGGAAGCGATGCGGAACAGCAGGGCATAACCGATATTGCCGGCAGCGCCGGTCACGGCAACACGAACGGGGGCTTTCATGGGGTTTCCTTCTCAAAAAACGTATCGTGGGGAAGCCCGCGCCTGTACGGCGGGGTGTGAAGCTGACGGCCACCCGTGCAGGTGGCCGCAAGGGGTCAGGCGGCGAGGATCTTGTTCCACTCGGCCACGCGGTCGGCCTTGGCGGCCAGCGCGGCATCGGCATCACCTTCGATGGTGATCTTGTTGAGCGCGTCGCCCTGCTTGACCGCATCAACCACGTCCAGGCCTTCGAGCACCTTGCCTAACACGGTGTGCTTGCCGTCCAGCCAGTCGGTCTTGATGTGGGTGATGAAGAACTGGCTGCCGTTGGTGTTGGGGCCGGCGTTGGCCATCGACAGCACGCCGCGCTGGTGGCGCACGCCATTGTTGGTTTCGTCCTCGAAACGGTAGCCCGGGCCACCGCGACCGGAGCCTTCCGGGCAGCCGCCCTGGATCATGAAATCGGCGATCACGCGGTGGAAGTTCAGGCCGTCGTAGAAGCCGCGCTGAGCAAGGTTGACGAAGTTGGCCACGGTCAGCGGTGCCTTGTCGGCGAACAGCTCGACCTTGATCGGGCCGCGAGAGGTATCAAAAGTGGCGATCAGGGACATGGGAATTCCTTGTGGGAGAAGACGGCGTTGCCAGCCGCACAGGATACACCCGTGCCCCACTGCCCGCCGCGTGCCGGTGCTGGCTGAACGGCTGGCAGCAGGTCGCCGCACACTACTTTTCGCCAATCCCCACATTCCGGTATAATGGCGAACTTCTTTTCCCCGATTCACGGCACTGGCTGGCCGTCTTTCGCATGTCCATCGAAAACCTTCGCAACATCGCCATCGTCGCCCACGTCGACCACGGCAAGACCACGCTCGTCGACCAGCTGCTGAAGCAGTCCGGCACCCTGTCCGAGCGCACGGTGCTGGCCGAGCGCGTGATGGACAGCAACGACCAGGAAAAGGAACGCGGCATCACCATCCTGGCCAAGAACACTGCCATCAAGTGGAACGGCAACCGCATCAACATCGTCAACACCCCCGGGCACGCCGACTTCGGCGGCGAGGTGGAGCGCGTGCTGTCGATGGTCGACTCGGTGCTGATTCTGGTCGATGCGATGGACGGCCCGATGCCGCAGACCCGCTTCGTCACCCAGAAGGCCTTCGCGATGGGCTTCAAGCCGATCGTCGTGGTCAACAAGGTGGACCGCCCCGGTGCCCGTCCGGAATGGGTGATAGACCAGGTGTTCGACCTGTTCGACAAGCTCGGCGCCACCAATGAGCAGCTGGATTTCCCGATCGTCTACGCCTCGGGCCTGAACGGCTACGCCGGCATGGAAGACACCGTACGCGACGGCGACATGACCCCGCTGTATGAGGCGATCATGAAGTACGTGCCGGCGCCGGAAGTCGAGGCCGACGGCCCGTTCCAGATGCGCATCAGCCAGCTGGACTACAACAACTTCGTCGGCGTGATCGGCATTGGCCGCATCCAGCGCGGCAAGGTCAAGAAGAACCAGCCGGTCATCGTGATCGACCATGAAGGCAAGAAGCGCCAGGGCAAGGTGCTGCAGGTGCTGGGCTTCATGGGCCTGGAGCGCATCGAGGTCGAGGAAGCGCAGGCCGGCGACATCATCGCCATCTCCGGCATCCAGGAGCTGACCATCTCCGACACCGTGTGTGCGCTGGACAACCCGGAAGCGCTGCCGGCGCTGACCGTGGACTGAGCTCGACGATCTCAATGACCTTCCAGGTCAACAACTCGCCGTTCGCCGCAACAAGGACTTGTCCGGCGGCAAGTTCCTGACCACCCGCCAGCTCAAGGAGCGCCTGGAGCGCGAGACCGTGCACAACGTCGCGCTGAAGGTCGAGCAGCTTGAAGACGCCGACAAGTTCCTGGTGTCCGGCCGTGGCGAGCTGCACCTGTCGGTGCTGATCGAAACCATGCGTCGTGAAGGCTACGAGCTGGCCGTGTCGCGCCCGGAAGTGATCATCAAGGAAATCGACGGCCAGATGATGGAGCCGATCGAGCAGTTGGTGGTCGACGTCGAGCAGCACCAGGGCGGCGTGATGGAAAAGCTCGGCACCCGCAAGGGCTTGCTGGAGAACATGGAATCGGACGGCAAGGGCCGCGTGCGCCTGGACTACAAGATTCCGGCGCGTGGCCTGATCGGTTTCCAGAACGAGTTCAAGACCCTGACCCAGGGTTCGGGCCTGCTGTTCCACGTGTTCGACCACTACGGCCCGAAGGAACAGGGCGCCATCGCCAAGCGCCTGAACGGCGTGATGATCGCCAATGCCCCGGGCGCCACCCCGGCCTACTCGCTGGGCCCGCTGCAGGAGCGCGGCAAGCTGTTTGCCGCTGAAGGCGACAACGTGTACGAAGGCCAGCTGATCGGCATCCACTCCAAGGACAACGACCTGAGCGTCAACGCGATAAAGACCAAGCCGCTGACCAACATGCGCGCTTCGGGCAAGGACGACGCCATCCAGCTGACCCCGGCGATCAAGTTCTCGCTGGAACAGGCGCTGGACTTCATCGACGACGACGAGCTGGTGGAAATCACCCCAAGGAAATCCGCCTGCGCAAGAAGTTCCTGACCGAAAGCGACCGAAAGCGCGCCTCCCGCGCGGGCTATTGCCTTGAAGGAACGCAAGCCCTACGACCCGGACCGCCACGCGCATCCGGGCCTGGCCGCCATCGCCCTGCTCGAAGCGGGCAAGGCGGCATTGGCGTTCCTCGCCGCCGCGGGCCTGGAAATCTCCGGGCCCGCGCCGTTGCGCAACATCGCCAACACACTGATCCGCCGCATCGGCTCCGACCCGGAGCATGGTTCGTTCTCCAAGTTGCTGGACCTGATCACGCCGGACACCGTGCATGTCGGCGTCGCCGCGCTGGTCGCCTATGGCCTGCTGCGGGTGTCGAAGCATGGGGCTTGTGGCGCGCCAGGGCGTGGGCCTCGTGGCTGGGCTGCATTTCCGCCGCGCTGTACCTGCCGCTGGACATCTATGCCATCGCCAAGCACCCCGGCTGGGCCTCGTGGCTGCTGCTGGCGGTCAGCGTGCTGGTGGTCGGGGTGCTGGCGCGCGACATCGGCAAGCGCCGCATGCCGCGCAACGCCTGACGCCGTTGCCAAGGGCGCCACAGGGCAATAGCCTGCGCGGATGCGCCCTTTTCCCGCCCTGCATCTCCCTGCTGCCGTTGCTGGCGTTGTTGTGCTGCGCCTGCCAGCGCACTGCCCCGCCATCGGCCGACGCCCCCTTTCCCTCCCCGGAAGCCGGCATCGCCGATTTGCAGGCGCGCATGAGCGCTGGCGAACTGGACAGCGTCACCCTTACCGACGCCTACCTGCGTCGCATCGCCGAACTGGATCGCAACGGCCCGACCCTGCGCGCGGTGATCGAGCTGAACCCCGACGCGCGCCGCGAAGCCGCCCAGCGCGACGCCGAACGCCGCGCCGGCCGCGTGCGCGGCCTGCTGCACGGCATGCCGGTGCTGCTGAAGGACAACATCGCCGCCACGCCGATGCACAACACCGCCGGCTCGCTGGCGCTGAAGGATTTTCGTCCCGGCCGCGACGCCTTCCTCGTGCAGCGCCTGCGCGAGGCCGGCGCGGTGATCCTCGGCAAGACAAACCTGAGCGAATGGGCCAACTTCCGCTCGACCCAATCCACCTCCGGCTGGAGCGCGGTCGGCGGGCAGACCCGTAACCCGTATGCGCTGAACCGCAACCCTTGCGGCTCCAGTTCCGGCAGCGCCGTGGCCGTGGCGGCCAACTTCGCGGTGGTGGCCATCGGCACCGAAACCGACGGCAGCATCGTCTGCCCGGCAGCGGTCAACGGCATCGTCGGGCTCAAGCCCACCGTGGGGCTGGTCAGCCGTGACGGCATCATCCCGATCTCCTTCAGCCAGGACAGCGCCGGGCCGATGGCGCGCAGCGTCGCCGACGCCGCCCTGCTGCTGGCCGCCATCGCCGGCCGCGACGAAACCGACCCGGCCACCGCGACGATGCCCGGCCGCGCCGTCTATGACTACAGCGCCCGCCTGCACCCCGGATGCCCTGCGCGGCGCACGCATTGGCCTGCTGCGTGGCCCGCTGTCCGAGCGCCCCGAGATCAGGCCGGTGCTCGAGCAAGCTGTCGCCGCGCTACGCGAGGCCGGCGCCACCGTGGTCGAGACCGAGTTGCCCACCGAAGGCCAATGGGAGCAGGACGAACTGACCGTACTGCTGCACGAGTTCAAGGCCGGCCTGGCGCGCCACCTGCAGCAATGGCAGGCGCCGGTGACGACGCTGGCCGGGCTGATTGCCTTCAACCGCGAGCATACCGCGCAGGAAATGCCGTTCTTCGGTCAGGAACTGTTCGAACAGGCCGAAGCCGCAGCCGGGTTGAACGATCCGGCCTATATCACCGCCCGCAACAACGCACGCCGGCTGGCCGGCCCCGAAGGCATCGACGCCGCGCTGCGCGCCGACCAGCTGGACGCATTGATCGCCCCGACCACCGGCGCTGCATGGCGCACCACCCTCGGCGAGGGCGACGATTTCCCCGGCGGCAGCTACAGCGCCGCCGCCGTGGCCGGCTACCCCAGCCTGAGCGTGCCGATGGGCCACGCCGACGGCCTGCCCCTGGGGCTGCTGTTCATCGGCACCGCGTGGAGCGAACCACGCCTGCTGGAACTGGGCTACGCCTACGAACAACTCACCCGCGCACGCAGGCCGCCGACGCTCGCCAGCCCGTAGGAGCGCACCTTGGTGCGCGATGGAGCTTTCCCATTCTTCTTGCGGCAACCGCAGGAGCGTGCGGGAAGCATGCGGGAGCGACACCCGTCGCGCCGCAAGCGGCAACCAAGGCCGCAGCAAACCGCAGGATCACCCATGGCTCGCCTGACAGCCCCTTCGCGCACCAAGGTGCGCTCCTACGCGCCCTGCTTGCGCACGATCGCCATCGCGATTTCCAGCGATTGCTCGTAGTTCAGCCGCGGATCAACGGTGGAGCGATAGGCCCGCTCCAGATCGCGCTCAGTCAACTCGCGCGCGCCGCCGGTGCATTCGGTGACGTCCTCGCCGGTCAACTCCAGGTGCACGCCACCCAGCCGGGTGCCGGCGGCGGCATGCAGGTCGAACGACAACTCTACCTCGCGGCACACGTTGTCGAAACGGCGGGTTTTGTAGCCGTTGCTGGCGCTCTCGGTATTGCCATGCATCGCATCGCAGACCCACAGCACGCGGCGACCATCGCGCTTCACTGCATCCAGCAGCGGCGGCAGCTTGTCGGCAATCTGCGCCGCGCCCATGCGATGGATGAAGCTCAGCCGGCCCGGCTCGTCGTCCGGGTTCAGTGCGTCGATCAGGCGCAGCAGTTGGTCCGGTTGCACCGACGGCCCCACCTTGATCGCGATCGGGTTGCGGATGCCGCGGAAATATTCCACGTGCGCGCCATCCAGCGCGGCGGTGCGCATGCCGATCCACGGGTAATGCGTGCTCAGGTTGAACCAGCCCGGCTGGCGCGGCACCTGCCGGGTCAACGCCTGTTCGTAGTGCAGCAGCAAGGCCTCGTGCGATGTGTAGAAATCCACCCGATTGAGGTTGTGCACCTGTGCGCCGGACAACGTCTCCATGAAGCGCACCGCATCGCCGATGGAGCCGACCATCTTCTGGTACTCGGCGGCCAGCGGCGAGCAACCCACCCAACTCAGGTTCCAGTACTCCGGATGATGCAGGTCGGCAAAGCCACCGTCGATCAGCGCCCGCACGAAGTTCATCGTCAGCGCCGAGCGCGAGTGCGCGGCGATCATCCGCTGCGGGTCGGGCATGCGCGCGGCGGCGGTGAATTCCGGCGCATTGATGACGTCGCCACGGTAACTCGGCAAAGTCACCCCATCGCGGGTTTCGACATCGGCCGAGCGGGGCTTGGCGTATTGCCCGGCGAAGCGGCCGACGCGAATCACCGGCTGGCGCAACCCGTGCACCAGCACCAGGCTCATCTGCAACAACACCTTGAGCCGGTTGGAAATCGTGCCCGATTCGCAGTCGGCGAAGTTCTCCGCGCAGTCACCACCCTGCAGCAGGAAGCGCTTGCCCTCCTGCGCCTCGGCCAGTTGCTGCTTGAGCGCGAGGATTTCCCACGAGGTCACCAGCGGCGGCAACTGCCGCAGCTGGCCCAGCACGTCTTCCAGTGCCTGCAAATCCGGGTACGTGGGCATCTGCAACGCCGGCTTGCCGCGCCAACTCTCCGGCAGCCAGTGGCTGGTAGCGGAAGACGGGGACGAAGAAGCATTCATCGAAGGCACCATTGCAGTACGAAAACGCAGAAAGACAGGATCAGCTCAGAACAGGCGTTGCTTGCGCTTGCGCAGCCCGGCATACAACGCCCAGCCGCCCAGCAGCACGAACCACAACAGGCTCCACATCGGCATGCTCAAGCCAAGGAAGCTCCAGTCGATGGTGCTGCAATCACCCTTGGCCGACAGCACCGTACGCGCCACGCCCAGCCATGTATTGGTCTCGACCAGATAATCCCAACCCGGGCCGCAACTGGGCATTTCCGGCGGGAAAACCTGCACCCACACATGCCGCCCGGCAATGCCCATGCCCACGGCTGCGGCCACGAATGCGAGCCCGCCATATACCCGCCGCCCGGCGACACCTTTTGGCCCATGCAACGCGCCCAGCAGGAACATCAGCCCCAAGGCAACGAACGCCAGACGCTGGAAGATGCAGAACGGGCACGGGTCAATCTTCTGCACGAACTGCACGAACAAGGCATAACCCAGCAAGCCCGCGCACAGCAGGAAACCCAGCAAAAACTGCGCACGGAAGCTCCAACGCAAGGGATTCATCGCATCATTCCGATTGAACAGGTGCGCAAGAGTAACAGGCCGGCACTGCAGCAACAGCAGCGGCGCTCACGACAGACACCCATGAATGCGAAAAGCCCGGCAATGCCGGGCTTTTCATGCATTCGTCGCGGGATGAAGGGCGCGATTACTCAGCCACTTCCTCGGCGACGGCAGCCGGGCGATCAACCAGCTCGACGTAGGCCATCGGCGCGTTGTCGCCAGCGCGGAAGCCGCACTTCAGCAGGCGCAGGTAGCCGCCCGGACGGGTGGCGTAGCGCGGGCCAAGGATGGTGAACAGGTTGCCGACGGCTTCCTTGTCACGCAGGCGGGCGAACGCCAGACGGCGGTTGGCAACCGAATCAACCTTGGCCAGGGTGATCAGCGGCTCGGCGACGCGGCGCAGTTCCTTGGCCTTCGGCAGGGTGGTCTTGATCAGCTCGTGCTTGAACAGCGAGGCGGCCATGTTCTTGAACATCGCTTCGCGGTGGGCGCTGGTGCGGTTGAACTTGCGGCCCGATTTCTGGTGGCGCATGGGTGTATTCCTTGGTCAATGAATGGTGGGTCGTTGTACTTCGCTGTCGCCATCCCGTGGCGTTGTTTGCGGACTGCGGTTGGTCCTTGGCCGTTCATCCTGAACGACCTGCCCGCGAACCTGCGGTTCGTCGTGGCGGCGAAGCCCGGGGGCTTCGTTGCGAAGGCTCCAACGTTGCCGTTGGAGCCTTGCACGGTACTGCGATTACAAAGCAAGAGCAGAGCGGGAGCCGCGGTTCTCACCGCGTTTGCCCCCAGCCCGACGCAGCGCGCCGGGCGTTCGTGGACGCCAGCCGTTGCCTGCAGGCAACGGCCAAGCGACGTCCACTCACCCCATCATGCCGTGGCTGGCGACGCCGGCCGGCGGCCAGTTTTCCAGCTTCATGCCGAGCGACAGGCCACGCTGGGCCAGCACTTCCTTGATCTCGGTCAGCGACTTCTTGCCGAGGTTCGGGGTCTTGAGCAGCTCCACTTCGGTCTTCTGGATCAGATCACCGATGTAGTAGATGCTCTCGGCCTTCAGGCAGTTGGCCGAACGCACGGTCAGTTCCAGATCATCGATCGGGCGCAGCAGCACCGGGTCGACGCCAGTGTTGGCCGGCTTGGCCGCACCGCGGTCGCGGTGGGTGAAGTCACCGAACACCGACAGCTGGTCGCTGAGGATGTCGGCGGCAGTGCGCACGGCTTCCTCGGCGTCAATCGTGCCGTTGGTCTCGATGTCGATGACCAGCTTGTCCAGGTCGGTGCGCTGCTCGACGCGCGCGGCTTCCACCGCGTAGGCGACGCGGCGCACCGGCGAGAACGAGGCGTCCAGCACCAAGCGGCCGATGGCGCGCGACTCTTCGTCCGGGCGGCGGCGCGAAGCCGCAGGCTGGTAACCGAAGCCGCGCTCGACCTTCAGGCGCATGTTGATCGAGGCATCCTTGGTCAGGTTGCAGATCACCTGATCGGGGTTGACCACTTCAACGTTGTGATCGACCTTGATGTCGGCCGCGGTGACGACGCCCGGACCCTGCTTGGACAGGGACACGGTGGCGCTTTCACCGGAATGCATGCGAATGGCCACGTCCTTCAGGTTGAGCAGGACTTCCAGCACGTCCTCCTGCATGCCTTCCAACGTGGTGTACTCGTGCAGCACGCCATCGATCTCGACTTCGGTGATGGCAAAGCCCGGGATGGACGACAGCAGCACGCGACGCAGGGCATTGCCCAGCGTATGCCCGTAACCACGCTCCAAGGGTTCGATGACGACCTTGGCGCGGGTGTCGGTAAGGCGTTCGATCTGCGGACCGCGAGGACGCAGAACCTGATTTGCGGTAACCGTCATGTGGCGGGTTCTCCTAGTGAACCCCCGGCCGTCGCCGGGGGTTCTCCGATGTGAATTACTTCGAGTACAGCTCGACGATCAGCGCTTCGTTGATGTCCGCCGGCAGGTCGGCGCGATCCGGCACGGCCTTGAAGATGCCGCTGAACTTCTTCGAATCGACTTCGACCCACGACGGGCTGAGATCGTGCTGCTCGGCCACGGTCAGGGCTTCCTGCACGCGCAGCTGCTTCTGGGCCTTCTCGGACAGGGCGATCGCGTCGCCGGCCTTGACCTGGTACGAAGCCAGGTTGACCGACTTGCCGTTCACGGTGACGCCGCGATGGCTGACCAGCTGACGCGCAGCCGGACGGGTCACGGCAAAGCCCATGCGATAGACGACGTTGTCCAGACGGGTTTCCAGCAACTGCAGCAGGTTCTCGCCGGTGTTGCCCTTCTTGGTCGAGGCCTTCTTGTAGTAATTGCGGAACTGGCGCTCCAGCAGGCCGTAGATACGCTTGACCTTCTGCTTTTCACGCAGCTGGGTGGCGTAGTCGGACAGCTTGCCCTTGCGGGCGGTGGCGCCATGCTGGCCGGGCTTCTGCTCCAGCTTGCACTTGGAGTCCAGCGCGCGGGCCGGCGACTTCAACGACAGGTCGGCGCCTTCGCGACGGGCGAGCTTACAGGTAGGACCGATATAACGAGCCATTTCTTATCGCTCCTTTAAACGCGACGCTTCTTCGGCGGACGGCACCCGTTGTGCGGGATTGGCGTCACGTCGATGATGTTGGTGATCTTGTAGCCGACGTTGTTCAACGAACGCACGGCCGACTCACGGCCCGGACCCGGGCCCTTGATGCGGACTTCCAGCGACTTCACGCCGTAATCCAGCGCAGCCTTGCCGGCCTTTTCGGCGGCAACCTGCGCAGCAAACGGGGTGGACTTGCGCGAACCGCGGAAGCCGGCACCACCGGAGGTCGCCCAGGACAATGCATTGCCCTGACGATCGGTGATGGTGACGATGGTGTTGTTGAACGAAGCGTGGACGTGGGCGACGCCATCGGTGATGACGCGCTTGATCTTCTTTCTTGGTCTTGGTAGCAGCGGGCTTGGCCATTTTCTAGGGTCCCTTACTTCTTCAGAGCCTTGCGCGGGCCCTTGCGGGTACGTGCATTGGTCTTGGTACGTTGGCCACGCAGCGGCAGACCGCGACGGTGGCGCAGGCCGCGGTAGCAACCCAGGTCCATCAGGCGCTTGATGGCGATGCCGACTTCACGACGCAGGTCGCCTTCGACGATGTACTTGCCGACTTCGGCACGCAGACGATCGATTTCCGGTTCCGACAAGTCGCGGATCTTGGTGGTCGAAGTGACGCCTGCAGCTTCGCAGACCTTCTTCGAACGGGTACGGCCGATGCCGTAAATGCTTTGCAACCCGACCCAGACATGCTTCTGGGCTGGCAGGTTGACGCCTGCAATACGCGCCATGACGCGGTTCTCCAGCTGAGTGATGGCCGAAAGCGCACCATGCGGCGCGCCATTCCGGCAGGATGGATCAAAAATGTGAAAGGTGATGCACAACAGGCCTCGGTAATCTGCAAGCCCGCGGAAACCAACCCCGCGAACCCGGCATGGGGAGTGTGCCCATGCTCCAGCGCCGGATGTGCCTGACGAGGAATCTTCCCTCCACGCCGTCCGCGCTACTCCCGCGCGGAACCGCCACATCACACCCCTACCCGAGACCGCTGCGGGGGCCGCCCTTTTCGTTTGTTGGAAGCACGCCCCGGGAACCGGAACGGCGTGCTTCACGCCATGAAGCGCGAAAGTATAACCCGTGAATCAGCCGCGCGCAAAACCGCCGCGGTTGCCACCCTTCAGGTTCGCTTTCTTCAGCAGGCTCTCGTACTGGTGCGACATCAGGTGCGCCTGAACTTGCGCGATGAAATCCATCACCACCACTACCACAATCAGCAGCGAGGTGCCGCCGAAGTAGAACGAGGCATTGAGCTGGGTACGCATGATTTCCGGCAGCAGGCAGACGATCACCACATACAGCGCACCAGCCGCGGTCAGGCGGGTCAGCACAGCGTCGACGTAATCGGCTGTGGCCTTGCCCGGACGGATGCCCGGAATCAGCGCGCCGGACTTCTTCAGGTTCTCGGCGGTTTCCTGCGAATTGAACACCAGCGCGGTATAGAAGAATGCAAAGCCAATGATCAACGCGGCGAACACGATCATGTGCAGCGGCTCGCCCGGACCCAGCGCGTTGGCCACCTTCTGCAACCACGTGGCCGAAGCCGCCTGACCGGACCATTGCGCCAGCGTCGCCGGGAAGGCGAGGATGCTGGACGCGAAGATCGCCGGGATCACGCCCGCCATGTTCAGCTTCAACGGCAGGAACGACGATTGGTTCATGTAGGCATTACGACCGCCCTGGCGGCGCGCGTAATTCACCGTGATCCGGCGCTGCCCGCTCTCGACGAACACCACCAGATAGGTGAAGCCAAGCACCACGATCAGGATGATCAGCAGCGAGATGAAGCTCAGGGTGTCGTTGCTGTAGGCCTCCAGCGTCTGGATGACCGCCGCAGGCAGGCCTGCGACGATGCCGGCGAAGATGATCAGCGACACACCGTTGCCGATGCCGCGTTCGGTGACCTGCTCGCCCAGCCACATCAGGAACATGGTGCCGGCGGTCAACGCGACCACGGCGGTCAGCACGAAGCTGATGCCCGGCGCATAGACGACCGGCGCGCCACCCGGCGACACCTGGTTCTGCAGCGCAAGCGCGATGCTGCCGCCCTGCACCATCGCCAGCAACACCGCGCCGATGCGCGAGTACTGGGTGATCTTGCGGCGGCCGGACTCGCCTTCCTTCTGCATTGCCTTCAATGCCGGGAACACGTGCACGGCCAGCTGCATCACGATCGATGCCGAGATGTACGGCATCACGTTCAACGCGAAGATGCTGAAACGGTGAAGGGCGCCGCCCGAGAACATGTTGAACATGTCCACGATACCGCCGCCCGACGCCTTCATCAGCGCAAGCATGGCATCGGGATTGACGCCCGGCACCGGCACGTAGCAGCCGATGCGATAGACGAGCAATGCCCCGAGTACGAACAGAAGACGCTGGCGAAGTTCCGTGAACTTGCCCATTCCGCCCGCGAGGTTACCGATGCCAGCTTGCGCCATGTTCCCGTTACTCCTGCACGCTGCCGCCGGCAGCTTCGATCGCGGCCTTGGCGCCGGCCGTGGCCGCCACACCCTTCAGGGTGAACGCCTTGGTCAGCTCGCCCTTGAGGACGATCTTGGCCTTCTTGGCAGTGGACGGGACCAGCTTCGCGGCGCGCAGCGCGGCGAAATCGATCTCACCGGCTTCCAGACGGTCGAGGTGGTAGGACAGCACTTCGGCGGTGTCCTTGGCGATCGGCGAACGGAAACCGATCTTCGGCAGACGGCGCTGCATCGGGGTCTGGCCGCCTTCGAAGCCAGCCTTGATCTTGCCGCCACCCTTGCGGGCGAACGAACCCTTGTGGCCACGGCCACAGGTCTTGCCCAGGCCGGAGCCGATGCCGCGACCGACGCGGGTGCGCTCGGTGCGGGCGCCCGGTGCCGGGCTCAGATCATTGAGACGCAAAGTCATGGTCGATTACTCCTCAACCTGGACGAGGTACTGAACCTTGTTGATCAGGCCACGCACTTGCGGGCTGTCCTTCAGTTCACGCACATCGTTGAGCTTGTTCAGGCCCAGCGCACGCACCGACAAGCGGTGACGCGACTGAGTACCACGCAGGCCGCGCACCAGGCGCACCTTGACGGTCTTGTTGGACTCATTAGCCATGGTTGAGTTCCTCCACCTTCTTGCCGCGCTTGGCCGCAATGCGCGCCGGCGACTGCATGCCGGCCAGGCCCTTGACGGTGGCGCGCACGAGGTTGATCGGGTTACGCGAACCGGTGGCCTTGGCCAGCACGTTCTTCACGCCCACCGCTTCCAGCACGGCACGCATGGCGCCGCCGGCAATCACGCCGGTACCTTCCGAAGCCGGCTGCATGAACACGCGGGCCGCGCCGTGGCCATCCTTCACCGGATGCCACAAGGTGCCGTTGTGCAGGTCGACGTTGACCAGATTCTTGCGGGCTTGCTCCATCGACTTCTGGATGGCAACCGGCACTTCGCGCGCCTTGCCATAGCCGAAACCGACCTTGCCGTCGCCGTCGCCGACCACGGTCAGGGCGGTGAAGGTGAACTGGCGACCGCCCTTGACGGTCTTGCTGACGCGATTGACCGCGACCAGCTTTTCGATCATGCCGTCGTCGATCTTCTCTTCGCGGTTACGGTCGCGATCACGACCCCGCGGCTGACGTTCTTCTGCCATGTTGGTTCCTTGATTGATTGGGTATGTACGGCTCGGAGCCGCTTATGGTTGTGAAATACAGCGGTGAATCGCCAACGACTGCAAAAGAACCGTTGGCGCCCGGCACAACCCGTACCGGCAGGCAGGCGGAAAGGGGCCCAAGACCCCTCCCCTGATCCCTTGATTAGAACTGCAAGCCGCCTTCACGCGCAGCTTCGGCCAGCGCCTTGATGCGACCGTGGTAGCGGTAGCCCGAGCGGTCAAAAGCGACCTTCTCGACACCGGCAGCCTTGGCGCGCTCGGCGATGATCTTGCCGACCTTGGCCGCAGCGTCGCAGTTCTTGCCATTCTTCAGACCTTCCTTGACGTCGGCCTGAGCGGTATTGGCCGAAGCCAGCACCTTGGAGCCGTCGGCGGTGAAGACCTGCGCGTACAGGTGTTGGCCGGTACGCAGCACCGACAGGCGCGGCACGCCCAAGGTCCGGATGTGCGAACGGGTGGACTTGGCGCGGCGCAGGCGGGCGATGTTCTTGTTGATGCTCATGATGGTTTCCTCGAAAGCGGATCGACTTGAAGCAAGCAACGAGTGAAGAGGAACGAGGAATGAGTGAAAAAACCGGGCTGTACCGCTTGTCCCACTCGTTCCTCGTTCCTCTCCCCTCTTTACTGCTGTTTAAGCCTTCTTGGCTTCCTTGCGAATGATGTTCTCACCGGCGTACTTCACACCCTTGCCCTTGTAGGGCTCCGGCGGACGATAGCCACGGATCTTGGCGGCAACTTCGCCAACCACCTGCTTGTCGGCGCCCTGCACGACGATTTCCGTCTGCGTCGGGGTCGACAGGGTGATGCCTTCCGGCGCGACGAACACGACGGGATGCGAGAAACCCAGCGACAGGTTCAGGTCCTTGCCCTGCATGGCAGCGCGGTAACCCACACCTACCAGCTCCAGCTTCTTCTCGAAGCCTTCGGACACGCCCTTGACCATGTTGGCCAGAATCGCGCGAACGGTGCCGGTCAACGCGTCGAAGGAGATATCCTTCGGGTTCAACGTGGCAACGCCGTTGTCGAGGGTGATTTCAACGCCAGCGGCCTTGTTCAGCGACAAGGTGCCCTTCGGGCCCTTCACGCTCACAACTTCCGGCTGGATGGTCAGTTCAACGCCCTTGGGCAGGTTGATCGGCTTCTTGGCTACGCGGGACATGTTCTACTCCTTCTCGCTTAGGCCACGAAGCACAGGACTTCACCGCCGACGCCCTGTTGGCGCGCCTGCGCATCGGTCATGATGCCCTTGGAGGTGGAAATGATGGCAATGCCCAGGCCGTTCAGCACCTTCGGCAGTTCGCTCTTGCCACGGTACTGGCGCAGGCCCGAACGCGAGTAGCGCTTCAGGGTCGCGATGACCGGCTTGCCTTCGAAATACTTCAGCACGATTTCCAGCTCGGCCTTGTTGCCTTCCAGCTGGTTGACGCGCAGGTCGGTGATGTAACCCTCGTCCTTCAGGACTTGGGCAATGGCCACCTTGATCTTGGACGACGGCGCTTTCACCGTCTGCTTGCCAACCGCGGCCGCATTCTTGATGCGAACCAGCAGGTCGGCGATGGGATCAGTCATGCTCATGTAAATACCTTTGAGTGCACCGATATCCGCTTTCGCGAAAATCTCGTGTTTTCCCGGGAGGGGCCGGGGCCCTTTGCCACCCCACCTGCACTTTCGGGCAAGCAAGAAGCGGAATTGTACAACAAAAAGTCCGACTTGCGTCGGACTCCTTGAGTTTGCCGTCAGGTTGCCCCTCCGGCATTCCGGGCAGGCCCGAAAGCCCGCCCGGAGTTTGTTACCAGCTTGCCTTGCGCAGGCCCGGCACATCGCCACGCATGGTGGCTTCGCGCAGCTTGTTGCGGCCCAGGCCGAACTTGCGGTACACGCCACGCGGGCGGCCCGACAGTTCGCAACGGTTGCGCTGGCGGCTCGGCGACGAGTCGCGCGGCAGCTTGGACAGCTTGGTCGCCGCTTCGATCTTCTCTTCGTAGCTTGCGTCCTGCGAGGACACGATCTTCTTCAGAGCTTCACGCTTTTCGGCGTACTTCTTGGCCAGCTTCGCCCGCTTGATGTCGCGGTTGACCATGGAGGTCTTTGCCATTTCGGTTTCCTCGACGGATCAGTTACGGAACGGGAACTTGAACGCTGCCAGCAGCGCCTTCGCTTCCGCATCGGTCTTGGCGGTGGTGGTGATGGCGATATCCATGCCGCGGATCGCATCGACGGCGTCGAAGTCGATTTCCGGGAAGATGATCTGTTCCTTCACGCCCATGTTGAAGTTGCCGCGACCGTCGAACGAACGACCCGACACACCGCGGAAGTCACGCACGCGCGGCAGCGAGATGTTGATCAGGCGATCGAGGAAC
This sequence comes from Stenotrophomonas sp., assembly GCA_034675465.1. Taxonomy (GTDB): domain Bacteria; phylum Pseudomonadota; class Gammaproteobacteria; order Xanthomonadales; family Xanthomonadaceae; genus Stenotrophomonas. Next base: position 110,388 of record JAUCDH010000010.1, on the reverse strand, counting down.
TCGAACATGGTGTTGCGGCGCAGGGTGACCTTGCAACCAATCGGCCAGCCATCGCGGATCTTGAACGAAGCCACCGAGACGCGCGACTTGGTGACCACCGGCTTCTGGCCGGTGATCTTTGCCATGTCGGCCACGGCGTTCTCGAGCACCTTCTTGTTGGTCGCGGCTTCGCCGACGCCCATGTTGACGGTGATCTTGACCAGCTTCGGCACTTCCATCGGATTGGTGTAACCGAACTGCTTCATCAGCGCCGGCACCACTTCTTCCTTGTAGAACTTTTCGAGACGGGAATTCATTCAATCATTCCTCAGGCGTCAATCGCCTCACCGCTGGAGCGGAACACACGCAGTTTGCGTCCATCCTCCAGCACCTTGAAGCCAACGCGCTCGCCCTTGCCCGAAGCCGGGTTCAGGACATTGACGTTGGAGATATGGATCGAAGCTTCACGCTCGACCACGCCGCCGGCAACACCTGCCTGCGGGTTCGGCTTGGTGTGGCGCTTGACGATGTTCACGTTGGCCACGACCACACGGTCGCCATCCACGCGGACGACTTCGCCCTGCTTGCCCTTGTCCTTGCCGGTGTTGACGACGACTTGGTCGCCCTTCTTGATACGGTTAGCCATGATTATCTCCTGTCGCTCACAGCACTTCGGGAGCGAGCGAGACGATCTTCATGAACTTCTCGGAACGAAGTTCACGGGTCACCGGCCCGAAGATGCGGGTGCCGATCGGCTCTTGCTTGTTGTTGAGCAGGACCGCGGCGTTGCCGTCGAAACGGATCAGCGAGCCATCGGCGCGACGCACACCCTTGCGGGTACGCACCACGACGGCGTCATACACTTCACCCTTCTTGACCTTGCCGCGCGGAATTGCGTCCTTCACGGTGACCTTGATGATGTCACCGATGTGCGCGTAACGGCGCTTGGAACCACCCAGCACCTTGATGCACATCAGTTCCTTGGCACCGGAATTGTCCGCGACGTCAAGGTAGCTCTGCATCTGGATCATGATTCAGATCTCCTTATTCGGCCGCACGGGTGACGACTTCCACCACCCGCCAGTTCTTGGTCTTGGACATCGGAGCAATTTCGGTCACGCGCACGACATCGCCTTCGTTGCAGGCGTTGTCGGCGTCGTGTGCGTGCAGCTTGGTCGAGCGCTTGATGTACTTGCCGTACAGGGCGTGCTTGACCTGGCGCTCCACCAACACGGTGACCGTCTTGTCCATCTTGTTGCTGACAACACGGCCAACGACCGTGCGCAGCGTCTTTTCAGTATTTTCGCTCATCGCAGCCATCCTTACTTCGTGCTGCCGATCAGGTACTTGACGCGAGCAATCTCGCGGCGCACCCGGCGGGTTTCATGGGTCTTCGGCAGCTGGCCGGTGGCGGCCTGCATGCGGAGCGAGAACTGCTCCTTGCGCAGGTCACCGAGGTGGGCCTTGAGTTCGTCAGCCGACTTTTCGCGGAGTTGTTTGATGTCCATCAGCGCACCGTCCGGGTCACGAAAGTGGTGGTGACCGAGAGCTTGGCCGAAGCAAGACGGAACGCCTCGCGTGCCACTTCCTCGGAAACACCCTCGATTTCATAGATCATGCGGCCCGGCTGGATCTGCGCGACCCAGTATTCCACGCCACCCTTACCGGCACCCATTCGGACTTCGATGGGCTTCTTGGTGATGGGCTTGTCGGGGAACACACGGATCCACATCTTGCCACCGCGCTTGACGTAGCGGCTGATCGAGCGGCGAGCCGCTTCGATCTGGCGTGCGGTGAGCTGGCCGTGGGCGGTTGCCTTCAGGCCGTACTCGCCGAAGCTGACGGCGTTTGCGCTCCAGCTCAGGCCGTCATTGCGGCCCTTGAACATCTTGCGGTACTTGGTTCGCTTGGGTTGCAACATTGCCGTTACCTCGCTTCACGAGCCGGGCGCGACGGACGGTCACCGCGGTCGCCGCGATCATTGCGATCGTTGCGCGGGCTGTCGTCCTGCTTCTCCTGGCCAACCTGAGAGAAGTCGAAGACTTCGCCCTTGTAGATCCAGACCTTGATGCCGATGATGCCGTAGGTGGTGCTGGCCTCAGCGAAACCGTAGTCGATGTCCGCACGCAGGGTGTGCAGCGGCACGCGGCCTTCGCGGTACCACTCCGAACGGGCGATTTCAGCACCGTTCAAGCGGCCAGCGACGTTGACCTTGATGCCCAGCGCGCCCAGGCGCATCGCGTTGCCCACCGAGCGCTTCATTGCGCGACGGAACATGATGCGGCGTTCCAGCTGCTGCGCGATTGACTCGGCAACCAGCTGCGCGTCCAGCTCCGGCTTGCGCACTTCGGTGACGTTGATGTGCGCCGGGACGCCCATCACTTCGCTCACTTCCTTGCGCAACTTCTCGATGTCCTCACCACGCTTGCCGATCACCACGCCCGGGCGGGCGGTGTGGATCGTCGCGCGCGCGGTCTTGGCCGGACGCTCGATCAGGATCTTGCTGATGCCGGCTGCGGCAAGCTTCTTGCGCAGCATTTCACGCACCTTCAGGTCGGCTGCCAGGTAGTTGGCGAACTCGGCCTTGTTGGCGTACCACTTGGAGTTCCAGTCCTTGGCGATGCCGAGACGGATACCAATCGGATGTACTTTGTGACCCATTTATTTGCCCTCGCCCACGACCACGGTGATGTGGCTGGTGCGCTTGAGAATGCGCGTGCCGCGGCCCTTGGCGCGGGCCATGAAGCGCTTCAGGCTCGGACCTTCATCAACCATGATGGTCTTGACCTTCAGCTCATCAACATCGGCGCCCTGGTTGTTCTCGGCATTGGCGATCGCCGATTCCACCACCTTCTTGATCAGGGCAGCGGCTTTCTTGTCCGAGAACTTCAGCAGGTTGACCGCACGCTCGGCCGGCAGGCCGCGCACTTGGTCAGCGACCAAACGTGCCTTCTGCGGGGAGATGCGCGCGGTGCGCAGGATTGCTTTCGCTTCCATCGTCATCTCTCCTTACTTGCCCGACTTCTTGTCAGCACCGTGGCCCTTGAAGGTCCGGGTGATGGCAAATTCGCCGAGCTTGTGGCCAACCATGTTCTCGTTGACGAGAACCGGGACGTGGTTCTTGCCGTTGTGCACGGCAATGGTGATACCCACCATTTCAGGCAGGATCATCGAACGGCGCGACCAGGTCTTGATCGGCTTCTTGCTGCCCGCAGCGGCCTCCACCTTCTTGACGAGGTGGTGATCGACGAACGGGCCCTTCTTGAGTGAACGTGCCATGGTCGATTAGCCCCTACGATCGCGGACGATGAACTGCTGAGTGCGCTTGTTATGGCGCGTCTTGTAACCCTTGGTCGGCACGCCCCACGGGGTGACCGGATGCGGGTTACCCTGGCCGGCCTTGGCCTCACCACCACCGTGCGGGTGATCCACCGGGTTCATGGCAGCACCGCGGACGGTCGGGCGGACGCCGCGCCAACGCTTGGCGCCGGCCTTGCCCAGCTTCTCCAGGTTGTGCTCGTCGTTGCCAACTTCACCGATGGTGGCGCGGCATTCGACCGGCACCTTGCGCATTTCACCCGAGCGCAGGCGCAGGGTGGCGTAGATGCCTTCGCGGGCAACCAACTGCACCGAAGCACCGGCGGCGCGAGCGATCTGGGCGCCCTTGCCCGGCTTCAGTTCGATGCCGTGGATGGTGGTACCGACCGGGATGTTGCGCAGCGGCAGGGTGTTGCCGGTCTTGATCGGGGCGTGAGCGCCCGAAATGACCTGGTCGCCAGCCTTCAGACCCTTGGGGGCGATGATGTAGCGGCGCTCACCGTCGACGTAGCACAGCAGGGCGATGTGGGCGGTGCGGTTCGGATCGTATTCGATGCGTTCCACGCGCGCCGGAATGCCTTCCTTGTTGCGCTTGAAGTCGATGATGCGGTAGTGCTGCTTGTGGCCACCACCCACGTGACGGGTGGTGATGCGACCGTGGTGGTTGCGACCACCGGACTTGCTTTGCGGCTCCAGCAACGCTGCGTGCGGTGCGCCCTTGTGCAGATCGGGCGTGACCACGCGCACGGCCGAACGACGGCCTGCGGAGGTGGGCTTGAATTTCATCAATGGCATGGGATGTACCTCAGGCCTTGGCCGTTACGTCGATGGACTGGCCATCGGCCAGACGCACGTACGCCTTGCGCCAATCGCCGCGGCGGCCAGCACGGTTACGGAAGGTCTTGCTCTTGCCCTTCACGTTGACCACGTTGACGGCCTCGACCTTGACGTCGAACAGTTGCTCAACCGCAGCCTTCACATCAGCCTTGGTCGCTTCGTTCGAGACTTCGAAGACGTATTGGTTGGAGAGTTCCTGCAGGCGCGCGGTCTTTTCGGAGACTCGCGGAGCGCGCAGCACGCTGAAGATTTTTTCGTTGCTGCTCATGCCAGCCACTCCTCGACCTTCTTGACCGCATCGGCGGTGATGACGACCGTGTCGGCACCGACCAGCGCAACCGGATCCAGACCCTGCACGTCACGCACCTGCACGTAGGGCAGATTGCGAGCCGACAGGTACAGCGATTCGGAAGCGTCTTCGGTCACGATCAGCGGGCGCTTGCCCACTTCCAGACCGGCCAGCTTTTCGATCAGCGACTTGGTCTTGATCGCATCGACGTCGAAGGTTTCGACGACCTTGATGCGGCCCTGACGGTTCAGCTCGGACAGGATCGCGCAGATGGCCGCACGGTACTGCTTGCGGTTGACCTTCTGCTCGAAGCTGCGCGGCTTGGCCGCGAAGGTGACGCCGCCGCCGACGAAGATCGGAGCGGTCAGGGCGCCGTGACGTGCACCGCCACCCTTCTGCTTCTTCGACTTCTTGGTGGTGCCGGCCACTTCCGAACGCGTCTTCTGTGCCTTGGTACCGGCGCGAGCGGCGTTGCGGTAGGCGACGACGACCTGGTGGACCAGATCTTCGCTGAATTCGCGACCGAACACGGCTTCGGAGACCGACACCTTGTTGTTGCTACCCGTGATAACGAGTTCCATCGTCATCTCTCCTTATGCCTTGCTCGCCGGACGCACGATCACGTCGCCGCCGGCCGCGCCGGGAACGGCGCCGCGAATGGCGATCAGACCACGCTCGACATCGACCTTCACCACTTCCAGGTTCTGCGTGCTCTGCTGCACGTCACCCATGTGGCCGGACATCTTCTTGCCCGGGAACACGCGACCCGGGGTCTGGCGCTGCCCCAACGAACCCGGCGCGCGATGCGACAGCGAGTTACCGTGGGTGGCGTCGCCCATGCGGAAGTTGTGGCGCTTAATGGTGCCCTGGAAGCCCTTGCCCTTGGTGACACCCTGGACGTCAACCTTCTGGCCGACTTCGAAGATGTCAGCCTTGATTTCACCACCCACGGCGAAATCACCGAGCTTGGCGTCTTCAACGCGGAACTCCCACAGGCCACGACCAGCTTCGACCTTGGCCTTGGCGAAGTGGCCGGCTTCCGGCTTGTTCACCAGCGCGGCGCGACGGGCGCCGACGGTCACCTGCACGGCGCTGTAGCCGTCGGTTTCGACGGTCTTGATCTGCGCGATGCGGTTCGGGGTGGCTTCGATCAGGGTCACCGGGATGGACTGACCATCTTCGGTGAACACACGGCTCATGCCGGCCTTGCGGCCCACGAAGCCCAACGAATATTTCTTCGTCATGGTCGCAGTCCTCAGGTCAACTTGATCTGCACATCGACGCCGGCAGCCAGTTCGAGCTTCATCAGCGCGTCCACGGTCTTGTCGTTCGGGTCAATGATGTCAAGCACGCGCTTGTGCGTGCGGGTTTCGTACTGGTCACGCGCGTCCTTGTCGACGTGCGGCGAGACGAGAATGGTGTAACGCTCGATCTTGGTCGGCAGCGGGATCGGGCCACACACTTGTGCGCCGGTCCGCTTGGCCGTCTCAACGATCTCGCTGGCCGAACGGTCGATCAAACGATGATCGAACGCCTTCAGCCGAATTCGGATCTTTTGGTCCGCCATGACGGTGTTCCTGTAGGTCTAAAGAGCGACAGGCCCGGCCTCTTGTGTGCCGAACCCCATGAATGCGACAGCGGGCACCAGCCCTGTCGCGCGAATCCCTTCAAAACAGCGAGGCGGCCCGGTTTCCCGGCCCGCCCCAGACACAAACAAATGCGCAGAAAGAACCCCGTCAACCACCCGGAGATTCCCACGCGACCTGTCCTTGAGTCTGGCGAATACGAGGCGCTTCCTGCCCTCCTTTCGCTGGTTGCGGAACGCACGCGAAGCGCCATCCCACAGTGGTCGCGCATTCTGTCAGGTATTTCAGGGCATTGCAAGCCCCTGTCCTTGGCAGACAGGGGCGCTTCAGCTATCGGGCGCCCCTGCGGGAATTCCCGACATGAAAAAGGGCGGCCCGAAGGCCGCCCTTCTCTGCACTACCCCTGCGAACAGGGAGGAGCGCGGCTTACTTGGTGATCTTGGCGACGACGCCGGCGCCGACGGTACGGCCGCCTTCGCGGATTGCGAAGCGCAGGCCTTCGTCCATCGCCACCGGGTTGATCAGGGTGACGGCCATCTTCACGTTGTCACCCGGCATCACCATCTCCACGCCTTCCGGCAGCTGGACGGCGCCAGTGATGTCGGTGGTACGGAAGTAGAACTGCGGACGGTAGCCCTTGAAGAACGGGGTGTGACGGCCACCCTCGTCCTTCGACAGCACGTACACTTCGGCTTCGAACTCGGTGTGCGGGGTGATCGAACCCGGCTTGGCCAGCACCTGGCCGCGCTCCACGTCGTCACGCTTGGTGCCGCGCAGCAGCAGACCGGCGTTGTCGCCTGCCTGACCCTGGTCCAGCAGCTTGCGGAACATTTCCACGCCGGTCACGGTGGTCTTCTGGGTCGGACGGATACCGACGATTTCGATTTCGTCACCGACCTTGATGATGCCGCGCTCGATACGACCGGTCACCACGGTGCCGCGGCCCGAGATCGAGAACACGTCTTCCACCGGCATCAGGAACGGCTTGTCGATGTCGCGCTCCGGCTCCGGAATCCAGCTGTCCAGCGCATCGACCAACTTCAGGATCGGCCGGCACACCGATGTCGCTCTGGTCGCCTTCCAGCGCCAGACGGGCCGAGCCCGAGATGATCGGGGTGTCGTCGCCCGGGAAGTCGTACTTGGACAGCAGCTCGCGCACTTCCATTTCGACCAGTTCCAGCAGCTCGGCGTCGTCCACCATGTCGGCCTTGTTCAGGAACACGACGATGTACGGCACGCCAACCTGACGCGACAGCAGGATGTGCTCGCGGGTCTGCGGCATCGGGCCGTCGGCGGCCGAACACACCAGGATCGCGCCGTCCATCTGGGCGGCACCGGTGATCATGTTCTTGACGTAGTCGGCGTGGCCCGGGCAATCGACGTGGGCGTAGTGACGGGTCGGGGATTCGTACTCGACGTGCGCGGTCGAGATCGTGATGCCACGCGCCTTCTCTTCCGGCGCGGCGTCGATCGCGGAGTAATCCTTGAACTCGCCACCGAAGCGCTCGGCGCCGATCTTGGTCAGCGCGGCGGTCAGCGTGGTCTTGCCGTGGTCAACGTGACCGATGGTGCCGACATTGACGTGCGGCTTGGTGCGCTCGAACTTACCCTTTGCCATGTTCTTTACCTCAATGATTAGTTAATTGGTGATGGGTGATTGATGAAAGCGGGATTCGTGACGCTTGCGAACCACGAATCCCCAATCACGAATCAAGCCTTCTTGATGACGGTGTCGGCGATGTTGTTCGGCGCCGGCTCGTAGTGGTCGAATTCCATCGTGAAGGTGGCGCGGCCCTGAGTCTGCGAACGCAGCGCGGTGGCGTAGCCAAACATTTCGCCCAGCGGAATCATCGCATTGATGATGCTGGCCGAACCGTCACCAGTGGTGCCCGAACCCTGCAGCACGCCACGACGGCGGCTCACGTCGCCCATCACGTCACCCTGATAATCCTCCGGAGTCACGATCTCGACCTTCATGATCGGCTCCAGCAGAACCGGCTTGGCCTTGGCGAAGCCCTGCTTGAAGGCCATCGACGAAGCCAGTTTGAACGCCATTTCCGAGGAGTCGACATCGTGGTACGAGCCGAACACCAGCTTGACCTTGACGTCCACCACCGGGAAGCCAGCCAGCGGGCCGCAGGTGATGGTTTCGCGCAAGCCCTTTTCGACCGACGGGATGAATTCCTTCGGAATCACGCCACCGGTGATGTCGTTGATGAACAGGAAGTCGTCCTTGATCGCGGCAGCCAGCTTCGGATCGGCACGGTCTTCAGCGGTGATCGGCGACAGCTCGATCACGACGTGACCGTACTGACCCTTACCACCGGACTGCTTGGCGTGCTTGTAGTCCGACTTGACGTCAGCGGCCTGGATGGTTTCGCGATAGGCCACCTGCGGCTTGCCGACATTGGCTTCAACGTTGAACTCGCGCTTGAGGCGGTCAACGATGATGTCCAAGTGCAGCTCGCCCATGCCCGAGATGATGGTCTGGCCGGACTCTTCGTCGGTCTTGACGCGGAACGAAGGATCTTCCTGCGCCAGACGGCCCAGGGCCAGACCCATCTTTTCCTGGTCCGCCTTGGTCTTCGGCTCGACCGCCATCGAGATCACCGGCTCCGGGAACACCATGCGCTCCAGGATGATCGGCGCATCAATCGCGCACAGGGTGTCGCCGGTGGTGGTGTCCTTCAGACCCACGGCAGCGGCGATGTCACCGGCCAACACTTCCTTGATTTCTTCGCGGTTGTTCGAGTGCATCTGCAAGACGCGGCCGATGCGCTCCTTCTTGTTCTTCACCGAGTTCAGCACGGTGTCGCCGCCATTCAGCGTGCCCGAATAGACGCGGAAGAAGGTCAGCGCGCCGACGAACGGGTCGGTGATGATCTTGAACGCCAGCGCCGAGAACGGAGCCTTGTCGTCGGACTTGCGGGTCATCTCGATGGAGTCGTCGTCCACGTCGGTGCCCTTCACGTCCGGCACGTCGACCGGCGACGGCAGCAGCTGGATCACGCCGTCGAGCATGGCTTGCACGCCCTTGTTCTTGAACGCCGAGCCGCAGAACATCGGCACGATTTCCACGGCCAGCGTACGGGTACGCAGTGCCTGCGATGATCTCGGCCTCGCCCAGCTCTTCGCCACCCAGGTACTTTTCCATCAGCTCTTCGTTGGCTTCGGCGGCGGTTTCGATCATGAAGGTGCGAGCCTCTTCAGCCTCTTGCCTGCATGTCAGCCGGGATGTCGCCGTACTGGAACGTCATGCCCTGCGAAGCATCATCCCAATGGATGGCCTTCATCTTGAGCAGGTCGACAACGCCCTTGAAGCCTTCTTCGGCACCGATCGGCACCTGCATCGGCACAGCGACGGCACCCAGCTTGGCCTTCAGCTGGTCACGAACCTTCAGGAAGTTGGCGCCGGTGCGGTCCATCTTGTTGACGAACGCGATGCGCGGCACGTGGTACTTGTTGGCCTGACGCCACACGGTTTCCGACTGCGGCTGCACGCCACCGACGGCACACAGCACGAACACCGCGCCGTCAAGCACGCGCAACGAACGCTCGACTTCGATGGTGAAGTCAACGTGCCCGGGGGTATCGATGATGTTGAAGCGATGCTCCGGCAGGGACTTGTCCATACCCTTCCAGAACGCGGTGGTGGCAGCAGACTGGATCGTGATGCCACGCTCCTGCTCCTGTTCCATCCAGTCCATGGTGGCAGCACCGTCGTGCACTTCACCCAGCTTGTGGCTCTTGCCGGTGTAGAACAGGATGCGCTCGGACGTGGTGGTCTTGCCGGCATCGATGTGGGCCATGATGCCGAAGTTGCGGTAACGCTCAATGGGAGTGGTGCGGGCCACGGGGAGCCTCTCGATTTTTCGGATTTCGGAATGGCCGAACGCCGCCTTGCGGCGGCCTTCGGGTTGACACGGCGATCCTGTCGCCGCGAAGCGGCACGCTGGGTGCCGCTGGACCTGTCTATAAGGCCGTCAAACTCACCAGCGGTAGTGCGCGAACGCCTTGTTCGCTTCCGCCATGCGGTGGGTTTCTTCACGCTTCTTGATGGCTCCGCCGCGGTTTTCCGAGGCGTCCATCAACTCGGCGGCCAGCTTGCGCGGCATCGAGTTTTCGCCACGCTTGCGTGCCGAGTCGATCAGCCAGCGCATGGCCAGCGCCATCTTGCGCGAGGCACGCACTTCGACCGGCACCTGGTAGGTGGCACCACCGACGCGACGGGACTTCACTTCGACCGACGGAGCCACATTTTCCAGAGCCTTCTGCACCAGCTCGACGGAATTCTGGTTCTTCTCGCCGATCACGTCCATGGCGCCATAGACGATCTTTTCAGCGACCGACTTCTTGCCGCTCAGCATCACCATGTTGATGAAGCGGGCGATGGTTTCACTTCCGTGCTTCGGATCGGGCAGGACGGAACGCTGCGGAGTATTACCCTTACGCGACATGTGCTCTCTCCTTATGCCTTCGGACGCTTGGCGCCGTACTTGGAACGGGCCTGGCGACGCTTGGCGACGCCGGCAGCGTCGAGCGAGCCACGAACGGTGTGGTAACGCACGCCCGGCAGATCCTTGACGCGACCGCCGCGGATCAGGACCACGGAGTGCTCCTGCAGGTTGTGGCCTTCACCACCGATGTAGGAAATCACTTCTTCCTGGTTGGTCAGGCGGACCTTGGCAACCTTGCGAAGCGCCGAGTTCGGCTTCTTCGGAGTGGTGGTATAGACACGGGTGCAGACGCCACGGCGCTGCGGGCACTTGTCGAGCGCCGGCGAGGCACTCTTGTAGGTGGTCGCTTGCCGCGGCTTGCGGACCAGCTGGTTGATCGTCGCCATCAGTAGGTTCTTCTGATTGGGGCCGTAAAAACGGCCAGATGCGGAAAATGGAAAGCAGGCCCGAAATTCAGGCCTGCCGAGACAGACGATTGTAGCAACCCGTCCAGAACGCAGTCAAACGCGCACCTTCCGGGCCGATCCTTATCCGGGACCGTTACAGGGGGGCCTCCATGTACCCCGTTCAGGTCGTACCACCGGCCCGCGGACGGGCCGGCAATCCTTCAAAGCGCCCGGCCACCAGGGCCGGACCTACCTCATTCTTCGTTGCCCGCGGCCTGTTCGGCTTCGGACGACGCAACCTCCGCTTCCGCCACCGCCGCCGTACCGGCCAGGGTTTCGAATTCCGACTCGGTCAGGCCGGAGGCGCCACGACGGCGCTGGGAGTGGTACGCAAGGCCGGTACCCGCCGGGATCAGGCGGCCGACGATGACGTTTTCCTTCAGGCCGCGCAGGTTGTCGGCGGTGCCGCGCACGGCGGCCTCGGTCAACACGCGGGTGGTCTCCTGGAACGACGCAGCCGAGATGAACGACTCGGTCGCCAGCGAGGCCTTGGTGATGCCCAGCAACACCGGCTCGAAACGGGCCGGCAGTTCGTTGCGGGTCGGCAAGTTTCGCATTTTCCTCGATGACGCGCTGGCGCTCGGCCTGCTCGCCGTTCAGGAACTTGCTGCTGCCCTGGTCGGTGATCTCGACCTTGCGCAGCATCTGGCGGGAAATCACCTCGATGTGCTTGTCGTTGATCTTCACGCCCTGCAGGCGATAGACGTCCTGGATTTCCTTGACCAGGTAGCGCGCCAGCTCCTCGACGCCCTTCAGGCGCAGGATGTCCTGCGGGCTCGGCTCGCCATCGACCACGGTTTCGCCGCGGGTCACGTGCTCGCCTTCGAACACGATGATCTGGCGGTACTTCGGGATCAGCTCCTCGTGCTCGGAACCATCGGTGTCCTTGATGATCAGGCGCTGCTTGCCCTTGGTGTCCTTGCCGAAGCTGATGATGCCCGAGCGCTCGGCCAGGATCGCCGGATCCTTCGGCTTGCGCGCTTCGAACAAGTCGGCAACGCGCGGCAGACCGCCGGTGATGTCGCGGGTCTTGGACGCTTCCTGCGGGATCTTGGCGACCACGTCGCCCACGCCGACCGGCGCGCCGTCCTGCAGGTTGACGATCGAGCGCGGCGGCAGCAGGTACTGCGCCGGCAGGTCGGTGCCCGGGATGGTCAGGTCGTTGCCCTTGCCATCGACGATGCGCACCAGCGGACGCAGGTCCTTGGCTTGCGAACCGCGACGCTTCGGATCGGTGATTTCACGCGAAGCCAGGCCGGTCAGTTCGTCGGTCTTCTCGATGACGGTGACGCCGTCGATGAAGTCGATGAAGCGCACGAAGCCGGCCACTTCCGACACGATCGGGTGGTTGTGCGGATCCCAGTTGGCCACGGTCTGGCCAGCCTTGACCTCGGCGCCATCCTTGACGTTGATGGTCGCGCCGTAGGTCAGCTTGTAGCGCTCGCGCTCGCGGCCGTGGGCGTCGAGCACCGACACTTCGCCCGAACGCGACACCGCCACCAGCGAGCCATTGGCGTGCTCGACCGACTTGAGGTTGTTGAACTTGACCGAACCGGTGGTCTTGACGGTGATGTTGTCCACCGCCGCCGCACGCGATGCCGCACCACCGATGTGGAACGTACGCATGGTCAGCTGGGTGCCGGGCTCGCCGATCGACTGCGCGGCGATGACGCCGACCGCTTCGCCGATGTTGACGATGTGGCCACGGGCCAAGTCGCGGCCGTAGCAGTGCGCGCACACGCCGAAGGACGATTCGCAGGTAATCGTCGAGCGCACCTTGATGCTCTGCACGCCGGCGTCTTCCAGCTTGGCCACCCACTGCTCATCAAGCAGGGTGTTGCGGGTGACGATCGGATCCTCGTCGTTGCCCGGCAGGAACACGTCCTCGGCCACGACGCGGCCCAGCACGCGGTCCTTCAACGGCTCGACCACGTCGCCGCCTTCCACGATCGGGGTCATGGTCAGGCCTTCGGCGGTACCGCAATCGACCTCGGTGATCACCACGTCCTGCGCCACATCGACCAGACGACGGGTCAGGTAACCGGAGTTCGCGGTCTTCAGCGCGGTATCGGCCAGACCCTTTCGCGCGCCGTGGGTGGAGTTGAAGTACTCCTGCACGTTCAGGCCTTCGCGGAAGTTCGCCTTGATCGGCGTCTCGATGATCGAACCGTCCGGGCGCGCCATCAGGCCACGCATGCCGGCCAGCTGACGGATCTGCGCCTGCGAACCACGCGCGCCGGAGTCGGCCATGATGTACAGCGAGTTCATCGACTTCTGGTCGACGGTCTTGCCCTCGGCGTCCTCGACCTTCTCGGTACCGATGGTTTCCATCATCGCCTTGGCGATGCGCTCGTTGGTGCGCGACCAGATGTCGACCACCTTGTTGTAGCGCTCGCCGGCTGGTGACCAGACCCGACTGGTACTGCTCCTGGATTTCCAGCACTTCCTGTTCGGCTTCGCCGAGGATGCCCTTCTTCTCCGACGGGATCAGCATGTCGTCGATGCCGATCGACACGCCGGCGCGGGTCGCGTAGGCGTAGCCGGTGTACATCAGCTTGTCGGCGAACACCACGGTGTCCTTCAGGCCGAGCAGGCGGTAGCTCTGGTTGATCAGGCGCGAGATGTTCTTCTTGGTCATCTCGGTGGTTGCACAGCTCGAACGGCAGGCCTTCCGGCATGATTTCGCTGCAGCAGCGCACGGCCGACCGTGGTATCGACGATCGAGCTCTTGCTGACCTTGTTGCCGGCTTCGTCACGCTCGACCTGAGTGATGCGCACCTTGACCTTGGCATGCAGCTCGACCACGCGGTTGTCGTAGGCACGCTTCACCTCGTCGGTGTTGGCGAACACCATGCCCTCGCCCTTCTTGTTGATCAGGGCGCGGCTCAGGTAGTACAGGCCCAGCACCACGTCCTGCGACGGCACGATGATCGGCTCGCCGTTGGCCGGGCGACAGGATGTTGTTGGTGGACATCATCAGCGCGCGCGCTTCCAGCTGCGCTTCCAGCGACAGCGGCACGTGCACGGCCATCTGGTCACCGTCGAAGTCGGCGTTGAACGCGGTACAGACGAGCGGGTGCAGCTGGATCGCTTTGCCTTCGATCAGCAGCGGCTCGAACGCCTGGATGCCGAGACGGTGCAGGGTCGGGGCGCGGTTCAGCAGCACCGGATGCTCGCGGATGACTTCTTCCAGGATGTCCCAGACCTCGGCTTCCTCGCGCTCGACCAGCTTCTTGGCCGCCTTGATGGTGGTGGCCAGGCCGCGGCCCTGCAGCTTGGCGAACACATGAACGGCTTGAACAGCTCGAGCGCCATCTTCTTCGGCAGGCCGCACTGGTGCAGCTTGAGGTACGGGCCGACGACGATCACCGAACGGCCGGAGTAGTCCACGCGCTTGCCGAGCAGGTTTTGGCGGAAGCGGCCCTGCTTGCCCTTGATCATGTCGGCCAGCGACTTCAGCGGGCGCTTGTTGGTACCGGTGATGGCACGGCCGCGGCGGCCGTTGTCCAGCAGCGCGTCGACCGATTCCTGCAGCATGCGCTTTTCGTTGCGCACGATGATGTCCGGGGCGTTCAGCTCCAGCAGGCGGCGCAGGCGGTTGTTGCGGTTGATGACGCGGCGGTACAGGTCGTTCAGGTCGGAGGTCGCGAAGCGGCCGCCGTCCAGCGGCACCAGCGGGCGAAGGTCCGGCGGCATGCACCGGCAGCACGGTCATCACCATCCACTCCGGGCGGTTGCCGGATTCGAGGAAGGCTTCGACCAGCTTGATGCGCTTGGTCAGGCGCTTGAGCTTGGTTTCCGAACCGGTGGCGGCGATTTCTTCCTTCAGCCGTACCGATCTCGGCCTGCAGGTCGATGGTGCGCAGCAGCTCGTACACGGCCTCGGCGCCCATCGCGGCGTCGAAGTCGTCGCCGTGCTCCTGGACGCGCCTGCAGGTACTGCTCTTCGGTCAGCAGCTGGCGACGCTCCAGGCTGGTCAGGCCCGGCTCGGTCACCACATAGGCTTCGAAGTACAGCACGCGCTCGATGTCGCGCAGGGTCATGTCCAGCATCAGGCCGATGCGCGAGGGCAGCGACTTCAGGAACCAGATGTGCGCGACCGGCGAGGCCAGGTCGATGTGGCCCATGCGCTCGCGGCGCACCTTGGCGACAGGGTCACTTCGGTGCCGCACTTCTCGCAGACCACGCCGCGGTGCTTCATGCGCTTGTACTTGCCGCACAGGCACTCGTAGTCCTTGACCGGGCCGAAGATGGCGGCGCAGAACAGGCCGTCGCGTTCCGGCTTGAAGGTGCGGTAGTTGATGGTTTCCGGCTTTTTCACTTCGCCGAAGGACCACGAGCGGATCAGGTCCGGCGAAGCCAGGCCAATCTTGATCGCGTCAAAGTCCAGCGTCTGGCGCTGCTGGTTGAAGAGGTTGAGCAAATCTTTCATTGGGTTTCTCCGAAGAGCGTGATTCGTGATTGGTGATTGGTGATTCGATCAATCGGCGGACGCGTGACGGGTGGTTTCGCTGTTGCGAATCACCCATCACGAGTCCCCAATCACGTCTCTCAGTTGTCTTCCAGTTCCATGTTGATGGCCAGCGAACGGATTTCCTTCACCAACACGTTGAAGGATTCCGGCATGCCGGCAACCATTTCGTGCTCGCCATCGACGATGTTCTTGTACATCTGATTGCGGCCCTGCACGTCGTCGGACTTCACCGTCAGCATTTCCTGCAGGGTGTAGGCCGCGCCGTAGGCTTCCAGCGCCCAGACTTCCATTTCACCGAAGCGCTGGCCGCCGAACTGCGCCTTGCCGCCCAGCGGCTGCTGGGTGACGAGCGAATACGGGCCGGTCAAACGGGCGTGCATCTTGTCATCGACCAAGTGGTTCAGCTTCAAGTATGTGCATGTAGCCAACGGTGGTCAGGCGGTCGAACGCCTCGCCGGTGCGGCCATCAAGCTGCATCTGCGTCTTGCTGGCGTTGAAGCCGAGCTGCTCGGTAGTCCTTGTCACCATCCGGGTAAGCCAGGTTCAGCATTTCGCGGATTTCGTCCTCGTGCGCACCGTCGAACACCGGGGTCGCCATCGGCACGCCGTCGGTCAGGTTCTTGGCCAGCGCGATCAGCTCTTCATCGCTGAACTTGCGACAGGTCCACGCGCTCGCCAGCCAGCTTTGTCGTGGTTGTAGATCTTGCCGAGGAACTCGCGCAGCTCGCTGACGGCGCGCTGCTGCTCCAGCATCTTCTGAATGCGCTTGCCCAGGCCCTTTGCGGCCCAGCCCAGGTGCACTTCGAGGATCTGGCCGATGTTCATGCGCGACGGCACGCCCAGCGGATTCAAGCACGATATCGACCGAGGTACCGTCTGCCATGTACGGCATGTCCTCGACCGGCACCACGTTGGACACCACGCCCTTGTTGCCGTGGCGACCTGCCATCTTGTCGCCCGGCTGGATGCGGCGCTTCACGGCCAGGAACACCTTGACCATCTTCAGCACGCCCGGAGCGAGATCGTCGCCCTGGGTGATCTTGCCGCGCTTGTCGGCGAAGCGCTTCTCGAACTCCTGCTCGTGCGCCTGGATCTGCATTCTGCGCGCGCTCGATCGCCTCGGAGGCGTCCTCGTCCTTCATGCGCAGGGTGAACCAGTCGCTCTTCTTCGAGGCCGTCGAGGAAGGCGTCGGTGATGACGTCGCCCTTCTTCAGGCCGGCGCCGCCGTTGGCGACCTTGCCGACGATCTGCGAGCGCAGGCGTGCGTAGATGGCGCCTTCCAGGATGCGGAACTGGTCGTCGAAGTCCTTCTTGACGCGCTTGATCTCGTTTTCCTCGATCTGGCGCCACGCTTGTCACTTCTCGATGCCGTCGCGGGTGAAGACCTGCACGTCGATGACGGTGCCGTCCATGCCCGGCGGCACGCGCAGCGAGCTGTCCTTAACGTCGGAAGCCTTCTCGCCGAAGATCGCACGCAGCAGCTTCTCTTCCGGGGTCAGCTGGCTCTCGCCCTTCGGCGTGACCTTGCCGACCATGATGTCGCCGGCACGCACTTCGGCACCGATATAGACCACGCCGCTCTCGTCCAGGCGGTTCAGCGCCTGCTCGGACACGTTCGGGATGTCGGCGGAGATTTCCTCCGGCCCCAGCTTGGTGTCGCGCGCGACGCAGGTCAGTTCCTCGATGTGGATCGTGGTGTAGCGATCCTCTTCCACCACGCGCTCGGAGAGCAGGATGGAGTCTTCGAAGTTGTAGCCGTTCCACGGCATGAACGCGATCAGCATGTTCTGGCCCAGCGCCAGTTCACCGATGTCGGTGGACGGGCCGTCGGCCAGCACGTCGCCGCGCGCGATCACGTCACCCACGTTCACCAGCGGACGCTGGTTGATGCAGGTGTTCTGGTTCGAGCGGGTGTACTTGATCAGGTTGTAGATATCCACGCCGGCATCGCTGGCGTCGGTGATCTCGTTCTCGTTGACCTTGACCACGATGCGGCCGGCGTCGATCTGCACGATCGCACCACCACGACGCGCGTTCACGGTCACGCCCGAGTCACGCGCCACGGCGCGCTCGATGCCGGTGCCGACCAGCGGCTTCTGCGCACGCAGGGTCGGCACGGCCTGGCGCTGCATGTTCGCGCCCATCAACGCACGGTTGGCGTCGTCGTGCTCGAGGAACGGCACCAGCGCCGCGGCGACCGACACGGTCTGCATCGGCGAGACGTCCATGAAGTCCACTTCCGCCGGCGGCTTCAGCAGCGATTCGCCCTGGTAGCGGCACGGCACGAACTGCTCGGTGAGCATGTTCTTGGCATCGGTCAGCGCATTGGCCTGCGCGATGACGTACTCGTTTTCCTCGATGGCGGAGAGGTATTCGACTTCATCGGTCACCTTGCCGTCATCCACCTTGCGGTACGGGGTTTCGAGGAAGCCGTACTTGTTGGTGCGGGCGAACACGGCCAGCGAGTTGATCAGGCCGATGTTCGGGCCTTCCGGGGTTTCGATGGTGCAGACGCGGCCGTAGTGGGTCGGGTGCACGTCGCGCACTTCAAAGCCGGCGCGTTCGCGGGTCAGGCCGCCCGGGCCGAGGGCCGAGACTCGGCGCTTGTGGGTCACTTCCGACAGCGGGTTGTTCTGGTCCATGAACTGCGACAGCTGCGAGGAGCCGAAGAACTCCTTGATCGCGGCGGCCACCGGCTTGGCGTTGATCAGCTCCTGCGGGGTCAGGCCTTCGGATTCGGCCATCCACAGGCGCTCCTTGACCGCGCGCTCGACGCGGACCAGGCCCACGCGGAACACGTTCTCGGCCATTTCGCCGACCGAACGCACGCGGCGGTTGCCCAGGTGGTCGATGTCATCGACCGACCCCGCGGCCATTGCGGATCTCGGTCAGCACCTTGATGACGTCGAGGATGTCCGAAGTGTCGCCATTGGCGGCCACCAGGCGCTTGGACTCTTCGTCGTTGCGCTCACCAAAGTACTTGCGGTCGTACAGCACGGCTTCGCCGGTGACTTCCTTGCGGCCGACACGGCGGTTGAACTTCATGCGGCCGACGGTCGAAAGGTCGTAGCGCTCGAAGGTGAAGAACAGGTTGTGGAACAGGTTCTGCGCGGCGTCCTTGGTCGGCGGCTCGCCCGGGCGCATCATGCGGTAGATCTCGACCAGCGCTTCGAGCTGGGTCTTGGTCGGGTCGATGCGCAGGGTGTTGGACAGGTACGGGCCGCGGTCGAGGTCGTTCACCCACAGGGTGCCAACCGCATCCACGCCGGCCTTGCGGAAGCTCTGCAACTGCTCGTCGGTGATCTCGTCGTTGGCCTGCGCCAGCAACTCGCCGGTGTTGGCGTCGACGACGTCGTGCGACAGGATGCGGCCGACCAGATAGTCGTCCGGCACCGCCAGCGCGGCGATGCCCGAGGCCTGCAACTGCTTGATGTGGCGCGCGGTGATGCGCTTGCCGGCTTCCACGATGACCTTGTCACCATCGGCCAGGTCGAAGCCCAGCGTTTCGCCGCGCAGGCGCTCGGCCACCACCTCCAACTGCACGCCCTCGCCTTCCGGCAGGATGTGGAAGGTGTTGATGTCGAAGAACTCGTTGAGCATTTCTTCGTTGTTGTAGCCGAGCGCGCGCAGCAGGATCGACACCGGCAGCTTGCGGCGGCGGTCGATGCGGGTGAACAGCGCGTCCTTCGGGTCGAACTCGAAGTCCAGCCACGAGCCGCGGTAAGGAATGATGCGGGCGCTGTACAGCAGCTTGCCCGAGCTGTGGGTCTTGCCGCGGTCGTGGTCGAAGAACACGCCCGGCGAACGGTGCAGCTGCGAGACGATGACGCGCTCGGTACCGTTGACGATGAAGGTGCCGTTGTCGGTCATCAGCGGGATTTCGCCTAGATAGACCTCCTGCTCCTTCACGTACTTGATCGCCTTGGTCGAGGACTCGCGGTCATAGATGACCAGGCGCACGGTGACCCGCAGCGGCGCGCCGTAGCTCATGCCGCGCTGGCGGCATTCGCGCTCGTCGAACACCGGGTCGCCCAGCTTGTAGCCGACGTATTCCAGCGCGGCGTTGCCGCTGTAGCTGGAAATCGGGAATACCGATTTCAGCGCGGCGTGCAGGCCGTGGTCCGCGCGCTTGGCCGGGTCGGTGTTTTCCTGCAGGAACTCACGGTAGGAGTCGACCTGGATGGCGAGCAGGAACGGCACTTCGAGGATCGAGCGCTGCTTGCCGAAATCCTTGCGGATGCGCTTTTTCTCGGTGTACGAGTACGTCGTCATGGGAGCTTCCACATTGTTGAAATTCAGGCCGTGCGTCCACGACCCGGAAGGGAACCTTGCTTGTCAGTTGGAAGTCGCTGGTATTGCCGGCACCAGCACGCCTTCTCCCGCTACTTCCAACTGCCAACTCGTCTGCTTGCCTGCCTTCTGGCCGCGCAACGCGCCGGCCAGCGGGATTGGAACGCCACGCCCGGATTGGGCTTTCACTGCAACCGGGCAGCGCCCGGCTCTACAACGACCAAAGGCCGGGGGCATTAGGCCCCCAGCCTTGGCTCCGCATCGCCCAGTGATGGCGACGCAAGGGATACGGCTTACTTCAGCTCGACGGTCGCGCCGGCGGCTTCCAGTTCCTTCTTGAACTTCTCGGCGTCTTCCTTCGAAGCGCCTTCCTTCACGACGCCACCGGCTTCGGCCAGGTCCTTGGCTTCCTTCAGGCCCAGGCCGGTGATGCCGCGGACGGCCTTAATGACTTCGACCTTCTTCGCGCCGGCATCCTTCAGGATGACGTTGAATTCGGTCTGCTCTTCAACGGCAGCAGCCGGGCCGGCGGCGGCGACGGCCATGACCGGGGCGGCGGCGGAACGCCAAACTTCTCTTCGATGGCCTTGACCAGCTCCATCACTTCCATCAGGGACTTTTCGGCGATGGCGTCAACGATCTGTTCGTTGGTAAGGGACATTTTGATTACCTCTGGAAAATATTCTGGGGTTTGAGGTTCCGCAAGGAACCACGTAAACGTCGACTCAGGCGGTTTCGGCAGCCGGTTCGGCAGCTTCGACAGCCGCACCACCGTTCTGCTTCTCGCCAACAGCCTTGACGGCACGCGCGAACATGGTGACCGGCTCGGTCAGGACGCGGGCCAGCATGGCCAGGGCCTGATCACGGGTCGGCAGCGATGCCAGCACTTCGACGTGGCTGGCCGGGAACACTTCCCCGCCGATTGCCACGACCTTCGCCTTCAGCTTGTCGTTGCCCTTGGCTGCTTCCTTGATCAGGCGACCGGCGGCGCCGGGCTCCTCGAGCGAGAACGCATACAGCAGCGGACCGACCATCTGGTCCTTTGCGACTGCGAAATCGGTGCCTTCGACGGCGCGCGCGGCCAGCGTGTTCTTGACAACCTTCAAGAAAACACCGGTTTCGCGGGCCTGCTTGCGCATCGCGGTCATCTGGGCGACCGTGGTGCCAGCGTATTCGGCTGCGATCAAGGAGTGGGCCTTGGCGGCGACGTCTGCCAGCTCGGCGACGACTTCTTGCTTCTGGGACAGATTGAGAGCCATTGCACTCCTCCGTTAAAGCCGTCATTGGCGATTGGTGATTGGTGATTGGTGAAGCGGCAGTGCCGGCCCTCCAACCCTCAACGACTCAATGCCCATCACGGCTCACACAACTCCGCTCACGGCTCCTGCCGGTTGCGGTCCAATGCGGCCTTCTTCCTGAAAACCGGGAACATCAGCGATGTCCCTTTGGTGGCCATTCCAGACCTGGAGTGTGCTGACCCGGAAACCCGGACCCGCGTGAAACCAGAAAACTCCAGAAGGGCGGCACCATCTACGCAGGGTGATTCGTAACGAATCGATTAAGCGACCTCGCTGTGCTGGCGGCGACTCCATGCCAAATCGAGCCTCCTTGCCCGTCGCCAACATGCGCTGACCGCACCTGCGGTCTTTGACGGCTATCGCACGGGCGAACCCCTGCGACGCCTTCAAAATGACGGACACGACACCTTCGGCGCCGCGCCCGTTAATGAAACAATTACTTCAGGGTCAGCGACGACTGGTCGACGGTGACGCCCGGGCCCATCGTCGAGCTGACCGAAACCTTTTGCAGGTAGGTGCCCTTCGAGGTGGCCGGCTTGGCCTTGATCAGGTCCAGCAACAGCGCCTGCAGGTTGTTCTGCAGCGCGGCGTTGTCGAAGCTGGCCTTGCCGATGGTGCAGTGGATGATGCCGGCCTTGTCGGTGCGGTAGCGCACCTGGCCCGACTTGGCATTCTTCACCGCTTCGCCCGGGTTGGCCGACACGGTGCCGACCTTCGGGTTCGGCATCAGGCCGCGCGGGCCCAGCACGGTGCCCAGCTTGCCGACGACGCGCATCGCGTCCGGGGTCGCGATGACCACGTCGTAGTTCAGGTCGCCGGCCTGCATCTTCTCGGCCAGGTCGTCCATGCCGACGGCTTCGGCGCCAGCGGCCAGGGCTTCGTCAGCCTTGGCACCCGCCGGGGCGAACACCGCCACGCGCACCGACTTGCCGGTACCGGCCGGCAGCACGGTCGAACCGCGCACCTGCTGGTCGGACTTCTTGGCATCCACGCCGAGGCGCACGGCCACGTCGATCGGACTCGACGAACTTGGCCTTGGTGGCGGTCTTCAGGATGTTGATTGCGTCCTCGAAGGCATAGCTCTTGCCCGGGACAACGGCGGCCTTGATGGCCTTCTCACGCTTGGTCTGTGCCATCTGCTTAACCCTCCACCACCAGGCCCATGGAACGGGCAGAGCCCGCAATCGTACGCACGGCGGCGTCAAGGCTGGCAGCCGTCAGATCCGGCTCCTTCGCCTTGCAGATTTCTTCCAACTGCGCGCGCGTGACCTTGCCCACCTTGTCCGTGTTCGGGCGCTTGGAGCCGGAGGTAATGCCCGCGGCCTTCTTCAGCAGCGTGGTGGCAGGGGTGCTCTTGGTGATGAAGGTGAACGTACGGTCCGAATAGGCCGTGATGATCACCGGCACCGGCAGGCCCGGCTCCAGCTTCTGCGTGGCGGCATTGAACGCCTTGCAGAACTCCATGATGTTCAGGCCGCGCTGGCCCAGCGCGGGGCCGACCGGCGGCGAGGGGTTGGCCTGACCGGCCTTCACCTGCAGCTTGATGTAACCGACAACTTTCTTTGCCATTTGAGTGCTCTCCGGGTGCTAGCGCCTTGCGACAACAGGCTCCCCATCAGGCCGGGAATCACGCGTCCCGGCATTCGCGTTTTGAAATCCTTGAGTCGCACCGAAGGCCACCTCGCGGCAGCCTTCGTGCCAACCCCCAATAAAGGGAGCCGGAAATTCTAGCAGTTTTTTCGACACCAACCTGAACAGGCTGGCGCCAAGAATCAGACGGCCTTTTCGACCTGTCCGAACTCGAGCTCGACCGGGGTGGCGCGACCGAAGATCAGCACCGACACGCGCAGGCGGCTCTTTTCGTAATTGACTTCCTCGACCACGCCGTTGAAGTCGTTGAACGGACCATCGATGACGCGGACCATCTGACCCGGCTCGAACAGCACCTTCGGCTTCGGCTTCTCGACGCCTTCCTGCACACGATCCAGAATCGCCGCAGCCTCTTCGTCACGAATCGGCAGCGGACGATCGGCGGTGCCGCCGATGAACCCCATCACGCGCGGGGTTTCCTTGACCAGGTGCCAGCTCTCGTTGTCGATGCGCGGGATACCGGCTTCTTCGTGGGTCTCGATCTGGACCAGCACGTAGCCAGGGAAGAACTTGCGCTCGGAGCGGCGCTTCTGCCCGGCGCGCATCTCGACCACTTCCTCGGTCGGCACCAGCACGTCGCCGAAACGCTCTTCCATTCCGTCACGCACGATGCGATCGCGCAATGCCTGCGCAACCGACTTTTCGAAACCCGAATAGGCGTGGACGACGTACCAACGCTTCACTGTCATCTCTCCTTAACGCCCAAGGAACAACTGGGTCAATTTCTGGATCACGAAGTCGAACCCGCCCAGCACCAGACTCAGCAGGACCACCACCGCAATCACCACCCACGTCATGCGGATGGCCTCCTGACGGGTCGGCCACACCACCTTGCGCAACTCGAAGCGCGATTCGGAAAGGAACGAACGCACCCACTGGCCCTTGCTGGTCAGCAGGAACACTGCAGCACCGGCAACCAGGCCGACGATGACCGCCAGCGCACGCAGCTGGCCACCCCACGCACCCAATTTCGCGGTCGCCGCATCCGCCGAGAACCAGAACCATACAAACAGACCCGCCAGCACCAGCAACGCGGCGCCGACGTACTTGACCATATCGCCACCGGAAGTGGCGCCCTTGGAATGCTCGATCTTGCTGTTCATCCGGCTCTTGCTGCGGGTGCGACCAAGGTCACTAGAGTGAGTGGCAAGTGGCACGCCAGGAGGGACTCGAACCCCCAACCTGCGGTTTTGGAGACCGCTGCTCTGCCAATTGAGCTACTGGCGTATGACTTGAACTGTTGCACGTCCTTAGACGGCGAAGGCGGACCGAGGTTCCCGGCCCGCCATTCGCGCAACCAGCAGCAGATTTACTGCTGGTACTGCGGGCTTACTTGGTGATCTTGGCGACGACGCCGGCGCCGACGGTACGGCCGCCTTCGCGGATTGCGAAGCGCAGGCCTTCGTCCATCGCCACCGGGTTGATCAGGGTGACGGCCATCTTCACGTTGTCACCCGGCATCACCATCTCCACGCCTTCCGGCAACTGGACGGCGCCAGTGATGTCGGTCGTACGGAAGTAGAACTGCGGACGGTAGCCCTTGAAGAACGGGGTGTGACGGCCACCCTCGTCCTTCGACAGCACGTACACTTCGGCCTCGAATTCGGTGTGCGGGGTGATCGAACCCGGCTTGGCCAGAACCTGGCCACGCTCCACGTCGTCACGCTTGGTGCCGCGCAGCAGCAGACCGGCGTTGTCGCCTGCCTGACCCTGGTCCAGCAGCTTGCGGAACATTTCCACGCCGGTCACGGTGGTCTTCTGGGTCGGACGGATACCGACGATTTCGATTTCGTCACCCACCTTGATGATGCCGCGCTCGATACGACCGGTCACCACGGTGCCGCGGCCCGAGATCGAGAACACGTCTTCCACCGGCATCAGGAACGGCTTGTCGATGTCGCGCTCCGGCTCCGGAATCCAGCTGTCCAGCGCATCAACCAACTTCAGAATGGCCGGCACACCGATGTCGCTCTGGTCGCCTTCCAGCGCCAGACGGGCCGAGCCCGAGATGATCGGGGTGTCGTCGCCCGGGAAGTCGTACTTGGACAGCAGCTCGCGCACTTCCATTTCGACCAGTTCCAGCAGCTCGGCGTCGTCCACCATGTCGGCCTTGTTCAGGAACACGACGATGTACGGCACGCCAACCTGACGCGACAGCAGGATGTGCTCGCGGGTCTGCGGCATCGGGCCGTCGGCGGCCGAACACACCAGGATCGCGCCGTCCATCTGGGCGGCACCGGTGATCATGTTCTTGACGTAGTCGGCGTGGCCCGGGCAATCGACGTGGGCGTAGTGACGGGTCGGGGATTCGTACTCGACGTGCGCGGTCGAGATCGTGATGCCACGCGCCTTCTCTTCCGGCGCAGCGTCGATCGCGGAGTAATCCTTGAACTCGCCACCGAAGCGCTCGGCGCCGATCTTGGTCAGCGCGGCGGTCAGCGTGGTCTTGCCGTGGTCAACGTGACCGATGGTGCCGACATTGACGTGCGGCTTGGTGCGCTCGAACTTACCCTTGGCCATGGCTGCTTATCTCGAAATTCGTCTTGGATTGTGATGCGAAGGATGGTGCTCACGAAAGGAATCGAACCTTCGACCTCCTCCTTACCAAGGAGGTGCTCTACCGACTGAGCTACGTGAGCGAGTTTTGCATTATGGCATGATTTTCGTTTTGTTCAATGGAGCGGGAGACGGGAATCGAACCCGCACCATCAGCTTGGAAGGCTGAGGTTCTACCATTGAACTACTCCCGCACCGGGAACGAACGCCACAACGTGAAACTGGTGGAGGGAGGTGGATTCGAACCACCGAAGGCGTAAGCCAGCAGATTTACAGTCTGCCCCCGTTGGCCGCTTGGGTATCCCTCCGCTCCACCCCTCGTTGATGACCTTTGGCCTTGCCGGTCAGGGGTGGGAGAGCCCGCTATTATGGGGATCGCAGGAATGGTGTCAACAGGAATTTTCGCTTGCGGCAAAATTTCCCACCACCCGCGCGTCAGCCGGCGTCATTCGCCCGGCAGCTTCAGCGTCTCGTCGGCGAAGATTGCCACGTGCGGCACTCCGTCGGCGCCGATCCAGCCGCGGTACATGCCCTGTGTGTTGAACGGCGTGGCGATGCGGCCATCAGCGGAAAGCACGATCGCACCACCGTCGCCGCCCAGTTCCGGCACGCGCTTGACGATGACCTCCTCGCCGGCCGCGGCCGGGCTTTCGCTCAGGTAGTTCATGCGCGCGCAGATTTCATGCGCCACCGACAAGCGGATGTAGAACTCGCCCCAACCAGTGCCAGAAACGGCGCAGCGCGCGTCGGCGTAGGTGCCGGCGCCAATGATCGGCGAATCGCCGACGCGGCCATAGCGCTTGTTGGTCATGCCACCTGTGGAGGTGCCAGCCGCCAGCTTGCCCTGCGCATCCAGCGCCACCGCACCGACGGTGCCGAAGTGCCGGGCGGTTTCCAGATCGGCATGCGCCTGCCCGGCGGCCTCCTCCTTCAGCGCACGCTGCAATTGCTGCCAGCGCTTTTCGGTGCGGAAGTACGACGGATCCACCTGCTCGATCTTCTGCTCGGCGGCAAACATCTCCGCGCCCTGCCCGACCATCATCACATGCGGGGAATGCTCCATTACCGCGCGCGCCAGCAGGATCGGGTTCTTGATCGTGTGCACGCCCGCCACCGCACCGGCGCGCAGGGTGGCGCCATCCATCAGCGAGGCGTCCAGCTCGTTCCTGCCGTCATGGGTGAACACCGCGCCACGCCCGGCGTTGAAGGTCGGATCGTCCTCGAGCACGGTGATCGCCGCGGTCACCGCGTCCATCGCCGGCCGGCCGGCGGCGAGCGCCTCGTGACCCTTGCGCAACGCAGCCTCCAGCGCCGTGCGCGCGGCGCGCATTTCTTCCGGGCTGAGGTCGCCGCGTTCCACGCCGGCCCCGCCATGAATCACCAGCAAGGGAGAGGTGGCGGCAATGGCAGCGCCCGGGGACAGCGATGCCAGACCCAGCAAAACCGCGGAAGTCAGCTTCATGTTTCTTCGCTCCTGGAATGAACTTCGATTCTAGGCACGACTGCTCGGCGCTGAACAGATGATTCGGGCGAAAACAGCGCACGAAGGAAGCCGCGACACGAAGAAGCCACAAGAAGGGGCTTCAGAGCCATCACCCGCCGACAGTCCGAGGGTGACCACCCTGAATGACGGCCATGAAAAAGGTGCCAAAGCCCCTTGTTCCACGATCAGCGCCGCCTGGTGTGGACTCACCGCGGCTGCAACACCAGCTCGCCATCGACCACGCTGGCCATCGCGGTGAAAGCCGCGTCATCGACGTGGAAACCATTCAATTGCAGAAGGCTGCCGACACCCACGCCAGTCACCGGGATCGAGTTGAACTCCAGCGCCTGGCCATCGCTCAGGCGGTCGGCGGTGCCGTGCGGCATTACCAGCCACGCATAACCGTCGTCCAACGAATAGACACGACCACTGCCATCAGCCTCGACGCACAACGCGGTGTCCTCATCGACGCCGATGCCGACGATGTCGTCCTGCCCTTTTTCCTGTGCGGCGCGGGCGACGAACACAATCAAGCGTCCCAGCCGCTCGCGCTTGGCGAAGTGGGTGTCGGTGACCACGTTGGACAGGTAGGGCATGGCCAGGAAGTCGTGGTCCATCGTGACGCCGCCACCCATCGGGTCGCTCAGGGCGGCCGGCGAGTTGAGGCTGCCGCCATCCAGGGCGCCATAGCTGTAGCCGCCCAGGATTGCCAGACCGGCACTGGTGCCGCCAATCGGCCGGCCCGCCGCCACATGCTCGTTGAGCGCCTGATTCAGCTCGGTTCCCTTCCAGAAGCGGATGTAGCGCGATTGGTCGCCGCCGGCGATGAAGATGGCGTCGGCGCCGCGCACCACGCGCAGCACCGCGGGGTCGTCGGCGGCCTTGCGGCTGTCGAACACCAACGTCTGCACCGAGGTGACGCCGCCGATGTCGTAATACATCTCTTTTTGCAGGTTGTCGTCGCCGGAAGCGCGCAGGATTACCACGCGGCCATGCCCGGCGCGCTCGACCCACCAATGGAACGCCTCAGGCACCCAGTCGCCGCCGCCCATCAGCATCATCGCCGGCTGGGTCTGGCCGGGACGCGGCGCATCGACATCGCCGACTTCGTAATAGCGATACCCCGGATCGGAGAGGCCACGGCTGCCGGCGGTGGCCGTGCCGGCGACCATGCCCAGCACCACTGTCAACGCCATCTTGCCAACCCGGAAAAGGATGTCGCCCATGTCTCCGCTCCGCTTCGCACGCAATCGCTTTCGGCCCTTATAGCCAGACTTTCCGGCACTGGTCAACCACGTAAAAAAGGCGTTAGATGCCCGCACGCCCATTCATGGGCGCAGCAGCACCGGCCGGCACCACGGGAGCCTGCCGCAGCCCCTTCAATCAGCCTCATCAGAGAACAGGTTCATGCGCAAGAACGCGATGGTGTGTTCAATCCAACTGGCCATGCTCGGCATGGCCGCTCCCGTACTGGCCTGGGCCCAGAACGCCGACAACAGCCAGCCCAAGCAATTGGACGCAGTACAAGTCACCGGCTCGCGCATCCCGCGCGCGCAGGTGGAGGGCCCGGCACCGGTGACCGTAGTCAACGCCGAGCAGATCAAGGCCGCCGGCTTCACTTCGGTGCCGGACGTGCTGCGTTCGCTCAGCCAGAACAATGGCTACACCCAGGGCCAGCAGAACACCACCGGCGCGCAATCGACCCCCGGCGCGCAGGCGGTCGATCTGCGTGGCCTCGGCCCCAACCATACGCTGGTACTGATCAATGGCCGCCGCGTCGCCGACTTCCCACTGCCGCTCAACGGCAAGAGCAACTTCACCGACATCGGCAACATCCCGCTGGGCATGATCGACCGCATCGAGGTGCTGACCGGCAGCGCCTCGGCCGTTTATGGCTCGGACGCGATGGCCGGCGTGATCAACTTCATCCTGAAGAAATCCACCGACGGCACCACCATCGACTATCGCTACGGCGACACCAGCCGCGGCGGCGGCGAATCCCATGACCTGACCTTGACCACCGGCTTCGAGCACGGCAATTTCAGCGGCATCGTCGGCGTGGAGCTGATGAACAAGCGCCCGGTCTGGGGCACCCAGCGCGGCGTGCAGGATTCCACGCTCGACGGGCCGACCACGCGCAGCAAGATGCCCACCCTCGTCGCCCGCCGCTACGACGTGGACGATGACGTGGCCCTCGATCCCGAAGGCGATTGTGCGGCAATGGCATCGCTGAACAAGGGCACCACCGGGCTGGCCTCGGATCGCTGGGGCGAACCCTACTGCGGCAGCGACCGGGTGACTGCGCAGCGCACCATCAACAACCAGCGCAAGGGCGCCACTGCCTACGGTTCGTTCGAATACCTGTTCAACGACAACCTGTCGTGGTTCGCCGACGTCCAGCTGGGCCATCAGGAAGTCAAGCTGATGACCGGCAATGGCAGCCCCACCGCGGTCAGCGACAACATGGGCTGGGAGTTCCACGACCCGAATTCGACCGACAACAACGACAAGGTGTTCTACAACGCCGGCACCGGGCACTACGAGAAATGGATGCGGCAGTTCAGCCCCGAGGAAGTGGGCGGACTGGACAAGCGCATGAACACCACCACGCAGAAGACTCTGTCGCTGACCACCGGCCTGAAGGGCATGCTCGGCGAGGACTGGAACTGGGAAGCGGCCTACAACCACTCCCAGTACAAGGCTGACGTGAAGATGCCGCGCATCAAGGCCGATGCCGCCAACCGCCTGTTCCTCGGCGAACGGCTGGGCTACGACGCCGATGGCTACGCGATCTACAACCCGGATCCGGCGCGCCTGTTCAAGCCGCTGACGCCGGCCGAGTTCGCCACCATCGCGGCCATGTCCACCTTCCGCCCGGAAGCGAAGAACGACAACGTCAGCTTCACCGCCGACACCCCCGCGTTGTTCTCGCTGCCGGCCGGCGACGTCGGCTTCGCCGGCGTGGTTGAATACGGCCGCCAGTCCTACGAGATCAACCCCGATCCGCTGGCGCTGACCGCCGATGCCTACTACGGCCCGCAATACGGCGACGGCAGTGGTAGCCGCAACCGCTGGAGCGCCGCCGGCGAGCTGCGCCTGCCATTGCTGTCCAGCCTGCAAGCCAGCCTGGCCGGCCGCTACGACCGCTACAGCTTCGGCAACCGCAACCCCGGCAAGTTCACCTACAGCGCTGGCCTGGAATGGCGTCCGCTCGACAGCCTGCTGGTGCGCGGCTCTTACGGCACCGGCTTCCGCGCGCCGGACATGCACTACCTGTTTGCCGGCGACGACTATTACCGCAAGGTATCGACCGACTACTTCTCCTGCCGCAGTGACGAGCCGGGCTTCAGCGACGGCGAGTGCTGGGACGACGGCAGCTGGGACAGCAACACGCTCGACGTCTATTCCGGCAACACCCAGCTGGACGTGGAAACCAGCAAGTCGTTCACCGCCGGCTTCGTGTGGTCACCCATCGCCAACCTCGATTTCGCGGTGGACTACTACAAGATCAAGGTAATGAACCAGGTGCAGTCGCAGGACCGCGAAATCCTGCGCATCACCGAAGCCAACTGCCGCCTTGGCGTGACCGACGACGGCACCACGGTCGATCCCAATTCGCCCACCTGCGTCGATGCGGTGGCCCGGGTGATCCGCGATGGCAACGGCACCATCACCAGCGTGCACTTCGCGCCGATCAACATCGCCCGCGAGGAAACTTCGGGCATCGACGTGAGTGCAAGCTACCGCCTGCAAACCGAGGCCGCCGGCAATTTCGCCTTCACCGGCACCTACACCTGGGCGCACCGCCACACCCGCCAGCAATACCCCGGCGACCCCACCGAGGACATGCTCGACGTCAGCTTCAGCGACACCACGCTGCCGCGGGTCAAGTCCAACCTCGGCGTGACCTGGGACAAGGGTGCGTGGGGCGCCAGCCTGTTCGGCGATTATCTGGGACGCGTGGCCAACTACGACAACGACGCGTGGACCGAAGCCACGTGGCGTTTCAACGCCGGCGCGCGCTACGACATCAACGACCACCTGCGCGTATCGCTGTCGGTCAACAACCTGTTCGACAAAATGCCGCCGAAGGACGCCTCCTGGGCCGCCTACCCGTACTACAACACCTCGTGGTTCGACGCGATCGGCCGCAGCTACTTCGTGCAGGTCACGTGGAAGCTGGGTGGCAAGCCGCTGTAAGCAGCGGATTGCCCGTCACTGAAACAACGACAAGGCCCGCATTGCGGGCCTTGTCGTTTCTGGGCTTGGCCAGCTCCGTCGATACCGGCCACGTACGCCATTCATGGCCTTGCACAGCACATGTGCAGAAACCTGATGAAGCTTCCCGCAAGCGGCGCTGCTGCAAAAAGCACGCCTCGCCGGTGAACTTTTCACCCGCAGGAAAACCTGGCGACGAAGGCTGAATACAACGAGGCCCCGCACAAGCGGGGCCCCTGTTGTCGATGCCGGGCAGGCCTCAGACGTTGATCAGACGTTGAAGCGGAAGTGCAGCACGTCGCCTTCCTTGACGATGTAGTCCTTGCCCTCCAGACGCAACCGGCCGGCTTCCTTCGCGCCCTGCTCGCCCTTGAGGTTGATGAAGTCATCGTAGGCGATGGTTTCGGCGCGGATGAAGCCACGCTCGAAGTCGGTATGGATCACACCGGCGGCCTGTGGCGCGGTGGAACCGGCGCGCAGCTGCCACGCGCGTACTTCCTTCACGCCTGCGGTGAAGTAGGTCTGCAGGCCGAGCAGCTTGTAGCCGGCGCGGATCACGCGGTTCAGGCCCGGCTCGTCCAAGCCAAGGTCCTTGAGGAACTCGTCGCGGTCGGCATCCTCCAGCTGCGCCATTTCTTCCTCGATCGCCGCGCACACTGGCACCACTTCGGCGCCTTCGGCCTCGGCGCGGGCGCGCACCGCATCCAGATGCGGATTGTTCTCGAAGCCGTCCTCGGCAACGTTGGCGATGTACATCAGCGGCTTGAGGGTGATCAGGAACATGTCGCGGACCAGCGCCTTCTCCTCGGCATCCAGGCCGGCCGAGCGCGCCGAACGCCCCTGGTCGAGTACCGCCGACAGCTTCTCCAGCACCGGCTTGCGCGCCAGTGCGTCCTTGTCGTTGGCCTTGGCCGCGCGGTTGGCGCGGTCCAGCGCCTTCAGCACCGACTCCAGGTCGGCCAGCGCCAGTTCGGTATCGATGGTTTCGATATCGGCAATCGGGTCGACTTTGTTGGCGACGTGGATGACGTTGCCATCCTCGAAGCAGCGCACGACGTGGGCGATGGCGTCGGTCTCGCGGATGTGGGCGAGGAACTTGTTGCCCAGGCCTTCACCCTTCGACGCACCGGCGACCAGACCGGCGATATCGACGAATTCCATCGTGGTCGGGATCACCCGCTCCGGCTTGACGATCGTCGCCAACGCATCAAGGCGCGGATCGGGCACCGGCACGATGCCGGTGTTCGGCTCGATGGTGCAGAACGGGAAATTGGCCGCGGCGATGCCCGCCTTGGTCAGCGCATTGAACAGGGTCGACTTGCCGACGTTGGGCAAACCGACGATGCCGCATTTGATACCCATGTTTCAGACCTCGGGAATGGAGAATCGGGAATGGAGAATGGGAAAAGCACCGTGCTCTTCCTATTCCCCATTCCCCATTCCCTAATTCCTGCTCGTGTGCAGCCGCTTCATCGCTTCGTTGAAATCGCCCTGCACCGCCAGCGGCAGCACGTCGATGGCGTCATCGATGGCGCGTCCGGTCAGCGCCTCGTCGTCCTTCGACGGACGGCCCAGCACCCACGGCACCACGCGGTCCTTGTGGCCGGGATGACCGATGCCGATGCGCAGGCGGTAGAACTTGCCGTGGCCCAGCAGGCGAATGGTGTCGCGCAGGCCGTTCTGGCCGCCGTGGCCGCCGTCGAACTTCAAGCGCGCCGTGCCGGGCGGCAGATCCAGCTCGTCGTGCGCCAGCAGGGTCTGCTCCGGCTCGATCTTCCAGAACCGCTGAGCGGCGGTAACCGACTTGCCGGACAGGTTCATGAAGGTGGCCGGCTTGAGCAGCCAGACCGGTTGGCCGCCAATATCGACCTTGGCCACTTCGCCGAACAGCTTGCCTTCCAGCGCCCAGCGCGCACCGGCGCGCTCGGCCAGGGCCTCAACGAAATGAAACCCGGCATTGTGCCGGGTCCGGGCGTGTTCGGCTCCGGGGTTGCCCAGACCGACGATCAAGCGCAAGCCAGTCATGCGTTCACCTCAAGCTGCGCCCGTCCCGAAGAACGGGCGCAACCGTGCCGATTACTCGGCGGCTTCTTCGCCGGCGGTCGGCGCCTTGGCGATGACCACGGCGTCGTCGTGGTCCTTGCCCAGCTTCAACGCCGGAATTTCGACACCGGCCGGCAGCTTGATCTGCGACAGGTAGATGATGTCGCCCGCCTTCAGCTCGGCCAGATCGACTTCGATGAACTCCGGCAGGTTGCCCGGCAGGCAGGCGATGTGCACTTCCTTCAGTTCGTGGGTGACGGCGACGTCGGCGGCCTTGCCGGCCGGCGAGACGTCTTCATTGACGAAGTGCAGCGGCACGGTGGCGTTGAGCACTTCGTTCTCGTTCACGCGCTGGAAATCCAGGTGCATGATCAGCTGCTTGTACGGGTGGCGCTGGATGTCGCGCAGCAGGACCTTCTGCACGTCACCGTCCAGGTTCAGGCCGATGATCGACGAGTAGAACCAGTCGTTGTGCTGGGCCAGCCAGATTTCGTTGTGGTTGAACTCGACCATCACCGGGGCCAGGTCACCGCCATAGACGATGCCCGGGACGACGCCGGCGTGACGCAGGCGGCGGCTCGCACCCTTGCCCTGCACGTCGCGGCGGGCGACCTTGATTTCGTGGGACTTTGCCATTTTTGACTACTCTTTTGAAGTTGATGCACCGCGAGCGGTGCGTGATGAAGGCCCTTCCGCGACCAGAAGGGCCGGTGTCGGCCACCGGCAGTTGCCGGCGGCCGGATCCGGTCAATCCACGTACATCGAGCTGACCGATTCACCGAAGGCGATGCGGCGCATCGTTTCGGCCAACATTTCGGCCACGCTGATCTGGCGGATCTTGGTGCAGACACGCGCCGCGTCGGACAGCGGGATGGTGTCGGTCACCACCAGCTCGTCGAGCTGGGAGTTGTTCAGGTTGTCCACCGCCGGGCCGGACAGCACGGCGTGGGTGCAGTACGCGGCGACCTTGACCGCGCCACGCGCCTTCAGCGCGGCGGCGGCGGCGCACAGGGTGCCGGCGGTATCGACGATGTCATCAACCATCACGCAGGTCTTGCCCTCGACGTCGCCGATGATGTTCATCACCGTGGCGACGTTGGCCCGCGGGCGGCGCTTGTCGATGATCGCCAGGTCCGCGTCGTCCAGGCGCTTGGCGACGGCGCGCGCGCGCACCACGCCGCCCACGTCCGGGCTGACCACGATCAGGTTGTCGGTGCCGTAGGCACGCCAGATGTCGGCCAGCAGCAGCGGCGAGGCATAGACGTTATCGACCGGGAGGTCGAAGAAGCCCTGAATCTGGTCGGCGTGCAAGTCAACGGTAAGAATCTGGTCTGTATCCACCGCCGAGAACATCTTGGCCGCAACCTTGGCGGTGATCGGCACGCGCGAGGAGCGCATGCGGCGGTCCTGCCGGGCGTAGCCGAAGTACGGCACCACCGCGGTGACGGAGGCGGCGCTGGCGCGCTTGAGCGCGTCGATGATGACCAGCAGCTCCATCAGGTTCTCGGCACTCGGCGCGCAGGTGGGCTGCACCACGAACACGTCCTGCTGGCGCACGTTTTCCTGGATCTCGACCTGCACCTCGCCGTCGGAAAAGTGCGACACCAGCGCCTTGCCCGGCCGCACACCCAGCTCCTTGCAGATGCTTTGCGCAAGCGCTTTGTTGGCGTTGCCGGAAAACACCAGCAGGTTCGGGGAGTCTTGCATGTCGGCTTTCTCGGGCGGCGGCGGAAAGATCGTGGAAACGCTGCGGGTTCTTGCAGAGGAACGTGCTTGTCCCAGCCGCGCGCATCGGCGCGGACGAAGTGGCAGGGGCGGTAGGATTCGAACCTACGAATGCCAGGATCAAAACCTGGTGCCTTGGGCCTCTTGGCGACGCCCCTGCATCAAACGATTTCCGCTGTCTCCAGTGCATCGAGCAATGGCGAGCGCGATGCGCCTGCCGCCACCCATGCCCGCAGTCCCCCCGGCAATTCCGCCAGCGCCTGCTCTGCAGCGGCATGCGTGGCGAACTCGACGAAGCAACCGCTGCCCGACCCGGTGAGCCGCGCCCGACCCACGCGCGAAAGCGCCTGGAACGCCGCCTCGATGGCCGGCTCCCGCTGCCTCAGCACCGGTTCGAACGCGTTTCCGAGATCGGCCCCGGAAGCGAAGTCCGCTATTTTCACGGGTGAGGCGTCCCGCGTCAATTCCGGAGAACGGAACAATTCAGCGGTGGGCACGTGAATGCCCGGATCGACCAGCAGGTAACAGGCCGGCGGCAACGCCAGCGGCGTCAGTTTTTCGCCCACGCCTTCGGCCCAGGCGTTGCGGCCGCGCACGAACACTGGCACGTCGGCGCCCAGTTGCACGCCGATGGCGGCCAGCGTGTCCTCATCCAGCCCGGTGCGCCACAGCGCGTTCAGCGCGACCAGCACGGTCGCCGCATCGGACGAGCCGCCACCAAAGCCACCGCCGGCCGGAATTTTCTTTTCGACGCAAATATCGGCACCTTTCGCCGAATTAGCCACTTTTTGCAGCGCGATGGCCGCGCGCACGACCAAGTCGTCGGCCTCGGCAACACCCGGGACCGATGCACCGACCCGGTGCACCTGCCCGTCCTCGCGCACGCGCAGGGCGATGCGGTCGCCCCAATCCAGCAGCCGGAACACGGTTTGCAGCTCGTGGTAGCCATCCGCGCGGCGGCCGGGGATGCGCAAGAACAGGTTCAGCTTGGCCGGGGCCGGCCAGTGCGACCAGCCCGTGGCGGCGTCGAAAACACTCATTGTTGACCCACCGCCCATTCATCGACGATCAGCCGGACCTTGGCGTCACCGTTGACCGCCTCGATGCGGCGCGGCAACGGCGGGCGCTGGCCTTCCGGCGGGTACCAGTCCAGATAGTCGATGCGCCACCCGCCTTGTTGCAGCACGCGCGGGCGACCCTCGGCGTCATAGCCCCGCTTGGCTGCCTGCACATCCGCTGCGGGCATGCCACGCACCCACGCGGCCAGTTGTTCGACCGGGATATCCCAGCCGGTGGCCTGCAACAACAATTGCCCGGCATCGACGCCGCTGCGCGGGCCGCCGTCCAGCCCGTCCAACCGCACCATTTGCCCGGCGCCACCGCTCAGTTGCCAGCTCTGCCGGGTCACTGGCGCAGCGAGGCTGACCTGATAGGCCCCACCCTGCTGCTGCCAATCGATGCGGCCATTGCCGCCATTGCGGCCCTTGCTGATCGCCACCCGGCCCTGGAACGACCAGTCCGGCAACGTATCCAGCACCGCGATGCGCGTGGTTTCGACCGCAGGCTCTGCGGAGAACACCACTTCCTTCGGCGGCGCCTGCCGCGTCGCCAACGTGCCGCAGGCGCTCAACATGCCTGCCGCGAGCAGCGCCAGCACCGTGCGCGATACCTGCACCCTCATGCGCCCAGGGCCTCGATGGCGCGCAGCAGGGCGCGGTTGTCCGGATCCAGCTTGCGCGCCTCGTCGAAGAAATGCCGCGCCTCGTCCTTCCGCCCCAGCACCCACAACACTTCGCCGACGTGCGCGGCGATTTCCGGATCGTTGTTCAGGCTCCACGCGCGACGCAGCTGCACCAGCGCCTCCTCGTTGCGGCCCAGCCGGTACAGCACCCAGCCGTAGCTATCGACGATGGCGGCGTTGTCCGGCTGAGCCACGCGCGCGCGATCTATCAGCTCCAGCGCCTCCTGATGGCGCTCGGTGCGGTCGGCCAGGGTGTAGCCCAGCGCATTGAGCGCGGCGGCGTTCTCCGGCTCGGCGACCAGGATCTTGCGCAAGTCGGCTTCGGCACGTGCTATGTCGTCGCTGCGCTCCCATGCCAGCGCGCGGGCGTACAGCAAGGCGCTGTCGTCCGGCCACGCAGCCAAGCCGCGGGTCAGCACTTCCACTTCGGCGGCATTGTGGCCGTCGCGCTGCTGCAATTCGGCTTCCAGCAGGTAGGCGTCACGACGCAGGTCGTCGTCCGCGGCGGCATCGGCCTGAATGGCGCGAACTTCGTCGCTGGCCTGCGCCTTGTCGCCCAGCTGGTGCAAGGTGCTGACTGCGCGCAACCGCGCCTCGCCGCGCTGCGGGCCACCCGGCACGCCGTGGTACCAATCCACCGCCTCGCGGTAACGCTTGAGATATTCGGCCATGCGCCCAAGCAGCAGGCGCTGCTCCGGGTCGGGCTTGGCGGCGGTACCGGCAATGTCCCGGTACAGCGCCAGCAGCGCCACGTCGTCTTTTTGCTTGGCCAGCAGCGCCGCGCGCATGCCCCAGCTCTGCACGTCCTGTTCGCCGACCGCCAGCACGCGCTCGGCCGCGCCCGGTTCGCCGAAGGCATCGTAGGAATAGGCCAGCAGGTTGCGCAGTTCGATATCGTCGGCCACCTTCGGCTCGACGCCGCGCAGCAGCGCCAATGCTTCGTCCTTCTTGCCGGCTTGCTGGAGCTGGGATGCGTGCAGCAGCGCAACACGCGGCTCGCCGGGGAAACGCCTGACCACTTCGCCGATCATGCGCTGCGCCAACTGCGGGCGCTCCATGCGCAGCGCCAGCCGGCCGAATTCCTGCCATGCCTCCAGTTCGTCGGGAATCGCCCCGGCATCGACCAACTCGCCCAGCACCTTGGCCGGCACAGCCGGGTCGCGGCCGCCCGTGGCCAGCGCCAGCAGGGCATGCCGCCATGCTTTCGGTTCGCTCGAACGCAGCACCGCCAGCAACTCCTTGCGGGCAAGCCGGGTATCGCCCTGCCGCAGCGCCAGCGACGCGCGGCTACCGCGCACCGCCAGCGAAGACGGGTCGCGCCGGGCCCACAGCGCCAATGCCTGACCAGCGCGGGCATCGTCGCCGGCCAGCATCGCGATGCGGGTGGCGCGCTCGGCCAACCCGACATCACCCGCTTCGGCCTGCGCCGCTTGCAGGTACCAGCGCGCGGCGTCGGCCAGCTTGCCCGCCTGCAGGGAAAACTCACCGGCCAATACCGGCTCCAGCGGCAGCTCCCGTACGGCGCCCGCCCCCTTGGCCGGCGGCGCGGGGGCGGCCGGCAACGGCAACGACGGCAGCAGGAGCAGCAAGACGCCGCATGCGCGTTTGAAACGTGTTCGGTCGAAATTGGGCATCTACCGCAACCGGGCCGTAAAATGGCGGTCCTCAACAGCCAGCAGCTTATCGCAAGCAACTGAACAGATGACCCTGTGGGTGCTCGGACTGAACCATCAGACCGCGCCGGTGGAGCTGCGCGAACGCGCGGCCTTCGGCGGCGATGCATTGCCGCGCGCGGTGGCCTCGCTGCGCGAAACGCCGCAATTGTCCGAAGCAGTGCTGCTGTCCACCTGCAACCGCACCGAGCTGTACGCCGTGGCCGAAGACGGCGGCGCGCTGGAGCACTGGCTGCAAGGCCATGCCGGCGACCTGCAAGGCTACCTGTACCAGCACCGCGACGACGCCACCGTGCGCCACCTGTTCCGCGTCGCCACCGGGCTGGATTCGATGGTGCTGGGCGAACCGCAGATTCTCGGCCAGGTGAAGGATGCTTGGGCGCTGGCGCACGACCGTGGCGCCATCGGCAACCACCTCGACCGGCTGTTCCAGCAGACCTTCTCGGTGGCCAAGCGCGCGCGCACCGACACCCGCGTCGGCGCCAACCCGGTGTCGGTGGCCTCCACCGCGGTGCGGCTGGCACAGGAATCGTTCGCGCGGCTGGACGGCTCCACCGTGCTGCTGGTCGGCGCCGGCGAAACCATCGAGCTGGCCGCCAAGCATCTGGGCGAAGCGCGAGTGAAGCGGCTGCTGATCGCCAACCGCACCCTTGCCCACGCGCAGGACCTGGCCAGCCGCCACGGCGGCGTCGCGCTGCCACTGGCCGAACTGGAGCGCC
This sequence comes from Stenotrophomonas sp., assembly GCA_034675465.1. GTDB lineage: Bacteria > Pseudomonadota > Gammaproteobacteria > Xanthomonadales > Xanthomonadaceae > Stenotrophomonas. Next base: position 71,604 of record JAUCDH010000010.1, on the reverse strand, counting down.
ACCTGGCCGAGGCCGACGTGGTGTTCTCGGCCACCGCCGCGCGCGAGCCGGTGATCCTGCAACGCCACGTTGCCGCCGCGCTGCGCACACGCAAGCACAAGCCGATGCTGCTGTTCGACCTGGCCGTGCCGCGCGACATCGAGGCCGGCGTGGGCGAACTGGCCGATGCCTACCTCTACACCGTTGATGACATGGAGCGCGCAGTGGAAGAAAACCGCCGCAGCCGCCGCGAAGCCGCCGCCGAGGCCGAGACCATCATCGACCTGCAAGTGGCCCGTTACATGGAGAACCTGCGCGCCACCCACCTGCAAGCACCGCTGAAGCAACTGCGCGCGTTCGGCGAATCCACCCGCGCCGAGCTGCTGGAAAAGGCCCGGCTGCAACTGGTCAACGGCAAGAGCGCCGAGGAAGTACTGGAACAGCTCGCCCACGGCCTGACCAACCGCCTGCTGCACCCGCCTACCGCCGCGCTGCGGCAGGCCGCGCTGGAAGGCGACGCCGACCTGACCCGCGCCGCCGAGCGCCTGTTCCCGGCCACGCCGGGCTATCGCCACCCCATTGCGACCCCCGATGACGCCGACCCTGCGCCGTAAACTGCTGGCCTTGGCCGAGCGCCGCGAAGAACTGGAACGCCTGCTCTCCGACCCGGACGTGGTTGCCGACAACGAGCGCTTCCGCAATTTCTCCCGCGAATTCGCCCAGCTCGAGCCCGTCGCCACCGCACTGGCCGCCGAGACCCGCGCCCGCGACGACCTCGCCTCGGCCGAGGCGATGCGCGCCGACCCTGAACTGCGCGAACTGGCCGAAGAGGAAATCGCCGCAGCGCAAGCGCGCCTGCAAGCGCTGGACAAGGAGCTGGCCTTGCTGCTGGTGCCGCGCGACCCGCGCGACGAAGGCAACCTGTTCCTCGAGGTGCGCGCAGGCACCGGCGGCGACGAAGCAGCCATTTTCGCCGGCGACTTGTTCCGCATGTACGCCCGCTATGCCGAGCGGCAGGGCTGGAAGGTCGAAGTCGAATCGGACAACCCCGGCGAGCACGGCGGCTACAAGGAAGTGGTGGCGCGCGTGGTCGGCCGCGGCGCGTATTCAAGACTGAAATTCGAATCCGGCACCCACCGCGTGCAGCGCGTGCCGGCCACCGAATCGCAGGGCCGCATCCACACTTCGGCCGCGACCGTGGCGATCATTCCCGAAGCCGACGACGTGGAAGACATCGCCATCAACCCGGCGGACTTGAAAGTGGACACCTTCCGTTCCTCCGGCGCCGGCGGCCAGCACGTCAACAAGACCGAATCGGCCATCCGCATCACCCACGTGCCGAGCGGCGTGGTGGTCGAGTGCCAAACCGAACGCAGCCAGCACGCCAACCGCGACAAGGCGATGAAACGACTGAAGGCGCAGTTGCTGGATGCAGAGCGCAGCAAGCAGGCGGCGGCGCAGGCCGAATCGCGACGCTTGCAGGTAGGCAGCGGCGACCGCAGCCAGCGCATCCGCACCTACAACTTCCCGCAGGGCCGCATCACCGACCACCGCGTCGAGGGGCTGACCCTGTACGACCTGCCGAACATCATCGAAGGCGAACTGGACACGCTGGTCGGGCGTTTGCAGCACGAGCATCAGGTGGATGAGTTGGCACGGTTGGCCGAAGGCACGTGACCCTGCAAGCGCACGTTGGTGCGCGATGAAGCTTTCCCGGCAAGGCCCCCGTCGCGCGCCATGGTGCGCTTACCTTTTCTTTGCACGAGCAAAGAAAAGGTAGCTCGCTCATGCGAGGCAGGAGCGAAAGCCTTTGCTCTTGATTTTTGTCCGGCTCGTTGCCTGGACGGTTCGCGAGATAGCTGGGGCCTACCCTCGTGTTCCGGGAATCACGCTACGGCGCCTCGTCTTGGCGCCCCATCCGGACCGACTCGGCTTCAACATCCAACGCTGCATCATCCAGACAGGCAGCCCAGCGTCACTCGGTCGCGCTGCTCCAGGTCCTGCACGGTTTCCACTTCGCCGAAACCGGCCTGCTCCAGAAGCGCGCGGATCGCCTTGCCCTGGTTCCAGCCATGCTCCAGCAGCAGCCAGCCGCCGCGCACGAGGTGGGCTGGCGCGCCGGCGATGATTTCGCGGATGGCTTCCAGCCCGTCCACGCCGGAGGCCAGCGCCGGCGGCGGCTCGAAGCGCAGGTCGCCCTGTTGCAGGTGCGGGTCGCCGGCGGCGATGTAGGGCGGGTTGCTGACGATCATGTCGAAGCGGTCGTTGCCAAGTGCGTCATGCCAGTGACCACGACGGAACCAGACGTTTTCCAGCCCATGCGCTTGTGCGTTCGTCACCGCCACCGCCAGCGTGGCGGCATGCAGATCGGTGGCGATCACCGTGGCCAGCGGGCGTTCGCTGGCAATGGACAGGGCGATCGCGCCGCTGCCGGTGCCCATGTCGGCGACGCGGCGCAGGTCGTTCGCCGGCAGGCGGACCAGCGCCTGTTCGACCAGCAGTTCGGTTTCCGGGCGTGGAATCAGGGTGGCGGCGTTGACGTGCAGGTCCAGCGTCCAGAAGCCGCGGCGACCGATCAGGTATGCCAATGGCTGGCCTTCGGTGCGCCGCTGCACCAGCACATCGAAACGCTGCCTGGCGTCATCGGCCACCGCGTCGGTGGCATGGGCGAACAGCCAGGCGCGCTCCACCTCCAGCACGTGCAGCAGCAGTTGCTCGGCCTCATGGCGGGCGTCCTCGCCAGGCAGGCGGACGGCGGCTTCCCGCAGCAATTCGGCAACGTTCGGCATCGACACTGGCGGCCCCTGTTCTCGCGGGATGTTTCCGGGACGGGGAGGATAGTCACCCGGCCCGCTCCTGCCTATCGCGTGGTGGACCCGGACCGGTGGCTTGGAAACCCGGCAATGCCCCCGATATCAGGTAGCACGGATGGGATGGCCCGCATCCATAGTCATAATCTATTGATACGATGCATTCAATTCATTTGTTTCATTAGGCCCTGCCTATTAACCTTTGCCTCGAAGTTCTCCACCCACCCCTTCACCAAGAGGAAGCTCCATGTCCCTTATCAACACCCAGGTCCAGCCGTTCAAGACCAGCGCCTTCCACAACGGCCAGTTCATCGAAGTCACCGACGAGAGCCTGAAGGGCAAGTGGTCGGTGCTGATCTTCATGCCCGCCGCCTTCACCTTCAATTGCCCGACCGAAATCGAAGACGCCGCCGACAACTACGCCGAGTTCCAGAAGGCCGGCGCCGAGGTCTATATCGTCACCACCGACACCCACTTCTCGCACAAGGTGTGGCACGAAACCTCGCCGGCCGTGGGCAAGGCGAAGTTCCCGCTGGTCGGCGACCCGACCCACCAGCTGACCAATGCCTTCGGCGTGCACATCCCGGAAGCCGGCCTGGCGCTGCGCGGCACCTTCGTGATCGACCCGGAAGGCACCATCAAGACGATGGAAGTGCATGACAACGCCATCGCCCGCGACGTGTCCGAGACCCTGCGCAAGCTGAAGGCCGCCCAGTTCGTCGCCGCACACCCGAACGAAGTGTGCCCGGCCAAGTGGAAGGAAGGCGCCAAGACGCTGACCCCGTCGCTGGACCTGGTCGGCAAGATCTAAGCCGTCCCTCGCTCCCACCCCGCTTCGGCGGGCGTGGGGGTGAACCGCAGCCCCCTGCCGCCAGCCAGCCGCGCTACGCCAGCCAGCCACAGCCGGCTGCGGTTCACCCCTACCTCCCCCCGGCGCGTTGCCTCAAGCAACCGCGCCCTCCCCCGGTTTTGCCTGATTGAAGGAGTTGCGCCGTGCTCGATGACACCCTCAAGACCCAGTTGCAGCAATACATGGGCCTGCTGCGCCAGCCGTTGCGCCTGATTGCCTCGCTCGACGACGGCGCCGCCAGCACCGAGATGCGCGGCCTGCTCGACGACATCGTCGCCGCTGCCGGCGGCAAGGTCACGCTGGACGCCAGTGGCACCGATGCGCGCAAGCCATCATTCGTCATCGCCCGCCAAGGCGAGGAACACGGCGTGCGCTTCGCCGGCCTGCCGCTGGGCCATGAGTTCGAATCGCTGGTGCTGGCACTGCTGTGGACCGGCGGCCACCCGCCGAAGGTGTCGCAGGAGGTGATCGACGGCATCAAGGCCATCGACGGCACGTTCGCCTTCGAGGTCTATATGTCGCTGAGCTGCCACAACTGCCCGGACGTGGTGCAGGCGCTGGCGCTGATGGCGATTTTGAACCCGAACATCAGCACCACGGTGATCGAGGGCGGCACCTTCCAGCAGGAAGTGGAGCAGCGCCAGGTGATGGCGGTGCCGATGGTGTTCCAGGGCGGGGAGATGTTCGACTCCGGGCGCATGTCGCTGGAGCAGATTGTCGCCAAGCTCGACACCGGCGCCATCAAGCGCGAAGCGGCAAAGATTGCCGCCAAGGAAGCATTCGACGTGCTGGTGGTGGGCGGTGGCCCGGCCGGTTCGGCGGCAGCGATCTATGCCGCGCGCAAGGGCATCCGCACCGGCGTGGCCGCCGAGCGCTTCGGCGGGCAGGTACTGGACACGCTGGCGATCGAGAACTTCATCTCGGTACAGCACACCGAAGGCCCGAAGCTGGCCAGCGCGCTGGAAGCCCACGTGCGCGAGTACGAGGTGGACATCATGAACCTGCAACGCGCCACCAAACTGGTGCCTGCCGGTGCCGATGGGCTGGTGGAAGTACAGCTGGAAAACGGTGCCTCGCTGAAGTCCAAGTCGGTGATTTTGTCCACCGGCGCACGCTGGCGGCAGATGAACGTGCCGGGCGAGGACCAGTACCGCAACAAGGGCGTGGCCTATTGCCCGCACTGCGACGGCCCGCTGTTCAAGGGCAAGCGCGTGGCGGTGATTGGCGGCGGCAATTCAGGCATCGAAGCGGCCATTGATCTGGCCGGCATCGTCAGCCACGTCACCGTGTTCGAGTTCGACAGCAAGCTGCGCGCCGACCAGGTGTTGCAGGCCAAGTTGAACAGCTTGCCGAACGTGACCGTGGTGCTCAACGCACAGACCACCGAGGTGCTGGGCGACGGGCAGAAGGTCAACGGACTGGTTTATACCGACCGCGTTGGCGGCGGCTCGCACACGGTGGAGCTGGAGGGCATCTTCGTGCAGATCGGCCTGCTGCCGAACACCGAGTGGCTGCGCGGCACGGTGGACCTGAGTGGCCGTGGCGAAATCGTCATCGACGAACGCGGCCAGACCAACGTGCCGGGCGTGTTCGCCGCCGGTGACTGCACCACGGTGCCGTACAAGCAGATCATCATCGCGATGGGGGCAGGTTCGACCGCTGCACTGAGTGCGTTTGATCACTTGATTCGCACGTGATTCGCGTCAAGCCTCTCTCCCTTCGGGGTGAGAGGGGTAGTTTGCGAACCTCCGGTTCGCTGCCCCTCGAACGCCCTTGCGCCAACGCAAGGGTCGGGGCGCGAAGCGGGGGGTGGGGTGAGGGGCGAGCGGAGTCCAGATAGTTCAGACATCGCTGACTCCGTTCACCCCTCATCCGCCCTTCGGGCACCTGCATTCGGCACATCCCTGTGCCTCACCCTTCGGGCGGCTTCGCCGTGCAGTTTGGCAATCCTGCCAAACTGTCTCCCACAGGAAGAAGGGGAAAACCCGCTTCGTTCCGAGGCCGTCGAAATGAACCTGCGTGACCTCAAATACTTGGTGGCACTGGCCGAGCACAAACACTTCGGCCGCGCCGCCGCTGCGTGCTTCGTCAGCCAACCCACGCTATCCACCCAGATCAAGAAGCTGGAGGAAGAACTGGGCGTGCCACTGGTCGAACGCGCGCCGCGCAAGGTGATGCTCACCCCCGCCGGGCGCGAAGCGGCCACGCGCGCGCGCAGCATCGTCGCCGAGGTCGAGCAGATGAAGGAGGCCGCGCGCCGTTCGCGCGACCCCGAGGCTGGCACGGTGCGGCTGGGCATCTTCCCCACGCTGGGGCCGTACCTGCTGCCGCACGTGGTGCCGGCCATCCGCACCCGCTTCCCGCAGCTGGAACTGTTGCTGGTCGAGGAAAAGAGCGACGTATTGCTGGCGCAGCTGCGCAACGGCCAGCTCGACGCTGCGCTGCTGGCCCTACCCGTGGGCGACGAGCAATTGCACACCGAATTCCTGTTCGAGGAACCCTTCGTGCTGGCCGCGCCGGAAGGCCACCCGCTCACCGCCCGCACCACGCTGACGCTGGCCGACCTCAACGACCAGCGCCTGCTGCTGTTGCAGGACGGCCATTGCCTGCGCGACCAGGCGCTGGACGTGTGCCACCTGGCCGGCGCGGCGGAGAAATCCGAATTCCAGGCCACCAGCCTGGAAACCCTGCGACAAATGGTGGCCGCCAACGTCGGCGTCACCCTGTTGCCGATGCTGGCGGTGAAACCGCCGGTGGCACGCTCGGAAAACGTGCATCTGGTCGGCTTCAGCGGCGAAAACGCTCCCAGCCGCCGCATCGCGATGGTCTGGCGGCGCAGCTCGGCGATGGGCGATTTCCTGCTGCAACTGGCGCCGCTGTTCCGGCATTTGCCGCCGGGCTTGCTGGCCACCTGAGGCGCTCCTTCGCCCAGCGGGCTGAAGGCGTGGCGCGTGGTGGGCCAAGCTCCACCCCGTGGACACATGGGCTGGGGCCGCTCGCCGCGCCGCCGCATTGCAACCCCGCCCCCCCCGTCCCCATCCTCGGGACGGCTCGCGTCCATCTTTCATTGCCGCCACAATAGCCACGGGCGGCGCCGGTTCGGTGCCGCTTTTTGCTTGCCCCAATCCATTGCAGGAGTTTCCCCATGCCGACCAACAGCGGCCTGCCGCCATCGATCATCGTCTCCAGCCGTGACCTGGCCCGCCTCGAAGCCATGCTCGACTCCCCGGCCCTGAGCCGGCACCCGGCCGCCGTCGCCCTCTCGCAGGAACTTGAACGCGCCCAGGTGCTGCCGCCGGAGGAAATCCCCGCCGGCATCGTCACCATGCACTCGCGCGTGGAGTGCGTCGACGAGCTGCACGATGAAAAGCATTCACTGACTCTGGTCTACCCGCAGGAAGCGGATTTCGACAAGGGCCACGTCTCGGTGCTGGCGCCGGTCGGCAGCGCGCTGCTGGGCCTGTCCGTCGGCCAGAGCATCGACTGGACCGCACCGGGCGGCCGTCAATTGCGCCTGCGCGTGACCGCCGTGCATTACCAGCCCGAAGCCGCCGGTGAATTCAACCGCTGAGGCGCCCCGCGCCACGCCAACAGGAACGCCCCATGCCCCCTTCCAAGCTCGCCCAACTGCGTGAACTGTCCGTCGTCGTCGCCGACACCGGCGATTACGACGCCATCGCCCGCCTGCGCCCGGTCGATTGCACCACAAACCCGACGCTGGTGAAGAAAGCGCTCGACCTGCCGGTGTATGCCGGCCTGATCGAACGCGAACTGGCATGGGGCCGCACGCAGGCAGGCAGCCGCATCGATGTCGCCAAGGCCGTGGTCGACCGCCTCACCGTCGGCGTAGGCACGATGCTGGCCGAACTGGTGCCCGGCCGCGTCTCCACCGAGGTCGATGCCGACCAGAGCCATGACACCGCCGCCACCATCGCCAAGGCGCGCCAGTTCATCGCCATGTACGAAGCGGCCGGCGTGCCGCGCGGCAAGGTGCTGATCAAGATCGCCGCCACCTGGGCCGGCGTGGAAGCCACGCGCGTGCTGCAAGCCGAGGGCATCGACTGCAACCTGACGCTGATCTTCAACCCCACGCAGGCGCTGGCGTGCAGCGAGGCCGGCGCATTCCTGATCTCGCCGTTCGTCGGCCGCATCCTCGACTGGTACGTCGCCAACGGCCAGGCCCCGGCCAACATCGACGAAGACCCCGGCGTGAAGTTCGTGCGTGGCGTGTATGCCGAGTTCAAGCGCCGTGGCTCGCCGACCGTGGTGATGGGCGCCTCGTTCCGCTCCACCGCGCAGATCGAGGCGCTGGCCGGCTGCGACCGCCTGACCATCTCGCCTGATTTGCTGGAAAAGCTCGACGCCGACTTCGGCGAACTGCCGCGCAAGCTGGCCGCCGGCGCTGCCGAGGCAGTGGATGTGGCCGCAATCGACGAAGCCCGCTTCGACGCCGACATGGCCGCCGACCCGATGGCGACCGAAAAGCTGGCAACCGGCATCGACGCCTTCACCAAGGATTTGCACGCGCTGCGTGCACGCATCGCCGACGCGTTGGCATGAGGTAGTGCCGGCCGCGGGCAGGCGACCTCGGAATCATTGCCATTGCAATCTCCGGCCGGCGGCCGGGACTGCCTCGGAATCCGGGATTTTCGGTGGGTGCCGACCGTTGGTCGGCACTGCCAGTCGGCCACCCGACCCATGCCCGGGTGCCGCCGGCAATGCCTATCGCTCCAACCCCACCGGGCAACTCACCCCGGTGCCGCCGATGCCGCAATAACCGTTCGGGTTCTTCGCCAGATACTGCTGGTGGTAATCCTCGGCGTAATGGAACGGCGGCGCAGGGAACACGATCTCGGTCGTGATGTCGCCATGACCGGCGGCATGCAACTGCCGCTGGTAAACCTCGCGGCTGGCCTGCGCCGCTTCGAACTGCGCCTGCGTATGGCAGTAGATCGCCGAGCGGTACTGGGTGCCGGTGTCGTTGCCCTGGCGCATGCCCTGGGTGGGGTCGTGGTTTTCCCAGAACGTGCGCAACACCGTTTCCAGCGTTACCTGCGCCGGGTCGAACACCACCCGCACCACTTCGGCATGGCCGGTCAGGCCGGAACAGGCTTCCTCGTAGGTCGGGTTCGGGGTGAGGCCGCCCTGGTAACCGACCGCCGTGGTCACCACGCCCGGCAACTGCCAGAACTTGCGTTCGGCGCCCCAGAAGCAGCCCATGCCCACGTCCAGCACTTCCAGCCCGGTGAACTCGCCGCGCAGCGGCTGGCCGTTGACGTGGTGCACGTTGTGCAGCGGCAGCGGGGCGTCACGCCCCGGCAGCGCTTCCTCCGGGCGCGGCAGGCGCTGCTTGAACGCGCCGATGCCCAACAAGCCTTGTCCGATTCCCAACATTGCTCCGCTCTCCGGTTCAGGCCGGCAGCAAGCCCGGCGTTTGCTCGTCACCAAGGATGGGGGCACCGGCCGCCTCGCCCAAGGCCAGCGCGGCCACGATGTCATCGGCCTGCGGCTTGGCCACGTCCGGCACGCAGACCCGCAGCACGCCGAACAGCGGCAGCTCACCGCCACCGCCCAACAGCGATTCGCCGAACACGAAGGCCGGGATGCCGGCGTCTTCCAGCGCGTGCTTGACCAGATGCGCGTCGAACAGGTTGTCGGCCTGATAAACCAGTTGCATGGGGTTCTCCCGGTGGATCAGAGCGGCCGGCGCAGCGCGTCGGTGGCGGCGACGTGTTCGCTTTCCTGCGCTGCGGCCTGCCGCCATTCGCGCATCGCCGGCAGCGTGAACAATGCCTGCACGTAGGCGGCGGCGGTGTCGTCCAGCACCACGCCGTAGCCATCGAAGCGGATCGCCACCGGCGCGAACATCGCATCGACGATGCCGAACGGGCCGAACAGGAAATCGCCCTCGGCCCCGTGCGCGGCGCGCAACGCGCGCCACAGCGCCTGCACCCGGTCGATGTCGCGTTGCGCGGCGGCATCCCAGCGGTAGCCATCGGGTTGGCGGCGGCTGTTCATCGGCAATTGAGTGCGCAGGGCGGTGAAACCGGAGTGCATTTCCGCCGCCGCGGCCCGCGCCAGCGCGCGCTGCGCGCGGTCGGCCGGCCAGCCCTGCCCGTCCAGCCAGCGCTCGTTGGCGTACTCGCAGATCGCAAGCGAGTCCCACAGCGCCAGATCGCCGTCATGCAACGCCGGCACCTTGCCGGTGGGCGAGTGTTGCAACGCCTGTTCGGCGAAGCCGGGGGTGTCGAGCAGCAGCCGGATTTCCTCGAATTCCACGCCGAAGTGGCGCAGCAGCAGCCAGGGACGCAGCGACCACGAGGAGTAGTTCTTGTTGCCGATCACCAGCACGGGGCGGTTCATGGGGGCTACCTGTAGCGGGGGAGGCCAGCATACGCGCCCGGCAGCCAGGGGCCGGCTCGGCTAAAATGCGCGGTCATCACCTCCAAGCTTGCCCCCATGTCCGAGAACACGCCTGCCGCCGCCACGCCGGAGAACGCTCCCGCGGAGAAGCGAGACTTCATCCGCCAGATCGTCCGCGACGACCTGTCCAGCGGCAAGCACACCGCGATCAAGACCCGCTTCCCGCCCGAGCCCAACGGCTACCTGCACATCGGCCATGCCAAGTCGATCTGCCTGAACTTCGGCATCGCCGGCGAGTTCGGCGGTGTCTGCAACCTGCGCTTCGACGACACCAACCCGGCCAGGGAAGACCCGGAATACGTCGCCGCGATCCAGGACGACGTGCGCTGGCTGGGCTTTGCGTGGAACGAGTTGCGCCACGCTTCGGATTACTTCGACGCCTATTACCTCGCCGCCGAAAAGCTGATCCGCGACGGCAAGGCCTACGTCTGCGACCTGAGCGCCGAGGAAGTGCGCGCCTACCGCGGCACGCTGACCGAGCCGGGCCGTCCGTCGCCGTACCGTGAGCGCAGCGTCGAGGAGAACCTCGACCTGTTCCGCCGCATGCGCGCCGGCGAGTTCCCGGACGGCGCGCGCGCCCTGCGCGCGAAGATCGACATGGCCAGCGGCAACATCAACCTGCGCGACCCGGCGATCTACCGGATCAAGCACGTCGAGCACCAGAACACCGGCAACGCCTGGCCGATCTACCCGATGTACGACTTCGCCCACGCGTTGGGCGACGCGCTGGAAGGCATCACCCATTCGCTGTGCACGCTGGAATTCGAAGACCACCGCCCGCTGTACGACTGGTGCGTCGATAACGTCGATTTCGCCCACGACGACGCGCTGACCCAACCGCTGGCCGACAAGGGCCTGCCGCGCGAAGCCGCCAAGCCGCGCCAGATCGAGTTCTCGCGGCTGAACATCAATTACACGGTGATGAGCAAGCGCAAGCTGATGGCGCTGGTCACCGAGCAGCTGGTCGATGGCTGGGACGACCCGCGCATGCCGACGCTGCAAGGCCTGCGCCGGCGCGGCTACACCCCGGCGGCGATGCGTTTGTTCGCCGAGCGCGTGGGTATTTCCAAGCAGGAATTCGCTGATCGACTTCAGCGTGCTGGAAGGCGCGCTGCGCGAGGATCTGGACAGCGCCGCGCCGCGCCGCATGGCGGTGGTGGAGCCGCTGAAGTTCGTGTTGACCAACCTGCCGGAAGGCCATGAGGAAACGCTGAGCTTCAGCAACCACCCCAAGGACGAATCCTTCGGCTGCCGCGACGTGCCGTTCTCGCGTGAGTTGTGGATCGAGCGCGAAGATTTCGCCGAAGTGCCGCCCAAGGGCTGGAAGCGGTTGGTGCCGGGCGGCGAAGTGCGCCTGCGCGGTGCCGGCATCGCCCGCGTCGATGAAGTCATCAAGAACGACGCCGGCGACATCATCGAACTGCGCGGCTGGCTGGACCCGGAATCGCGCCCCGGCATGGAAGGCGCCAACCGCAAGGTCAAGGGCACCATCCACTGGGTCAGCGCGCAACATGCGCTGGAAGCGGAAATTCGCCTGTACGACCGCCTGTTCTCGGTGGAAAACCCGGACGACGAATCCGAAGGCAAGACCTACCGCGATTACCTGAACCCGGAATCGCGCAAGGTTGTTACCGGTTATGTCGAACCGGCCGCGGCGCAGGCTGCGCCGGAGCAGTCGTTCCAGTTCGAGCGCACCGGCTACTTCGTCGCCGACCGCCGCGACCACACGGCGGCCAAGCCGGTGTTCAACCGTAGTGTGACCTTGCGCGATACGTGGGCCGGGGGATGAAGCAAGGAACGAGTGGAGAGGAAAGAGGAACGAGAGAAAGCAGGTTCCGCGTGCGCTGCCACTTTCCCGCCTCCTTGACTCCCCGCTCTGCACCTTGCCTTGCTTTTCGCCTTCCGCTTTTTGCTTTTTCTCGTTCCTCTTTCCTCTCCACTCTTTGCTAGCCCCATGCTCTACGCCCAAGTCCACCTCACCCTGCCCGCGTGGATTCACGAAGTCGTGGACACCGGCCGCGTTTATCCGGGCGACGAAGCCAAGGTCGCGCTGGCCATCGAACTGTCGCGGCTGAACGTGGAAGCGGAAACCGGCGGCCCGTTCGGCGCGGTGGTGTTCGGCCCGGACGACCGCGTCATTGCCGCCGGCGTCAACCGCGTGGTGCCGCACAGCACCTCGCTGGCCCACGCCGAGAACATGGCCTACATGCTGGCCCAGCAGCGCCTGCAAAGCCCACGCCTGAACGCGGTGCTGTCGCCGGTGACGCTGGCCACCTCGTCGCAGCCGTGCTGCCAGTGCTATGGCGCGACGATTTGGGCCGGCATCGACCGCCTGCTGATCGGCGCCAGCGCCGCCGATGTCGAAGAACTGACCCCATTCGACGAAGGCCCGCTGCCTGCCGATTGGGCAGGCGAACTGAACCGGCGCGGCATCGAGGTGGTGCGAGGCCTGCACCGCGACGCTGCCCGCGCGGTGCTGCACCGCTACGGCCAAAGCGACGGCGCACGGTATTGAGGCTTCAAGCCCCTCTCCCTGCGAGGTGAGAGGGGCAGTTTGCGAACCACCGGTTCGCTGCCTCTCGAACGCCATTGCGAAAAGGCCGGGCGCGAGGCGGGGTTGGGGCGAAGGGTGACCCGCCCAACCTACGGGGTTAGCGTGGCCCCGCACAGGCCAAGCCCCACCCTACGCAGCCATGAACGCTTCGATTTCGTCGGCACTGCGCTCCAGTGTGCCGGTCAGCACGCGGTGGCCGTCATCGGTGATCAGCACGTCGTCCTCGATGCGGATGCCGATGCCGCGCCAGCGCGGCTCCACGCTGGCGTCGTCCGGCGACACGTACAGCCCCGGCTCGATGGTGAACACCATGCCCGGCTCCAGCAGCCGCGATTCGCCGGCGAGCTTGTAGTCGCCGACATCGTGCACGTCCAACCCCAGCCAGTGCCCGGTTTTGTGCCGATAAAACCGCTTGTAATGGCCTTCGATGATGTTTTCTTCGAGCTCGCCTTCCAGCAACCCCAATCGCAGCAAACCTTCGGTCAGCACTTCGACCGCCGCCAAATGCCCTTCCTCGTAGGCGATACCGGGCCGCGCCTGTTCCAGCGCTGCCACCTGCGCGGCCAGCACCAGGTCGTGCAGCGCACGTTGTTCGGCGCTGAAACGGCCGCCCACCGGGAAGGTGCGGGTAATGTCGCTGGCGTAGCCACGGAATTCGGCGCCGGCATCGATCAGCACCAGCTCGCCGTCGCGGCTGCCGCCGTTGTTGGCCCGGTAATGCAGCACGCAGGCATTGGCGCCGGCACCAACGATGCTGTTGTAGGCCGGGCACGCATCGCCGCGGCGGAACTCGCGCTCCAGCTCGGCCTGCAGTTCGTATTCGAAGACGCCCGGCCGCGCCGCACGCATCGCCGCGCGGTGGGCGCGCACGCTGATGTCGGCGGCCTGCTGCATCAGCGCGATCTCGGCCGGCGATTTGAACAGGCGTTGCTCGTGCAGCAGATGGCCCAGTTCCAGGAACTCATGCGGCGGCTGCGCGCCGTGGCGCACCTGCGAACGCACGCGGTTGACCCAGCCGATCAGTTTGAGGTCGAAGTCGGCGTCACGGCCAAAGTGGTAATAGACCCGCGAGCGGCCTTCGAGCAGGCCGGGCAGGATGTCATCGAGGTCCTCGATCGGATAGGCGTCGTCCATGCCGTAGCGCGACACCGCACCTTCCTGCCCTTCGCGCGGGCCGTCCCACGCCTCGCGCTCTGCGTCACGCTCGCGGCAAAACAGGATCGCCTCGCCGTGGCGGCGGCCGGGAATCAGCACCAGCACCGCTTCCGGTTCGGGAAAGCCGCACAGGTACCAGAAATCCGAATCCTGCCGGTACGGGTAATGGGTGTCGAGGCTGCGCACGCGCTCGGGTGCGGCGGGCAAGACAAGAATGGCGTCGTCGCCGGCCGCTTCCATCAACTTGCGGCGGCGCTGGGCGTATTCGGCGGGGGCGATGCCGGTCAACTGTTCCATCACTGCCCTCAGTTCAGGCGTTGGCGGTGGCGCGCGCCCATCACGCAGTCGCCGTGCAGCAGCAACACCGCCACGCGCACGAATTCCTCGATTTCGGCCAGCGCATCCTCGTCTTCGTCGGCACTATCAAATTCATCACTGGATGCTGCCGCCAAGCGTGCAAGATCTTGCAGGGCTTCCTCACCCTCCTCGCTCAACACCGGGCGCTTGCCGGCAGCCAGGCCGAAGCCGCCAAGGAAAGCGCGGCACCAGTCGAACAAGGCATCGGTACGCACCTGCAACGCCGCGCCGGGTTCGGCCAGCAGCAGTTCAAAAGCGAAATCGCGGTCTTCCAGTTGCGCCACCACCGCCTGCCGCAGGCGGTCGAGCGCGCTGCCCGGCTCCGGCGTGGGCAGGGCATCGTCGGCCAGCACCTTGGCCGGCCATTCCGGCACGTCGGTGCCACCGGCGGCCAGCCAACCGCACAGGCTGCCGTGCAGCTCGGCCGGGGAGGCGCCCAGATCCAGCGCGCGGCTGGCCTGAAGGATGTCGGAAACGGTGGGCAGTTCGGTCATGGCACGGGCCTTTGCAACGGGGAAAACCCGCGCCAGCAGCGGTGCGTGGCAGCGGCCGGGTAGTGTAGCAACCACGCACGCCCGCCCATCTTGACCGCCCCCGACGCCCATGCCTATCGTGCCGCGCATGGACGCCTTCGACCCCACCGCCCCGTTGCAGGCTTTGGCCGCACGCATCGACCTCCTGCTCGAACGCAACCGGCGGCTGGCCGAGGAAAACCGCAGCCTGCGCCAACAGCAGGAACAACTGGTCAACGAGCGTGCGCAATTGCTGACCAAAAACGAGCAGGCGCGCTCGCGAGTGGAAGCGATGATTACCCGCCTCAAATCGCTGGAGCAGCACACGTGAGCCAGAACGAACCGGTCAGCGTCCACATCCTCGACCGCGAATACACCGTCGGCGTGGAGCCGGCCGAGCGCGACAGCCTGACCGCCGCCGCACACATGCTGGACACGCGGATGCGCGAAATCCGCGGCAGCAACCGCATGGCCGCAGTCGATCGGGTGGCGGTGCTGGCGGCGCTGAACCTCGCGCACGAACTGCAGCTGATGCGCAACGAACTGGCACAACAGCAACAGCGCTTCCAGAGCACGCTGGACGGCCTCAACCGACGCATCGACAGCGCCATCGACGACGGCCACTGACGCAGCCGGCGGCGGCGCATGAACAGGCGCTGCCGCATTCATCCGAAACTGCCGACGAACGGGCTGGCAAGCGCATCGAACATGGCTATACTGGCCACGCGTTCTCTGCCGTGAACGACGGCGTGTGCAAACATTCGCCTTGTCCCTTAATGACGACCACGGGGGCGCGACGGAATCAGGTGTGCAAGTCCGCCTTGCAGCGGGAAGCCCGAAGATTCCCCAACGTCCCCACTTGAACCCCGGGTTCAAGGTCGTTTCGCACGCATCGTCATGGCGGAGAATGCAATCATTCCGAAACGGCGCCGAAAGGCGCCGTTTCTTTTGGGCAAGTTGCCGACGCGCCGGCGCCCGCTTCCCGCATACTCCGCGCCCATGACTTCCGACAATCGCCAAGGCCTGCGCCGGCAACTGCGCCAGCGCCGCCGCGAAATCCCCGCCGCTGCGCGCATCGCCGCCGCCGAGGCACTAGCCGCAAACCTGCGGGCCCTGCCCTTCGCCGATGTCGAAGGACACGTCGCCGGCTACTGGGCGATGGACGGCGAGATCGCGCTGCATCGCTGGCAGATGCAGTTGCCGCCGCAGCAGACCTATTGCCTGCCGGTGCTGTACGGCAAGCTGCTGCGCTTCGCGCCGTGGCGGCCGGGGCAGCCGCTGGTCGCCAACCGCTACGGCATTCCCGAGCCGGACGTGGACGCCGCGCAGGCCTTGGACCCTTCGGAAATGGCGCTGGTCATCGCGCCGTTGACCGGCTTCGACGCGCAGTGCCGGCGGCTGGGCATGGGGGGCGGCTGGTATGATCGCAGCTTCGCTTTCCGCCAAAAGCAGAGCGCGCCACCGTGGTTGGTCGGCGTCGGCTTTGCCGCCCAGCAAGTGCCGGCACTGCCGGTCGAAGACTGGGACGTGGCGGTGGATGCAATCTGCACCGAGCAAGCCACCTTTTACCCGGAACCGTCGCACGCATGACCGCCCGCAAGCGTTACTGGCTGATGAAGTCCGAACCGGACGCTTTTTCCATCGACGACCTGCACCGCGTAGGCACCGAGCCGTGGAACGGCGTGCGCAACTACCAAGCGCGCAACTTCATGCGCGATGGCATGAAGGTCGGCGACGGCATCTTGTTCTACCACTCCAACACCAAGGTGCCGGGCATCGTCGGCACCGCCACGGTGGCTAGCGAAGCCTACCCGGACGCCACCCAGTTCGACCCGGGATCCGACTACTACGACCCCAAGGCCAGCGGCGAGCAACCGCGCTGGTATCTGGTGGACGTGGCGTTCGAGCGCAAGCTGGCGCAAGTGATTGCACTGGATGAAATCAAGCAGCACGCCGACGCGCTGGGTGAAGGTTTCCCGCTGACCGCCAAGGGCAACCGGCTGTCGGTGTTCCCGGTAACCGCCGCGCAATGGAAGCTGCTGCTTTCCCTTGAGAGGCGGTGATTGGTGATTCGTGATTGGTGATTCGTAACAGCAGGAGCGCCGCGCTTTTCCGAATCACCAATTGCCAATCACCGATCACGGCTTCATCGAATCACGAATCACCAATCCACTAATCACGAGCCACCTCATGTCCGAAGCCAAGCGCCTGGCCGCCGAAAAAGCCATCGAATACGTCGAAAAGGGAATGATCGTCGGGGTCGGCACCGGCTCTACCGTCGCCTACTTCATCGAAGCGCTGGCGCGCATCAAGGACCAGATTGAAGGTGCGGTGTCCAGCTCCGAGCAAAGCACCGCGCTGCTCAAGGGCCACGGCATCGAAGTGCTGGACCTGAACCACACCGGCGGGCTGTCGCTGTACGTGGACGGTGCCGACGAATGCGACGGCAACAAGAACCTGATCAAGGGCGGCGGCGCAGCATTGACCCGCGAAAAAATCATCGCCGAGGCCAGCGAGAAGTTCGTCTGCATCGTTGACCCGAGCAAGCAGGTGCCGATGCTGGGCAAGTTCCCGCTGCCGGTGGAAGTGGTGCCGATGGCGCGCAGCTTGGTCGCCCGCGAAATCCTCGCGTTGACCGGTGGCCAGCCGGTATGGCGCGACGGCGTGGTCACCGACAACGGCAACGTCATCCTCGACATCCACAACCTGTCCATCACCGACCCGGTGAAGCTGGAACAGCAGCTCAACCAGATCCCCGGCGTGGTCACCGTGGGCCTGTTCGCGCGCCGCCCGGCCGACGTGGTGATCGTCGGCGGGCAGCCGCCGCAGGTGCTGTAAGCCCGCAGGCCCTGTGTAAAGCGAAACCCCCGTCATTGGCGGGATTCCGCTTTACACGGGCCGCCCGGGAAGCAGCCGCCGACACACCTCCTCTTCGCCCAGCGCCTCCAGCAACGCGCCCAGCAGTTCGCACTTGCGCTGCGGCAGGGCGAGGAGGGCGCGGTCACCCTCCTGCGCTTGCACGCATCCATCACCTGCCAAGCCTGCTCCGGCTCGGCGATCCAGCAGCCACCGTCGAAGCGTAGGTGGCGCGACCTCGGCTTGACGCCACCCCGCCGCATCCATGAAGGTGCGCAGCGCCCTTCCTCCCTGCCGGATCCCGCCATGCCCCTGCTGCGCCACGCCGTCTGCCTCGCCCTGATCCTGCTCCTCGGCGGCTGCGCCAGCGGCGGCAACCACTGGGTGGAACTGGCTGGCACCCGCTACAACGTGGAACTGGCGCAGGACGACGCCACCCGCGCGCGCGGGCTGATGTTCCGCGACCGCATGGAGGCCGGCCGCGGCATGTTGTTCATCCACGACCGCGAGGAACCGCAGGCGTACTGGATGAAGAACACCAAGATCGCGCTGGACATCCTCTATTTCGACGACGGCCGCCGGTTGGTCAGCCAGCAGCGCGATGTGCCGCCCTGCTCGGCCGGCGACGCCTGCCCGCCCTACCCCAGTTTCAAGCCGGCGCGCTACGTGCTGGAACTCAACGCCGGGCAGGCCGCGAAGCTGAAGCTGGAAAACGGCGCCAAACTGACCTTCGGCCCCGGCATCCCCAAGGGTGAATGACCGCAGGCGCAAGGCGCGCCCCACGGCTTGAACCTGCCCCGCATTGCCGCCAGTCTTGGGCCATGCCCGACACCCGCCTCACCCTGCCGCACTGGGACGCGCTGGCCACCCAGGCCGACGACACCCTGCCCCTGTTCGCCACCGCGCTGCTGATCGCCCGCGACGAATACCCCGAGCTCGACCCGGACCGCTGCGACCGCTTGTTGCAGGCCCATGCCGACCACCTGCGCACCGAGGTCGGCGCCATCGCCGAATGGCCGCTGAAAGTGGCCGCCATCAACCACCACCTGTTCAACGAACTGGGCTACAGCGGCAACCACGACGCCTACCACGACCCGCGCAACAGCTACCTCAACGAAGTGGTCACGCGCCGGCTCGGCAACCCGATCTCGCTGGCGCTAGTGCAAATGGAAGTCTCGCGCCGGCTCGGCCTGCCACTGCAAGGCATCTCCTTCCCCGGCCACTTCCTCGTACGCCTGCCGGTCGAAGAAGGCGTGCTGGTGATGGACCCGTTCAACGGCGGCCGCCCGCTGGGCGTGGATGAACTGCGCCAACGCGCCCGCGACAACCTCGGCGGGCAGACCCCGGACGACCAACTGCTGGCGCAGATCCTCGACCCGGCCCCGCACCGCGCCATCCTGATGCGCATCCTGCGCAACCTGCACGGCGTCTATGCCGAGCACGGGCAATGGGAGCGCGCCGCGCGCAGCGCCGACCGCATCCTCAAGCTCGCTCCCGAGCACAACGACGCCCTGCGCGACCGCGGCATGGCCTACCTGCGGCTGGGCCACTTCGCCGGCGCACGCGGCGACCTTGCCCGCTACCTCCAGCGCGAACCCCACGCCGACGACACCATGAAAGTGCGCAACACGCTGGTCGAACTGGGCAGCGGGCGCCCACGGCTGCACTGATTGGCTGAGCCCTTCTCCCTTCGGGAGAAGGTGCCCGAAGGGCGGATGAGGGGCAAACGTAGTCCATGATGGTTAACCATCTGGACTTCGCTTGCCCCTCACCCCAACCCCCGCTCCGCGCCCCGGCCCACTCCAGCGGCGTGGGCGCTCAACCCGGAGCAGCGTCAGAACAAAAGCCGCTGGCGCGCCCACGCGGTAAACTGGCGCACCTTTTGCCCCACCCCACCCCATGAGCCACTACGAAGGCGACCTTCGCCCGGCCGGAACGGCCCGTTTCGTCATCATCGCCAGCCGCTGGAACGCCCGCATCACCGACGTGCTGGTGGCCGGCGCACGGCAGAGCCTGGCCGGCAACGGCATCGGCGAGGACGCCATCGACGTGGTGCGCGTGCCCGGCGCGTGGGAAATCCCGCTGGTCGCCACCCGCCTGGCCGCCGCCGGCCAGCACGCGGCCATCATCACCCTGGGCTGCGTGATCCGCGGCGATACCCGTCACTACGAACACGTGGCAGACCGCTGCGCCGAAGGCCTGATGCGCGCACAACTGGATTTCGGCGTGCCGGTACTCAACGGCGTGCTGGCAGTGGAGCGCGTGGAAGACGCCGAGGCCCGCGCCGGCGGCAGCCACGGCAACAAGGGCGAGGAAGCCGCGCTGGCGGCATTGGAAATGGTCAACCTGCTGGAGCAACTGCCATGAGCACCAAGAACCACGGCAAGCCCGCCGGCAAGCCCTTCCGTCGTGACGGCATCGACCCGGTGCTGCGCTCGCGCGCGCGCCGCCGCGCCTTGCAGGCCGTCTATGCGTGGCAGATTTCCGGCGGCAACGCCGAATCGCTGCTGGCCCAGTTCGCCCACGAACAAGCGCACGAAGTGGCCGACCTGGCCTATTTCGAGAACCTGCTGCGCGGCGTGCTCGACCATCGCCGCGAACTGGACGAGGCGCTGGCCCCGTTCGTCGATCGCCCGGTCGAGGACGTCGATGCCATCGAACGCGCGGTGCTGCGCGTGGCTGCCTACGAGCTGCGCCACCGTCTGGACGTGCCGTACCGGGTGGTGATCAACGAGGCCATCGAAACCGCCAAGCGCTTCGGCTCCGAGCACGGTCACACCTACGTCAACGGCGTGCTGGACCGCGCCGCGCTGGAATGGCGGATTGAGGCGAGGAACGAGGGAAGAGGAACGAAGAACGAGTAAGGGCAGGAGCCATCTCCGCCTGCGCGGAGATGGCGGCATCCGCGGTTGCTTCCTCTCGTTTCTCTCCACTCGTTTCTGCTTTATGGACGAATTCGGCCTGATTGAACGCATCGCCCGCCGCACCCGCGCGCGCGGCGACGTGCTGCTGGGCATCGGCGACGACGCTGCCCTGTTGCAGCCACCGCCGGGGCAGGCGCTGGCCGTCACCGCCGACACCCTCAACGCCGGCGTGCATTTCCCCACCGAATCCCCGCCGGCCGACATTGGCTGGAAGGCGCTGGCGGTGAATCTCTCCGACCTCGCCGCAATGGGCGCCGAGCCGCTGTGGTGCACGCTGTCGCTGTCCCTGCCGCAGGCTGACGCCGGCTGGATGGAGGGTTTCATCGACGGCTTCTTCGCATTGGCCGACGCCAGCGGCATCACCTTGGTTGGCGGCGACACCACGCGCGGGCCGCTGTCGCTGTCGATCACCGCGATCGGCACGGTACCGGCCGGGCGGGCGCTGCGCCGCGACGGCGCACGCGTCGGCGACGACATTTGGTTAAGCGGCCCCCCCGGCGAAGCAGCCGGCGCGCTGCGGCTGTGGCAGCAAGGCAGGCTGGACGTGCGCATGCCCGCAAACGACGCCAACCACGAAACCCTGCGCCAACGCCTGCAACGGCCCACGCCACGGCTGCAACTGGGGCTGGCGCTGCGCGGCGTGGCCACCGCCGCCGCCGACGTTTCCGACGGTCTGCTCGCCGACCTCGGCCACATCGCTGCACGCAGCGGCGTTGGCGCGGTGGTGCAGGCCGAATGCCTACCGCTGTCGCCCGCACTGCGCAGCGCGCTTGGTCCTGCCGCTGCAAGCGACTGCGCACTGCGTGGCGGCGACGACTACGAACTATGCTTCACCGCCGCACCGGAGCAGCGCGACGTGCTGCATGCGCTGTCATCGCAACTGGCGCTGCGGTTGACCCGCATCGGCCATATCGTCGAAGACCAGGGCGTCCGCTGCGACGGCGATGCGGGTAACCAGCAAGCCAGCGGCTACCGCCATTTCGCATAGGGTGGGGCTTGCCCCACCGCACTTTCGCCCGACCAACGGCGGGGCACCACCAAAACCGCGCGCCCTCGCAGGCACCGGGCTTGCCCGGTGCAGGGGCTTTATCGAGGGATATCGCCCCTCTCCCCCGGGAGAGTGGTTGGGGTGAGGGGCAACGAAGTCAGGATGGCTCAATCATCATGGACTGCGTTCGCCCCTCATCCGCCCTCCGGGCACCTTCTCCCGCTGGGAGAAGGAAAAAGCCGCAACTCACTCCACTTCCACCATTTCAAAATCGTCCTTGGTCACGCCGCAGTCCGGGCACGTCCACGTCTCGGGCACCTCGGCCCAGCGGGTGCCCGGCGCGATGCCTTCTTCGGGCAAGCCCTCGGCCTCGCTGTAGATGAAACCGCAGACGACGCACATCCAGGTGCGGAAGGTGGAGGCGGAAGCGTCGGACATCGGATAATCACGGCAACACGGGACGGCTGCGCATTGTCCCATTCCCTCCGCTGCACAGGTAGCCATCCATGTCCCACGCTTCGCACACGCCCCGCGGCGTCTATCTGATCACCCCGGACGAAACCGACACCGCGCGGCTGCTCGCACGTGTGTACCCGTTGCTGGCCGAAACGACGTGGCTGCAATACCGCAGCACGGTGGTGGATGCCGCCACCCGGCGCGTGCAGGCGCAGGCATTGCAGGCCCTGTGCATGGAGGCCGGCGTACCGCTGCTCATCAACGGCGATGCCGCGTTGGCCGCCGAAATCGGCGCGGCCGGCGTGCATCTGGGCGAAGACAGCGAGGAGAACAATGACGACATCGCCGCCGCACGCGCCCTACTCGGCCCCGACGCCATCATCGGCACTTCCTGCTACGACCAACTGGCATTGGCGCAGCAGGCGGTGGCTGCCGGTGCGAGCTATGTGTCCTTCGGCGCGTTTTTCCCTAGCCCCAGCAAGGTCACCACGCATCGGGCGCAGCCGCAGTTGTTGCGCGACGCCGCCACGCTGGGCGTACCACGCGTGGCGATAGGCGGGCTGACCGCAGACAACATCGCGCCGCTGGTCGAGGCCGGCGCAGACCTGGTGGCGGTCATCAGCGGCGTGTTCGCCACCGAAGACCCGGTAGCTGCATTGCGGGCCTATCAAGCCAGCTTCGCGTAGTCGGGGCCGTAGCCCCGGCCTGCCGTGCTTATTCCAGTGCCGCCTTGACCGCTTCGGGATCCGCCAGCGCCTGCACTTCGCGGATCAACCGCACGGTGTTGCCGCCAAGGATCGCACCGACCTGCTTGTCGCTGTAACCGGCATCCAGCAGCGCCTGCACCACCTTCGGCAACGCACTGATGTCCTCGTAGCCAGCCACGCCACCACCGCCGTCCCAGTCGGCACCAAGGCCGACGTGCTCCCAGCCGGCCACTTCGATGATGTGCAGCAGGTGGCGCATGTAGTCGTCGAAATCCGCCTTGCGGATGCCGTATTTCGCATCCAGCGCGGCCAGCCCATCCCTGGCCTGTGCGCGCTCGGTGTCGCTGCCGGCCTTGTCGTAGGCGTCGTACAGCTTGCGGCGCTCGGCGCGGTACTCGGGCGTGGCCCCGGTGTCGATCAGGTAGGCACCCAGCGAGTTCACCTGAATCACCCCGCCCTTCTTCGCCAGCGCGCGGATGCGCGCATCGTCGATATTGCGCGAATGCGCGAACAGGTCGTAGGCACCGCTGTGCGAAAGGATGATCGGCGCGGTGCTCAGTTCCAACATCTGGTCGAACACCGCATTGGAGGCATGCGACTGGTCGAGGATGATGCCCAGCCGGTTGGCTTCGGCGATCAACGCCCGGCCCTTGTCGCTCAGGCCACCGTGCTCGCCTTCCGGCTCCGTGCCCATGCCGGCCGAATCGGCGAAATCGTTGTGGCCGATGTGCGCCAGCGAAATCATGCGCAGCCCCTGCTTGTAGTAGAAGCCCAGCAGGCTGGGGTCATGCTCCAGCGGGTAGGCGTTCTCCATGCTGATGTAGACCGACTTCCTCCCCGCCGCCTTGATCCGCGCCGCATCGTCGGCGGTGATGGCCAGCTCGAACTTATCTGGGTTGGCCGCGACCATCTCGCGGATCTCGGCCAGCCGCACCAGGCCGGCATCGCGCGCCTTGCGGTTGCCGGCTTCGTCACGCGCGCCCTGCCCGGTGTAGATCACCCAGAAACCGCCATCCAGCCCACCTTCGACCATGCGCGGGTAGTCGATCTGCGAACCGTCGTCCTTGAACGCATGGCGGTCGCTGATCTTCCAGCCCGGCTGCGCGAACAGTGCCGGCGTATCGAGGTGGGTGTCGAGGTTGATTGCCTGTGCCTGCACGGCGCGGGCACGCTCGGAAATCTTCGTCGGACCGGTGCCTGCCTGTGCACCGGCGGCAACGGCCAGCAGCAGCGCGCCTGCCAGTGCACCGGTCTTGAACGTCGCAACGAACTTCATGGCTCTCCCTTCGGGATGGATGGCTCCGGCATTCTGGCATGCGGTACGGACACGCCATGCAGGCCATAGGTCATGGATTCCGGTGCGCGTGGCAGGCCCCGGCGCGAAAGCGGACAATGGGCGCAATTCCCCGCACGCACCGATGCCATGTCCCTGAACCATGACCAGTCCCACGCCCTGTTCGCACGCGCGCAGCAATTGCTGCCCGGCGGCGTCAACTCACCGGTGCGCGCGTTCAAGTCGGTCGGCGGCGAGCCGTTCTTCGTGCAGCGCGCCGACGGCCCGTACCTGTATGACGTGGACGGCAACCGCTACATCGACTACGTGGGTTCGTGGGGCCCGATGATCGTCGGCCACAACCACCCGGCGGTGCGCGAGGCGGTGGCCGGCGCAATCGGCAATGGTTTGTCATTTGGTGCGCCGTGCCCGGCGGAAATCACCATGGCAGAGACCATCACCAAACTGGTGCCCTCGTGCGAGATGGTGCGCATGGTCAACTCCGGCACCGAGGCTACGTTGTCGGCAATCCGGCTGGCGCGCGGCGCAACCGGGCGCATGAAAATCGTCAAGTTCGAAGGCTGCTACCACGGCCACGGCGACTCGTTCCTGGTCAAGGCCGGCAGCGGCATGTTGACCCTCGGCGTGCCCACCTCACCCGGCGTGCCGGCGGGCTTGAGCGAACTCACCCTCACCCTGCCCTACAACGATTTCGACGCGGCCACTGCATTGTTCGAGCAACAAGGCAGCGAGATTGCCGGCCTGATCATCGAGCCGGTGGTCGGCAACGCCAACTGCATCCCGCCGCGCGAGGGCTACCTGCAACACCTGCGCGCGTTGTGCACGCAGCACGGCGCATTGTTGATCTTCGACGAAGTGATGACCGGCTTCCGTGTCGCACTCGGCGGCGCGCAGGCGCATTACGGCATCACGCCCGACCTGACCACCTTCGGCAAGATCATCGGCGGCGGTATGCCGGTAGGCGCCTACGGCGGCCGCCGCGACCTGATGCAGCAAATCGCCCCGGCCGGCCCGATCTATCAAGCCGGCACCTTGAGCGGCAACCCGGTGGCGATGGCCGCCGGTTTGGCGATGCTGGAATTGATCCAGCAACCGGGCTTCCACGAGCGCCTGACCGCCGCCACCGCGCGCCTGTGCGAAGGGCTGGAAGCAGCCGCACGCGAGGCCGGCGTGGCCGTCACCACCACCCGCGTCGGCGCAATGTTCGGCCTGTTCTTCACCGACCAGAAAGTGGAAACCTACGCACAGGCCACCGCCTGCGACACCGCCGCATTCAACCGCTTCTTCCACGCGATGCTGGAGCGCGGCGTGTTCCTTGCGCCTTCTGCGTATGAAGCCGGCTTCCTGTCCAGCGCGCATGACGATGCGGTGATCGACGCCACGTTGGCCGCCGCGCGCGAAGCGTTCAAGGCCATTGCCGCCTGATTGCTCCCGCAGGAGCGCACCTTGCTGCGCGAAGAGTTTTCCCATTCGAATCCCTGCATAGAAGATGTGCAGGCTGTTGCGGGGGAACTACATGAAAGCCGCATCGCGCAGCAAGATGCGCTCCTGTGAACAGCCCCGATGATCCCCGCCCCACACGCATTACTGCTCGACTTCGATGGCCTGCTCGCCGACTACGATCACCGCCGGCATCTGCAACATCTCGCCGATGCCGCCGGCTGCATGCCCGCGCAAGTGGATGCAGCATTGCGCGGCGAGGGGCTGGAACTGGCCCACGCCCGCGGCGACCTCGACGGCGATGCCCTGCTGCATGAGTTGAACACCCGCCTCGGTAGCCAATTGCACGCGCGGCACTGGTTCGCCGCACGCACCGCTGCCAGCAAGCTGCGCCGCGATGCGCTGGCAGTGCTGGGGAAAGTGCGTTCCGGCGTGCACATTGCCGTGCTGACCAACAACGGCCCGTTCAGCGTGGCCGCAATCACCGCGCTGCTACCGGGCTTCACCGTGCTGGATAGCGCCACGCTCGGCGTGCGCAAGCCCGACCCGCAGGCCTATCTCGCCGCTGCCGCCCGGCTCGGCTGCGAACCTGCGCGCACGCTGTTCATCGACCACCTGTTCCGCAACGTGCAAGGCGCGCGCCGTGCCGGCCTGCATGCCGACACCGCCTTCCATGCGCAATCATTGCAGCGCGTGCTGCGGCGTCATCGGCTGCTCGGGTAACGCCTGCGGAAGCGCACGGCCTGCTTCACCGCAACAACGGCGGGCGGCCGTCATACCACTGGCGCGCATCGCGCAGATGGAACTTGCGATTGGCGTCCTGCAACTCCACGCCGACGCCCAGGATGCCCCATTTCAGGTACAGATCGCCCTGCTTGCGCTGCCCGTCCAGCGCAAGGCGCGCATCGACGCTGAAACGGTCGTTCTCCGCATGCGCCCGGTCCAGCACCAGCCGGTTGCCCTGCCACAGCCAGCGCCCACTCAAGCGGGTTTCGCCGGCATCGACCACCTTGGCCGTCCACGGCGGCAGGTCGGCGCGGTTGGCGAACATTGCCAGCAGGAAGCCGATGTCGCGCATGCGCACCTGCATATCACCATTGGCCGACGATGGTTTCTTCCACTCGGCGCGGCCGCTGCCGATGTCCAGCGTCGCCCACCAGCCGGAATGGGTCGCGCCGCCCGTCTCGGTGAAGGCGACGTTGCGCACACTGGCCCTGGTGTTGCCCAGCTCGAATTCACCCTTGTGCAAGTTGCCGCGTCGCAGTCGTGCATCCAGCGTCACGTCGCCGCGCAGGTTCAGGCCGGCCACCGCCAACCGTACCTGGCGGCCATCGACGCGCAGCCTGCCCTGCCCCACGTCGCCGTCACCATCCAACCGCAGGTCGCCGCCGAGCGTGCCGCTGCCGCCGACGAAACGCAGCTTGTCGTTGGGCAGGTAGGCGTTGAACACCGACAGCTCGGGAATGCGCGCACGCTCGAAACGCAGCCGCGCCTGCATGCTTTGCTTCATGCGGTCCAGCCGCGCATCGGCCAGCGTTTCCAGATGCAGCCGCTCACCGGTGAAATACGGCTTGCCGGGCGCACCGGAAGGCGCGGCGCTGAAGGCCTCCATCACCACGTCCAGCCGTGATTGCAACTGGCCGGCAGCATCACGGGCAATGTTCGCCTGCGCGCGTGCCTTGCCGCGGAAACGGTTGCCCAGCACATCGGCGCGCGCTTCGACGTCGCTCACCTTCAGCCTGCTGCCATCGAGCAAATGCCCTTCGGCCAGCTTGAGGTCGGCATCGACGGTGCCGCTGCCTTCCAACCCCATCCAGTCGGCATGGGTGAACAACGCGACCACGCCGCCGATGGACGGCAAGTGGCCATGCGCACGCACTTCGCCGCTGGCCGCCTGCAACCGCGTGCGCCAATCCTTCAGCGGCAGCGTGGTGCCAGGCACATCAAGCGTGGCATCGAGCGAAGGATACCGGCCGTCGATGTCGGGCAAAGTGGCGTGCAGGCGCAGGGCATCATCCACCGCCACGCGCAGGTCGAGTTGGTTGGCGACGTGGGCGCCCTCGGCATCCACGTGCGACAGCGGCAGGCGCAGATGCAGGAAGTCGTTTGCCGCCAGCGCACCCTGTTTCAGCGACAGCTTCGCTTCCAGTTCACCGTCGCCCGGCAGCACCGCGAAGCCGTAACGGCCATCGCCATCCAGCGTGGATTGCAGGCTGACGGTGGCGCCGTGCAATTCGAGCACGGCATCGAGCAGGTCGAGCTTGGCGAGGCCGGGGTGTTCAGCCGACACGTGTCTGGGCAGTGCGAAGGTGGAGGACAGGCGCGCCTCGCGCAGCCACTGGATGTCGCCGCGGCGGACCTGCGCCGCGGCGAAATGCAGCGACGACGGGTACAGCTCCATCGGCCCGCCGCGCAGTTGCTTGGCGAAACCGACTTCGGCGCGGCCATTGCCGGCGACGTTCCATTCGCCGAAGGTGAAGCCATGCAGGCTGCCGGTGGCGATGCGCCGGAAATCCAGTGCCCAACCGCCCGGCCGCGGCGGGGGCGGCAAGCGTTCGTGCTCGGCACGGGCCAGTGCACCGGAAACGCCCTCGGCCTCGACCCACGGCACCAGCACCTGCTTGCGCAGCAGCGGCCACAGCGCGATGCGCCCACGCACAACGTCGGCCTGCGCCGACCATTGCAGCCGTCGCACATGGCCCTGCATGCGCACCTCGTGCAGGCTGACCCGCCCCGGCCAGAACGTGCGGCCGCCGCTCCACTGCATCGTGAATGCCTCGGGCTTGCGATTCAGCAGCTCGTGGCCGAAGCGGCTGTTGAGGAAGATATTGCCGGCCAGCAGGTACAGCACGTAGCAGGCCAGTACCAGCACGCCAGCCAATCGCAGCAGGCGCAAGGCGAATCCACGTCGTACGGGGAAGGGCTTCATGGGGCTGAGGATAACGGCGAAGCCCGTGCGATGTGTCCTTGCCGGGGTGGCGGTTGGTTCTTCCGGTCACACCCGCGCGGGGCCAAACGCCACCCTACGCACCGTCGCGCAGCAACCACGCCAGCTTGTGCTCGCGCGGCAGCCGCTTGATTTCCCATTCGGCACGCGAAGCCGCCGCACGGTCGGCATAGGCGCGCAGGCCGAGGATGCGCAACGGCGGGCGCGCACGCGTGTAGCGTGCGCCCTTGCCGGCCAGATGCGCACGGAAGCGGGCTTCCACGTCGGTGCTGATGCCTGCGTAGTAACTGCCGTCACGGCATTCGAGCAGGTAGAGGAACCATTGCGCGGCCATGGGTTTATCTTCAGCGTGAAGCGGGCAATCGGTAAAGCTCCGTGTGGGGCAAACCCCACAGCTGCCTCGCCTTGCAGGTGCGGGTTTGCCCCGCACCTGACCTCACATCAAGCCGCTGCGTCGAGCGCATTGCGCCGGCGCACGCGCACCGCCTCGGCCAACCGCTCCAACACCTGCACGGTGCTGTCCCAGTCGATGCAGCCATCGGTGATGCTCTGCCCGTAGGTCAGCGGCTGGCCTTCGACCAGCTCCTGCCGCCCGCCAACCAAATGGCTTTCGATCATCACCCCGACGATGCGCGATTCACCCGCCTCCATCTGCATGGCGACGTCTTCCAGCACCCGTGGCTGGTTCTCCGGGTTCTTGCTGCTGTTGGCGTGGCTGGCGTCGATCATCAGCCGCGCCGGCAGCTTCGATTTTTCCAGCACATCGCTGGCCGCCTGCACGCTGGCGGCGTCGAAGTTCGGCACCTTGCCGCCGCGCAGGATGACGTGGCAATCCGGGTTGCCGCGGGTGGCGACGATGGCGGTGCCGCCCTCCTTGGTCACCGACAGGAAGTGGTGCGGGTGCGAGGCCGCGCCCACCGCATCGGCGGCGATCTTCACGTCGCCGGTGGTGCCGTTCTTGAAGCCCACCGGGCACGACAGACCCGAGGCCAGTTCGCGATGCACCTGGCTCTCGGTGGTGCGCGCGCCAATCGCGCCCCACGCCACGAGGTCGGCGATGTACTGCGGCGAGATCGTGTCGAGGAATTCGCAGCCCGCCGGCAGGCCCAGCTTGTTGATGTCGCGCAGCAGCCCACGCGCCACGCGCAGGCCCTTGTTGATGTTGAAGCTGCCGTCCAGGTCCGGGTCGTTGATCAGCCCCTTCCAACCCACCGTGGTGCGCGGCTTTTCGAAATAGACGCGCATGACGATTTCCAGTTCGCCACCCAGCGCATCGCGCAACGGGCGCAGGCGCTGGGCGTAGTCCATCGCCGCGGCGGGGTCGTGGATCGAGCAGGGGCCGACGACGACGGCGAGGCGGTCGTCCTCACCGTGCAGGATGCGGTGCAGCGCCGCGCGCGAATCGGCCACGGTCTGCGACACGTCGT
Organism: Stenotrophomonas sp.; assembly: GCA_034675465.1. Taxonomy (GTDB): domain Bacteria; phylum Pseudomonadota; class Gammaproteobacteria; order Xanthomonadales; family Xanthomonadaceae; genus Stenotrophomonas. The sequence continues at coordinate 41,925 of JAUCDH010000010.1, read as the reverse complement.
CGTCGCAGGGCAGCAGCGAGATCAGGTGCGCCGGCGGGGTCAGCGGGTCGAGCTTGCGGATGCGCAGGTCGTCGGTATGGGGGGGCATGGGGGAATCTCCGGGTGGTGTTCGTGTGGGGGTTGCCCCGGCGATGGCGGCATGAAAAAAGCCGCCAGGTTCGCTGGCGGCTTTCGGGAATGCGTCTGAAAGTTTCTTCAGGGTGAGCGCAGTCCTTCCTCCGCCAGCGGCTTCGGAAAGTAGTACCAAAAATAAAAGCTGGCGCGGGCTGCGTTCATGGGCTGCATTGATAACACGGTTTTTCCGATGGCGCGAATGTTTCAACGGCAACCCAGCGGCTTCGGCAAACCGCGCAAAAAGAAGCCCCGCCTTGCGGCGGGGCTTCCAATGCAACCTGGCAGCGGTGAGGCTGCGGCGGACTTAGAAGTCCATGCCGCCCATGCCACCCATGCCGCCCATGCCACCGGCGGCAGCCGGCTCGTCCTTCTTCGGGGCCTCGGCCACCATTGCTTCGGTGGTGATCATCAGGCCGGCGATCGAAGCGGCGTTCTGCAGCGCCGAACGGGTCACCTTGGTCGGGTCGAGGATGCCGAATTCCAGCATGTCGCCGAACTCGCCATTGGCGGCGTTGTAGCCGTAGCTGCCGGTGCCTTCCTTGACCTTGTTGAGGATGACCGACGGCTCTTCGCCGGCGTTGGCGACGATTTCGCGCAGCGGCGCTTCCATCGCGCGCAGGGCAATCTGGATGCCGTGGTTCTGGTCTTCGTTGGCGCCCTTCAGGCCGGCCAGCGCGGTGACCGCGCGCACCAGCGCGACGCCGCCGCCCGGCACCACGCCTTCTTCCACCGCCGCACGGGTCGCGTGCAGGGCGTCATCGACGCGGTCCTTCTTTTCCTTCATTTCGATTTCGGTCGAAGCGCCGACCTTGATCACCGCAACGCCGCCGGCCAGCTTGGCCACGCGCTCCTGCAGCTTCTCGCGGTCGTAGTCCGAAGAGGTGTCTTCGATCTGCGCCTTGATCTGCTTGACGCGCGACTCGATGGCGGCGGCATCGCCGGCGCCGTCGATGATGGTGGTGTTTTCCTTGGACACCTGCACCTTCTTGGCGCGGCCCAGATCCTTGATCGTGGCCTTTTCCAGCGACAGGCCCACTTCCTCGGAGATCACGGTGCCACCGGTCAGCACGGCCATGTCTTCCAGCATCGCCTTGCGACGGTCGCCGAAGCCCGGGGCCTTCACCGCCACGACCTTGACGATGCCGCGGATGGTGTTGACCACCAGGGTCGCCAGCGCTTCGCCTTCGATGTCTTCGGCGACGATCAGCAGCGGCTTGCCGGCCTTGGCGACGCCCTCCAGCACCGGCAGCAGGTCGCGCACGTTGGAGATCTTCTTGTCGTGCAGCAGGATGAACGGGTCATCCAGATCGGCGGTCTGCGCCTGCGGGTTGTTGACGAAGTACGGCGACAGGTAGCCGCGGTCGAACTGCATGCCTTCCACGACGTCCAGCTCGTTCTCCAGGCCCGAGCCTTCCTCGACGGTGATCACGCCTTCCTTGCCGACCTTCTTCATCGCTTCGGCGATGATGTTGCCGATCGACTCGTCGGCGTTGGCCGAGATGGTGCCGACCTGGGCGATGGCCTTGTCGTCGGCGGTGGGCTTGGAAATGTTCTTCAGCTCGGCGACGGCGGCCACGACGGCCTTGTCGATGCCGCGCTTGAGGTCCATCGGGTTCATGCCGGCGGCCACGGCCTTGGCACCCTCGCGGATCAGCGCCTGCGCCAGCACGGTGGCGGTGGTGGTGCCGTCACCGGCGTTGTCGTTGGTCTTGGAAGCCACTTCCTTGACCATCTGCGCGCCCATGTTCTCGAAGGCGTCGGCCAGCTCGATTTCCTTGGCGACGGAGACGCCGTCCTTGGTGATGGTCGGCGCGCCGAAGCTCTTCTGCAGCACGACGTTGCGGCCCTTCGGGCCCAGGGTGGCCTTGACGGCATTGGCGAGAACGTTGACGCCGCGCACCATGCGCGAACGGGCGTCTTCACCGAAACGGATATCCTTGGCAGCCATTGCTATAACCTCAGTGGATCAGGGGTGTAAGGGGTCTTGGGTAGTCAGTCGCGAAACGCGGCTCAGCCGATGACGGCCAGCACGTCGTCCTCGCGCAGCACCTTGTATTCGACGCCGTCGGCCTTGTAGGTGCTGCCGGCGTACTGGCCGTAGATCACCTTGTCGCCGACCTTCAGCGCCGGGGCGCGGACGCTGCCATTGTCCAGCGGCTTGCCGGGGCCGACGGCCACGACTTCACCCTTGGTGGACTTTTCCTTGGCCGAATCCGGGATCAGGATGCCACCGGCGGAGATTTCGTCGGCTTCGATCGGCTTGACCACGACGCGGTCGTGCAGCGGCTTGATGCTCATGTAAGACCTCTTGAAGTTGTTGATTGGTCTGGAAAGTCCGGCGGCCACCGCTGCCTCCGGGGAGGCGGCGGCACCACGCGTAAAAACGCCCGTCGGACGGGCTTGGCTGGGAGATGGGGTTGACCGGCGGCCTTTCAAGGGGGCGTAACGAACTTCCACAGCCGTCGTATGGACCAGGGCTGATGGCACGAGGTACGGATACAAAAGCGCCCCTGTCGGGGCGCTTGCTTCTACAGATAGCGGGACCAAAGCACCGAAGCGTTTGACGGTTTGGTGGAAGTTGGCGACTCAGGCACTGCGCAAATGCTAGGCAGGTAGCCTTGATCGGAGGTGATCTTGGAAGTATCCATCTTCAACCCTCCTTCGGTGATGGTGGTCTGGCTAGGCTTATTGGCCCCTACCGTCAGAGAACCCCCGATGGAAAGAGTGGCCCCTCCGGTCCTGATGCCCTGGCCCAGAATGACGTTGCCGGTGATATTACCGTTGCCGGCCGTGGCATCAAGATCCTTGTCGGTACCAATGGCCAGATTGGCAATCGGCAGACCGGATCGCTCACGACCATCGGCGTCAGTCCATTTTTTCAGCTCGTTAGCCCCTTCACACAGATTGGCTGGATAGAACCGACCTCCACACACGCTCGATACTGGACTCACGAAATTGGGCGCGGTCAGCCTCACCGCATTGCTTCTTATTTCAACGCCACCCGTGGACAACAAGGTGTTGGCAAGCACCGGCTGAGTGGCGTTATCGATGCCATTCAAAACAACCCGCCCCTTGAAAAGAGCGATACCGGGGGGGAACTTGGTGATACCTGTCAAAACCCATCCCGTAGCCGGAGTCGCATTACGCAGGCAAGACAACGCATCAGCATGTTGATTGCCGGGAGTCTGATTGCCGCAACCAAGAAAGTCCTCACCACCGATGCGCCGCAACGTCATGTTGGCAGGACTGGTGGCAGGTACAGGGTCCACCGTGGTCAGATCAATCTTGGCCCTGTTGATGGTCGTGCCATCTCGGGCCCCCATGTTCTGGATCGTCAGGATGGGCTTGCCATCCTCGAATTCAAAAATGAAATTTGCCGCCGAACGGAAAGAATCTGCATCGAAACGGTGAGCACGTGTATCGCAGAACGGTGCCCCGGGGAGACCGGGAGAAGTGCCGACCTGATTGGCCGCCACCAGTGTCCCGAGGCCACCCGCCTTGGGCGTTTTATCGGGACTATAGAAAATTCCTCCGGCAATGGGGTTATTGCTGGATCCGAAACTTGGAAAATTCCAGCAATTGGTCGACGAACTACAGCCTCCCGTCGTGGACCAAAGAAAACCACCTCCTACCAACTTACCAATGGGTGGAGTTCCTCCCGCAGTGAAATTGCCCGCCGCCAGTATCTCCGGATATCGGCCCCCATAGCTGTTGTTTATGGTGACGTTGTAGCCCCAAAGCTGTCTGTTCAGATCGAGCATCTGAACCCAAAGCTCGCCACCGGAAACAGCGGTGGACACCAGAGTGAAGCCATCCGGGAAAGCCCCGGAAACAGCATTACCGCTATCATTGACCTTTTCGACATGGAGCCGCGCATTGGAAACCGCACCCGAAACGGCATCAATCGTCACTGCCCCCATATCCACAAGCCACTCCCCACCATCACTGAGGGTGATCAACAGTTTCCCCGTAGCCGCAGGTTTCACGTTGCCCGTAGCCCATGGCATGCCGCCGGCAGTTTCCTGGATCAATCGCCCACCTGCATAGGCGGAGCCGACAATATTCCCGCCTGCCACCACATTTACGTTGTAGGCACCGGCCCAGATCGTGTCATAGGTTCCTTGATGCTGTTCGATCCTTACATTCCGCCCCCACACCTTGGCATTGACCGGCGGACTCATGCTTCCGATGGTGATGGTACCGTTCTGCGAGCGCAGCCATGCATTGTCATCGATACCGCCACCGCTCAGCCTGATATCCCCCTTTGGCACACCCAGATATGATGGCCTTTGAGGCACTCTGGATGGTGAGGCTACCGTCGACTGCAATGTCTTCATAGTTCTCATTACTGATGAAACCCGTTTCTCCACCTGTAATTGATACATCACCGCGCAATACGGTCGATGCCTTGGACATAGCACCACACACAGGCGGAACAACTGTCCCTGCCCCTCCCGGACCCACTTCGTAAATTACTTCCACCGTGGCGGTAGTCAGTGCGTTGCCAAGGCCAGCCTGCCCGGTCACAGTGGCGTTCACTCGGAAGTGGTCGATGCTGCTGGGACTGGGGGTGACGCCGATGATGGCAGCCGATTTGACGCCCAGCGCGCCCATGCCGTCCACCGGTCCGCTCAAGCCTGCCAGCTGGGTTTTGTTCAGCTGCAACAGGTACAACCGCAGTGCTTCCACGCCGCGCCAGGCTGCTGCCTGCGCAGCGGTGGCCGAATGCGTGGTCAGCTGCTTGGACTGGGCGCCGCGCAACGAATAGACGGTGGCAGCCACCGTCACCGAGACGGCCAGGCCGACCACCAGCACGATCAGCAAGGTGGCGATGCCACGCTGGTGACGGCGGAAGGAGGAATACTGTTTGCGGCTCATTGCAGGCTCTCTCCCGGTGAAGTCACGATGCAGCGGCCGCCGCCACCGCCAGATTCGGCAGGCAGGCGGTGAACAGCAAGCTGCTCATGTCCGACGTCGCCAGACTCACCCGCTGCCCGCCGGGCAACGGTGCATCGGCGGTTCCCTGTTGCTGCATGTAGGGCAGGCACGACGCACCGGCCGTGCTGAAGGTGTAGCCGGCGGCCAGCGACAGCCCGCCCTGCTCGCCTTCGGCCTCGAACAGCGAACCGTCCGGGTTCTTCGGCATCAGCGCCATCGGCTGGTATTCGCTCGCCGTCCAGCTGGCCGCCGCCAGCCCGGCGCCGCAGTCCTTGGCCGGCAGGCGGTACAGGCCGGTGGTTTCCACGCGCAGGCCGGCGCAGCGCGCCGCGCCGCCCTCGTCGTAAAGCCAGGCCACCTGCTTGCCGGCGGCGGAAATCAGCAGGCGGTCGTCAATCGACGCGGAAGGAGCCACGCCGAACCCGGCCGATTGCAGTTCCATCTGCGCGGCGAGCAGGCCGGCGGATACCTGGCCATCGCGCAGGGCGGTGCGCGAGGCATCGGCGGAGATGCTGATCATGGTCTTGTAGAGCACCAGCATCGCGGCGATGGTGATCAGCGAGATCACCAGCCCGACCATCATGCTGATCAGGGTCTGGCCGGCCTGTTGCCTCGGCGTGGCGGACATGCGCGGCATCGTCATTGCCTCGATGACAAGGTCAACGGCGTGTCGTTGCCGGCTGCACCGTGGATGCCCAGGTCGGTCGCGGCCACCTTCAGGTCAACCCGCTGCGGCGCATCGACGGCGCGGGTGATGCCGGACACCGTCAGGTTCGGCGAAGCAGCCTCGCAGGCCACCGCGACGTCCTTGCTGCCGGTGGGCAGTTCGATCTGCACGCTGCTGCCGCACAGCGCCACGCCCCGGTTCTGCAACTGGTCGCGCAGGCGTTCGACCGCGAGGTTCTCGATCTTGGCATCGCGCTGGCTGTTCATCACCCGCCCGGCCACCTGTGCCAGACCGGCGCCGATGACGCTGGTGATCAACACGCCGATCAGGGCTTCCAGCATCATGTCGCCGCGCTGGCGGCGGGGCGAGTCAAAGCAGATCGACATAAAGCAGGTCCTGGTTGCTGAAACCGACGGCGATGCGGGATTTGCTGACGGCGGTGGCGCAGCTCCCGCCCGAGGTCACGCGATGGCCACGGTTATCGAAGGCCACGCACGACAGGTCGTCAGACGCCGCACCGGCGGCGGTGGCCAACTGCGTCGTCGCGCCATTGGGCAACTGGCCGGTCCACAGCACATCACTGCTGCCGGCACGCAGCACCTGCAAGGTGTTGCCGCTGCGCTCCAGCTGGGCCGACACCGCGCCCTGCACCGCTTCGCCGGGATTGCGCAGGGCGATGGAACGGGCCTGCGACACCGCCTCCCACATCAGGTTGCGGGCCTGCACCTGGCGGTTGCTCTCCATCCACGACAGCGCGAACGGCGTACCGGCGGCGGCCAGCACGGCCACCACCGCCAGCGTGACCATCAGCTCGACCAGCGTGAAACCGGCCGCGCGCTTCATTGCCACACCGTCCCGAGGCAGTTGCCGCTGCTGCCCTTGGCGTTGCCCGAATCCATCGTCAGCGTGCAGCCGCTGGCCCTGCCCAGACCCGAGCCGGCCACGGCGGAAATCTGGTAGCCATCGGCGGTGGTCTGGTAGCTGAAGGTGAAATCACTGGCCGCACCGTTCCAGCCCTTCTTGGCGTCGGTTTCGGTCGTCGGATAGCCCAGCGTGCGTTGGCGATAGTTCTCGGCATTGGCCGACAACGCCATCACGTCGGCCTGCGCCACGCGGATCTTGGCGCGCAGCTTGTAGTCGCCATACGCCGGCAAGGCAATGGCCGCGAGAATGGCCAGCACGGCGACCACGACCATGATTTCGATCAGCGTGAAGCCCCGGTTGTTGCGTCTTTCCACGACATTCCCCCTGCTGGATGCCATTGCCGGGTTGCAGCGCGATCTCCATCACGCATTGCCCGGCCACTACTCTGAATGCTGTATTGTTGCCAAGTGATAACAACGATGTCAAATAACCGGAAGGCATATGGCCCGACATGTAGGGAAAGACCCCGGCGATTTCTGCGAAAATCCCGCCGATGCACGCCCATGACGCCCGTTTGGTCCTCTGCACCTGCCCCGACACGCCTACCGCGCAAGCACTGGCCCGCCAGTTGGTGGAGCGGCGCCTGGCCGCCTGCGTGAACTTGTTGCCGCCGATGCAGTCTGTCTATCGCTGGCAGGGGCAGGTGGAGCAAGGCGAGGAAGTGCAGCTGCTGGCCAAGACCTGCGCCGACCGGCTCGACGCGCTGACCGCCGTCATCGTGCAGCTGCACCCCTATGAATTGCCGGAAATCCTGACGCTGACACCCAGCGCCGGGCTGCCGGCCTATCTGGACTGGATCCGGGACGAAACCCGCGAGGACACCTGAGTTGAAGAACCTGCTGCAACGCTTCACCGCCCTGCTCCTGCTCGCCGGCGGCGCCCTGCCGGCATGGGCGATCAGCGAGAAGGACCTGCTGCCGGTCGATCAGGCCTTCGCGCTGCACGTCGAGGCTCCCACCCGCAACCGCATCGAACTGCGCTGGGACGTCGCGCCCGGCTACTACCTCTACCGCCACCGCACCAGCGCCAAGGCCGGGCCGGGCTTCGACGCCGGCGCCTTGCAGATGGCCGATGGCGAGAAGAAGCACGACGAATTTCTTCGGCGACGTCGAGACCTACCACCAGCAACTGAAGGCGGTGCTGTCCGGCACCGCCGCGCCCGGCGCCGACACGGTGACGCTGGAAGTGCGCTACCAGGGCTGCGCCGATGCCGGCATCTGCTACCCGCCGCAGAAGCGCATGGTGGAAGTGAAGCTGCCGGCGGCCGCAGCGGCCGACGCCGCCCCGGCCAACCCACTGGCGCGCGGCAACGGCGGCGCCCTGAAACTGCCCGGCCTGCCCGCCAGCCAGAACCTGCCGCTGCCATCGGAGCAGGCGTTCGGCTTCGAGGCCATCGTCGATGACGGCAACCGCCTGCTGCTGCGCTTCACCCCGGCACCGGGCTATTACCTGTACCGCGACCGCACCTCGCTGGCGCTGGAAGGCGTGGCCGGCATCCGCACCGGGCAGCCGCAGTGGCCGGCCGGCAAATCGCACCGCGACGAGCATTTCGGCGACGTGGTGGTGTATTTCGACCAGGTGGATGTGCCGCTGCCGCTGCGCCGCGAGCGCGCCGAGGCCGCCAGCGCCACCCTGGTCGCCACCTTCCAGGGCTGCCAGACCGACGGCATCTGCTACCCGCCGATGACCCGCCGGGTGAAGCTGTCGTTGCCGGCCGGCAAGCTGTCGCCCGACACCGAAGCCGCGGTCGCGCCGCGGGTGATTCCGCCGCTGCCCAGCAGCCGCCGGGACGAAGCCGCGCCCGCCGCGGCCTTCGACCCGGCCAACCCGCCGGCGCCGCAATCGTTGGTGGTGCGCACCATGCCCGAGGCCGCCGCGCCAGACGCGTCGGCCGACAACAGCCGCCGCAGCCAGCCACCGCGTACCGCCGGCAGCGCCGATTCGTTGCCGTGGATATTGCTGCTGGCGCTGGCCGGCGGCCTGATCCTCAACCTGATGCCCTGCGTGCTGCCGGTGCTGTCGCTGAAGGTGCTGGGACTGGCGCAGAGCGGCGAGAGCCGTGCCCATGCCCGCCGCCACGCGCTGTGGTACACGGCCGGCGTGCTGGTCGCGTTCACCGCCGTGGGTGCGCTGGTGCTGGCGCTGCGCGCGGCCGGGCAGGCGGCGGGCTGGGGCTTCCAGTTGCAACATCCGTGGTTCATCGCCGCGCTGGCGTACCTGATGTTCGTGGTCGGCCTGAGCCTGAGCGGCGTGTTCACGCTGGGCGGCAACCTCGGCGGGGTCGGTCAATCGCTGGCGCAGCGCCACGGCGCGGTGGGCGACTTCTTCACCGGCGTGCTGGCCTGCGTGGTCGCCAGCCCCTGCATCGCCCCGTTCATGGGCCCGGCGCTGGCCTATGCCTTCACCGCGCCGGCGGCGCTGGCGATGCTGGTGTTCCTGCTGTTGGGGCTGGGGCTGGCGCTGCCGTTCCTGCTGGTCGGCTTCGTGCCGGCGCTGGCACGGCGCCTGCCCAAGCCCGGCGCGTGGATGGAAACCTTCAAGCAGGTGCTGGCGTTCCCGATGTACCTGACCGCGATCTGGCTGCTGTGGGTGCTGGGCAAGCAGCGCGGCATCGACGCCACCGCGCTGCTGCTGGCCGGCATGGCGGTGTTGGCGCTGGGCCTGTGGTGGTTCGAACGCAGCCGTTGGCACAGCCGCCGGCTCGGCATGGCGCTGGGCGCGGCGGTCGTGCTGCTGGCGCTGGTGCCGGTGTGGGGCGTGACCCGCATGCAGCCGGCCGCACGCGTGGCCAGCGAGGGCACGGTGACATATTCGCCGGAAATGCTGGACCGCCTGCGCGCCGACAACCGCGTGGTGTTCGTCAACATGACCGCCGACTGGTGCGTGACCTGCAAGGCCAACGAGCGCAACGTGCTGGACCGCGATGCCTTCCGCGATGGCCTCAAGCGGGTCGATGCGGTCTATATGCGCGGCGACTGGACCAACGTCGATCCGCAGATCAGCGCCTTCCTCGAACAGCACAAGGCGGTGGGCGTGCCGCTGTACGTGGTCTATGGCCCCGGCGCGCCGCCGCGGGTGCTGCCGACCGTGCTGACCCAGTCCATCGTCGAAGACGCGCTGCTGCGCGCGGCGCGCTGACATGCGCCGCATCGCGTGGTGGGTGGCGGGCATCGCCGCGGCGGCGGGGCTGGCCACGGGTGCATGGATGAGCCGGCCCGCGCCGCTGTTGCCGATGAGCGCGCCCTCGGCCCTCCCGCATCCCGCGCCACCGGTGGTGGCCAAACCCGGCGAATTGCTGCCCGCCTTCGTCCTGCCTGATCTGGACGGCATGCCGGTGCATTTCCCCGACCGGTTCAAGGGCAAACCACTGCTTATCAATGTATGGGCCAGCTGGTGCGCGCCCTGCGTCGAGGAAATGCCCGAGCTGGCACGCTTCGCCGCCAAACATGCCGACAACGGCCCGCAAGTGGTGGGGCTGGCGCTGGACACGCACGCGGCCGTGCTCGACTTCCTCGGCAACGTGCCGGTGTATTACCCGATCGTGCTGGAAACGCCCGGCCCGGCCGATGCCAGCGTCCGGCTCGGCAACACGCAGGGGCTGCTGCCGTACAGCGTGCTGATCGACGCCGATGGCCGCGTGGTCAAGCAGAAGCTGGGACCGTTCAAGGCCGGCGAAATCGAGGATTGGGTGGGCAAGCCGTAGGGTGGGCCTTGGCCCACGCGGTTTTCCCGTGCAATTCGCGGGAAACCGCTTGCCCATGAACAACACCGGGAAAGCCCCGGCAGGTTCATGGCAAAGACCTCGGTAGGCCAAGGCCTGCTCCACCCTCAGAACACCCCCCCAAAATTCAAACATCCGATTAAATCACCGGTAATTTCGCCGAACTGGACAGCATCCCCCGGTTCGCTCACACTGCCGCCCTTTCCGCTCCACCCTTGGCACATGGCGAAACTGCTGGTCCTGCATGGCCCCAACCTGAACCTGCTCGGCACCCGCGAGCCGGAGGTCTATGGGCACACCACGCTGGCCGACATCGACGCCGCACTGGCCGCGCAGGCGCTGGCCGCCGGGCACGAGGTGGAACACCTGCAAGCCAACGCCGAGCATGTGCTCGTCGATCGGGTGCAGGCCGCGCGCGGCGACGGCACCGCCTTCATCCTGATCAACCCGGCCGCCTTCACCCACACCTCGGTGGCGCTGCGCGACGCGCTGGCCGCCGTGGCGATCCCGTTCATCGAGATCCACCTGTCCAACCCGCACACCCGCGAACCCTTCCGCCAGCACAGTTATTTCAGCGACAAGGCGGTCGGCGTGGTCTGTGGCTTCGGCGCGGACAGCTACCGTTACGCCATGGACGCCGCGCTGCAGCGGCTCTGATCCCCATTCCCCGGCGGTGGGCGCGAGCGCGCCGCCGCCGACAACACCCAAGAGGCATCCTATGGACCTGCGCAAAATCAAGAAGCTGATCGACCTGCTGGAAGAGTCGAACCTGGCCGAGATCGAGATCAAGGAAGGCGAGGAATCCGTGCGCCTGTCGCGTACCCCGGTGGGCGGCTACGTGCCGCCGATGGCCGTCGCCGCCCCGATGATGCAGGCCGCCGCGCCTGCCGCCGCCGCGCCGATGCCGATGCACTCCCCGGTCGAAGCCGCCACCGGCGGCACCCCGAAGCCGGGCAATGCCCTGCCGGACGGCCACGTGCAGCGCGCGCCGATGGTGGGCACCTATTACGCCTCCGCCGCCCCGGACAAGCCGCCGTTCGTCAGCGTCGGCCAGCAGGTCAAGGCCGGCGAGACGCTGGCAATCATCGAGGCGATGAAGATGTTCAACCCTATCGAGGCCGAAGTGTCCGGCACCGTGGTCGCCATTCTCGGCGAAAGCGGCAGCCCGGTGGAATTCGACCAGCCGCTGTTCGTGATTGCCTGAGGCCAATGACGACGGGATTGGTGATTCGTGATTGGTGATTCGAAAGAGCGGCCACACCAGCGCCTGGATGTTTGGCGCGACGCCATGGATTTGGTGGCAGGGGTGTACGCTTTTTCCGCCAACCTGCCCGCCGAAGAACGCTACGGGCTGTCCTCGCAGATGCGCCGCGCCGCCGTCAGCGTCCCGTCGAACATCGCCGAAGGCGCGGCCCGCCGATCTCCCGCCGAATTGCTTCGGTTCCTCGCCATTGCCCGTGGTTCGCTGTCCGAGCTGGACACCCAGCTTTTGCTGGCCACCCGTCTCGGTCTTGCCGAACCGAATGCCGATTTGACGCAGTTGCTGGATCGCACCTTTGCCCGTCTCAACGCTTTGATCCGCTCGAAAGAAGCCGGAGCCCTCTCCGTTGGCGAGGAACCCGCTTTTTACGAATCACCAATCACGAATAACGAATAACGGCCCTCCCATGCTCGACAAAGTCGTAATCGCCAACCGAGGTGAAATCGCGCTGCGCATCCTGCGCGCGTGCCACACTCTGGGTATCCGCACGGTCGCGGTGCATTCCACCGTCGACCGCAACCTCAAACACGTGGCCATGGCCGATGAGTCGGTGTGCATCGGTCCGGCGCCCTCATCGGACAGCTACCTCAACATCCCGGCAATCATCGCCGCGGCCGAGGTCACCGATGCCCAGGCCATCCACCCCGGCTACGGCTTCCTCGCCGAAAACGCCGACTTCGCCGAGCGGGTGGAGGAATCGGGCTTCATTTTCATCGGACCGAAGGCCGACACCATCCGCCTGATGGGTGACAAGGTCGAGGCGATCCGCGCGATGAAGGCCGCCGGCGTGCCGTGCGTGCCCGGCTCGGGCGGCCCGCTGGGCGACGATGCGGCCACCAACATCAAGATCGCCCGCGAGATCGGCTACCCGGTCATCGTCAAGGCGGCCGGTGGCGGTGGCGGTCGCGGCATGCGCGTGGTCCATACCGAAGGTGCGCTGGTCAACGCCGTGGCCACCACCAAGCAGGAAGCCAAGGCCGCCTTCGGCAACGACATGGTCTACATGGAGAAGTTCCTGGAGAACCCGCGCCACGTGGAGATCCAGGTGCTGGCCGACGGCCAGGGCAACGCCATCCACCTGGGGGAACGCGACTGCTCGATGCAACGCCGCCATCAAAAAGTGGTGGAAGAAGCGCCGGCGCCGGGCATCACCCCGGAACTGCGCGAGGAGATCGGCAAGGTCTGCGTGGAAGCCTGCATCCGTATCGGCTACCGCGGCGCCGGCACCTTCGAATTCCTGTTCGAGAACGGCCGCTTCTACTTCATCGAGATGAACACCCGCATCCAGGTGGAGCACCCGGTGACCGAGCTGATCACCGGCATCGACCTGATCGCCGAACAGCTGAGGATCGCCGCCGGGCACAAGCTGACGATCAAGCAGAGCGACATCAAGATCAACGGCCATGCCATCGAGTGCCGCATCAACGCCGAGGACCCGGAAACCTTCCTGCCCTCGCCGGGCACCATCACCGGTTTCTATCCGCCGGGCGGCCCGGGCGTACGCGTGGACACCCACATCTACGGCGGCTACCGCGTGCCGGCCAACTACGACTCGATGATCGGCAAGCTGATCGTGCACGGCCCGGACCGCGACACCGCCATCGCCCGCATGCGGGTGGCGCTGAGCGAGATGGTGGTGGACGGCATCAAGACCAACGTCGCCCTGCAGCAGCGCATCATGCGCGACAAGGGTTTCCAGGCCGGTGGACAAAACATCCACTATCTGGAAAAGCGCCTGGCCGAGCGCAAGAACCAGTCGATTGCGCTTACTTGATGAAGCAAGGGACGAGTGGAGAGGAACGAGGAAAGCAGAGAAGGCAAAAGCCGACTCTTCCGCTTTTCTCCTGCTTTCACTCGTTCCCCGTTCCCCGTTCCCCGTTCCCCTCCACTCGTTCCTCGCCCGATGCCCTTCCTCGAACTCACCCTGCGCTGCACCGAAGCCACCCAGCCCCGCTACCAGAACGCGCTGGAGGACGTCGGTGCGCTGGCGGTGACGATGCTCGACGCCGATGCCGACACCAGCAACGAGCGCGCGATTCTGGAGCCGGGCGTGGGCGAAACCCCGCTGTGGAACGAGCTGGTGCTGACCGCGCTGTTCCCCGCCGACACCAACGCGCTGGCGCTGCTGGCCGCACTCGATTCCTTCGACGCCGGGCTGGACTGGAGCCGCGCCAGCTTCCGCGCCGTGGAGGACGAAGAGCTGGAACGCGCATGGCTCGACCAGTTCCAGCCGATGCAGTTCGGCCAGCGCACGTGGATCGTGCCGTGGAACCATGATCTGCCGGAGGCCGCGCAGGCCGCCGACGCCGCCGTGGTGCGGCTGGACCCCGGCCTCGCCTTCGGCTCCGGCACCCACCCGACCACCGCGCTGTGCCTGCGCTGGCTCGATCAGCTAGCCGCCGACGGCGAACTGGCCGGCCGCACCGTGCTCGATTTCGGCTGCGGCTCGGGCATCCTCGCGCTGGCCGCGCTCAAGCTCGGCGCTGCCAACGCGGTGGGCGTCGATAACGACCCGCAGGCGCTGCTCGCCACCGCCGACAACGGCGAGCGCAACGGTGTGCACATCGCCGCGTATTTGCCCGAGGACGAACCGGCCGCCACCTATCCCCATCGTGGTCGCCAACATCCTCGCCTCGGCGCTGGACGCACTGGCCGACCTGCTGGCCGCGCGCGTTGCACCCAACGGGCGCATCGCCCTGTCCGGCATCCTGCACGGGCAGGAAGGCGAGCTGCTGGAGCGCTATGCGGCATGGTTCGAGCAACTGCAAACCGCGCAGGACGGCGACTGGATGCGCATTACCGGCGTGCGCCGTGCTTGAATGACCGCAGCGTCCCGGCCCGAGCGCACATGAACACAGGCAACACTCCCCGCCGCCCGCTATCCAGCTTCCTGCAAGGCCCGTCGTCCACTGGCGACGCGGCGGCCACGGCCGGCGACGCCACGCCGCCGGCAACCGAAGCCGTGGAACCGGCCGGAATCACGGAAACCACGGCAGTCGCAGCGGAAAGCATCGACGCTGCGCCAGCAACCGGCGGGGAAGAAACGCCCGCGCCTCCCGGCGACGAAGCCGCCGTAGCGGAACTGCCGCAAGCCGCCCCCGAAACCGCCCCGCCCTCCGAACCAACAGCCCCGGCCCACGCCGCGCCCAGCTTCCTGCGCGGCCAACGCCCGGCGGCAATCCGCACGCCGCGCTGGCAATGGGGCCTGGCCGCCGCATTGGGCGCACTGCTGCTGGTGCAGATCGCCGTGGCCGACCGCGCCAACCTCGCCGCCGACGCCCGCACCCGGCCATTGGTCGGCGCGCTGTGCGCGGTGCTGCGCTGCCCACTGCCGGCCTGGCATGAACCGGCCGCGTTCACCATGCTCCAGCGCGAAGTGCGGCCGCTGCCCGAGCGCGCCGGCGTGTTGCAAGTGCAGGCCAGCTTCCGCAACGACGCCCGCTGGGCGCAGGACTGGCCGGCGCTGCGGCTGTCGCTGTCCGACGCCGACGGCCGCGTCATCGGCCGCCGCACCCTGCAACCGGGCGACTACCTCGGCCCGGCGCACGACCCGCAACAGCGGCTGGAACCCGGCCAGAGCGCGCAGGTCGCCTTCCACCTGCGCGAACCGGCCGCCGGCACCGTCGCCTACCACTTCGAGTTCCGCTGAACGCGACGGCCGGCATGGCAGCCCCCCGGCCCACGCGCTAGACTCCCACCCCCACGCCGGGCGCGCCTGCGCCCCGGCCAGCCAGTCGAACATGCGGGAACTCCCTTGAACGCAGCCCCCACCCGTCCCGATCCCGGTCGCGGCGCTCCCAAGCCGCCGCTGCGCGAACACGTCGCCCAGTCCGTGCGCCGCTACCTGCGCGACCTGGATGGCTGCGACGCCGACGACGTGTATGAAATCGTGCTGCGCGAGATGGAGATTCCGCTGTTCGTGGAAGTGCTCAACCACTGCGAAGGCAACCAGAGCCGCGCCGCAGCGATGCTCGGCATCCACCGCGCCACCCTGCGCAAGAAGCTGAAGGAATACGGGCTGGCCTGAGCCATGCCCCATGTAGGAGCGCACCTTGGTGCGCGATGGGGCATTCCCGGTAGAGCCTCATCGCGCACCAAGGTGCGCTCCTACCATTCGCCCGCACGCTGACGAGCGGCCGGCACCACGCAGCCGTCACCGCTGCAACCAAACCCGCAAGCCGTGGGCCGCTACAATACCGGCCCGCTTCCGCTTCCCCTCCTCCCCCATGTCCGCTGATTTGTTGCCCGTGCGCCGGGCCCTGCTGTCCGTTTCCGACAAGACCGGCCTGATTGATCTGGCCCGTGCGCTGGCCGCGCGCAATGTCGAATTGCTGTCTACCGGAGGCACCGCCAAGGCGATCCGCGAGGCCGGCCTGCCGGTCAAGGACGTGGCCGACATCACCGGCTTCCCGGAAATGATGGATGGCCGGGTCAAGACCCTGCACCCGATGGTGCATGGCGGCCTGCTGGGCCGCGCCGGGCTGGATGACGCGGTGATGGCCGAACACGGCATCGCGCCGATCGACCTGCTGGTGCTGAACCTGTACCCGTTCGAGGCCGTCACCGCCAAGGCCGACTGCACCCTGGCCGACGCGGTGGAAAACATCGACATCGGCGGCCCGGCGATGCTGCGCAGCGCTGCCAAGAACTTCGCCCGCGTCGCCGTGGCCACCAGCCCGGAGCAGTACGCCGGCCTGCTGGCCGAACTGGACGCCAACGACGGCCAGCTGTCGGCGGCGCAACGCTTCGCGTTGTCGGTGGCCGCGTTCAACCGCGTGGCGCAGTACGACGCGGCGATCGGCAACTACCTTTCCTCGGTCACCGACACAAGCGCCGCCGTGCCGGCGCGCGACGCCTTCCCGGCGCAGATGAGCTCCAGCTTCGTGAAGGTGATGGACCTGCGCTACGGCGAGAACCCGCATCAGCAAGCCGCGTTCTACCGCGACCTGCACCCCGCGCCCGGCTCGCTGGCCACCTTCACCCAGTTGCAGGGCAAGGAGCTGAGCTACAACAACATCGCCGACTCGGATGCCGCATGGGAATGCGTGCGCCAGTTCGACGTGCCGGCCTGCGTCATCGTCAAGCACGCCAACCCCTGCGGCGTGGCCGTGGCCGCCAGCGTCGGCGAAGCCTACGAACTGGCCTACGCCACCGACCCGACCAGCGCCTTCGGCGGCATCCTCGCCTTCAACCGCACGCTGGACGCGAAGACCGCGCAGATCATCCTCGACCGCCAGTTCGTCGAAGTGCTGATCGCCCCGGACTTTGATCCGGCCGCGCTGGACTACGCGACCAAAAAGGCCAACGTGCGCGTGCTGCGCATTCCCACCGCAAAGGCGACGCCGGGCTTCATCGACAGCAAGCGCGTCGGCTCCGGCCTGCTGCTGCAAAGCGCCGACGACCGCGTGGTGCTGCGCGACGAGTTGAAGGTGGTGAGCAAGATTGCACCGACCGAAGCGCAGTTCGCCGACCTGCTGTTCGCGTGGAAGGTGGCCAAATTCGTCAAGTCCAACGCGATCGTCTATGCGAAGGACCAGCGCACGATTGGTGTTGGCGCCGGGCAGATGAGCCGCGTCTATTCGGCGCGCATCGCCGGCATCAAGGCCAACGATGCAGGCCTCGTCGTGCCGGGTTCGGTGATGGCCTCCGATGCGTTCTTCCCGTTCCGCGATGGCCTCGACGCCGCCGCCGAAGCCGGCATCAGCGCGGTGATCCAGCCGGGCGGTTCGATGCGCGACGCCGAGGTGATTGCCGCCGCCGACGAGCACGGCATCGCGATGGTGTTCACCGGCGTGCGCCATTTCCGGCACTGAGGAGCGTGGGAATGGGGAATGGGGAATGGGAAATGGGAAAGCGCCGCCTGCGTTTGGTATGCGCGGCGCTGCTGCTGCCGCTGCTCGCCGCCTGCGGCAACAACGCGCTCGGCGATGCGCAGCAGCAGGCCATCGTCACGTTCGGCAAGGAATTGCCCACGCCCTACCGTGACGGCCTGAGCGTCGATTCCGTGCATCGCCACGGCGACGATCTGGTGCTGGTGATCCGCTCCCCCGATACCAGCGTGGCGATGGCCAAGGCCAAGCCCGAGTTGTTCGCCGCCTTGCAGCTGGACGAGCAGCAGGCGATGCCCGAACTGTGCGACGTGCCTGCGCTGGCCCCGGTGCTGGCCGCCGGTGGTGGCGTGCGCCGCCGCTTCATCGACATCGACGGCGCACTGTTCTTCGAAGTCGCGTTGAAGCCGGCCGATTGCCGCACCCCATGAATGCCCCCACAGGAACTGACCCCATGAAAATCCTCGTCATCGGCTCCGGTGGCCGCGAACACGCACTGGCGTGGAAGCTGGCGCAGTCGCCGCGCGTATCCGACGTGATCGTCGCGCCGGGCAATGCCGGCACCGCCACCGAAGCCAAGTGCCGCAACGTGGCGATCAAGGTCACCGACATCGACGGCCTGCTGAAACTGGCGCAGGACGAAGCGGTCGCGCTCACCGTGGTCGGCCCGGAAGTGCCGTTGGTGGCCGGCGTGGTCGATACCTTCCGCGCCGCCGGCTTGCGCATCTTCGGGCCCACCGCCAAAGCTGCGCAATTGGAAGGCAGCAAGGCCTTCGCCAAGGACTTCCTTGCCCGCCACGGCATCCCCACAGCGTATTACGCCGTGCATACCGAGGTGGACGCGGCGCTGGCCTACGTGCGCGACAAGGGCGCACCCATCGTCATCAAGGCCGATGGCCTGGCCGCCGGCAAGGGCGTGATCGTGGCGATGACACTGGACGAAGCCGAAGCGGCGGTGCGCGACATGCTCGCCGGCAATGCCTTCGGCGACGCCGGCGCGCGCGTGGTGATCGAGGAGTTCCTCGACGGCGAGGAAGCCAGCTTCATCTCGATGGTCGATGGCCATACCGCATTGCCGATGGCCACCTCGCAGGACCACAAGCGCGTCGGCGATGGCGACACCGGCCCCAACACCGGCGGCATGGGTGCCTACTCGCCCGCGCCGGTGGTGACGCCGGAGGTGCACGCGCGGGTGATGCGTGAAGTGGTGGAACCGACTGTGGCCGGCATGATTGCCGATGGCGTGCCGTTCACCGGCTTCCTCTATGCCGGGCTGATGATTGACGCCACCGGCGCGCCGAAGGTGATCGAATTCAACGTGCGCTTCGGCGACCCGGAAACCCAGCCGGTGATGCTGCGCCTGCAATCGGACCTGGTTGATCTGGTCGAGAAGGCCATCGACGGCGCACTGGCCGGCGTGGAAGCGCAATGGGACCCACGCCCCTCGCTGGGCGTGGTGATGGCCGCACGCCCCTACCCGGAGACGCCGATTACCGGCGACGTCATCAGCGGTTTGAATGAAGTGCCGGCCAGCGCCAAGGTGTTCCACGCTGGCACCGCGCAGGACGCCGCCGGCAACGTGGTCAGCGCCGGTGGCCGCGTGCTGTGCGTGGCCGCGCTGGGCGACAGCGTCTCCAACGCGCAGCAGCATGCCTACGCCGGCGTGGACAAAATCCACTGGGCCAACGAATTCCACCGCAACGACATCGGCTGGCGCGCCATCGCCCGCGAACAGGGCCGCAGCGAGTAACCGGCCCGCCTTGCCGCCTGCGCGCCAGCGCTGCAAGCTGGCGCGTCCCTGCTTGCGAGTACCTCCACCGGCATGCGCCCCACCGAACGTTGGCTGACCCGGCTATGGGCCCACGAAAAGGCCAGCTACGGGTTGCGCGTGTTCCTCGCCCTGTCCACGGTGCTGGCCGCGTGCTGGTACCGCAACGACCTGTTGCCGCTGCCGTCGCTGTTCCTCGGCATCATCGCCAGCGCGATTGCCGAAACCGACGACAACGGCTGGGGCCGCAGCAAATCGGTACTGCTGTCGCTGCTGTGCTTCACCGCAGCCGCAGCGGCGGTGATCCAGTTGTTCGCCTCGCCATTGCTGTTCGTGGCCGCGTTGGCGCTGGCCGCGTTCGCACTCACCCTGCTCGGCGCGCTGGGCGAGCGCTATGCCTCCATCGGCCAGGCCACGGTGACGCTGGCCATCTACATGATGGTCGCCCTCGACCAGCAACCCGGTGCCACGCATGCGCAGGCCTGGCGGCATGCGGCGCTGCTGCTGGGCGGCGCAGCGTGGTACGGGGCGTTGTCGATCCTGTGGACGGTGATGTTCGCCAACCGCCCGGTACGCGAACGGCTGGCGCGGCTGTTCGCCGAACTGGGCCGCTACCTGCAACTGAAGGCGGACCTGTTCGAACCGGTGCGGCACGGCGGGCTGGAAGCACGGCAACTGGCGCTGGCCGAGCAGAACGTGCGCGTGGTCGAAGCGCTGAACGCCGCCAAGACCGCCATCCTCAGCCGCTTTGGCCGCTCCGGGCGGCCGGGCGTGCAGTCCGGCCTGTACTTCCGCCTGTACTACATGGCGCAGGATTTCCACGAGCGCGCCAGCTCCTCGCACTACCCTTATGAAGCGCTGACCGAGGCGTTCTTCCACAGCGACGTGCTGTACCGCTGCCGCCGCCTGCTGACCTTGCAAGGCCAGGCCTGCACCGCACTGGGGCAAGCCATTCGCCTGCGCCAGCCGTTCGACTACGGCGAACGCGCCCGTCAGGCCGGGCAGGATTTACAGCAATCGCTGCGCTATCTGCGCGAACAACCCAACCCGCGCTGGCGGCTGCTGGGTTCGCTGCAATTGCTGGAAACCAACCTGTCCAGCATCGCCCGGCAGCTGTCCGAAGCCTCGCTGGCCGACACCCCGCTGGAAGGCATCGACACCCGCCTGCGCGATTCATCGCCGCACACCCTGCGCGAAATGGCCACGCGCCTGCGGCAAACGCTGACGCCCGGCTCGTTGCTGTTCCGCCACGGCGTGCGCATCGCGCTGGCGCTGACCGCCGGCTATGCGCTGCTCAAGCTGGTGCACCCGCAGAACGGCTACTGGATATTGCTGACCATCGTGTTCGTGTGCCGCCCGCATTTCGGCGCCACCCGGCTGCGGCTGGTGCAGCGCGTGGCCGGCACCCTGCTCGGCCTGGGCGTCACGTGGCCGCTGATGCAGCTGTTCCCCGGCACCACGCTGCAACTGCTGCTTGCGCTGGCCGCCGCGTTGCTGTTCTTCGTCACCCGCAACGAGCGCTACGTCATCGCCACCGCCGCGATCACGCTGATGGCGCTGCTGTGCTTCAACCTGCTGGGCGACAACGGTTTGGTGATGATCTGGCCGCGATTGCTGGACACCCTGCTCGGCGGTGCCATCGCCGTGGTCGCTTCCTTGCTCATTCTTCCCGACTGGCAGGGCCGGCGCCTGCACCGGGTGATGGCGCAGGTGGCCGCCACCTGCACGCGCTACCTCGACGAAGTGCTGGGCCAATACCGCAGCGGCATGCGCGACGACCTGCCTTATCGCATCGCCCGCCGCGACATGCACAACGCCGACGTGGCGCTGTCGGTGGCGCTGGCCAACATGCTGCGCGAGCCGGGCTATGCGCGCGGCAACCTCGACGCCGGCTTCCGCTTCCTGGCCTTGTCCAACACCTTGCTCGGCTATCTGTCGGCGCTGGGCGCACACCGCGCACAGGCGGCGGCGGTCGAAGGCGACCCGCTGATCGAACAAGGCCACCGGCAACTGCGGCAATCGCTGGCGCAACTGGCCGACGCGCTGGAGCAGCGCCAGCCGGCGACGCCACAGGAAGACGAAGTGGCGCTGGCCGATGCGTTGGAACAACTGCCCGACGACATCGACGACAAACCCCGGCTGGTGCGCACCCAGCTGGCGCTGATGCTGCGGCTGCTGCCGAAGCTGCGCGCGGCGGCGGCAGAGGCTTTGAAAGCCCCTCTCCCCTCGGGGTGAGAAGGGAAACCCGACTCCTGCTAAGGTGCCGCGCAGAACGCAAGGAGACACGATGTCCGGCCACAACCAGTTCGCGCTGCTGAAGCAGCGCCGCTTCCTCCCGTTCTTCATCGTCCAGTCGCTGGGCGCGTTCAACGACAACATCTACCGGCAGGCGATCATCGGCCTGCTGTTCTACCTCGGCGTCAGCACCGAGCAGCGCACGCTCTACACCAACCTGGCACCAGCGCTGTTCATCCTGCCCTACTTCCTGTTCTCGGCCTTGGCCGGGCAGATCGCCGAGAAGCTGGAAAAGCAGCGACTGATCATCATCACCACGACGATGGAAATCGCCATCATGTCGCTGGCCGCCATCGGTTTCCTCACCCAGAGCATGCCGGTGCTGTTGGTGGCGTTGTTCTGCACCGGGCTGCAATCCACCCTGTTCGGACCGGTGAAGTATTCGGTGCTGCCGTCGATCCTCAAGCCGGAGGAACTGACCGGCGGCAACGGACTGGTCGAGATGGGCACCTCGCTGTCGATCCTGACCGGCATGATCGCCGGCGGCCTGATCTTCGTGCTAGCCGGCAGCCATGGCCCCATCGTCGCGGCGCTGGCGATCATCGCACTCGCGCTGGCCGGCAACGCCGCCGCGCGCATGATGCCGCGCGTGGATGCCGGCGCGCCGGAGCTGAAGATCCGCTGGAACCCGTTGTCCGAATCGCTGGCCGTGCTGCGCATGGCGAAGAAGCAGGTCGCGGTGCGCAACGCCATCCTCGGCGTGTCGTGGTTCTGGTTCGTCGGCACCGTGCTGACCTCGCAGCTGCCCAGCTACGCGGTGGTCAACCTCGGCGGCAAGCCCACGCTCTACATCTTCGCGCTGGCACTGTTCTCCATCGGCACCGGCGTCGGCTCGTTGCTGTGCGAGAAGCTGTCCGCACGCACCGTCGAAATCGGCCTGGTGCCGCTGGGCGCGTTCGGCATGAGTGCGTTCCTGCTCGACCTGTATTTCGCCCGCGCCGGCACCGCCACCGCACAAGGCCTTTCGCTGGCGCAGTTCGTGCAGCAGCCCGGCAGCACGCGCATCATCATCGACCTGCTCGGCATCGGCCTGTTCACCGGCTTCTTCGTGGTGCCGCTGTTCGCGCTGATCCAGAGCCGCACGCCGAAGTCGGAGATGTCGCGCGTGTTCGCCGCGCTGAACATCCAGAACTCCGGCTTCATCGTGCTGGCCGCGGTCATCGGCCTGCTGCTGCAACTGAAGCAACTGGCGCTGTTCGGCCACGTCCTGCCGATGCCCGGCCTGAGCATCCCGCAGCTGTTCCTCGCGCTGGCCATCGCCAACACGCTGGTCGCGCTCTGGATCTTCAGCATCGTGCCCGAGTTCCTGATGCGCTTCCTCAGCTGGCTGATGGTGCGCACGCTGTACCGGCTGCGCGTGCGCGGCATCGAGGCCAACGTGCCCGACGAGGGCGCGGCGCTGCTGGTCTGCAACCACGTCAGCTACATGGACGCGCTGATCCTGGCGGCGGTGGTGCCGCGCCCGGTGCGCTTCGTCATGTATTACCGGATCTTCAACATCCCGGTGCTGCGCTGGATCTTCCGCACCGCCAAGGCCATCCCCATCGCCAGCCCGAAGGAGGACGCCGAGCTGATGCAGCGCGCCTTCGATACGGTGGACGCCGCCTTGGCCGAGGGCGAACTGGTCTGCATCTTCCCCGAGGGTGCGTTGACCCGCGACGGCGGCATCGCCGCGTTCAAGTCCGGCGTGGAAAAAATCCTCGCCCGGCGCCCAGTGCCGGTGGTGCCGATGGCGCTCAAGGGCATGTGGGCCAGCATGTGGAGCCGCCGCGACACCCGGCTGGGGCGCATGCGCGTACCGCGCCGCTTCCGCGCCCATGTCGAGGTGGTGGCCGGCCCACCGGTCGATGGCACGGACACCGACGCGGCGCAACTGGAAGCGTCGGTGCGGGCACTGCGCGGCGACGAAGCCTGAACCGTGCTTTACCGAACACCCTGCAACTGGCTACGCTAGGCCACCTACGCGACGGACCCGCCACGCGAAACCCGGGGAAACATGGACCACGCCACGACGCCACCGCCGCCCGCACCCGCTCCGCAGCAGGTGCACCACTACCACCATCCGCAGAAATCCGGCGGCATCGCCGCCCTGCTGGAAGTATTGCCGGGCCTGTTCCTGCAAACCTTTGGCATCGGCCACATCTATGCCGGCAACGTCGCTACCGGGCTGATCATCATGTTCAGCTACTGGGTCGTGGCCTTCGTCAACTTCCTGCTGTGCTTCGTGTTCATCGGCTTCATCACCTGGCCGCTGTGCTGGGTGGCTGCCCTGATCATCTCGTCGCTGACCGCGGCCAATGCCTGCAAATCCCGCTGATTTACCCCTTTACCAACCAAGGAGTTTCCCGTGAATAGCAACACCCCCGTCGTTTCCAACAACCTGGTCTGGGCCATCCTGTCCACCCTGTTCTGCTGCCTGCCGCTGGGCATCGTTTCGATCGTGCACGCCGCCAAGGTCAACGGCCTGCTGGCCGCCGGTGATGTCACCGGCGCCCGCGAAGCTTCCGAGAAGGCCAAGAAGTGGGCCATCTGGGCAGCCGTTGCCGGCATCGTCGTCACCATCCTGTACTTCGTGCTGGTGATGATGCTGGGCCTCGGCGGCGCGATGAGCGGCTCGGACTACTGATGCACCACGGACCGGGCCGGCGCCCTGCCGGCCCGTTCACTTGATGAATATCGCAATCCCGCAGCACCTGCTTCGTTATGCTCCCCTGGCCGCCATTGCCGGCATCAGCCTTGGCGCGGCGACGGTCCTTGGCCGGGTCGATCCCAACAACCCCGGCAGCCTGCTGCCCCCCTGCCCCTTTTACGCGTTGACCGGCATCTGGTGTCCCGGCTGCGGCAGCACCCGTTGCCTGCATGCACTGGTCCATCTGGACCTGCCCGGCGCAATGGCGATGAACCCGCTGCTGGTGGTCTCGATCCTGCCAATGCTGGTGCTGGCGCTGCACGGCGCAGGCCTGTGGCCGGCGAAACTGGGGGGGCTGGTGCGGCTGCTCGCGCGGCCGATCCCGTGGATGGTGGTGATCACCGGTTACTGGATAGCCCGCAACCTGCCGTGGTACCCATTCAACCTGCTCGCGCCTGGCTGAAACGCGTTTCCTCGCGGATGCTGGACGTGCCCCGCATCACGCTGCGATCACCCCACCCAGCCGGCGATGATCAGCAGCGCCAGCAACGCCATCCACAGCAGCAGCATCCGCCACACCACGCTCATTGCATCGCGTAATTCGGGGAAACGTTCGTCGATGGGCACCAGCCCGGCCATGCGGGCTTCCTCGGCCTCCTCGACCAGCTCCATGCCGACGCCGGCGCGCGCCGCCGCACCGAGAAATTCCAAATCCAGCACCCAACGGTTGCCGGCCGCGCGCCGCCATGCCGAAAACACCGTGTCGAAATTGCCGACCAGCGCCATCGACAGCGTCATCAGCTGCGCCACCGGCCATTCCAGCAAGCGCAGCGCCCACGCACCGCCGGCACGGCTGGCCTCGGCCACCTGCGCCGCCTGCGGCCCCTGTACCGCCTGCGCCAACAAGCGATACGCCAGCACGCCGAACGGGCCGAGCAACAAGAACCAGAACAGCGGTGCGAACCAGCGCCGCAAGGCGTTGAACACCACCGCATCGACCAGCGACGGCACATCCTCACGCAGACTGCCGCCAGCTGATTGCAGCTGCGACAGCGCCTGCACGCGGCCTTCGGCATCGTCGGCGTCGATCACCGCCTCGACGTCGCGATCCAGGTCGCGCGGCCCCCAGCACAGCACCAGCACGGCGATGCCGAACAGCAGCGCCGGCAGACCATAGAGGCGCTCGCCCAGCAGCCATTGCAGCAAGGCCACCGGCAGCACCAGCGGCGCCAGCGGCGCCAGCGCCAGCAACAGGCCATAGCGGCCCGCCGCCGCGCCGCCTTGCGCCTGCAACCACGCCAGCCAGCGCCCGAACCAGCGCCAATCGCGCAGCACGGCGATGCCCGCCGCGCCCAGATGGCCCAGCACCAATGCCGCGATCACTGCTATCAGGGTAGTGAACATGCGTTTCCTCCGCGCCCCGATTGTAGGCCCAGCATCGTCCGCAGCGCGCCACCGCGCATCACTTCACCAATCCGCATCATCCACGTTGTCGGTGATGCCAGTGTTCAATCAGCGTGCGCGCGATCGAAATCGGCGGCGGCAGCAGGATGCCGCCGTCGTCGCTCCCTGCTTCGCGGCGCAGCGCGGCACCGATTTCCGCAGCATCGAACCAGCGCGCGGCTTCCAGCTCGCCATCCACGGTAGGCACATCGTCGTGCGCGGTGGCGTGAAAGCCGACCATCAGCGCGCCGGGGAACGGCCACGGCTGGGTGCCGAGGTAATGCGCGCCGGTCACCCGCACCCGGGTTTCCTCGAACACCTCGCGTGCCACGGTCTGCTCAAAGGTTTCGCCAGGCTCGACGAAGCCGGCCAGCACCGACCAGCGCCGCGGCGCCCAGGCCGCCTGCCGGCCCAGCAGCAGGCGACCGTCATTCTCGACCGCGACGATGACCGCCGGATCGACCCGCGGGTAATGCTCGGTGCCACACTGCCCGCAACGGCCAATGAAGCCGCCCCGCCCGAAAACAATGGCGGCGCCGCAGACGCCGCAGAAACGATTGCGCGAATGCCAGTACGACATGCCGCGCGCGTAGCAGAAGATCGCCGCGACCTCGGCGGGCCATTCGGCCGCCGCGCGGCGCAGGTCCAGCCGCTGCGGCGCCTGCACGGTGACCGCGGCCGCTTCGACCACAAACCACGCCTGTTGCTGCCGCAAGCCAAGGAAGATCGCCGTACCCGGGCCGCCACCCAGCGCATGGCCACTACTGACGAATGGCTGGCCGTCGTCATCGGCGAACGCGGTGCCATCGGCATCGAGCACCAGCACCCGCGCATCGGGCCACAATCGCGCCAGCGCCGCGGCGTCGCCACGCAGGGCATCAGCGCGATCCAGCGGCGCGGCGGTGAAGGCATGGCCGGAGAAAGGAGCGGTATCGGGCATCACCGGAATCCTGAAATGGAATGCAGCCATTGTAGGAGCGCACCTTGGTGCGCGATGAGCTTTTACCGGACCCGACCAACGGCCGGGCGCTACCTACACCGTGAAACTGCTGCCGCAGCCGCAGGTAGTGCGCGCATTGGGGTTGCGGATCACGAACTGCGCGCCGGTCAGGCTCTCGCTGTAATCGACCTCGGCGCCCATCAGGTATTGCAGGCTCAGCGGGTCCACCAGCAAAGTCACGCCGTCGGTGACCACCGCCAGGTCGTCATCGGCACGGTTCTCGTCGAACTCGAAGCCGTACTGGAAACCGGAGCAGCCGCCGCCCTGAATGTAGACGCGCAGGGCGAGGGCATCGTTGCCCTCGTCGCGGATCAGTTCGTGCACCTTGGTCGCCGCCGCTGCGGTGAAGTTCAGCGGGCGGTCGAGGGATTGGTAATCGGGTGCAGCCGGCGTGCCGGGCAGGGAGACAAGCGTGCTCATGCGACCAGCATGGGGACGGGCCGGCTGCGATTCAAGCCTGCCCGGCCTCGCCCTGCGGCGCGGGCAGCGCGGCCATCGCAGCTGAATGCAACAAACGCCCGTTGAGCTGCGCACCGGCGCTCATTTCCACCACCTGGTAATGGACGTTGCCGTTGACCCGCGCAGTCGGGGTCAGTTCCACCCGCTCGCCGGCATGCACGTCGCCGTCCAGACGGCCACTGAGCACCACCACGGCGGCACGCACCTCGCCTTCGATATGGCCTTGCTCGGCCAGGGTCAGCATTGCCTTGCTGCCGTCTTCGGCCAACACCTTGCCTTCGATGCGGCCTTCCACGTACAACCCACCGCTGAACACGACGTCGCCGCGAATCACCACCTGCGGCCCGATCAGCGCATCCACCACCATGTGGCTGTCGCGGTTGTTCTTCCTTCCCAACATGCTTACTCCCCTCTGCCGCTGCCGGCGAGTTTCCAATCGAATGTCTGGTTGGCGCTCCCCCCCGGGCCAGTCAGTGAGATTCGCACACGTTGCGGCGTGAAATCCTTGGGCAGCATCACGCTGCCGCCCAACTGCTGGAAATAGCGGAAGGAATACTCCTGCCCCGGTACCGCGCTGCGCTGGTGCAGCTCGTCCCAGCCCAGCGTGACCAGCTTGCCGGCCTTCACGCCCTCCACGACGAAACGCATCTGCCCTTGGCTGATCGCGCCACGGTTGAGGTTCTGGGTGAGCACCACGCTGTAGTGCCAGCTGCCGGCAGCCTCGGGCGAAAACTCGACCGAATGCGCATTCAACCCCTTGCGCTGACTGGTGGCCCCCACCAGCCGCTCGTAGAACGCCACGTCGGCGCGCAGGCCGGCGATTTCCTCATCGCGCTCGGCCAGCGAGGCCTGCACATCGGTGGTGGCGGCGCGGCTGATCTTGTCCGACGCCTCCAGCGTCGCCTGCCGCTGCCGCAATTCCTCGATCTGCGCGGACTGCTGCTGCACGTGCCGCTCGCTCTGGCGCAGGCGTTCACGCAGGCCGCCGGCATCGGGCGAGGCATAGCGCGCGGCCAGCCAGCCCACCAGCAGCAGCGACAGCAGCCACGCCACGGCGATCACCACCCACGACAGCCCCGGCGGACGCTGCGACGCGCCACGCGGGGTGATCTGGAAACGCGAGGAAGGACGGTTGTTCATGTCAGGTGGCGGCGGCCGGCTGAAATGGCCGGGCAGTGTAAACGACCCCGGCGGCGGGCAAGGCTGG
The DNA here is from genome assembly GCA_034675465.1 of Stenotrophomonas sp. Lineage (GTDB taxonomy): Bacteria > Pseudomonadota > Gammaproteobacteria > Xanthomonadales > Xanthomonadaceae > Stenotrophomonas. Next base: position 13,671 of record JAUCDH010000010.1, on the reverse strand, counting down.
CAATCGCCCCGGCCATCACCGATAGTTGCTGCCCTGTCCCCGGTTTCCACTGGCGCCGTCCATGACCGAAGCCCACGTGTTCGTCATTGGCATCCTGTTGGCCTGGCTGGCCGGTATCCGCGTCTATCTGACGCTGTTCGGCGTCGGCCTGGCCGGCCTGTTGGGCTGGGTAGATCTGCCGCCTGCGTTGCAGGCCACCCAATCCTGGTGGGTGCTGGGCACCTCCGGCGCGTTGGCGCTCACGGAGTTCTTTGCCGACAAGATTCCCGGCGTCGATTCGATATGGGATTTGTTGCAGACGCTGGCGCGGGTTCCGGCCGGCGCCTTCCTCGCTGCCGCCACCTTGTCGCCCGACGGGCAGCTGAGTACCGGCGTGCTCGCCGCCGGGGCCGGCGTGGCGCTGGCCAGCCACGGCCTGAAGGCCGGCACCCGCGCCCTGCTGAACACCTCACCGGAGCCGGCCAGCAACTGGGTCGCCTCGGTTGCCGAGGATGGGCTGGTGATCGGCGGGCTGGCCCTGGCCGTGGCGCATCCGTGGCTGGCGCTGGTCTTCGTGCTCGGCACCAGTATCCTCGGGGCGCTGGCGGTATGGCTGGTCTGGCGCATGCTGTGGCGGGGCATCAAGCGCCTGTTCACGCCATCGGGCAATGGCCAGGGCGATGGCGCCTCGCGGCATTCGCTGCCACCGGCGCCTTGACCGCATAATCCACGGCTCACGGAGAGTACCGATGGCCCGCAGCGACACCCCCAATCTTTCCGCCCGCCCGGTTCGCGCCGAGGTTCCGCCGGCAAACTACTGGCAGCGCTGGAGCGTGGCCAACGCCGCGCCGGCCGCGGCGGTGCAGGCGCACATCACCGACACGGCCGCCGGCGCGGCCATGTCCGCCGCGGTGCAGGCGCCCGGCTTGCAGGCAGCCAACGAGGCGCCGTACCGGGTGCTGATCGTCGAGGACGACCGTTCGCAGGCGCTGTTCGCGCAAAGCGTGCTGCACGGCGCCGGCATGCAGGCGATCATGCAGCTGGACGCCGAAGGCGTGCAGCAAGCCATCGACACCCATCGCCCGGACCTGATCCTGATGGACCTGCACATGCCCGGGCTGGACGGCATGCGCCTGACCACGCTGATCCGCCAGCAGCCGCAGCAACAGTTGCTGCCGATCGTGTTCCTGACCGGCGATTCCGACCCCGAGCGTCAGTTCGAAGTGCTCGACAGCGGCGCCGACGACTTCCTGACCAAGCCGATCCGCCCGCGCCACCTGGTCGCGGCCGTGTCCAACCGCATCCGCCGCTCGCGCCAGCAGGCGCTGGGCCTAGTCGGCAACAGCGCCGCGCCGGCGATGAACAACCCCGAGACCGGCCTGCCCACGCGCCACAACCTGATGCTGCAACTGGACGCCGCGCTGGCCACCAGGGAAGCCGGCGGGCTGATGTTCATCGAAATCGCCAGCGCGCTGGGCCTGCGCGAACGCTATGGCTACGCCGCTTTCGAGCGCCTGATGGTGCAGGCCGGCCGGCGCCTGAACGAAGCCGCTCGGCCGCACCCGCTGGCACGCCTGAGCGACAACAGCTTCCTGCTGCTGGCGCGTGACATCGACGAGAACACCCTCGAGGCGCTGGCCCTCGTGCTGCGTCAGGCGCTGTCTGCACACCCGTTCCTCGTGCGCGAGGATGAATCGGTGCACCTGCGCTGCGCCATCGGCTATGCGCGCCTGTCGCAGGGCTTCGAGGATGGCGGCAGCGCCGTGGAAGCGGTCGAGCGTACCGCCCTGCAAGCGCGCCTGCTCGCCGATGGCGTCGCCGCGCACCAGAGCGCCGCCGATGCCGCCGCGCAGGAGCACATGGCGCTGCTCGACGGCCACCTCGAACTGGCCTACCAGCCCATCGTTGCCGTCGCCGGCAGCGACACCGCGCAATACCAGGTGCTGCTGCGCATGCGTCGCAGCGACGGCGCGTTGCTGTCGGCCGGGCAGGTCATTCCCGCCGCCGAAGCCGCCGGCCGCATCGCCGATCTCGACCAGCAGGTGCTCGAGCACGCCCTCGGCCTGCTGCACCGCTACCAGTTCGCCACCCCGCCGATGCGCCTGTTCGTCTCGCAGTCGCTACGCACGCTGGCGCGCGACGTGTTCGCCGAGTGGCTGCTCAAGGCCATCGCCGAGCGCGGCATCCCCGGCAATTCGCTGGTGATCGACGTGCGCCTGGCCGACGCGCTGGTGCATGCGGTGACGCTCCAGCAGTTCTGCGGCCGGCTGATGTCGGCCGGCGTGCAGTTCTGTCTGAGCCAGTTCGAACCCGGCGCCGAAGCCAACGCCCTGCTCACCCAGCTGCCACTGAGCTTCGTGCGCATGGCCGGCCGCTATGCCGGCAGCCATACCGACCAGAAGCTGCGCGACGAACTGCGCGGCGTCATCGATGACGCGCACCGTGCCAACCTGCAAGTCATCGGCCAGCAGATCGAAGACCCTCAAGCCGCCGCCGCGATGTGGATGGGCGGCGTCGATTTCATCCAGGGCAACGTCGTGCAATCGGTCGGCAGCGAGCTGGACTTCGACTTCCAGAACGCGGTGTTGTGAGCACGCCGACAAGCGGCCGCTGGGCGCTGGGCGCCACACTGCTGGCCGCGGCCGCCGCCGCCCTGCCGTGGCTGCCGGGCACGGCGATGCCGCCGCTGGCCACGGCGGCCGCCGTCTGCGCCGCGTTGTGCGCGCTGATGTCGTCGCTGGCCGCGCGCAGCCAGGCACAGGCCACCGAAGAACAGGCACGCCGCGCGCACAACGCCGAACGTGAGTTGCACCAGCTGCGTCAGGAACAACAGCGCCACGCCCAGCTCGAACAGCAGTTGCTGCAAGCCAAGCAGGACGCCGAGGCGGCCATGCTGGCCAAGGGTGAGTTCCTCGCCACGATGAGCCACGAAATCCGCACCCCGCTCAACGGCATCATCCCGATGCTGGAGATGGTCGCGCGCGGGCCACTGGCCGTCGAACAACGGCAAATGCTCGACACCGCCAGCGAAAGCGCGCACGCGCTGTTCCGCATCGTCGATGACATCCTCGACTACTCCAAGCTCGAAGCGCAGCGGCTGGAACTTGAGATCACCACCTTCAACCTGCGCGAACTGCTCGACTCGATGCTGCAACTGATGCGGCGCTCGGCCGAGCACAAGGGGCTGGACGTCACCCTGCACCTCGATCCCGCCGTGCGGCTGGCGGTACGCGGCGACCCGGTGCGGCTACGCCAGGTGCTCAGCAACCTGCTGGTCAATGCCATCAAGTTCACCGAGCGCGGTGGCATCCAGATCCACGTCCGCCGGCTGGGCGAAACCCCGACCCAGCACCAATTGCGTTTCGAAGTACGCGACACCGGCATCGGCATCGACGGCAACCGGCAGGAACGGCTGTTCAGCGCCTTCACCCAGGCCGACGCCTCCACCACCCGCCTGTACGGCGGCACCGGCCTCGGGCTGGCGATCTGCAAGCGCATCATCGACCTGATGAAGGGCAGCATCGGCCTGTCCTCGGTGCCCGGCCGGGCTCGACGTTCTGGTTCGAAATCCCGCTGCTGAAGGTGGTCGGCGACCTGCGCCAGCCCGGCCCTTCCCAGCATGGCCAGCAACCCGTGTTGCTGGTTACCCGCGAACCGCGGCTGCGCCAGCGCCTTCAGCTGCTGTTGCCGAACTGGGGCCTCCAACCTCGGGCTGTGGAAACCGTGCAGGAAGCGCTGGACCTGCTGCGCGAGCCGGCCGCACGCTGCCACGCCATCATCGCCGACCTAGATTCCCTGCCTCACGGCACCACCGCGTTGCAACGCACCGCGCAGCGCGACGGCCAGGACGGGCTGCGGCTGGTCTGGCTGCATGGCGACGCGCCAGTGCCGGCGGAACTGCACGACGGCGCCATCATGCTGCCCCGGCAATGCACCGATGCCGATCTGCGTGCGGCACTGACCTCCACGCCCACGGCCAGCGCACATGTGACCACGGCCCCGGCGGCCCCCGAACCCCTCGCGGAGTGGTCGCCGGCCGACGTCTGCGTGCTGCTGGTCGAAGACAACCCGGTCAACCTGCTGGTTGCGCAGAAACTGCTGGCCGCCATTGGCTGCCAGACCGAATCGGCCGCCAATGGCGAACTGGCGCTGGAAAAAATGCGCGCCCATCGCTACGCCGCCGTGCTGATGGACTGCCAGATGCCGGTGCTGGACGGCTATGCCGCTACCCCGCCGCTGGCGCGAGCACGAAGCCGCCACCGGCACGGTGCGCCTGCCGATCATCGCCATGACCGCCAACGCGATGGCCGGCGACCGCCAACGCTGCCTCGACGCCGGCATGGACGACTATCTTTCCAAGCCCATCGTCCGCGACAACCTGCAAGCCTGCCTGCAACGCTGGTGCCAGACGGCCATGCCGCCCAAGCCCGCCAGCGCGCCCCTCCTGCCGCCGCATGCGCAGGCAGCACCGCCGCCGCCCCCCTCCTCCGGGGAGATCGCGCAAAACGCCACACCGCCGGTACTTGACCGCGAAGTGCTGGACGAATTGCGAGAGATTGCCGGCAACGAAACGGCCAACATCATCGACGTGTTCCTCGATGACACTGCGCCGCTGGTGCGCAGGCTCCAGGAAGCAGCAGTGGCACCGGACCTGGACCAGCTGCGCGAGCTGGCGCACAGCCTCAAGTCCGCCAGCGCCAACGTCGGCGCGATGGCCCTGTCGGCCGCCGCACGGCGCGTCGAACTGGCCGCCCGCAGCGGCCTGCTCGACCGCCCGGCGGTGATGGTCGCGCTGATCATCGCCGAGTTCGCCCGCGCCCGCTTCGCGCTGATCGGCTACCAAGCCGAAATGCGCGCCGGGACCGGCGCGCAGGGGTTGAAGCTCAGTCTTCCAGCTTGGTCAGCAGGTAATTCGGCTCGCCGATGCGCTCGATCAGATCGAGCTGCGTTTCCAGCCAGTCGATGTGCTCCTCCTCCGAATCGAGGATCTTCACGAACAGCTCGCGGCTGACGTAATCACCGACGTTCTCGGCATGCGCCGCGGCATCGCGCAGCAACTTCACCGCCTCGCTTTCCAGCGCCAGATCGCAACGCAGGATTTCGCTCGGGCTCTCCCCGATGCGCAGCTTGCCCAGTGCCTGGAAGTTCGGCAGACCCTCGAGGAACAGGATGCGGTCGGACAAGCTGTCCGCATGCTTCATCTCGTCGATGGATGCCTTGTATTCATGCTCGGCCAGTTCCTTCAGCCCCCAGTTTTTCAGCATCTTGGCATGCAGGAAATACTGGTTGATCGCGGTCAACTCGTTGTAGAGGACCTTGTTGAGGAATTCGATGACCTTGGCGTCGCCTTTCATGGGTTGCTCCCGCACACGTTGAACGCGCGCACTGTAGCGTCACGCAACGGATGATGAAGTAACGCGAATCGTGCGCATTGACCTTCTGGCGCACAACTTCGACACAGCGCCCGGTTCACTTCCGCGCCCGCATGCCGGCGAGAAAACGCGACTGCGCGGCTCAGGCCGCCCGGCTCAACCCGAATACAGGCAGCGGCAGGTCATGCGTATTGCGCGCCTTCGCCAGCAGCTCGCCGGCCATGTCCAGGCACGAACCGCAGCTGGAGCCACAACCGGTACGCATGGTCAACTCGGCCAGCGTGCTGCAACCGTTGTCGGCCGCCTCACGGATTTGATGGTCGGTGATTCCATTGCAGATGCAGACGTACACGGCAGGCGTCGGGAATGGCAGGCCGGGATCAGCCTGTCGATATTCCAAACGAAACGAGAATGGTTGTCAATAAAATTACTGAACCGTTCTCGCTACGCCCGGCCGCTCAACTCCCAGGCCCTTCAATCTGCGCCTTTTTCGGCCAATAGCCGCGCGTGCGCGGACGCTTGCGTGGACGTTCGTGGCCCGACGCATGACCCGGCATCCACGCTTCCTGCGCGCTCTGCGGCATCGACGTGACCTCGCCCCCGGCCACGCCGCGCGCCAGCGGCGCCAGGTGCCGCAGCGCACGCGCATAGACGCTGCGCTTGAACACCACCACATGCTCGACCGGGTACCAGAAATCCACCCAGCGCCAGTGATCGAATTCAGGAGCATCGGTATGGTCCAGCCGCACGTGCGCCTCGTCGCCGGTCAGCCGCAGCAGGAACCATACCTGCTTCTGGCCGATGCAGACCTGCTTTTCGGTGCGGCGGATGGCGCGGCTGGGCAGCCGATAGCGCAGCCAACCGGGGGTTGCCCCCAGTACCTCGACGTGCTCGGGCAACAGCCCGGTTTCTTCCTGCAATTCGCGATACATGGCCTCGACCGGCGTCTCATCGGAGTTCATGCCGCCCTGCGGAAACTGCCAGCCGTCCTTGCGCACACGCCGTGCCCAGAGCACCTGCCCGTCTTCCCGCATCAGCACGATGCCGACGTTCGGTCGATAGCCGTCCGGATCGATCACGATGCGGACTCCTGAAAAAATCTACTGCCCCGGACAATGCCACGGCAGCCGGCGCGCCACAAGCGCAAAAGAAAATAGTTGACAACACCCCCGGCCATACGCAAAATTGCGGGCTCCCTCGGGGCTATGTAGCTCAGCCGGTTAGAGCACAGCACTCATAATGCTGGGGTCGGTGGTTCGAGTCCACCCATAGCCACCACGGATGCTTCATGGCATTCATCCGCAGGGAATGCGATAATTAATCGCGACTTTTGCCCCGTCGCCAAGCGGTAAGGCACCTGACTCTGACTCAGGCATTCGGTGGTTCGAATCCATCCGGGGCAGCCAAACACGAAAGGCCCGATCGAAAGATCGGGCCTTTTTTCCTTGCCCGCACCCGACCAGCAAGCCACAAGCAGGGACAGGGGCAGGCGCCCGAAAACAACAAAAGCCCGACCAAAGCCGGGCTTTTTGCTTCCCCAGAACGGAGCCTCGAAAGACCCCGAACCAGACGCGATGGATCAGCGCTTGGAGAACTGGGTGGCGCGGCGAGCCTTGTGCAGGCCGACCTTCTTGCGCTCGACTTCGCGAGCATCGCGGGTCATGAAGCCAGCCTTGCGCAGCTCGGACTTCAGACCTTCGTCGTACTCGACCAGCGCACGGGCGATGCCCAGGCGGATCGCACCGGCCTGACCAGTGGTGCCGCCACCAGTGGCAGTGACGAGGATGTCGAAGCTTTCGGTGTTCTTGGTCAGCTCCAGCGGCTGGCGCACGATCATGCGCGCGGTTTCACGACCAAAGAACTCGTCCAGCGGACGGCCATTGACGGTGATGTTGCCAGTGCCCTTGCGCAGGAACACGCGGGCGGTGGAGGACTTGCGGCGGCCAGTGCCGTAGTTTTGCGTGATAGCCATGATCAGATATCCAGAACTTGCGGCTGCTGGGCGGCGTGCGGATGTTCGGTGCCGGCGTAAACCTTGAGCTTGCGGTACATGGCGCGGCCCAGCGGGCCCTTCGGCAGCATGCCCTTGACGGCGATCTCGATCACGCGCTCCGGGTGGCGCTCCAGCGCCTGAGCCAGCGTTTCGGTCTTCAGGTTGCCGATGTAGCCGGTGAAGCGGTGGTACTGCTTGTCCTGCAGCTTATTGCCGGTGACGGCAATCTTTTCTGCATTGATGACAACCAGATAGTCGCCGGTATCGACGTGCGGGGTATAAACCGGCTTGTGCTTGCCACGGAGGCGGCGGGCCAGCTCGGTGGCCAGACGGCCCAGGGTCTTGCCCGAGGCGTCAACGAGGTACCAGTCACGCTGGACGGTCTCGTTCTTTGCGGTGAAAGTGCTCATGAAAGAACTCAAGTTAGGTCGGGCTCATTGCGGCGATGCGCTGCCGGAACTCTGCCACGCGTTGTGAAGGTGGAACACAAGAGGCGGGATTGTACCGACCACCCTGCCGCCGCGCAACTATCTGCCCACCAGCCTTGGCAGTCCACGTACCAGCGGCGAGAATCCGGGCAATCCCCATGCACCCATCCGCCATGACCGCTGCCCGCACCCATACGCCACTGGACCACGTGCTGACCGAGGCGCAACGCGCGCGCTGGACACCGTGTTCGGCAATCCGCCGGCAATGCGCCCGAACCCCGCCGTCCGCACGCCGGAGATGATGCTGGAAGCGCACGAGCAGCGACACGCGGCCGGGCTGATGCGGATCAACCACGTCGGCGAGGTCTGCGCACAGGGGCTTTATTTCGGTCAGGCCGCTGTCGCCCGCGACCCAGCCACGCGCGCGCACCTGCTGGAGGCGGCGCAGGAGGAAACCGACCACCTGAGCTGGTGCGCCGACCGCCTGCGCGAGCTGGACAGCCGCCCCAGCCTGTTCAACCCGCTGTGGTATGCGGGCAGCTACGCCATCGGCACCCTGGCCGGATTGCGCGGCGACGGCTGGAACCTTGGCTTCGTCGTCGAAACCGAGCGCCAGGTCGAGGCACACTTGGACGAACACCTGCACACCCTGCCACTGGCCGACCAGCGCAGCCGCGCGATCCTGCGGGTGATGAAGGCCGACGAGGCGCGCCACGCCGAACACGCCGAACATGCAGGGGCGCGCAAGTTGCCGCAGCCGATCCCGGCAGTGATGGCGCTGGCTTCCAAGGCAATGAAGACCATCGCCTACCGGCTGTAGGGAGCAAAGCCACCTGTCGCAGGAGCGCACCTTGATGCGTGATGGAGCCTCCTCGGGAAAGCCTCATCGCGCACCAAGGTGCGCTTCTGCCGTAGTGCCGGCCGATTGCCTCAGGCCGAAACCAGCTTCAGACCGATCACCCCGGCCACGATCAACGCCACGCAAGCCAGCCGCGCCGGCGAGGCGCTGCCGTTGAACAGCACGATGCCCAGCACCGCCACGCCCATTGCGCCAATGCCCGTCCAGGTGGCGCAAGCGGTTCCGATCAGGATCTGCTTAATGGCCTGCGCCAGCAGCCACGGCTGATGCCGGCAGCCACCACCGTGCCGACGCTCGGCCACAAGCGGATGAAGCCTTCGCCGCATTTCAGGCCCAGCGCGAAGCCGATCTCGAACAGGCCGGCCAGCAACAGGTAAATCCAGAGCGTCCCGCATCCTCCTTATCGCTATTGCCTTACCCGTGCCGACGGGTCTCCCACGGGTGACGGGGCTTGTCCGGGCTCCGGCAAGATGCCATCTTCGGCATGCCATCTTGTTACGTCGCAGTCCACCGCCCCATGCCGATTTCGCCGGACGCCTTTCCTCGTTGTGCTTCAACGGTTGTCGGTACGGACGAGGGGCTTTCGCCGATGCTGTATATGGAACTCAAGGCGCTGGCCTCGCGTGCGATGCGCGGCGAGCGCGCGGGCCACACGCTGCAAACCACGGCTCTGGTCAACGAGGCCTGTTTGCGGGTGCTGGGCCAGCACCAACTGGACATGACCAATCGCGCGCAGTTTTTGGGGCTTGCCGCGCAAATGATGCGGCGGGTGCTGGTGGATCACGCACGCCGCAACATGGCGGCCAAACGCCCGGCACCGAACCTGCGCGTGGACATCGCGGAAATCGACGCACCTGAAGCGCAGGTGGATTTCCTTGGCCTCGACGAGGCGCTTGAACGCCTTGCCGACATCAACGCCCGGCAAGCGCAGGTGGTCGACCTGAAATTCTTCGCCGGGGCTGGGGTTGGAAGAAATCGCCGACGTCCTCGGCATGGCACGCCCCACCGTCGTGCGCGACTGGCGCATGGCGCGAGCTTGGTTGCGGCGCGAGCTGGCCGATGCCTGAGGGCGTTGCTGGCGACCGTTACACCCGGCGCACGGGCCATCGTGCACGAGGTGCTGGAACGCGCGCCGGATGCACGCGCTGCGTATCTGGATGCGCAATGTGGTGGGAGTACGGCATTGCGGCGCGAGGTCGAATGGCTGATTGCAGCCGCCGACGATGCCCGCGCTGGACGCCATTCCTCCCCGTCATCGCCGCCACCGCCGGGGCACTGGAAGCCGACCTTCGCATCCATGCCAGCGCGCCGGGCCACTACCGCCTCGTGAACGCGTTGGGTGAGGGTCGCATGGGCGTGGTGTGGCTGGCCGAGCGCGAAGTCGGTGGCGCACGCCAGCGCGTAGCGCTGAAACGGCTGCGTGCCGGAGCCGTCTCCCTGCATGCGCGCTTCTCCGAAGAACAATCGCATCCTCGCCAGCCTGAACCATCCCAACATCGCGCACCTCGTCGATGCCGGCGTGGATGCAGAGGGCGAGCCGTTCCTTGCGATGGAGTACGTCGAGGGCGAGCCCATCGACCGCTGGTGCGACGCCAACGCGCTTGATCTCCGCGCACGCCTTGGCCTGTTCCTGAAAGTCTGCGCAGCGGTGTCCTGCGCACACGGACAACTGGTGATCCACCGTGACCTCAAGCCTGCCAACATCCTCGTCGATGCGCGTGGCGAGCCGAAGCTTTGGATTTCGGCATCGCGCGCCTGCTTGGGCCAGAAGCAATTCTTGCCACCGCAACGCAGGTGATGAGCGTACCGGCCTATGCAAGCCCCGAACAGATCGATGGCAAGCTCCGCTGGGCACGGCCTGCGATGTGTGGTCGCTGGGCGTGGTGCTGTACGAACTTCTGGCGGGCGTGCGGCCCTCGCGCATCTGGATACCGACCACGCACGCGCCAGTGCGATCCTGTCCGGCGTGATCACCGCCGCCCAGCCAGCACAACCGGCGCGCCGGCAAGGTGGACGGCGAACACGCCGCCGCGCCGCATGCGAGGGGGCTGCGCATCCCGACCGACATCGATGCCATCGTGCTGAAGGCACTGCGTCGCGAACCCGCGCAGCGCTATGCCTCCGTGCGCGAGTTCGCCGAGGACCGTGGAAAGCCTCCTCGGCGCGCGCCCGGTGCTTGCCAGGCGCGGGGCAGTGGGGCGATCACGCGCAGCGTTTGGTGCAACGCAATCGCTGGCCACTGACGGCCTGCACGCTACTGGCGGCGGTCGTGGCGGTCTTTACCTGGCGCACCCTGCTGGCCGAGCGTGAGGCACGCCTTCAGGCAGAAGTGGCCGACCGCACCGCCGAGCTTTTGGTTTCAGCCTTTTCCCTGTCCGACCCGACGCAGGCCGGGCGCCACGACTTCAGCGCCCGTGATGTACTGGACCGTGGCCGCGAGCGGGTGAACGAGGAACTGGCCGGCCAACCGCGCGTGCGTGCGCGGCTGCTGGAAGCACTGGGCAATGCCTATGCCGGCATCAACGAAGGCGACGTCGGCGCGCCGCTGCTGGAGGAGGCTGCGCAACTGCATCTTGATCCGGCCGTGAATGATCCGCTGGCTGCCGCGCGCAGCCTGCGTGCCAAGGCAGCGAGCATCCAATCCGTTTCCGGCTCCAGCGGGGATGCGGAAGATGCCGCCCGGCGCGCATCGACCTCGTGCGCCGCCACGGTGACGGCGACGCCCTGTTGCTCGCCGACGCCCACGAAGCCCTGGCGCAGGCGACAGGCGCATTGGATGCCGCACACCATGCACTGGCGCTGCGCGAAGCCGGGCAGGCGGGCCCGGTGGCGATTGCACGAAGCTGGCGCGGCCTGTGCCGGCTCCATTCCGGCAGTGGCGATCACGAACAGGCCCTGGCCGATTGTGGACGGGCGCGTCAGATGCTTGCCGATGCCGGTGCAGCGCGTACGCGGGACTACCTCGCGGTACTCGGGCAAATGCAGGGCGCTCTGGAATACATCGGCGGCGACTACGACAGCGCATTGGCGATCTCGCGCGAACGCATCGCGTTGACCCGCGAACTGTTTGGCGAAGGCAGTTCCACCCCTGCCCACCTACAGGTCGGGCTTGCCTTGCCCATGTCCGAACAGGGCCGTTTCGACGAACCCGCCGCCGCCCTGGCCGAAGGCACGCCGGTACTGCTGCGCCTTCACGGCGCGCACAGCCCGCAGTATGCGCGGGCTGTTTTCCACGCCGGTTGGCTCAGCTTCCAGCGTGGCCAGTTCGACGACGCCGTGGAACGGTTGCGGCAGGCCCGCGACATTCATGATGCCGTCGTGGAAGGGCGTGACAGGAATCGCCTGCTGGTGTTGAGAACCACGCTGGCCCAGGCCTTGATCGAATCCGGCCGGGCCGATGCCGAAGCGCGCGGCCTGCTTGAAAGCGTCATTGCCGACCGCAACGTCGCGCATGCAAGTGCAGTGGGGCTTGCCTATGCGCGCCTGCCGCTGGCGCGATGGCATCTGACGCACGCTGATTACGCAGAAGCGGACAGGTTGCTTGATCTGGTGGAATCGGCCAGTGCGGGTGTCGAGCCGGAATTGCGCGCCCGCACGGCCGCCACGCGCGCGGCCATCGCCCGTGCACGTGGCGATGGGGCAAGCGCGCTGGAGCAAAACCGTGCCGCCTACCAGATCACCCGCGATGACCAGGGCGCACGGAACCCACGCACCGCCCGTTACGCCCTCGCCTATGCCCGCGCACTGCACGACGCAGGCGACACCCGCGCCGCACGGGTACTGGAACACGAATACCGCCCCCGGCTGGAAGCCGCCTACCCGCCCGATTCGGCATTCCGCCACGAGCCAATGGAGTGACGGGGCAAGCGGCGCAATCGTGACATTGCGCCGGTTCCACCGTGGCCGGCATCCGCCGTCAGCGCACGACCCCCTCGCACGAGAACGTGGCGCGGGACGTGAACAGATCCTGCAACAGGGTCTTTTCGCGGGCGCCGAACTCCCGCGCCGGCGCGCCGAACCATGCCTGCATGCCCTGCGGGAACTGCTCGGTGGGGTCCCCCTGGTAGGCCTGCCGCAAGCGGGTATCCATCAGCTTGTAACGCATGTCGATGGAGTGGGCCATTTCATGGATGACCTGATCGAAGGTGCGGTACGTATTGTCCCCGGCGGCTGTGCGGCCTGCGGCAAAGTCCTGGTTGCGGGTCACGATGCCTTCCTTGCATATCATCTGCTCCTCGATCCACAGGAAGTCCAGCGATGCACCACCACGCAGTGCCGCCCGGCTCCCCGGGCCGTAGCCATCCGTCCACATCTTGCCCACCACGGGCATGGCGGCCAGTTGCCGTTCCGATTCGCCATTGGTGACATAGACGCGGAAATCGTTGAACGCATTGCCGGGGAAGGCGGGCTTGAGCTTGGCGAACATCCCCGTGTACACGTTGGCCGCGGCGGTCATCGCCAGATCGCTGACCCGCGCGCTACCCATGATCTTGATCGTCGGGCTTGCCAGCTGCACGCACTTGGCCCATCCCGCCTCGGCTTTGCAGGTGCTCACGTTGGCCGGGCGCGAATCAACCCGTATCGGTTGTTCAAGGATGCCATCGCTGGACCACAGGATGCCTCGGTTGGGTGAAACCAATTGCAGGGCGCCGCTGTAGGACAGTTCCAGGCGTGAGGCGGGATCCGGTTGGGCGTCGAGCGCCTTCCAGATGATGTTGCCCTTTTCACCAAGGCCCACGAGGTTGCCATCGCTGGACAGGCGGACACTGCGCACCTGCTTGAAGTCCACCTTCGGGAGCAGGTTCAGGCCCCAGACGAAGCTCTTCTTGCCTGCCGAGGAGACCACCAGATTGCCGCCCCTCTGGAAGGTCAGGACATGCCGCCTGGACAGCGAGGTAAATTCCACATCCGGCGGAATCACCTGTCCTGCGGTGAAGGGAAAGCCCTTGCCCGCAACGCCCTCGGTGGCCGTGGCCTGTTGGGTCGCGTTGCCCGTGGCTGTGGCAGGTGCCGGCTTGGGTGCAGGCGCGGGCACCGTCG
>JAUCDH010000009.1:0-42489 GCA_034675465.1 Stenotrophomonas sp. | reverse complement strand
CTCAAGTTTCTCAGGAGCAAGTTCCAGATTGGCTAAAGTGAAATGATACTTCAAGAGTGAAAGAAAAAGTAGTAATTAAACCGACGCCAGAAATTGAAACCCAAATTCAAGAAGAAGTTCCAGATTGGTTAAAATCAAATGATACTTCAGGAGGTATGAAGAAGTAGTAATTGAACCGACACCAGAAATTGAAACTCAAATTCAAGAAGAGGAAGTTCCAGATTGGTTAAAAGGCGCAATGACAAAGCAGCCTGTCTGAGAAGATATTTCTCCGCAAGAAACAGAAGTGAAAGAAGAAGTAGTAATTGAACCGACACCAGAAATAGAAACTCAAATTCAAGAAGAGGAAGTTCCAGATTGGTTAAAAGGCGCAATGACAAAGCAGCCTGTCTGAGAAGATATTTCTCCGCAAGAAACAGAAGTGAAAGAAGAAGTAGTAATTGAACCGACACCAGAAATAGAAACTAAAATTCAAGAAGAAGATACCAGATTGGTTAAAATGAGTCGTTTCAGAAGAAAAAATTATTTCACAAGATAGTCCACAACCAAAAAAAACCACAAAATCACCTAAATCTAAAAAAAGTGATGGAGTCATTCCGGAGGTAACAGAAACTCCAAAAAAAGAGTGAAAATCAAAAAAGGCAGATTCTCAAAGTATAAAAAATAAAAATAATGTACAAGAGAAAACTCAATCTCAAGAATTATGGGATGACGGCATGGATATACCAGATTGGTTAAAATGACCTACTCAAGATGATACACCAGCCACAAAAAAATCAGAAGATTTTGGAGTTTAGATGATGCTAATAATGCGTGACTATCATGGGACCTGCTCGCGCCGTCGGTCTGGTTCTGGAGTGCGCGGTTCTGGGGGCACCTGGATGTGGCGCGGACCAATACCCTTTGGGCCGTGGGCCTGTCCTTCGTCGTCATCGTCCTGGTGTTGCGCCGGTTGACGCGGTTTTCGGGCGGCGGGATCATGGCGCACATCGCACCCATCGTCACCGGGGTGTTCCTGCTGGCGTTTGCTGTGCTGTTTTTCAGCCGCAGCGGTTATTCGCGCGCTGTCTTGCTGTCGGCCTACGTCCTGAGCCTGCTGTGGTGCTATGCAGGATATTTCATCGGGCGGCGCTATCGGCGTTTGAAGTTTGCCGTGCTTCCCATGAGCACGCCCTGTACCTTGCAGTCGGCGCCGAACCTGGAAATCCGGCATCTGGCACGGCCGGACCTGGAAGGGGTGCGATACGATGCCGTGGTCGCGGACCTGCGTGGGTCGAACATGACTCCGGAATGGGAACGGTTCCTGGCGCAGTGCATTCTGGCGCACATCCCCGTGTTCCACATCCGCCAGGTGATGGAAGGCCTGACCGGCAGGGTGCGTATCGATCACCTGTCGGAAAATGAAGTTGGCACCCTGCTGCCGTCGCCGCTGTACGCGGTCTTCAAGCGTCTGATCGATATCGTGGGTGTGCTGGTCGTCGCGCCGGTCGTCCTGCCGCTGATGCTGTTCACGGCGATTGCGATCCGCCTGGACAGTCCCGGTCCCGCCCTGTTCGTCCAGAATCGCGTAGGCCTGGGCAACCGGGATTTCCGCATCTACAAATTCCGCAGCATGCGCGTCGATGCCGAAGCCGACGGCGCGCGCCTGGCCTGCGACGACGACGAGCGCATCACGCGGGTGGGCCCCTTCATCCGCAATACCCGCCGGGACGAACTGCCCCAGCTGTGGAACGTGCTGAAGGGCGACATGAGCCTGATCGGCCCCCGTCCTGAACAGCGTGAATTCGTGGACCGTTTCGACGCCGAGATCCCCTTCTATATCTACCGCCACGTCGTGCGTCCCGGCATCACTGGTTGGGCCCAGGTGATGCAGGGCTACGCCGGAGACGCCGACGAGACCCGGGTCAAAATCCAGCACGATTTCTACTACATCAAGCATTTCTCGCTGTGGCTGGACATCCTGATCGTGTTCAAGACGGTCAGGATCGTGCTGACGGGGTGGGGGGCGCGGTAGGGCCTTCTATGCGCGATCGAGCCGTTCGACACGCAGGGCAAGAGACGGTTAGGTGCGTGGCTTGACGCCGCCTTTGCGGCCCAGGCCAAAGCCCGCCCGGTACAGATCCGGCATGTCGATGCGGCCATCTTTCTTGGTTTCCAGCAGTCCAAGGCGCTGCAGATCTTCGCGCACGCCGTCCCAACTGCGGTCGCTGTGCTGGGCGGGCAGATGGGTGGGGTTGATGTTCCGGGCATTGGGGAAAGCATCCTCCCATTTTTGCTGGACGGTATCGAAATCCATAGGGACGTTCATGCCGCTCAGGACGGATAGGGCTTTGGGTACCCAAGGGTAGTCTTCTGCCATCTCCTGCACGCGGATTTCAGATGCTTTCTGGATGCCTCGCTTGATGCTTTCGTAATGCAGGGCGTATTCGTGGGTCGGATAACGCTCCAGGGAGTCTTCGGCGGCCTGGCGGATAGCGGCCAGGAATGACCTTGGCGACGTTTGTCCGCGCCCGTCGGACAGATGGCTGACCGACCATGTGTACGGTACGCCGCGTCGCTTGTCGCGTCCCATCCGGGGCCGGCCAGGGTTTCAAAGGCTTTTCTTTGCTGGTCTGACTCTGATTTCATCTCTGGCGCTACATGCCAGACGTTTTCCTGCGGGGTGCTGTGGCAGATGTCGCGCAGGATTTCGCCATGCGTGTCCGGTGCGTTGATCAGCCGCTGCCAGAGCAGGCCGTGCAGATCGTGTCGGGCCCATCTGAGTTCGGCTTTGGTGGCGGTCAGTTTGGAGGCATCCGTGAAATTGAACACGGTGCGCTCGGCCTGATCGTCGCGCAGGAAGACCTTGGCGTACAGGCCAGGATAGGCTTTTAACCATAATACGGTTCGCAGCAGCCCTTGCACGATAGAGTCCATGCGTCGCCAGTCCGCGCTGGTACGATCCAAAGCGTCGAACAGAATCAGCCCCTTCCAGTCGCGGGGGTGTTGCATCAGGCGCGCCACGTCTTCGGGGTTGCTTTTCAGCCAGGCGACGGTGTTCGGCCAACTGTCGCAGGGAATGGCTTTTCCCGCTTGCCGTGCGATCCATCGCAGGATCACGGCGCGCCACAGGTCATACGGGTCGCCTTTTTGCGCCAGGAACGCGTCGAAAACATCCGCGTTCGGGTAGCTGTCAATGTTTTCTGCGATGGTAAAGCCCGCTTGTACCTCGATTCCCTTGAGCTCGGACGCGGCGAGGCCCAGCAGCCTGCGTAGTGGTTCGGATTGCAGTGCCGCCGTCCAGAATGATTTGCCGACGCCTCTGCCTCCGACGACGACATGCGCGTCCAGCCTGACCTTGAGATGCGAAAGTGGCAAATATAAAGTCCCGGCTGCGGAGTTTCGCCGAAATTGCTGGTTTCAAGCGGAGCGGCCAGAATGGCTTCGCGCAGCTGCTGGGGCTTGTGTCATGACAGCTTCTCTGTGGGGATGATATTGTGCACCCCCTCAAGCAGGGGATTGAAAATGGATTGCAACTCCTGGGCGTCAATCACGGCAAGGCGTCCCTGCAGAGAACGCAGGCCTGCAAAGCTTCGATGCCAATGGACCGCCCATGGCGCATGCGGGGATTGCGTCCGCTTCATCGAAGCTCCAGCCTTCGCTGAGTTCCCCGACCTTCCAGGAACCGTCCAGTCTGCGCCCTAGTTTAACAGGGGCGAGTTCGTCGTAAAGTGTATCAACGAACACCTCATACGCATGTTCGCGCAGACCGCTCAGGTATTCGATGCGGTCGAGTTCCGGAACAGTGGCGCCCACGACTTGCAGTCGTTCGCGGATCTGTTGGGCGACTCCGGCGCGTAGCCATTGTTCGAACAGCATTCGATAGCCGTTCCAGGTCTGCTCGCCTTCCAGCGCGAACAGCAGGATCAGGTTGGCGCCGAGTTCGGTGATGCAGGCGGAGGCGATTTCATCGATGCCTGATCGTGAGTCGATCAGCACGATGTCGGGCCGGATGCGGGTTTCCAGTAGTTTGTCCAGCATGCGGCTGAGCCTGACCGTCCACCCTTCGCGTGTACCGCCAGCCAGCAGTTTTGGCATCCAGACGCGGCCCAGTTTGGCAAGATATTCGCCGTGGGCGGCGCCGTGCGCGGGGGCGACGTGGATTTCACCGTCATGAGAAAGCGGGCTGGTCCTTGTGTTCAAGTGCCACCGCCGTGGAACAGCAGGTCGCCGGGGGTGGCGACGGCATGGTGCTTGCTGCCGCTGATTTCGGTGAACGGGTGCAGTTCCTTCGGGCGTGGCGTGCCGTACAGACGGTCCCATGCCTCCGAGCCGATGATCCCACCACGCAGCACAGGCCGCCATCGGGCAGGCGCGAGCCAATCGAGCGCGCCAGTGTGGCGGCGTCACCGCATACCGCGCGGCCGCGTGCGCTGGATTGCGCGTCGGGCTTGAGCGTGACAACGAGGAAGATGGCGGCGCGGGTGAGGCCGGTGGCGACGGGCTGGGAAGCAGTGGTGGGCATGCGGGGAAACCTGAGGGAGTGGCGATGCGCGGGCAGGGCGGCCCGCGTGCGGCGAGGGAATTTTAGCGGGTCAGTCGTCCTGCTCCAGCACGCCCTCTGCCAGTGGCACGCGGCTGCCGTCGAGCAGGCCGCGGCTGAGTTGGCCGTCTTCGATGAACAGCAGTTCGCCGTTCTCGCCCTTCTTGATGCTGCTATCGATGGCGATGACGCGGCCGCCGTGGAAGCTGCTGACGTGCTGCATCGAGGTGTGGCCGACGACGATGCGCGCAAGGCCCAATTGGTCCAGTACCTGCTGCACCCCGTTGGCGTCGAGGCGGCCATCGAAATAGCCGCGGTACCAGATCGGGCTGGTCTTGCCGTCGTACAGCGGCGCGGTGGCCGGGTCGGCCTTGATGTCGGCCTTCGGCCGGCCCAGCGAGTGCTGGTAGGCGGCATTGGTGGCGGCCGGGTCCTGCGCCAGTTGCAGCGCCTCGGGCGAGATGCCGCCGTGCAGGAACAGCGTGTCGCCGATGCGCAGCAGCACCGGCCGGGTGCGCAGCCATTGCCCGATCACCGAATCGGCGCCGTACAGCTGCGGGTAGCTGCGGCCGAGCAGCTGCGCGCTGCGCAGGTACTTGGGATTGACGTAGCGCAGGTCGTCGTACAGCACCATGGTCTCGTGGTTGCCGAGTACGAAATGCACCGCGCCGCCGGCCGCGGCCGCCTGCTGCTGCAGGCCGTACAGCAGCCAGAACGCCTCGGTGACCTGCGGGCCGCGGTCGAACACGTCGCCGGCCACCACCAGCGTGTTGCGGCCCAGCGCCCAGCGGTCGTCGGCGTCGATGACGTGGTGCGCGCGCAGCAGCTTCACCAGCAGGCCGTACTGGCCGTGGATGTCGGACACCGCGACGATGCGCGGCGTGGCCGGCAGCGTTTCCGGCGCGGTGATGGCCTGCGCTTGCACGTGCAACGGGTGCGGGTAGCCGCAACGCGGGGCGATGCTGTCCGGCAGCGCGTTCCATTGCTGTTCCTGCACCGTGTCGTTGCAGACCCAGCGTGCCTGCCAGCGGCCGCTTTCGTTGAACACGTAGGGGCCGTCGGCATCGACATGGAGCGCCGGGGCAGGGGGCGTCGGCCGCAGCGACCGGCGGGGGTGCAAGCAGGGCGGCGAACAACAGCAGGCCGCCGTGGAGCAGGGAACGCATGGAGGTGCCTCGAGAGTGCGGGACGTAGCGCGCAATGATGCGGCATCGGCCGATGTAATAGTCTCCGCGCGCAGCGCTTGACTAAGCTGGCCGCACGTCCCGGAGCCTGTCGATGAGCCACGATCACAACCACTTGCCCAGCGAAATCCGCCACGAAAAACCCTTGTGGTGGGCCTTGGGGCTGACGGCGGCCTATTTGCTGGTCGAGGTTGCCGGCGCCTTCTGGAGCAACAGCCTGGCGCTGTTGTCCGACGCGGCGCACATGGCCACCGACACCATTGGTCTAGTGATTGCGCTGGTCGCGGTGCGGCTGAGCCGGCGTCCGCCGGACGCACGGCGCAGCTACGGCTATGCACGGCTGGAGGCGCTGGGTGCCGTGGTCAACGGGCTGCTGCTGTTCGCGGTGGGTATCTACATTCTGTGGGAGGCGGTGGAGCGGTTCCGCCAGCCGCAGCCGGTTGCCTCCGGCACGATGATGGCGGTGGCGGTGTTCGGGCTGGTGGTTAACCTGATCGCCATGCGCCTGCTGGCGGCCGGCAGCGGTGAGAGCCTGAACGTCAAGGGCGCTTATCTGGAAGTGTGGAGCGACATGCTCGGCTCGCTGGCGGTGATCGTCGGCGGCGTGCTGATCCATTTCACCGGTTGGACGCTGGTCGATCCCGTCCTCGCCGTGCTGATCGGCCTGTGGGTGTTGCCGCGCACGTGGCTGCTGCTGCACGAAGCGCTCAACGTACTGCTGGAAGGCGTGCCCAAGGGCATCGTGCTGGCCGAGGTGGAAGCGGCCATGCGCACCCAGCCCGGCGTGGCCGACGTGCACGACCTGCACGTCTGGGCGCTGGCGTCGAACCGCCCGGCGCTGACCGCGCATGTGGTGGCCGCGCCGGACCAACAGGCCGACGCGCTGCGCCGGCAACTGGCCGGGCTGCTGCACGAGCGGTTTTCGATCGACCACGCCACCTTGCAGATCGAAGGCGACCATTGCGGCGACGTGGGGCATTGCAGCGGGCATGACCATCATGGGCATGGCCATCACCACGTTCATGAGCACGATCACTGATCAGATGCTGTGTGCCGGATGAGGCGCGCATCCGCCACCGGCCAGCACTGTTCCCGGCATACGGAAATGCTTTGACTTCGCACAGGGGCTGGCAGATAAATGGGGCCGATGCCTGCCCGGCCCGAGGAAGAGCCGTTTGTCCATGAGCAATGACGCCAGCACATCGTCACAGGGGCTTCGTCCAGTCACGGTACGCAGTCTGTTGGCTGTCATGGCCGTCTATGCCATTTGCGGTTGGCTGGGCATCAAGTACGGCACCATCGACGGCAGTTCGCTGAGCTTGCTGTGGTTGCCCTCGGGCATTGGCCTTGCCGCTTGCGTGATTTACGGCAAGCGCATCTGGCCGGCAATCTGGCTGGGCTCGTTCGTGACCAATACGCCGTTCCTGCTCGATCAGGCGGCGGTGATGCCGGTGTTGAAGGCCGTGGCGTTTGGTGCGGGGGCGGCCACCATCAATACGCTGGCGCAGGCGCTGCTGGCCCATGCCCTGTTCCAGCGCAGCATTGGCCAACGCAGCATTCTGGCCATGCGCAGCATCGTGAACTATCTGGTCAAGGTCACGGCCTTGCCCTGCGTCATCAACATGGCGTTGCTGATGGTGCTCTACACCGCAGGTGGGTACATCCAGCGCGACAGCTTTACCGATTACGTGGCGGTTTGGCTGGCCGGGGCGATGGCCGATTACCACGGCTATTTCGTTGCCGGCCTGTTCGGCATCGTCTGGGTGCAGCGCAGCCACGTCGAGCACAGGCCACTGCGCGCGGGCTTGATCGTGATGTTGTCGATGTTCGCTCTCTTTCTGGTCGTCGGCCTGTTGTGGAACGGCGCAGCCATTTACCTCCTCACCACGCTGGGCGTATTGGTCGCCATGCAGTGGGGGATGCGCATCGCCACCGGCTTCGTGTTGTGCATCTCGCTGGTGTTGACCATTGCCACGGCCAACAACGTCGGTCCGCTGGTTGCGGCGACCAATTTCAGTTCATTGGTTTCGCTGTTGCTGTTCGTGTACGGCATCGGCGTGCCGATCTATCTGCTGGCGGCCAATCGTTACGAGTTGCTGCAATCGAAACTGGCGCTGGAAGACAAGGTCATCGCCCGCACGCAGGCGCTGAACGAGGCCAACCAGCGGCTGGAAGCCCTCTCGCGCTGTGACGGCCTGACCGGGCTGGTGAACCGCCGTTATTTCGACGAGGTGTTGCACAACGAGTGGCGGCGCGCGGCACGCAGTGGGGAAACACTGGCGCTGGTGATGCTGGATGTGGATTTCTTCAAGAAATACAACGACCACTACGGCCACCTTGAAGGCGACCAATGCTTGCGCACCGTCGCCGAGGTGCTGGGTGCCACCGTGTGCCGTGCTGGTGACCAGGTGGCGCGTTACGGTGGCGAGGAGTTCGTGCTGCTCGCGCCGAACACCTCGGCCGAACAGGCGTTGCAGATTGCGCAACGGGTTTGCGGGGCGCTGCGTGAGCGGCGGCTGCCGCATGAAGCCTCGCCGCTCGGCATCGTCACTGCCAGCATGGGTGTCGCCGCCATGGTGCCCGATGCCGCGCAAGGCCCGGAGATGCTGCTCAAGATGGCCGATGAAGCGCTTTATCGCGCGAAGGGGCGGGGGCGCGATCGCGCCGTGTGGGGGTGATGCCAAAGCCCAACCCACAGGGGAGGTCAGTGCAGTGGCTGGCACCCCAGCGCCGCCAGCACGCCGTGCAGCGCTGGCACCTGCATCAGCCACGGTGCGGCGAGGGTGAGCAGGCCGGCGGGTGAGGACGAAACAGGCCAGCGCGGTGCGCAGGCCGGGGCGTTGCAGCCAACGGCCCATGCGTGCGCCGGACCAGGTGAGCGGCAGCATCACCGGCAGTGTCGCCATGCCGAACACGGCCATCACCAACGCGCCGCCCACGGCGTTGGCCTGCAACCACGCCACGGTCAGCAGGCTCAGGCTCAGGCCGCAGGGCATCCAGCCCCACAACGCGCCCAGCGCCAGCCGCCGCCATGCGGTGTCCGCCGGTAGCAAGCGTTGGTGCAGGGGGCGCAGCCAGCGCCACAGTTGCTGGCCGGGCCGCGCCAGCAGGTTCAGCCGGTCGCTGCGGCCGAGCAGGCGCAGCGCAAGCAGCACCAGCGCGATGCCGGCGGCCATGCGCACGCCCAGCGCCAGCGTGTCGCTGCGCGCCAGCCGCAGGATGCCGCCGCCGAGGCCGCCGGCCAGTGCGCCGGCCAGCGTGTAGCCGCCGATGCGGCCGAGGTTGGCTTGCCACGCCACGCTCAATGCGCGGCCGGGCGCCATCGCCGGGAAACCGGTGGCGATGCCGCCGCACATCACTGCGCAGTGCAGCCCGCCGAGCAGGCCGGCGACGAAGGCGGCGGTGAGTACCGGGATATCCAGCGGCAACATGCTCAATCGCCGTGCTTGGCGTCCGTGGGGCGGTGGGCGCTTTCCGGGTTCCGCTGCGGCGGCGGGGCGGGGCGGTCGTTGTCTTCGAGGATGTCCAGCGCCGGGGTGTCGAGGTCGTCGAACTGGCCGCGCTTGACCGCCCAGACGAAGGCGGCCACGGCCAAGCCGAACAGGACCATGCTGATCGGGATCAACATCAGCAGGATGCTCATCGTGCGGCCTCCGGCTGCGGTGAAGGAGAGGAAGAGGTGGGTGCCATGCGTGCCAGCCGCAGGGCGTTGAGGGTGACTGCCAGCGACGACAGCGCCATGCCCAGCGCGGCCAACCACGGTGTGACCATGCCGGCGGCGGCCAGCGGCAAAGCCAGCAGATTGTAGCCGGCGGCCCACCACAGGTTCTGGCGGATGACGCGTTGGGTGCCGCGTGCCAGCCGCACCGCGGCGGGAATGCGTTGCAGGCTGCCGCCGGTGGTGACCAGGTCGGCGGCGCGGTGGGCCAGCGAGGCGCCTTCGCCCATGGCGATGGAGACGTCGGCACCGGCCAGCACCGGGGCGTCGTTGAGGCCGTCGCCGATCATCGCCACCACACGGCCTTCGGCCTGCAAGTGCCGCACCAGCGCCAGCTTGTCCTCGGGCGATTGCCGGGCGTGGGCGTCATCCAGCCCCAGCGTGGTGGCCATACGCCTTACTGCGGCTTCGCCGTCGCCGCTGGCAAGGTGCAGGCGCAGGCCTTGCGCGCGCAAGGCGGCCAGCGCCTGCGCGGCGTCGCTGCGGGCGTGTTCTTCGAGCTGGAAACGGGCGCTGGCGCGATGGCCGTCGCCCAGCCACAGCGCGCCGTCGTCGGTGCGGCCTGCGGCGAAATCGGCGCGGCCCAGCCGCCAGTGGCGGCCATCGATGAAGCCCTGCACGCCATGGCCGGGGACGGCTTCCACCTGCACGGCGGTGCGGGTGGCGTTGCGCGCGAATGCGGCGGCCAGCGGGTGGCCGCTGTCGCGCTCCAGTGCGGCGGCGATGTCCAGCGCTGTGGTGGCGTCGAGCGTGGCGTCCAGCACTTCGGTGGCGGCCAGCGCCGGGCGGCCATCGCTGAGGGTGCCGGTCTTGTCGAATACCACGTCGGTGGCGCGGGCCAGCGTGTCCAGCGCGTCCGGGCGCAGCGCCAACAGGCCGGCGCGGGCCAGTGCGCCATGCGCGGCGGCCAATGCGGCGGGCACCGCCAGCGACAGCGCGCACGGGCAGCTGATGACCAGCAGGGCGAGGGTGACTTCCAGTGCGCGCGAGGCGTCGTGGTGCCACCACCATGCGAACACCGCCAGCGTCACCGGCAGCAGTGCCAGCACGAAGCGGCTGCCGATGCGGTCGGCCAGTCGCGCCAGCGTCGGGCGGTGTGCTTGCGCCTGTTCCACCAGTCGCACGAGTTGTGACAACCGGGTGGCGGTGCCGGTGCAGGCCACGCGCAGTTTCGCCGGGCGCTCGCGGCAGGTGGTGCCGGCATAGACCGGCGCGCCGGGTTGCTTGCGCACCGGTGCGGATTCACCGGTCAGCAGGGCTTCTTCGAACCACGCCTCGTCGTCGTCGCCACCGAGCAGCACGCCGTCGGCAGGCACTGCTTCGCCGGCGGCGACGCAGGCCACGTCGCCCACCGCCAGCGCTGCCAGCGGCACCGCTTCGCGCGTGCCATCGGCGCGTTCGCGGGTGGCAAAGGCCGGACGCGCCCGCGCCAGCGCATCGACCTGCGCGCTGGCGACGCTGCGCGCGCGCTGTTCCAGCATGCGCGCGACCAGCAGGAAGAACACGAACATCACTGCCGCGTCGAACCAGACGTGGCGGCCACCGCGCAGGGTTTCCAGCAGGCTGGCGAAATAGGCCAGCAGCGTCGAACTGGCGATCAGCACGTCCATGCCGAGGCGGCGTTCGCGCAGTTCGCGCAACGCGCCGGACAGGAACGGCCAGCCGGAATAGAACACCACCGGTGTGCTCAACAGAAACGCCAACCAGCGGAAGAAGTCGCGGGTGGGCACGGGCATGGTGCTGTCGAAGTCGAGGTACAGCGCTTCGGCCAGCATCATCGCCTGCAACGTGCCCAGCCCGGCGATGCCCAGCCGCAGCACCCAGCGGCGGCGGTCGCGGGCGCGCTGGCGCTCCAGTGCTTCGCTGCCGGCCAGGTATGGGCGGTAGCCGAGCATCGCCAGCCGTTGCAGCGGTACGGACAGCGCGGTGCGCGCAGGGTCCCACGCGATGCGGATACGGCCGGTGACGGCGTTGGCGCCGCAGTCGATGACGCCCGGCTCGCGCGCCAACGCGCGGTCGATCAGCCACGCGCAAGCGGCGCAGCGCATGCCGTCGGTGAGCAGGGTTATTTCGCGGCCGCCTTCGACCTGGCGGCTGTGCTCGGCCTGCACGTCGGCACGGTCCCAGACGGCGAGGTCGGGCAGGTCTTCGCCGACCCGGCCGCCGCTGTGGCTGCGCAGGCGGTAGTAGCCGTCCAGTTCGGAACTGGCGATCCACTCGGCGGCGGCGGCGCAGCCGTGGCAGCAGAAGTCGTGCGCTTGGCCGCCCAGTTGCAGCACGTGGGGCCGGGCGGGCAGGGCTTCGCCGCAGTGGTGGCAGGCGCCTGCCGCGGCGGGCGGCAGGGCGGGGGAGGCAGGCACGGCGGGGCTCAGTGTTCCTCGCCCAGCGAGGGCGCCAGCCGGGTGGCGTGCTGCTGGCGCGGCAGGCGCCCGTGCAGGCGCCAGCGGCCGTCGGCGGCGCGCAGTTGCACCACCCAGTCGTGGTCGGTGTCGACGGCCTGATCGATGCGCCAGCCGGGAGCGTGCGGCGGCAGGTCGAGGGCCAGGTCGTCGGCCTTGCGGGTGGGGTGTTCGAGCAGCAATTGCAGCGGCTGGCTCTTGTCGAACTGGCCGGTGGCCGGCAGCACTTCGACGATGCCATCCTCGACCCGGAGCACCACGCTCAGGCCGAGCTGCTTGGCCGCTTCATCCATGCCGAGGTCGGCGGTCTGGATTTGCGATACGCGCTGCACCGGGTCGGACACCACGTCCGCGCCGCCGCTGCGCACTGCGATCACGACCAGCCCGACGCCGGCGACGATGGACAGCACCGGCAAGCCGATCACCAGCCAGAGCACCGGGATGCGCCACGGGGAGGATTCGCGGTTTCCGTTCATTGCACCGGCCCGAAGAAGCTGCTTTCGACGACGCGCTTTTCATCGCTGCCTTCGCGTTCGACGACGAAGTGGATGAGGCGGCGGCCATGGATGTCCTCGCCGCCCACCACGGTCAATGCCAACGGCAGCACCTGCTCAGGGGCGGCCTCGACGACGTTGGGGCCGGACAGGGTCAGGCCGGCGTCGGCCGCTTCCAGCGTGATGCGGTAACGGCGGGTTTCCTGGCTCTTGTTGATCAGCTTGAGCGTGTAGTCGTTCTCCACCTGCTCGGCGCTGACCTGCCGGTACAGCGCGTTGCGGTCGCGCAGGACTTCGGCGATCAGCTCGCTGCGGTGGGTGACGCCCCATGCCCATGCCACGCACAGGCCCAGCAGCAAGGTGCCATAGACCAGAATGCGCGGGCGCAGCACGCGGGTGTTCTTGCCGTCGATGGCGTTCTGCGTGGAGTAGCGGATCAGGCCGTGCGGGTAGCCCATCTTGTCCATCACTTCGTCGCAGGCGTCGATGCACGCGCCGCAGGCGATGCACTCGTATTGCAGGCCGTTGCGGATGTCGATGCCGGTCGGGCACACCTGTACGCAGATGGTGCAGTCGATGCAGTCGCCCAGTTCCTCGGTGGCGAACTTCGGCAGCGGTTCGGGCTTGGTCTCGGCGATGCCGAGGTTGATGGTGCCTCGTGCCTGCAAGCGGTTGTCCGCTGCGGTGGGGTGGGCGCTGGCGCGGAACACATAGTCGTAGGCGGTCTGGGCGTCGAGCAGGCCGCGTACGCGTTGCAGCACGCTGCCGAGGCCGCGCTTGCGCGGGCCGCGCGGTTCGCCGCGCATCGGGTCATAGGCAATCAGCAGCGTGTTGCGGTCGAACATCGCGCTCTGGAAGCGCGCATAGGGGCACATGTATTTGCACACCTGCTCACGCAGCACGCCGGCGTTGCCCCACGTGGCCAGCGCGTAGAAGAACACCCAGAAGGTCTCCCAACCACCCCATTCGAACGGCGACAGGCGTGCGGCGAGGTCCTTGATGGGGGTGAAGAAGCCGACGAAGGTGAAGCCGGTCCACAGCGCGAACAGCAGCCACAACAGGTGCTTGGAGCCCTTGCGCAGGATCTTTTCGCGGTTCCACGGGCCGGCGTCGAGCTTCATGCGCTTGCTGCGGTCGCCCTCGGTCCAGCGCTCCATCCAAAGGAAGGTCTCGGTCCACACCGTTTGCGGGCAGGCGTAGCCGCACCACAGGCGCCCGGCCAGCGCGGTGAAGAAGAACAGCGATAGCGCCGCGATGATCAGCAGCAATGCAAGGAACAGGAAGTCTTGTGGCCAGAACACCAGCCCGAACACGTAGAACTTGCGCGCTGGCAGGTCGAACAGCACGGCCTGCCGGCCATCCCACGACAGCCACGGGAACAGGTAGTACATGCCCAGCAGCCACGCCACGGCGGCCACGCGCAGGCGGTTGTAGAGGCCGGAAACGTCGCGCGGATAGACCTTGCGTTCGCTGACGTAGAACGAATTGCCTTGGTCGTCCACGACATCCAGCGGGATGCGCTTGTTGCTCATGGCCGGCACTCCGTGGTGGCCGCCGCAGGCGGCGAGGGAGGAAGCGAGGACGGGGGAATGAGGGTCATGGCGATGGCGTGGCGAAGGGCTGCGCGGGGAGGGCGATCAAGTATCGGCATGTCCGGCGGCCACGACAGTGACGGATTGTCGCAGCCGCCACGCCTTGGCTGCGCCGGTCACTTTTCCCGCGACAGACCGTGGTTGAAACGGCTGGCCGGGCGCAGCAGGATCCACGTGAACAGGCTGGATGAAGCGGTGCACAGCCAGAACATCAAAAAGCCCAGCGTGTAGCCGAACTCGCGGGAGATGGACAGGCTGGGGAAGGTCTGGTCGCGCAACACCAGCGGGTCGACGAAGGCGAAGAACACCATCGTCGCCACGCCGGCGGCGAAGAAGCTGGGCCAGGCGATGGCCCCCACGCGCTGTGCGAGCGGACGTGGGGGATGGTCGAAGCGTGGCTCGCTGAAGTCGGTCACTGTTTGCCTGCGTTGGCCGTGGGCTTGCCCTGATTATGCGACAACGACCAGACATATGCGGCGACCAGGCGGACGCGGGTTTCGCCCAGCAATTCGCGGTGCGCGGGCATGCTGCCGTGGCGGCCTTCCATGATCGTCTTGCGCAGGCTTTCGCGGCTGCTGCCGTACATCCAGTAGCCGTCGCTCAGGTCGGGCGCGCCCAGGTCCTGGTTGCCCTTGCCGTCGATGCCGTGGCAGGCCACGCAAACGCCCTCGTACAGCTTCTTCGCCTTGTGCGGCCATGAAGTTGTTCTTCAGCGTCTCCGGTGCGGACAGGGTGCGCACGTAGGCGATGGTGTAATCGACCGCTTCCGGGCCGCCCATGCCGGTCAGCACGGTGCCCCATTCCGGCATCACGCCCTCGCGGCCGTCCAGTACCGTTTCGAGGATGCGATCGGGCGAACCGCCCCAATGCCAGATGTCATCGGTCAGGTTCGGGTAGCCGGTGGCGCCCTGGCCGGTAGAGCCGTGGCAGGTGGCACAGGTGTTGCCGAAGATCGAGCGGCCCAGTGCCAGCGCCTTCGGATCCTGCGCCAGCACGTCGATGGGCTGGCCGGCGTAGGGCTTGAAGGTCTGCTCCAGCTTGGCGTCCTCGACCGCCTTGTCCGCGGCGTGCTCGTTCTGGGAATTCCACTTGCTGTAGCCGGGGATCCGCCCCAGGCCGCCGTACCAGAACAGGTAGCCGATGCTGAAGATGATGGTCAGGTAGAACAGGTTGATCCACCAGCGCGGCAGCGGCTTGTTGTATTCCTTCAGGTCGCCGTCCCAGGTGTGCAGCGTGTCCTCGGGCTTGGGGTCGCCCGGGCGGCGGCGCCCGGTCCACCACAGCAGCCACACGCAACCGAAGATGTTCAGTGCGACCAGGGCGATGACGTACCACGTCCATCCCATGCTCATCATGCGCGGTTCCCCCTGTCTTCCTCTTCAAGCGGCAGGTTCGCCGCATCTTCGAATTCGCGCTTGCGCTTCGGGCTCCACGCCCAGATCCAGCCGGCGATGAACAACGCCAGCAGCAGTGCGGTGACGATGCCGGAAATCATTGCTGGCCTCCCCGCGGTGCATGGCGGCCGAGGTCTTGCAGGTAGGCGACCACGGCGTCGAGTTCGGTCTTGCCCTCGACATCACTGGCGGCCTGCGCGATCTGCTCATCGGTGTAGGGGTCGCCCAGCTTCTTGAGCGCGCTCATGTGGCGGGTGACGGTGGTTCCATCGACCATGTTCTTTTCCAGCCACGGGAAGCTGGGCATGTTCGATTCGGGCACCACGTCGCGTGGGTTGATCAGGTGCACGCGGTGCCAGTCGTCGGAGTAGCGGCCACCGACACGGGCCAGGTCCGGGCCGGTGCGCTTGGAGCCCCACTGGAACGGGCGGTCATAGACCGATTCGCCGGCCAGTGAGTAGTGGCCGTAGCGCTCGGTCTCGAAGCGCAGGGTGCGCACCATCTGCGAATGGCAGTTGTAGCAGCCTTCGCGGACGTAGATGTCGCGGCCGGCCAGTTCCAGCGCGGGGTAGGGCTTGACGCCCTCCAGCGGCTGGATCGCCTCGGCCTGGAACATCAGCGGCACGATCTCGGCCAGGCCGCCGAAGGACACGGCCACCGCGATCAGCGCAGCCATCAGGCCGACGTTCTTCTCGACTTTTTCGTGGGGGTTGTGATTTTCGCTCATGGGTTTCCTGCCTCCTCAGGCACGTACTTCGGAGGAATCGACGGGCAGCAGCGGCTGCGGTTCGATCGCCGGGGCCGCGCGGTAGGTGCGCCACATGTTCCAGGCCATCAGGCACATGCCGCTCAACACCACCACGCCGCCGCCGAGGCGGATCAGGTAGTACGGGTAGGTGAAGCGGAGCGCCTCGACGAAGGTGTAGGTCAGGGTGCCGTCATCGTTGGTCGCCCGCCACATCAGGCCCTGCATCACGCCAGCGATCCACATCGAGGCGATGTACAGCACCACGCCGATGGTGTGCAGCCAGAAGTGCGTGTCGATGGCCTTGACCGAGTACATCTGCTCGCGGCCCAGTAGCTTGGGCATCAGCGCGTAGATCGAGCCGATCGAGATCATCGCCACCCAGCCCAGCGCGCCGGCATGCACGTGGCCGACGGTCCAGTCGGTGTAGTGCGACAGCGAGTTGACCGTCTTGATCGACATCATCGGGCCTTCGAACGTGGCGATCATGTAGAACGACACGGCGACGATCAGGAACTTCAGGATCGGGTCGGTGCGCAGCTTGTACCAGACGCCGGACAAGGTCAGCACGCCGTTGATCGCGCCACCCCAGGACGGGGCCAGCAGGATCAGCGAGAACACCATGCCCAGCGACTGCGCCCAGTCCGGCAGCGCGGTGTAATGCAGGTGGTGCGGGCCGGCCCACATATAGACGGCGATCAGCGCCCAGAAGTGCACGATCGACAGGCGGTAGGAATAGACCGGGCGGCCGGCTTGCTTGGGCACGAAGTAATACATCATGCCGAGGAAGCCGGCGGTCAGGAAGAAGCCGACCGCGTTGTGGCCGTACCACCACTGCACCATCGCATCGACCGCACCGCTATAGACCGGGTAGGACTTGGTCAGGCCGGCCGGAATGGCGATGCTGTTGACGATGTGCAGCAGCGCGATGGCGAGGATGTAACCGGCGTAGAACCAGTTGGCCACGTAGATGTGCTTGACCCGGCGCTTGGCAATGGTGCCGAGGAACAACACCGCATAAGCCACCCAGACCACGGCGATCAGGACGTCGATTGGCCATTCCAACTCGGCGTACTCCTTGCCTTGGGTCCAGCCCAGCGGCAGGGAAATGGCTGCGGCAACGATCACCGCTTGCCAGCCCCAGAACACGAAGGCGGCCAGCTTGTCCGAGATCAGCCGCACGTGGCAGGTGCGTTGCACCACGTGCAGGCTGGTGGCGAACAGCGCGCTGCCGCCGAAGGCAAAGATCACCGCGTTGGTGTGCAGCGGCCGCAAGCGGCCATAGCCCAGCCACGGAATGCCCTCGCCGAGCGTTGGCCAGTAGAGCTGGGCGGCGATGATCACGCCCACCAGCATGCCAACGATGCCCCAGACCACGGTCATCACCGCGAACTGGCGCACCACTTTGTCGTTGTATGTCCCCTGCACGCTTTGCATGCGTTCCAATCCTCAGTCTGAACGGGGGAAGCATCCCCCGGATAAGGCACTCCGGGCATTGATTCGGATCAATGCGGGTTTGGGTGAGCGGGGCTCGTGCGTGGTCCGGGCCGCCGAGTCCAGTTGGATTCAACGGTCAGATTTCGTGGATGCCCCGCAATAGTATATGCCGCAGCACCCCCTCTGGCTTTGTCCAGAGGAGGTGCTGCGGCGTTTTGTCGCATGTGCTCAGCGGGTGACGATGAGCTTGCCCTTCATCAGCGCGGAGTGGCCGGGGAAGCTGCAAAAGAAGCTGTAGTCGGTGCCGGCGACGAGCTTCTTGCCGGGGAAGGTGGTGCGGGTGGTCGCGCCGCCGCCGATCAGCGGGGTGAAGGCGATGGCGCGGGCGTCGCCCTTGGGCACGTAGTTGTTGGCGGCACCGGCCTTGACACCGTCGCGGGCCAGTGCGGCCAGGTCGGCGGTGGTCGAAATGACGACGTTGTGGCCCATCGCGGCGACCGGCAGCTTGCCGGTGTGGGTCAGCTCGACGGTGATGGTGGCGCAGCTGGCCGAAACGGTGGCTTCGCGCAGGTCGAACTTCATCGCGTCATCGCCCTTGAGGGAAATGGTGCAGTTGCCGGCGGCGTGGGCCATGCCGGCGGCGCCGAACAGGGCGAGGGCGAGGAGGGCGCGGGAGAGCTTCATTGCGATGGTCCTTGGTGGATGTTGCAGTTGCCACAAAGGATGGGCGCAAGGACGCTGCCGGACCTTGATTCAAGTCAATCCGCGTGCGGATGGTGCAGGAAACGACCGGGGCCGCGCGCTGGCGGCCCCGGGATGACGACATGGAGGCGAGTGGTTCAGGCCACCGGCTCGCGCAACACCGGCGAGTCCCAGCCGGGGCGCGGGGCAAAGCGGTCGCCGTGGCGGGCTTGCAGGGTGCGCAGCGCTTCCAGCAGTGCATCGACGCCGGCGGCGCGGATGTGCTGAATCGGGCCGCCACGGAACGGGGCGAAGCCGGTGCCGAAGATCACCCCGGCATCGAGCAGGTCGGCATCGGCCACCACGCCCTCGTGCAGGCAGGCCACTGCTTCATTGAGTAGCGGCAGGATAAGCCGGTCTTCCAAATCCGCCGGTGCTTGGTAGCCCGTTGGCACTTCCGGCTTCACCGCGCGGCCGTTTTCCCACTTGTAAATGCCTTGGCCGTCCTTCTCTGCCGCGCTTGCCCGGTTCCACCGTTGCCAGCGCCGCCGGAATTTGCAGGCCGAGGAACGGGGCCAGCTCACGGCCAACGCCGGCCGCCACGTCCAGCCCCACGGTGTCCAGCAGTTCGATCGGCCCCATCGGCATGCCGAACTTCACCGCCGCCTTGTCGATCACCGGGCCGGGGATGCCCTCGGCGTAGGCGGTGGCCGCTTCCAGCATGTACGGGAACAGCACGCGGTTGACGAGGAAGCCGGGGCTGCCAGCCACCGGCACCGGGAACTTGCCCAGCGCCTTGCAGAACGCGGCCAGCCGCTGCTCGGTTTCGGCGGCCATGCCGTCGTGGTGGATGATTTCCACCAGCGGCATCTGTGCCACCGGGTTGAAGTAGTGCAGGCCGGCGAACTGCGCCGGGCGGGCGATGTGGCCGCGCAGCTCCATCAGCGGGATCGACGAAGTGTTGGTGGTCAGCAGCGCATCGGCTTTCATGCGCGGTTCCAGCGACTGGTACAGCTCGCGCTTGGCTTCGGGGTTCTCGATGATCGCCTCGATCACCAAGTCGGCCTGCGCCACGCCGTCACCGGCCAGATCGGCCTTCAGGCGTGCTGCAACCTCTGGGCGCTTGGCCGGGTCTTTCACCTTTTTCTCGAACAAGGCTTGTGCGCGGGCCATCGCCGGGTCGATGAAGCGCTGCTCGCGGTCCTGCAGGGTCACGTCAAACCCCTTGTAGGCCGCCCACGCGGCGATGTCGCCGCCCATCACGCCCGCGCCGACCACGTGCACGTGCCTGATGTTCGAATCCTTGCCGCCCAGTGCCTTGAGCCGCTCGCTCAGGAAGAAAATGCGGATGAGGTTGCGCGCAGTAGGGCCGCTGGCGAGCTTGACCACCGCGCGACGCTCGGCATCCAGCCGCGTTTGAATCGCGCTGCCGCCGGTGCGCTGCCACGTCGAAATCAACGCATACGGCGCGGGGTAATGCTCCTTCTTCGCCTTGCGCGCGACTTGCTTGACCATTTGCGGCGCAAGGATCTTGCGCGCCAGCCACGTATTGGTCGCCCACGCCGTGGCGCGCTGCTTGAACGGGCGGGTGGCGCCCGCTTGCGCCAGTGCCACCGCCACATCCACCAGCACGGCGGGTGCGGCCACCTTGTCAACCAAGCCGATGCCGCGCGCGGCCGGGGCCGACAAAGTGCGGCCGGTCAGCATCAAATCCATCGCTGCCGGTGCGCCGACCAACTGCGGCAAACGCGCACTGCCGCCCCAGCCGGGGAAGATACCCAGCTGGGTTTCCGGCAGGCCGATGCGGGTGGAGGCATCGTTGGAGGCGACGCGGTAACGGCAGGCCAGCGCCAGCTCGGTGCCGCCGCCCAGGCAGTGGCCGTGGATCGCGGCGACGGTCGGGCAGGGCAGCTCGGCCAGCTTCTGGTAGACGCTCTGGCCGCGGCGGATGGCGTCGTTGACCGTGCCGCGGCGGTCGAATTCCTGGAATTCCTTGAGGTCTGCCCCGGCAATGAAGCCCGCTGCCTTGGTCGAGCGGATCACCACGCCCTTGGGCGGGTCGATCACCAGCCGCTCGACAATGTCGCCCAGTTCCAGCAGTACATCCTGCGACATCGCGTTGACCGGGCTGCCCTGGCGATCCAGTGCGAGCACGATGATGCCGTCGTCACGGCGTTCGGCTTGCCAGTGGTTGAATCGAAGCCCATCGAAACCTGAAAGCATGGGGCGTTCCATCCGCTTGTGTATGGAGAGGCCGCTATGATCCAGAGGTTGTTTCCCCGGCGTCAAATCCCAATGCAGGGAAGGGGCGGGCGGCGACGGGTGACAGTCTGGCGCAATGTTGGTTAAAAGCAGGTGCGGCGCCGCATGAGCGGGGCGCTGAACTTTTCCCGCGAACAGCGGTCATAACGCCCGACGTCGGTTGGGCTGACAGGAGTGCGGCCCCGCATGGCCGAGGTTGAAACACCACAGGAGCTGGATCTGGAGCTGGTCCGGCGCGTGCAGCGCGGCGAGAGCGCGGCGTTCGATGTTCTGGTGCGCAAGTACCAGCACCGCATCGTCGCGCTGGTCGGGCGCTACATCGCCGACTGGAGTGAATGTCAGGACGTGGCCCAGGACACTTTCGTGCGCGCCTACCGCGCGATCGGGAATTTCCGTGGCGACGCCCAGTTCTACACATGGTTGCACCGCATTGCCGTGAATACCGCCAAGAACTACCTCGCAGCACACAACCGGCGCCCGCCGACCGACGACGTCGAAATCGGCGACGCCGAGCACTTCGACGGCGGCGCGCGCCTGCGCGACACCGACACGCCCGAGCGCGAGCTGATGCGGCAGGAGCTGGAGCAGACCGTGATGAAGGCGGTCGATGCACTGCCCGAGGAGCTGCGCTCGGCCATCACCCTGCGCGAGGTGGAAGGCATGAGCTATGAGGAAATCGCGCAGAAGATGGACTGCCCGATCGGCACCGTGCGCTCGCGGATATTCCGCGCACGCGAGGCCATCGACGTGCAGTTGCGCCCCCTGCTGGACATCACCAGCGCCACCCGTGAACGGAGCCGCGCATGAGCAGCACCCACCACAATGATGGCCTTGCCGCCGCCCCGGCCGACAAGTTCGAACTCCACTACCGGCAGCAGCTGTCGGCGCTGGTCGATGGCGAATTGGCCACCGACGAGGCGCGCTTCCTGCTGCGCCGGCTTGAACACGACGCCGAACTGTCCGCCTGCCAGGAGCGCTGGCAACTGCTGGGCGATGCGCTCCGTGGCCATGCCTGCGCCCCGGCGCCGGCCGGCTTCGCGCAGGGCGTGCATGCGGCCATTGCCGCCGACGCGGCGCGGCACGGCCCGGTGCCGATGGCGCCGCGGCGCAGTGCGCGCGGCGGCTGGAAACGCTGGAGCGGCGGCGCCGCGCTGGCGGCCTCGGTCGCTGCCGTGGCCCTGTTCATGACCCGCGAACAATTGCCGGATGCCGCCCCTGATGCGCCGCCGGTGGTGATCGCCACCACCGCGCAATTGCCGGCACCGGCACCCGTGCAGGCTCCCGATGCGGCCGGCATCGAGGCCGGCATGGCGGCCGCTGCGCCGGTAGTGGCCGCGGTGGCGGCGCGCCGTGCGGAAATCGCTCGCGGCAGTGCCACCCGTACCCGGCAAATGGCACGCAGCGCGGCGGCAAAGATGGCCGGGCCGGAGCGCGCGGTGGCCGCCGCGCAAGCGCCTGCGGTTCCAGCGTTGCGGCAGGACCCGTTTGGTCACGCGGGCGAAGCCTTGCAGGCGCGTCCGTGGCCGCGCTCGTCGCTGTCACCGGCCCTGTCGCAGGGCGCGTTCAACGCCAGCCTCCCGGTGCCGGATGGGGCGCCGGCGTTCTACCCGTTCGAACCGCGACTGCCGGTGCAGGCGTTGCCTGCCGCACCGGAGGCGCCGCCGCAGCGGCATTGATCCGCGCGTTCGCAGCCGTCGCGGCAACATGATTTTGCGTATTCCCTGCCGGGCGATGGGCGCCCGGTGGCTGGCGTTTGTTTTCTTCCGAACCGGAGGCTCGACCCTGATGACCCACCGTATCCATACCCGACTGTTCGGCCTGCTGGCGCTGACCTTGCCGCTGGCCGCCTGCGCCCAGAGCGATGCCCCTGCACCCGCCGCGCAGGCGATTGCCGCCCGGCCGGCCACCCCCGCACCGCAACTGGTCAGCGGCTTGCCGGATTTCACCCAGCTGGTCGATCAGGTCGGGCCGGGCGTGGTCAACGTCGAAACCGTCATCGGCGCGCGCCGCAACGTGCGGATGGCCCGCGGCCAGCCGGGCATGGACCAGATGCCGGAGTTCTTCCGCCGCTTCTTCGGCCCGGATTTCCCGACGCCCGACCAGCAGCCGGACAACGGCCCGCGCGGCCGCGGCATGGGGTCGGGTTTCATCATCTCCGCCGACGGCTACGTGCTGACCAACCACCATGTGGTCGATGGTGCCGAGACGGTGAAGGTCAAGCTCGGTGACAGCCGCGAGTTCGACGCCAAGGTGGTCGGCAGCGATGCGCAATACGACGTGGCGCTGCTGAAGATCGACGCCAAGGGCCTGCCGACCGTGCGCGTGGGCGACTCCAACACGCTCAAGCCGGGGCAGTGGGTGGTGGCGATCGGCTCGCCGTTCGGCTTCGAGAACTCGGTGACCGCCGGCATCGTCAGCGCCCTTGGCCGCAATACCGGCGGGCAGGCGCAGCGCTACGTGCCGTTCATCCAGACCGACGTGGCGATCAACCAGGGCAATTCCGGCGGCCCGCTGCTCAATACGCGCGGCGAAGTGGTGGGCATCAACTCGCAGATCTTCTCCGCCTCGGGCGGCTACATGGGCATCAGCTTCGCCATCCCCATCGACCTGGCGATGAACGCGGTCGAGCAGATCAAGAAGACCGGCAAGGTCAGCCGCGGCCAGCTGGGCGTGGTGGTCGAGCAGATCAGCGCGCTCAAGGCGCAGGGGCTGGGCATGCCGGACAGCCGTGGCGCGCTGGTCAACCAGATGGTCGAAGACAGCGCGGCGGCCAAGGCCGGGCTGGAAATCGGCGACGTGATCCGCTCGGTCAACGGCACCAGCATCGCCACCTCCAGCGAGCTGCCGCCGCTGATCGGCGCACTGCCGCCGGGCAGCAAGGTGCGGCTGGGCATCCTGCGCGACGGCAAGCCGCGCGAGATCACCGTCACCCTGACCGAGCTGGCCGAGGACGCCGCCCGCACCGCCAACGCGCCGGACGCGGCCGGCGAGGACAAGCCGCAAGTGGGCGCCAACGCCCTGCTGGGGCTGGACGTGGCCGACCTGAACGCCACCGAGCGCAAGCAGCTGGGGCTGGAAGCGGGCGAGGGCGTGCGCATCACCCGCGTCAATGGCCAGGCCGCGCGCGAGGCGGGGCTGGCGCCGGGCATGGTGGTCTTGCAGGTGGGGCGCAACCGCGTCGGCAGCGTGGCCGCGCTCAACCGAGAACTGGCCGGGTACAAGAAGGGCGACGTGGTGATGCTGCTGGCCAGCAATGGCAGCAACCGGCAGTTCATTGCGCTCCGGGCTGGCGGCTGAACTGATGTTTTCAGTCCTCCCTAGCCGGGAGGACTGGGCGAATGGGGCCCCTCTCCCCGCCGGGAGAGGGCGGTCCGGCGCCCCGGACGTTCAGGATTGAGGGATTCACCGGGTCTGGCATGCGATAATCCCCCGTTATCCTGACGACGCCGCGCGCCGCCGCTACCCATGTCCCACGATTCAATGCGGATGATCCGCAACTTCTCCATCATCGCCCATGTCGATCATGGCAAATCCACGCTGGCCGACCGCATCATCCAGTTGTGCGGCGGCCTGACCGCGCGCGAAATGGAAGCGCAGGTGCTGGACAACAATCCGATCGAGCGCGAGCGCGGCATCACCATCAAGTCGCAGTCGGTGTCGGTGCCTTACACGGCGCGCAACGGCCAGACCTATTACCTGAACTTCATCGACACCCCCGGCCACGTCGATTTCTCCTACGAAGTCAGCCGCTCGCTGGCCGCCTGCGAGGGTGCGCTGCTGGTGGTCGATGCGGCCCAGGGCGTGGAGGCGCAGTCGGTCGCCAACTGCTACACGGCCATCGAGCAGGGGCTGGAAGTGGTGCCGGTGCTGAACAAGATCGACCTGCCTACCGCCGACATCGACCGTGCCAAGGCCGAGATCGAGGCGGTGATCGGCATCGACGCCTCCGATGCGGTGGCGGTCAGCGCCAAGACCGGCCTGAACATCGAGGAGGTGCTGGAAGCCATCGTGCACCGCATCCCGGCACCGGCCGACCGCGGCAGCAACAAGCTGCAGGCGCTGATCATCGACTCGTGGTTCGACAACTACCTCGGCGTGGTGTCGCTGGTGCGGGTGATGCAGGGCGAGATCAAGGCCGGCGACAAGATCCAGGTGATGTCCACCGGCCGCTGGCACCAGGTCGATAAAGTCGGCGTGTTCACCCCCAAGCGCAAGGAAACCCCGTCGCTGCGTGCCGGCGAGGTGGGCTGGATCAACGCCAGCATCAAGGACGTGCACGGCGCGCCGGTCGGCGATACCCTGACCCTGCTGGCCGACCCTGCGCCGGAACCGCTGCCCGGCTTCCAGGAAATGCAGCCGCGCGTGTTCGCCGGCCTGTTCCCGGTCGATGCCGAGGACTACCCGGACCTGCGCGAGGCGCTGGACAAGCTGCGCCTGAACGACGCCGCGCTGCGCTTCGAGCCGGAAAGTTCCGAGGCGATGGGCTTCGGCTTCCGCTGCGGCTTCCTCGGCATGCTGCACATGGAGATCGTGCAGGAGCGGCTGGAGCGCGAGTACGACCTCGATCTGATCAGCACCGCGCCGACGGTGATCTACGAGGTGCTCAAGAGCGACGGCTCCATCGTGATGATGGACAACCCCGCCAAGCTGCCGCCGGTCAACCAGGTCGATGAGATCCGCGAGCCGAT
Source organism: Stenotrophomonas sp. (assembly GCA_034675465.1). Lineage (GTDB taxonomy): Bacteria > Pseudomonadota > Gammaproteobacteria > Xanthomonadales > Xanthomonadaceae > Stenotrophomonas. Next base: position 17,373 of record JAUCDH010000009.1, on the reverse strand, counting down.
CATCCGCGCCAACATCCTCACCCCCGAGGAATACATCGGCAGCATCATCAAGCTGTGCGAGGAAAAGCGCGGCAACCAGATCGGCATCACCTACATGGGCAGCCAGGTGCAGATCAGCTACGAGCTGCCGATGGCCGAGGTGGTGCTGGACTTCTTCGACAAGCTCAAGTCGGTCAGCCGGGGCTATGCCTCGCTGGACTACCACTTCGTGCGCTTCGAGGCCGGCCCGTTCGTGCGCGTCGATGTGCTGATCAACGGCGACAAGGTCGATGCGCTGTCGCTGATCGCCCACCGCAGCCACGCCGACCGCCGTGGCCGCGAGCTGTGCGAGAAGATGAAGGACCTGATCCCCCGGCAGATGTTCGACGTGGCGATCCAGGCGGCCATCGGCGCGCAGATCATCGCCCGCACCACGGTCAAGGCGATGCGCAAGAACGTGCTGGCCAAGTGCTATGGTGGCGACGTTTCGCGCAAGAAGAAGCTGCTGGAGAAGCAGAAGGAAGGCAAGAAGCGCATGAAGCAGGTCGGCCGCGTGGAGATCCCGCAGGAAGCCTTCCTTGCCGTGTTGCAGATGGACAACAAGTGACGGGGATCGGGGGCGTCTTCCCGACCCTCCGTTGCCCATTCCCAATGCGAAGGAACACGAATGAAATGGTTTGAAATCCTGCTGGTGGTGCTGACGCTGGGCTCCGGCATCGTGTTGTTGCTGGACAAGCTGTTCCTGGCCAGGCGCCGTGCCGAGAAGGGTGGCCTGCTGGACAGCGAGGAGCCGGTGGTCGTCGATTACTCGCGCGCCTTCTTCCCGGTGCTGGCGGTGGTGCTGGTGCTGCGCAGCTTCATCGCCGAGCCGTACAAGATCCCGTCCAGCTCGATGATGCCGAACCTGCTGATCGGCGATTTCATCCTGGTCAACAAGTTCGCCTACGGCATCCGCCTGCCGATCACCAACACCAAGGTGATCCCGACCGGCGAGCCGAAGCGCGGCGACGTGGTGGTGTTCCAGTTTCCCGGCCACCCGGACCAGCCGCAGGACCCGCAGCGCGGCGAGAACTTCATCAAGCGCGTGATCGGCCTGCCGGGCGACCGCATCGCCTTCCGCGGCGACGAGCTGGAAATCAACGGCGAGCCGCTGGGCTACACGATCAAGGGCGAATACGTCGGCAAGGGCCGTGGCGCGGAAATGACCGGGGCCACCCTGTTGAGCGAAGACCTGCCGGGCCGCACCCATACCGTGCTGGAATACCTGGGTCGCGCCAATCCGGCCGGGCAGGGCGAGTGGCAAGTGCCGCAGGGCCAGTATCTGGTGATGGGCGACAACCGCGACAACAGCGACGATGGCCGTTTCTGGGGCTTCCTGCCGGAGCAGAACCTGCGCGGCAAGGCGTTCCTGATCTGGCTCAACTGCGATGGTTGGTTCTGCAAGAACGGTTTCGAGCCCTCCCGCATCGGGTCGGGCATCCAGTAACGTAACGGCAATCCGGGGAGAACATTCATGAATCGCAAGCAAGGTGGCATGACGCTGACGTCGTTCCTGATGGTGCTGGCTGTGGTCGGTTTCGCGCTGTACATCGGCATGAAGCTGTTCCCGATGTACCAGGAGTTCTACGCAGTCAAGACATCGATGAAGGCGCTGGCCAAGGAGCCGGGCAGCTCCGACCCGAACAAGGCGCAGGAAATGTTCTTCAAGCGCATGGACATGAACTACTCGGACAGCATCAAGCGCAACGACATCAAGTTCGACCGCATCGAAGGTGGCGTGCGCATGGTCGTCAAGTACGAAGTGCGCCGCCCGCTGGTTGGCAACCTCGACATCGTCGGGAATTTCGAGAATTCCCAGGACCTGACCGGCGGCAGCGGCTTTTGAGCAGAACGTTCCATCGTGGTGACCTGATCGGTCATCCGTTCCGGGATCCGGGCCTGCTGCAACAGGCCCTGACCCATCGCAGCGCCGGCACTCCCAACAACGAGCGCCTCGAGTTCCTCGGCGACAGCATCGTCAACCTGCTGGTCGCCGAAGCGATGTTCAGCCGTTGGCCCAAGGCTGATGAGGGCGCGTTGACACGTGCCCGCTCGGCGCTGGTCTGCGAAAGCGCGCTGGCGCTCATCGCCCGCACGCTGGAATTGGGCGAACGCCTGACGCTGGGGCCGGGAGAAATGAAATCCGGCGGCCACCGCCGCGATTCGATCCTCGCCGACGCCTTCGAGGCGGTGGTGGGGGCCATCTATCTGGATGCCGGTTTCGAGGCCTGCCGTGCACGGGTGCTGCCGTGGTTCGAGCCGTCGATGGCGGCGGTGCCGGACGGAAAGCCGGAAAAGGATCCCAAGACCCGCTTGCAGGAATGGCTGCAAGCCCGGCAGAAGCCGCTGCCGGCCTACGAACTGGTGTCCGAGAGCGGCGATGACCATGCCAAGCATTTCCACGTGCGCTGCAACGTGGCTGATCCGAAGGTGACCACCGAAGGCGAGGGCAGCTCGCGGCGGTTGGCCGAACAACAGGCGGCGCTGGCCGCAATCGAGCAACTGGATTCCAAGTGAACGACACCACCTCCCACCGCTGCGGCAGCGTCGCCGTCATCGGCCGCCCCAACGTCGGCAAATCCACGCTGACCAATGCGCTGGTCGGCGCCAAGGTCAGCATCGTCTCCAACCGCCCGCAGACCACGCGCCACCGGCTGCTGGGCATCGCCACCTTCCCGGAAGGCCAACTGGTGCTGGTCGATACGCCGGGGCTGCACCGCCAGCAGAAGCGGGCAATGAACCGGGTGATGAACCGCGCCGCGCGCGGCGCGCTGGAAGGCGTCGATGTCGGCCTGCTGGTGATCGAGGCCGGGCGCTGGGACGAGGAGGACACGCTGGCCTTCAACGTGCTGCGCGACGCCGACATCCCGGTGGTGCTGGTGGTCAACAAGGTGGACCGGCTGAAGGACAAGGGCGCGCTGCTGCCGTTCCTTCAGGAAATCACCGAAGGCCGTGACTTCGCCAGCGTGCATCCGATTTCCGCGCAGAAGCGCAATGGCCTGGAAGCCCTGGTGCGCGACGTGCTGAAGCTGCTGCCGGAAGCCCCGCCGATGTTCGGCGAGGACGAAATCACCGACCGCAGCCAGCGCTTCCTGGCCGGCGAACTGGTGCGCGAGCAGTTGATGCGCCAGCTCGGCGAGGAACTGCCGTACGCGACCACGGTGGAGATCGAGCGTTTCGCCGAGGACGGCAACCTGTTGCGCATCGGCGCGGTGATATGGGTCGAGCGCGAAGGCCAGAAGGCCATCGTCATCGGCAAGGGCGGAGCGCGCTTGAAGGACATCGGCGCCAAGGCACGCATGCAGATGGAGCGGCTGTTCGGCGCGAAAGTGTTTCTGGAGACCTGGGTACGCGTGCGCGAAGGCTGGTCGGATGACGAAGCCGCGCTGAAGGCGTTCGGATACGAATAAATGGAAACGAGTGAAGAGGAACGAGGAGCGAGAGAAGGCAAAAGCAGGAAATCTAGTCGCTGTTGCTCTCTCTCGTTCCTCGTTCCTCTTCACTCGTTCCTGGCCCCATGCGCCTCAACGACCAACCCGCCTACGTCCTGCATGCGCGCGCATGGCGTGAAACCAGCCTGCTGGTGGAAGTGCTGACGCAGGAACATGGCCGCCTCGGCCTGCTGGCGCGCGGCGTGCAGGGACCGAGGAAACAGGCGTTGCGCGCGGCGCTGCAACCGCTGCAATGCATCCGTTTCGACGCGGTGCTGGGCGGCGAACTGGCGCAACTGCGCCGCGCCGAGAGCCAGGACGCCGCCCCGCGCCTGCAGGGACAGGCGATGTTGGCGGGCTTCTACGTCAACGAACTGGTGCTGCGGCTGGCGCCGCGCCACGACCCGCTGCCCGAACTGCACGGGGCCTATGGCGACATCCGCCAGCGGTTGGCAACTGGCGACGAACTGGCATGGTCGTTGCGCCGTTTCGAGCGTGACCTGCTCGACGCACTGGGCTTCGGCTTCGACTGGGCCTGCGCCGCCGACGGCCAGCCGATCGACCCTGCCGCACGTTACCGCCTCGACCCACAGGAAGGTCCGTTGCGTCTGCTCAGCGAGCGCAACGCCAGCGAACGGCGCGCAATGGCTACCGGCGCGGCGCTGCTGGCGCTGGCTCAGGACCGCCCGCCTGCACCGGCCGACCTTGCCAGCCTGCGCCCGCAAATGCGCGCGGTGCTGCTGCACCACCTCGGTGGGCGTGGGCTCAAGTCATGGGAAATGCTGGGCGACCTCAGCCGCAGCGGTTGATTGCCGGAAAGACGAGGGAATCACGCTTGGCGCATGGCCTCGGCAGGCGCTGCCCGCCCATCACCACTTGAACAGGACAAGGCTGATCGCCAGCGTCGCCATGCCCGCGACCAGCCCATAGACGGTCTCGTGGCCCTTGGCATAGCGCTTGGCCGCCGGCAGCAGTTCATCCAGCGCCAGAAACACCATCACCCCGGCGATCATGCCGAACACGATGCCGAAGGTGGTGTGCGACAGCACGCTGGACAGTGCGAAATAGCCGATCGCCGCCCCCACCGGTTCGGCCAGCCCCGACAGCAGGCTGGCAGCGAAGGCATGGAACTTGTTGCCGGTGGCGAAATACACCGGCACCGCGATGGCGATGCCTTCGGGGATGTTGTGGATGGCGATGGCGAAGGCCAGCGGTGCGCCCACGGAGGGGCTTTCCAGCGTGGCGAAGAAGGTCGCCAGCCCTTCCGGGAAGTTGTGCGCGGTGATCGCCACCGCGGTCAGCAGGCCGACGCGGCGGATGTAGTTGCGGTTGTTTTCGCGGAACAGCGGATCCTGCTTGTCCAGGCTTTCGTGCGGGTTGGGGATCAGGTGGTCAATGGCGACGATCAGCAGCATGCCGGCCAGGAACGCCAGCGTGCCGAAGGTGAAACCCAGCCGCTCGCCATGCGCCAGCGTGAACGAGGCGATGGATTTGTTGAGGATTTCCGACAGCGACACATAGACCATCGCGCCACCGGCGAAGGCCAGCCCGAATGCCAGCAGGCGCGGGTTCGGGCGGCGCGAGAACAGCACCATCAGGCTGCCGATGGCGGTAGCCAGGCCGGCGGCCAGGGTCAGCGCGAAGGCGATCCAGAGGTTGTCAGCGGAAACGGGCGGCATCGGAGGGGGGCTCGCGAGGGTTCAACCGCCGCGACGCACGCGCTCCTCGATGGCGAAGCATTCGTTCGGCTTCGGGTCGGGCACCTTGAAGTTCACCGGCACCTGGATCGTGGTCGGCACGGGTTGGCCGTTGCGGGTGGCGGCCTTGAACTTCCATTCGCGCACGCGCATGGCGGCCGAGTCGTCCAACTGGCTGTTGCCGCTGCTGCTGATCAGCGTGACGTCGGTGGGCTTGCCTTCGATGCCGACCACGACCTTCAGCACGCTGGTGCCGCCGACGCCGGTGCAACCCAGTTCGGCAGGGTAATCCGGCGGCGGCGTCTGCACCGCGGCGACCTCGGTGGGGGCGATGACCGGCGCGGCGGGCTGGTCGGAAGACGTGCAGGCGCCGAGCGTGAGGGCGATTGCAACGGAACACGGCAGCAGATGCGGTTTCATGTCATTGCTCCAGCAGCGCAGAGGCCTTGGCGGCACAGATGAAGTCGTTTTCGCTCAGGCCGCCGACGTCATGGGTGGAAAAGCGCACCACCGCGCGGTCGTAATGCACGCCGAGGTCGGGGTGGTGGTCCTCGTGGTGGGCAACCCACGCCAGCGCGTTCACGAACGCCATCGTCTGGTGGTAATTGTCGAAACGGAAGGTGCGCAGCAGTGCCTGCCCGTTCTCGGCCACTTCCCAGCCCGGCAACTGCGGCATCAGTTCGGCCAACCGGGCCGCACCCAAGCGGTGCTCGCCGCCCTTGCGCGGGATGCAATGCGCCTGCGCCAGCGGGATCAGATCAGGGGCCACGGCAACCTCCATCGAACGTTGTGAATGAATGTCGCCGCGCAAGGAAACAGCATTCCGTCGGCGGCAAACCAAGAGCACGGCTAGAATACCCGCATGATCCAGATTTCAGATACCGCACAAAGCCATTTCCGCAAGCTGATCGAACGCGAGGCCGTGCCCGGCATGGGCGTGCGCCTGAGCGCGGTCGATCCGGGCACGCCGCGCGCCGATGCGCAGCTTAAATTCGCCGAGCCGGCCGATCTGCAGGGCGATGAATGGGCGGTGGATTGTGATGGCTTCACGCTCTACGTCGCCTCGGCCAGTGTGGCGTGGCTCGATGGCGCCGAGATCGATTACGTCACCCAGTCTGCCGGTACGCAACAACTGACGATCAAGGCGCCGAAGATCAAGGGCGAAGCGCCGGGCGAAGCGGCCTCGCTGGTCGAGCGCGTGCATTGGGTGGTGCAGAACGAAGTGAAACCGCAGTTGGCCTCGCATGGTGGCCATGTCTCGGTGCAGGAGGTTTCCGCCGATGGCGTGGTGCTGCTGCGTTTCGGCGGCGGCTGCCACGGCTGCGGCATGGCAGACGTGACCTTGAAGCAGGGCATTGAGAAGACCCTGATGGCACGCGTGCCGGGCGTGACCGCGGTGCGCGACGCCACCGACCACGCCAGTGGTCACGCGCCATATATCCCGCGCGACAAGGCTGGCTGAGCCGCCTCGCGCATGCCGGCGCCCCACGGTTCCCGGATTTGATCGAACTGTTGGCTGCGCGCGGCCGCGTCGGCCTGTTGCATGATCGCCGCACCGGCCTGCCTGGCTCCAGCTGGAGCGGCTGGCTGCGCAGTTGGGTGTCGAAGGCTGCACCGGCATACGCGCGGGCCGACATGATCGACACGATGGCGGCCCGGCCCGCGCCGCCGCGTGCTGCGGTGGCCGCCGCGCAACCCCTCTGGCGGGTGATGTTGCTGCTGCTCTGGCACGGTGGCGAGCCGCCGCCGCGCGACCAGCGTGGCCTGCGCTGGTTTGCCGCGTTCTTCAGCGCCGCCTTGCATGTGATGTTTGCCGCGCTGCTGGTGTGGGTGGCGCTGGTGCGCAGCAGCGTGCCCGACGAGCGGGCCGGCGAAGGCGAACGCGTGCAGGTCGAATACATCGGTCGCGGCACGCCGCAGGAAGAAGGCGGCGGTACGCCGACAACGGCCAGCGCGCAGGTGGCGAAGGCGGCGCAGGGCAATCGAACCGCGGGCGGCGAGCCTGCGCAGGCGCAGCCGGATGCGGGGGACGCCCCTGTGCTGGAGCCGGAAATGCCGCCGTGGCGGGGTGACACGGCTCAGGTCGAGCCGGCGGAAGATGCCGAATCCATGCCGGTGGATGTGTCCGAGCCAACGCCGCAACCTTCCCCCGAGCAGCCGTTGCAGGCCACCGAAGTCCTGCGGCCAACTTCCGATTTCGTGGTGCCGCCGCCCAGCGTGACCGCTCCGGCACTGCGCGCCCCCGAGCCGCAGGTGCGCGAGCGCAGTGTTGAAATCGCTGCCGAACGCCCGCAGCTGATTCAGCCGGTGCGCACTCCTTCCATCGCCGCGCCGCGCGTGAATGCGCCCTTGGTGCAAGTGCGCGAACGGCAAATCGAAGTGATCCCACAGCAGCAGGTGACGATGACCCAAGTGGCACCGCGCGATGCACCGCTGCGCGTGCGCACACCGGAAGTGGGCGTGCGCGAACGGCAAATCGAGGCCGCGCCAACGCCGGACGTGGCGATGGCGTCGGTGCGTTCGCATGAGGCGGACGTGCGCTTGAAGGGGCCGGATGTGTCCGTGCGCGAGCGGCAATTGCCGGGCGTGCCGGAAGCTCCGCTTTCGGCCGCAACGCCCGCGCCGGGCGACGCCCGCGCGCCGGCATCGACCACGGGCGCGGCAGGCACGAATGCCGCCGCCAAATCCGACGCCACGTCGGGCAGCAGCCCCGGTGCCGGCCCCAAGCCGCAGGACCGCAGCGGCGGGTGGGCAGCGCCGGCGCGCGCGGACGACTGGGGCACATCGCAACGACAGGTGGCGGGCAATGCGGGTGGGCAGGCCGACAAGGGCCTGTTCAATGCCGATGGCAGCGTACGCCTGCCCGGCGAGAACGAGCGTGGGCAGGAGACGGCGCGCGGCGCACCTGGCGGCGACTCGGATACGTGGAGCCGCGAGCGCATCGCCCAATCCGGCACGTGGTTGAAGCGCCCGCCCTACGATCACACGCCGACGTCGCTGGATAAATACTGGGTGCCGAACGAATCGCTGCTGGCCGAATGGGTGCGCAAGGGCATCAGAAGCATCGAGATCCCGATCCCCGGCACGAAGACGAAGCTTTCCTGCGTGGTGTCGATGCTGCAATTCGGCGGCGGCTGCGGCCTGAGCAACCCGGACATGCAGGAACAACCGGCCAGCGCGCGCCCGCCGCCGGATGTTCCGTTCAAGCAGGAATTGCAGGAAGACAACGGCAGCCGCTGAAACGCGCAGGCGCGTGATCGGGACGTCACGGATTCCCGTTCCGGATGCTGCGCATCACGGCAGGAAACGACAGCAGGCCGGAAGCGCGAGGGTTCCAATCACCGTCGCCGGAGCAAGCCATGCCGGCTCTGTTCCGGGTACATCGGCATTGGCGCGGATGCAGGAGAACCCGGCAATGCTCGCCAGAAGCGGGATCGTGGCGGTGGCTGCAAGTCGTTCGGGGGGATGCCCGCAACGATGCAGGCATCGGATATCCGGCAAGCGGGTAAAACAGTCGCGCCGGCAGGTAATGGCCGTGCCGGCGCGAGCGATTACTTCAACGATTACTTCAAGCCGTGCAAATCGCGCAGCTGGCTCGGGCGCGAGCCGAAATAGGCGGCCAGGTCGGCGATGTCCTGATCGTTCAGGGCCGCGGCCTGCGGCGACATCAGCATGTGGTCGCGGTCGCCACCGCGATAGGCTTGCAGCGCGTGTGCGAGGTAGTCGGCGTACTGGCCGCCCAGGCGCGGGTAGGTTGCGTCGATGGGCTCGTTGCCGTTGGCGCCGTGGCAGTCGATGCAACTCTGGCCGGTGGCCTTGCCCTTGGCATTGGCCAGCTGCTCGCCGGCGGCGATGCGACCTTGCGGCAGGCCGGCGGAGGAGCTGGAACCGTGTTCGCCGCTGGCATGGCCGGGATCGACCGGTTCCCCGCCCGAGCAGGCGGCCAGGGCGCAGGCAGCGAGCAATGCGATGGCGAGGCGCGTGGTGTGCGTGGCTTTCGACATGAGCGGCGCTTACTTGATGGTGGAAAGGTAGGCGGCGAGGTCAGCGATGTCCTGCGTGCTGAAGCTCATCGATTGCGCCTGCATGGTCGGGTGCTTGCGCTTGCCTTCGCGGTATTCGGTCAGCGCCTGCGTCAGGTACTGCGCCGACTGGCCGCCGATCTTGGGCACCTTGTAGCTGGGATAGGCGTTCTTGTAGCCCGTGATGCCGTGGCAACCCTGACAGGTGTAGGCCAGAAGCCTGCCGTTTTCGGCATTGCCGGTAGCGGCTGCCGGTGCGGCAGTGGCGGGTTCGGGCTGCGGATCGGCCTGCTGCGCGGCGGCCCCGAAGGGCAGGGCGAGGGCCAGAGCAAGACAAGCGGCGAGCGGCTGCGGGCGCATGGTTTCCTTGTCCGGGATACGGGTTTGGTGGTTCCGGGGCTGAACCTTGGAACGGGCCGAGTATAGCTCGCGCATTCACCGTTACGGAACAGTTCATCGATGATGCGGTGCGTCACGCAGGCATGACCTTTGGCGCATGGTACGGGCGTGGGCTAGTGAAATACTTGCCTATAACACCTCTACCCAAGCATCCATCAGGGAACCACGATGTCTCGACTTTTCGCCATGCCCGGCCGCACCGGAAGCTGCGCCGCCGCTCTCCTCGTCACCTCGGTGTTGTTGCTCGGCGGATGCAAGGCTGGCGGCGACGCGGCCAAGGCCGCCAAGCCGAACGGCCAGCAACAGGCCAGCGACGCGGTGCCGGTCGAGGTGGCCAAGGCCACGCACCGCGCGATTGCCGCCAGCTATACCGGCACCGCTGCATTGGAGGCACGCGCCGAATCGCAGGTGGTCGCCAAGACCTCGGGCGTGGCGTTGGCGGTGATGGTCGAGGAGGGCCAGCGCGTGCAGGCCGGGCAGCCGCTGGTGCGGCTGGACCCTGACCGCGCGCGGCTGGCGGTGGCGCAGAGCGAAGCGCAGATGCGCAAGCTGGAGAACAGCTACCAGCGCGCGCAGAAGCTGGTGCAGCAGCAATTGGTCAGCGCCGCCGACGTCGATCAGTTGCGTTTCGACCTGGAAAACGCCCGCGCGCAATACCGCATGGCGACGCTGGAGTTGTCCTACACCACGGTGGTCGCGCCGATTTCCGGCGTGGTGGCTTCGCGCGACATCAAACCGGGCAACTTCGTGCAGATCAATTCGCCGATCATCCGCATCGTCGATAGCGGCCAGTTGGAGGCCACGCTCAACGTGCCCGAGCGCGAGATCGCCAAGCTCAAGCCGGGTCAGAAGGTGGAACTGGCCGCCGATGCGCTGCCGGGCCATGCCTTCGCCGGCACGGTCGATCGCGTGTCGCCGGTGGTCGATACCGGCACCGGCACTTTCCGCGTGGTGACCACGTTCTCCGGCGAGGGCGGTTTGCAGCCGGGCATGTTCGGCCGCTTGAGCATCAACTACGACCAGCGCGCCGACGCGCTGGTGGTGCCGCGCACTGCGCTGCTGGAAGACGGCGGCGTGCCGGCGGTCTATGTGGTGCGCGACGGCAAGGCGCTGCGCGCCGAGTTGAAGCTGGGTTACGACGATGCCGGCTGGGTCGAAGTGCGCGATGGCCTGAAGCAGGGTGATGAAGTTGTGGTCGCCGGCAAGGCCGCGCTGCGCGAGGGCAGTGCGGTGCAGGTGATCGGCAAGGAGAAGGCGGCGGTGGCCGCGGACAAGGCGCCGGCCGCGCAGGCGACCAAGCAATGAGTGCGCACGACCCGTCGGCTACCGGCGGACGCGGCTTCGACCTGATCGAATTCGCCACCCGCCGCCGCGTCACCATCGCGATGATGACGCTTACCTTGGTGTTGTTCGGCCTGATCTCGCTGTCGAGCCTGAAGGTCGAGCTGCTGCCGGACCTCAGCTACCCCACGCTGACCGTGCGCACCGATTACGAAGGCGCCGCGCCGGCGGAGATCGAGACGCTGATCTCGCAGCCGGCCGAGGAGGCGCTGGGCATCGTCAAGGGCCTGCGCAAGCTCAAGTCGATCTCGCGCACCGGGCAGAGCGACGTGGTGCTGGAGTTCGCCTGGGGCACGGACATGCAGCAGGCCGGGCTGGACGTGCGCGACAAGATGGAGACGCTGCAACTGCCGCTGGAGGCCAAGCCGCCGGTGCTGCTGCGCTTCAATCCTTCGACGCAGCCGATCATGCGCTTGGCGCTGTCGTCGAAGCAGGACGAGGGCAACGAGGCCGATGCGGTGCGCCGGCTGATGGAGCTGCGTCGTTATGCCGACGATGACCTCAAGCGCAAAGCTCGAGCCGGTCAGCGGCGTGGCGGCGGTAAAGGTCGGTGGCGGCCTCGAAGACGAAATCCAGGTCGATATCGACCAACGCAAGCTGGCGCAGCTGGGCTTGTCGCTGGACACGGTGATCCAGCGCTTGGCGCAGGAAAACGTCAACCTGTCCGGTGGTCGTCTGGAAGAGGGCTCGCAGCGTTATCTGGTGCGCACGGTCAACCAGTTCGCCACGGTCGAGCAGATGCGCGAGATGCTGCTGACCACCGCGGGTGGTTCCAGCGCGTCGGCGGCCGGCGAGAACCGGCAGCTGATGACCGCGATCCTCGGCAGCCGCGACCCCAACGTGATCGCCGCGATGCGCAACGATGGCGGCGGCGCCAGCGTCGCCACGGTGCGGCTGAAGGACGTGGCCGAGGTGCGGCAGGGTTACAAGGAGCGCGAGGCGGTGATCCGCAGCGCCGGGCACGAAGCGGTGGAGCTTGCGATCTACAAGGAAGGCGACGCCAACACCGTGTCCACCGCCGACGCGCTGGAAGCCAAGCTGGAAGCCATCCGCAAGCAGATGCCCAAGGACATCGAGATGACGGTGGTCGAAGACCAGTCGGTGTTCATCCGCCATGCGATCAAGGACGTGAAGATCGACGCGGTGATCGGCGGCCTGCTGTCGGTGCTGATCATCTTCCTGTTCCTGCGCGACGGCTGGAGCACCTTCGTCATCTCGCTGTCGCTGCCGATCTCGATCATCGCCACGTTCTTCTTCATGGGCCGGCTGGGCTTGAGCCTGAACGTGATGTCGCTGGGTGGTCTGGCGCTGGCGACGGGCCTGGTCGTCGATGACTCGATCGTCGTACTGGAATCCATCGCCAAGGCGCGCGAGCGCGGCATGGGCATTCTGGAAGCGGCGATCAAGGGCACGCGCGAAGTGTTCATGGCAGTGGTCGCCTCGACGCTGACCACGATCGCGGTGTTCCTGCCGCTGGTGTTCGTCGAAGGCATCGCCGGGCAGTTGTTCCGCGACCAGGCGCTGACCGTGTCGATCGCCATCGCGGTGTCGCTGGTGGTGTCGATGACGCTGATCCCGATGTTGAGCGCATTGAAGGGTCGTCCGCCGCTGGAATTCCCGGCCGAGGACCCGCGCCAGCCGTGGCGTCCGGCCAGCCGCTGGCAGAAGCCGCTGGCGTTCACCGGCCGCGGCGTCGGCGCGATGTTCCGCTACGGCTTCTTCGCCGCGGCGTGGCTGGTGGTGCGTGCATTCCGTGGCGTCGCTGCGGTGGTCGGCCCGGTGATGCGCAAGGCCAGCGACATCGCGATGGCACCGTATAGCCGCGCCGAAGCCGGTTACCTGCGCCTGCTGCCGGCGGCGTTGAAGCGGCCGTGGCCGGTACTGGGGGGCGCGGCGCTGGCGTTCGCGCTGACCCTGGCGGTACTTCCGTTCCTCGGCGTGGACCTGATCCCGCAGCTGGCGCAGGACCGCTTCGAGATGACCGCCAAGCTGCCGCCGGGCACGCCGCTGGCGCAGACCGATGCGCTGGTGCGCGAAGTACAGGCGCGCCCATGCCGACGAAGCCGGCGTGCGCCTGCTGTACGGCGTTTCCGGAACCGGCACGCGGCTGGACGCCAGCCCGACCGAGAGCGGCGAGAACATCGGCAAGCTGTCGGTGGTGATGAACGACACCTCGCGCGAGCCGGAGCTGACCGAGAAGCTGCGCGAAACGATGAAGGCATGGCCGGCGGCGCAGGTGGATTTCGCCCGCCCCGAGTTGTTCGCGCTGTCGCCGCCGCTGGAGATCGAGATCGAGGGCAACTCGCTCGACGCGATCCGCGTGGCCGGCAACAAGCTCGCCGGCATGCTGCGGCAGAACCCGCATTACGCCGACGTCAAATCGACCGTGGAGCAGGGTTTCCCGGAAATCCAGATCCTGTTCGATCAGGACCGCGCCGCCGCGCTGGGTCTGACCACGCGGCAGATCGCCGATGCGGTGGTCAACAAGGTGCGCGGCAACGTCGCCACCCGCTACAGCTTCCGCGACCGCAAGATCGACGTGCTGGTGCGCGTACGGGAAGCGGAGCGCTCGTCGGTCGATGACATCCGCCGCCTGATCGTCAACCCGAACGGCAGCAAGCCGGTGGAGCTGGCCTCGGTGGCCGAGGTCGTCGCCACCACCGGCCCCAGTGAAATCCACCGCGCCGACCTGCGCCGCGTCGCCATCGTCTCGGCGAACCTGCGCGACATCGACCTGGGCAAGGCGATCGCCGAAGTGCAGAACATGGTCGCCGAAAACCCGCTGGGCACCGACGTCGGCATGCACATCGGCGGGCAAGGGCAGGAACTGGGCGAATCGATCCGCTCGCTGCTGTTCGCGTTCGCGCTGGCCATCTTCCTCGTCTATCTGGTGATGGCCTCGCAGTTCGAATCGCTGCTGCACCCGTTCGTGATCCTGTTCACCATCCCGCTGGCGCTGGTGGGCGCGGTGGCTGCGTTGATGCTGTCGCGCTCGCCGATATCGGTGGTGGTGTTCATCGGCCTGATCCTGCTGGTGGGGCTGGTGGTGAAGAACGCCATCATCCTGATCGACAAGGTCAACCAGCTGCGCGAGGAGGGCGTGGCCAAGCGCACCGCGCTGGTCGAAGGCGCACGCTCGCGCCTGCGCCCGATCATGATGACCACGCTGTGCGCGGTGTTCGGCTTCCTGCCGCTGGCGCTGGCCTTCGGCGAGGGTGCCGAGGTGCGCTCGCCGATGGCGATCACGGTGATCGGCGGCCTGCTGGTTTCCACGCTGCTGACGCTGTTGGTGATCCCGGTGGTCTATGACCTGCTCGACCGCAAGCCGGACGACTACTACGCCGAACGCGGCCGCCGCGCGCGGCAGCAGGCCGAACAGGCCGAGCAGGTACTGGCGCACGAACACGACGCCATCGACGGCGGGCTGAAGGGCTGACGCGGATGAACATCACCGAGCTGTCCATCCGCCGCCCCGTCACCACCATCATGCTGTTCATATCGATGGTGGCGATCGGCCTGATCGCCGCGTTCCGGCTGCCGCTGGAAGCCGAGCCTGAAGCGACCATCCCGTTCTTCTTCGTGGCGCTGCCGTATCCGGGGTCGACGCCGGAAGAGGTGGAGCGCAACGTGCTGCGGCCGGTGGAAGAAGCCATCGCCACGATGCCCGGCATCAAGTCGATGAACGCGCGCGCCAATGCCGAGGGTGGGCAAATACAAGTCGAGTTCAGCGATTGGGGCCGCGACATCGCGATGGCTGCTTCCGAGGCGCGCGAGCGCATCGACGCGGTGCGCGACCAGTTGCCAGACGACTTCCGCCGCTATTACGTGCAGCGTTGGAGCACCAGCGACCGCGAGGCGATGAGCCTGCGCCTGAGCAGCAACGAAGATCTCACCGCGCGTGCCGACCTGATTGAGCGCAGCATCAAGCAGCGGCTGGAGCGGCTGCCCGGCGTGGCCCGCGTCGAGGTGGAAGGCGTGGCCAAGCAGGAAGTGCTGGTGGCGCTGGACAAGGACCGGCTGAGCGCGCATGGCGTGGCGCTCAACCAATTGGTGCAGAAGCTGCAGGCGGCGAACTTCTCGGTATCGGCCGGGCAGATCACCGAGGCCGGCAGGCGCCTGCGCGTGCAGCCGCGCGGCGAACTGCTGGAATTGCAGTCGTTGCGCGACTTGCCCATCGACCAGCGCGGCACACGGCTGTCGGACATCGCCGAGGTCAGCCTGAAACCGCAGCGCATGAGCTATGTGCGGCAGCTGGAGGGCAAGCCCAGCGTCGGCGTTGATGTCTACAAGGAGCGCGCGGCCAACCTGGTCGATCTGTCGCGCGCGGTGCGCGCCGAGATCGAGGTGTTGAGGGAAGACCCGGCGATGCGCGGCATCGGCATCGAGGTCACCGACGACCAGGGGCAGGCAGTGACCAGTTCGTTGCTGGCGCTGGCCGAGGCCGGCGCGATCGGCCTGTTGTTGTCGGTGATCGTGCTGTACGCCTTCCTGCGGCACTGGCCCTCGACGCTGATGGTGTCACTGGCCATTCCCATCTGCTTCATCATGACCCTGGGCTTCATGTATTTCGCCGGCATCACCTTGAACATCATCTCGATGATGGGCCTGTTGCTGGCAGTGGGCATGCTGGTGGACAACGCCGTAGTGGTGGTCGAGAGCATCTATCAGGAACGGGAGAAATTTCCCGACCATCCCGCGCTGGCCTCCATCGTCGGCACCCGCCATGTCGCCATCGCGCTGTCGGCTGGCACGCTGTGCCACTGCGTGGTGTTCCTGCCGATGATGTTCGGCGAGAAGAACATCATCACCATCTACCTGTCGCAGCTGGCGGTGACCATCTCGGTGTCGCTGCTGGCGTCGTGGCTGGTGGCGGTGAGCCTGATTGCCGATGCTGTCGGCGCGCATGCGCACGCCGCCGGCGCTGAAGTCGCCGCTGATCGGCCGCATGCAGGAACGCTATGCGCGCGCGCTGCGCTGGACCTTGCAACACCGTGGCTGGGCGGTGGCCGGCATCCTGTTCATTTCGCTGGTCAGCGTGTTCCCGATGACGCACACGCAAGGCGGCGGCGATGATGGTGACCCCGAGCGAGATCAATATCTTCTACCAGTGGCGCGGCGCCTATTCCAAGGAGGAAATGGGCCGGGAAGTGGCGCGGTTGGAGAGGAATCGTCAACGCGCACCGCAAGGACTTCCACATCGAGCGCGTGTTCAGCCGCTACAGTGAGCAGGGCTGGGCGCAGACGCGCTTGTTCCCTCGATATCGACGATCGCGAGCTGAGCAAGAAGATCGAGGAGGAGGTGCGCAAGGGTCTGCCGCAATCGGCACGCGCCAAGATCGGCATCGGCTGGCCTGGCAGCATGGGCAGCGACGGCCAGCAGGGCGTCCGCTTCAGTCTCGTGGGCGATTCGACGCAGACACTGAAGGAGCTGGCCGAGGACATCGTGCCGATGCTGGCGCGCGACCCGAAGTTGCGCGACGTGCGCGTGGATACCGGTGATGCCAACACCGAGCTCGCCGTGCAGGTGAACCGCGAGCGCGCCGCTGCCTACGGTTTTTCCGCGCAGCAGGTGGCGCAGTTCGTCAGCATGGCGCTGCGCGGCTCCAGCCTGCGTGATTTCCATCGCGATGACGTGGAGATACCGGTCAACGTGCGCTTCGCCGGGTCGGAGAACTACGGCGTCGAAGACCTGTCCTCGTTCATGGTGCACACCGCAAACGGCAAGGAGGTGCCGGCTGCTGTGGCGATGGTGGATGTCGGCGTCAACCCGGCGGCCAATTCGATCCAGCGCCTGAACCGGCAAACCATGCTACGGGTGGAGGCCGGGCTGGCCAAGGACGTGCCGATGGAGGCGGCGCGCAAGTCGATTGAAACCACATTGAACGGCGTGCAGTTCCCGCCGGGCTACGGCTACACCTTCTCCGGCGCGGGCTTCAACATCAACTTCAACGACATGCAGCAGATGGTCAACAGCATCTTCATTGCGTTGATCCTGATGCTGGTGATCATGGCCGCGGTGTTCGAATCGCTACTGTTTCCTGCGGCAATCATGTCCTGCGTGCTGTTCTCGATCTTCGGCGTCTATTGGCTGTTCTGGATCACCGGTACCGAGATGAACATCATGGCGGTGATCGGCATATTGGTGCTGATGGGCGTGGTGGTGAACAACGGCATCGTGATGATCGAGCACATCAACAACCTGCGACGGCGCGGCATGGCACGCACCGACGCGTTGGTGGAAGGCAGCCGCGAACGCCTGCGCCCGATCATGATGACAATGGACACGGCGATCCTGGCGATGATCCCGATCGCGCTGAACACGCAGACCGCCAACGACATGCCGCCATACCACCCGATGGCCCGCGCGATTGCCGGCGGCCTTGCGTTCTCGACCGTGGTCAGCCTGCTGTTCCTGCCGACCATCTACGCGATCCTCGACGACCTGCGCATGAATTTTGGCGGCGT
>JAUCDH010000008.1:0-21789 GCA_034675465.1 Stenotrophomonas sp. | reverse complement strand
CGGTGGAGCCTTTGCAACTGCCCAGCGAATTGACGCAGATGACGAACCAGCGGTGGGTGTCGATGGGTTTGCCGGGGCCGAGCATCGCCTCCCACCAGCCCGGCGCGGGGTTGCCGGGATGGCTGGCGGCGTGGGCGTCGGGTGACAGCCCGGTGACGATCAGGATGGCGTTGCCGGCATCGGCGGCCAGCGTGCCCCATGTTTCGTAAGCGATGCGGGCGCCATGCAAGTGGCCGCCGCGCTTCATCGGGAAGGGCGAAGAAAGCGCGTGGAAACGGCTGCCTCTCGGGGATGAATTCGGTCATCCGGCGATTCTAGCGGTGCAGCGGCATGGTGTGGCCGTTGCGTGATGATGCGGGGTTATCTCACTATGCCCCTGGCCTTGTTTCGACGGGAGCCGGCAGGCCGTCATGAGGTTTTGGCATGAGGACAAGCGGGTAGGTCGCTCTTCCTTCCCCAGCCAAAGCCGTGCTTCCGTTCACTGCGTGCCGAGGATGATGTCCAGCGGTTTGGCCGTCGGTAGCTTGACCTTCACCGGCGTCGATTCGATGTCGCCTTCCTGCCGCATCGCGTTGCCGCTGGCCGACAGGCGCGCGAACACTTCCACCTCTTGCAATGCCGAGAGCTTCTGCGTCGGCATCGGGCTGTCGGCATCATCAAGGGTGACGGTGAGCGTGCCGGCCTGCGCGGGGTGGCGCTCGACCGCGACCGGCATCGGCGGGCCGCCGGGGATGCGGGCGATGACGAACAGGGTGTCCGCGCCCGAGGCCACGCGCGCCTGCAATGCCGGCGCCAGCGTCACCCGCACGGTGAGGGTGTTGCCGGTCGCGGCCGGGGCAGTGGGTGCGGAAGGCGGCAGGCCGGCGTCCGTGCGGGCGGCATCAATCTGCTCACGCAACGCGGTGGCCGCGCCGTCTTGCAGGCGCGGCAGCAAACTTTCCCACGTCCGTGCGGCGGCTTCGGCTTCGCCACGCTGACGCTGCACGATGCCGACCAACCAGATGGCGCGTTCGTTGTCCGGGGCCAGTTCGCGGGCGTGTTGCAGCCATTGCAGGCCGGTGTCGTCGAACAGCAGCTTGGGGTCGGCCTGTGCGCGGGCTTGTGCGGCCTCGACCAGCAGGCCGGCTTCGTTCGGGGCCAGTTGCAGGGCGCGTTCGTAGGATGCGGCGGCATCGGCCATGCGCCCAAGTTCCTGCTGCGAGCGCGCCAGCAACACCCAGCCGTCGATGCGGTCCGGGTTCTTCTGCATCGCTTCCTGCAACTGTTCGACGCCTTCGGTCAAGCTGCTTCGGCACCGGAATGGATTGCGCCTGCAACGCGGCGGGCATGCCCAGCCACTGGTACAGGCCGAGCGTGGCGACCACCATCGCCGCCACCAGCGTGCCCCATACACCACGCTTGCCGGCGCGCAGCAGCGGCAGCAGCAAGGCCGCCAACCACTGACGGCCAGCAGCCCGGCCAGTGCCATGAAGATGGGCGTGCTCACCATTGCCGGTCCTCCTGACTGGCATCGTCAGCCGTGGGCGGCGGCGAGCCTTGCCGGCGCTTGCGTACCTGCACGACCAACAACGCCGTGCCGGCTAGCAGCAACGCGCGAGGCAGCAACCACAGCAGCAGGGTGCTGCCCTGCATGCGCGGGCGATACAGCACGAATTCGCCATAGCGATCGACGAGGAATTGCTTGATCTCGGCGTCGCTGCGGCCTTCCTGCATCAGCGTCAGCACTTCGCGGCGAAGATCGTGGGCGATCTGCGCATTCGAATCGGCCAGCGACTGGTTCTGGCACTGCACGCATCGCAATTCGGCGGACAATGCGTGGAAACGGGCTTCCTCGGCACGGTCACGGTAGTGCAGCGGCGCGGGGTCGCCCATCGGCTGCGCCAATGCGGCCAGCGGCAGGCACAGCGACAGCAGCAGCGCGGCCAGCCATTTCATCGCTGCGCCTTCCCTTTGGCGGCGGTTTCAACCTTTTCCAGCGCTGGGATCAGCTGCTGGTCCAGCACCTCCTGGGTGATCGCACCGCTGTATTTCCAGCGCACGATGCCGTGGCCATCGACGAGGAAAGTCTCCGGCGCGGCGGCGATGCCCCAGTCCAGCGCGGTGCGGCCTTCTTCGTCGGCCAGCACCAGCATGTACGGGTTGCCGAGTTGTTCCAGCCAGCGCAGCGCCTCGTCGCGGTCGTCCTTCCAGTTGTAGCCGACCACGCGCACGCGCTTGGTTTCGGCGAAACGGGTGAGGATGGGGTGTTCGTCACGGCAAGTGGGGCACCAGCTGCCCCAGACATTGAGCAGGTACGGCGCGCCGCGCAGCTCCTGGCTCTTGATCTTGACGCTGGGGTCATGCAGCACCGGCAGCACGAAGCTGGGGGCGGGCTTGCCGATCAGCGCAGAGGGCAGGGTGTCGCGGTCCGGCCGGTCCGAGCGCAGCACGCCGTGCAGCATCAGGCCGACCAGCCCGAGGAAGAACAGCGCGCCGATGATGGTGGCGACCGGCGGCAGGCGATGGGGAGGGTTTGGGGTTCGCGTCGGACATCATGATTTTCCCGGCAACTTGCGGAAGCGGCGGTCGATGGCGGTGACGAAGCCGCCCAGCGCCATCAGCAGCGCGCCCAGCCAGATCCAGCGGACGAAGGGCTTGACCTGCACACGCACCGCCCATGCGTCATTGCCCAGCGATTCGCCCAGCGCGACATAGACGTCGCCGCCGAGCGCAGGGTGGATGCCCGCCTCGGTCATCGGCATGCCGCCGCTGGCGTACTTGCGCTTTTCCGGGTGCAGCAGTGCGATCTCGCGGTCGTCGCGGAATACCCGCACGTGGCCGCGATCAGAGTGGTAGTTCGGGCCTTCGCTGGCTTCGACACTTTCAAAGCGCAGTTCATACGCGCCAACCTGCATCGTCTGGCCCGGCGCCAGCGCCACTTCGTGCTGGACGCTGAGCGATTCGACCAGCAGCGCGCCGACCACGAATACCGCGATGCCGAAATGCGCCAGCAGCATGCCGGTGGTTTCGGCATTGGGCCGGCCGCCGCCGCGCAGGCGCTGCCATAGCACGTGCAGCGTGCCCGCGGCCACCCATACCGCCGCTGCAATGCCGATGGCGGTCTTGAGCTTGCCTTGCGGCGCGAGGAACCATGCGGCCACGCCGAGCAGCAACGCCAGCCCGGCCCACGGCGCCAGCAGCGCCAGCGGGCGCAAGCCTTGCTCGCGCTGCCAGCGGGTCAGCGGGCCGAACGGCAGCAACACGACCAGCGGCGCCATCAACAGCAGGAACAGCGTGCCGAAGTAGGGGGGGCCGACCGACACCTTGCCCAGGTCCAGTGCATCGGCCAGCAGCGGGTACAGCGTTCCCAGCAACACCATCGCGCAGGCGCAGGTGAGCAACAGGTTGTTGGCCAGCAGCAGCCCTTCGCGGGAGTTGAGCGCATAGGCACGGCGGGCGTCGCTGACATTGCTGCCGAGCGCGGGCGCGCGTAGCGCATACAACAGCAGCGAACCGCCCACTACCAGTGCGAGGAACACGAGGATGAACAGGCCACGCGATGGGTCCGCAGCGAACGAATGCACGCTGGTCAGCACGCCCGAGCGCACGAGGAAGGTTCCCAGCAACGACAGTGCGAACGCGGTGATTGCCAGCAGCAAGGTCCAGCCAATGAACACGCCGCGCTTTTCGGTGGCAGCTTGCGAATGCAGCAGCGCAGCGCCGGCCAGCCACGGCATGAAGCTGGCGTTTTCCACCGGGTCCCAGAACCACCAGCCGCCCCAGCCCAATTCGTAATACGCCCACCAACTGCCCAGCGCGATGCCGAGGGTCAGGAAGGCCCAGGCGATGTTGGTCCACGGCCGCGTCCAGCGCAGCCAGCGCACGTCGATATGGCCGTCGAGCAGTGCCGCAATGGCGAAAGCGAACGGCACGGCGAAGCCGACATAGCCTAGATACAGCATCGGTGGGTGGATGATCAGGCCGGGGTCTTGCAACAGTGGGTTGAGGTCGCGGCCTTCCAGCGGCACCGGGAACAGGCGCTCGAACGGGTTGGAAGTGAACAGCAGGAAGGCGAGGAAGCCGAGGCTGACCATGCCCATCACCGCCAGCACGCGCGCCACCACCAGTTCGGGCAGATGGCGCGAGAATGCCGCCACCGCCGCCGTCCACAGCGCCAGCACCAACGCCCACAACAGCAGCGAACCTTCGTGCGAGCCCCAGACGGCCGAATAACGATAAATCAGCGGCAGCAGCGTGTTGGAATTGTCGGCGACGTAGCGCAGCGAAAAATCCTGCTGCACGAAGGCCAGCGTCAACACGATGAACGCGCCCAGCACCGTCGCCAGTTGCAGCCATGCGGCCGGGCGTGCCACGGCGATCAGCGAAGGCAGGTTGCGTTGCGCGCCAAGCAACGGCAGCACGCTTTGCAGCAACGCTGCCAGCAGCGCCAGAATCAGCAGGATTTGTCCGGTTTCACCAAGCACTCAGGGCGCTTCCTTGGTTGCGGGCACCTGGTGCTTGTCGTGGGCCATGCCCATCTTGTCGGCCAGTTCCTTGGGCATGTAGGTTTCGTCGTGCTTGGCCAGCACTTCTTCGGCGACGAACACGCCGTCCTTCATGTGCCCGGTGGCGACCACGGCTTGGCCTTCGCGGAACAGGTCCGGCAGGATCTTGTCGTAGCTCACCGGCAGTTCGGCGTCGCCGTCGGTCACCTCGAAACGTGCCAGTAGTGCACCGGGGTCACGCTTGAACGAGCCCTTGGCGACCATGCCGCCGAGACGGAAGCGGGCATCGGGAGCGACCTTGCCTGCCTTCACTTCGGCAGGCGTGTAGAGGTAGGCAATATTGCGTTGCAGGGCGGTGGCGACCAGCGCGGTGGCGATGCCGGCCACGGCGACGACCAGCAGCACCAGTAGCAGGCGCTTGCGTTGGGTGGGGCTCATCGGCTCAGCTCCCCGTCATCGGCTGCGGCTGCCTGCTGGCGATTGGCACGGGCCAGCCGGTTGTGCGCGTCGCGCAGTTGCCGGCGCACCTGCAACCGGGGAACGATGAAATCCCACGCCAGCACGGCGAAGAACACGCCGTAGGCCAGCGCCACGTACTGGAAATAGCTCATGACAATTTCTCCACGCGCTCGCGCACCCAGGCCTTGCCGGCCTCGCGGCGCAGGTTGTCGGCGCGCGCGCGCGACAGCAGCGAGCCGGCGAACCAGAATTTGGTGGCCAGCACCATCAGCCACAGCGGCAACACCATGCTGGCGTCCATGCTGGATTCGCCGAACAGGCGGATGGTCTGCCCTTGGTGTAGCGAATTCCACCACACCACCGAGTAACGGATGATCGGTAGCAGCGCCACGCCGACGATGGACAGCAGGCCGGCTGCGCGCGCAGCGGAACGGCGGTCGTCGATGGCGCCATACAGGCCCATCACGCCCAGGTACAGGAACAGCAGGATCAGCTCGGTGGTCAGGCGCGGATCCCAGTCCCACCACGTGCCCCACATCGGCTTGCCCCAGATGCTGCCGGTAATCAGGGTAATCAGGGTGAACGCAGCACCGATGGGGGCGCAGGCCATTGCCAGAATCTCGCAGAGCTTGATCCGCCAGATCAGCGCGATGGCACTGTAGAACGCCATCAGACCGAACACGAACAGGCTCATCCATGCCGAGGGCACATGGATGTAGAGGATGCGGAAGCTGTCGCCTTGCTGGTAATCGGCCGGCACCACCGCCAGCGCTTGCCACAGGCCGAAGGCGAACAACGGCAGCGAGGCAAGGTAGCACCACGGCGACCAGCGGGCGGCAAAGGCGTCGAAATGGGCCGGAGAGCCCAGCCGATGGAACCAAACTGCCAAACCTTTGAACATCCGCTCGCTCGCTGGGAAAAACGATGGTCGGGTGGATCCCCGACCATCCGGTTACCGGGCACCGCGAAGCACGGGCGCTTGCAGCCCGTGAAGATTAGCCGAAGACGGCGCGGTTGGCACTGCCGGCCCGCGCCGCAGCTGCCTTCGACAGGGGCTTATTTGAGGGTCAAGGTGCCCTTCATCAGCGCCGAGTGGCCGGGGAAGCTGCAAAAGAACGACAGCGGCGCGCCTGCGGCGGCGAGCTTGGCGACCGGGATGCTGACGCTGGTGGTTTCGCCGCCACCGATAACCTTGCTGTGGGCGATGACACGGGTATCGCCGGCCTTGACGTAATCGGCCGCCGCACCGGCCTTGATGCCATCGGCGTCGATGCCGTGCATGTCGGCGGTCTTGGCGATTACCACGTTATGGCCCATCACGTTCTTGGCCATCTTGCCGGCGTGCTTGAAGTTGATGGTGAAGGTGGCGCAGCTCTTGGGCACGTCGATGTTGGCGGCGCTGTAGCGCATGGCGTCGTTGCCTTCCAGATTCACCGAACACGCGGCGGCGGCTTGGGCGGTGCCGGCGGCCCCGAGGACCAGGGCGGAAGCGAGGATCAATTTGCGGAACATGGGAAAACTCCAGTTGCAGAGGGTTTGCCCTGTGAACGGGCAGCAGATAATGCTGCGACCGGCATTGCCGGCAGGCAAGTGACGCAATGTCGCAGGCAGGGGTTCCTTCTCCCACCGGGAGAGGGTGCCCCGAAGGGCGGATGAGGGTTCGGGCGAAGCCTCGTGTTGTCAGGCAGTGCAAGGGCTTCGCCCCGAACCTTCATCCCACCCGCCGCTCCGCGCCCCGGCCCACGCCAGCGGCGTGGGTGCTCAACCGCACGCGCGCCAGTGGCGCACACGCCGCGCGGCCTCGCCCCGGCGGGAGAGGGGCTTCAGCTTCAGGAATTGGCGATGCGAATCGCCGCCGCAGCGGTCAACGGCGCCAACAACGCACTGACCACCAACCCTGCGCCAAGCAGCAACAACGCGCCGCTGGCGTCGAACCCCTGCGACGAAGCGGCCACCGCGCCGGCGCCGAACACCAACACCGGCACGTACAGCGGCAGTACCAGTAGCGCCAGCAGAATGCCGGAGCGGCGCATGCCCACGGTCAAGGCCGCCACCACCGCGCCGAGCAGGCTGAGCAGCGGTGTGCCCAGCGCCAGCGAGGCCATCAGCGTCGGCAGCTGCGCGTGCGGCAGGCCCATCAGTTCGGCCAGCAACGGGCTGACCAGCACCAGCGGGAACGCCGTGGTCAGCCAGTGCGAGAACACCCGCACCGCCACCAGCCACGCCAGAGGCACCGGCGACAGCAGCCATTGCTCCAGTGAACCATCCTCGGCGTCGCCGCGGAACAGCGTGTCCAGCGACAGCAGGCCGGCCAGCAGTACCGACAGCCACAGCACCGCCGAAGCCACGCGTTGCAGCAGTTGCGGGTTGCCACCCAGCGCAAGCGCGAACAACGCCACCACCAACAGCGCGAACAGGATGGGCTGGGCAGCGTCGCCACGACGGCGCCATAACAACTTCAAATCGCGCGCGAGCAGCGCGGAGGCGGCGTCGAACAGCGTGGGTCGCGGACCGGGCAGGCTCATGACGCCTCCAATGCCGCGGCGCGGCCCAGGGTGAAGGTGCGGTTGCGTACCGGCGGCGCGGCATAGGCGCCGTGGGTGGTGACCAGCGCCGCGCCGCCGCTGCGCAGGTGCGCGGAAATCATTCGGTTGACCAGATTGATGCCGTCCAGGTCGAGGTTGGCGTAAGGCTCGTCGAGCAGCCACACCGGCGCGGGCGACAGCCACATGCGTGCCAGCGACAGGCGCTTTTTCTGCCCGGCCGACAGCTGCCGCACCAACGCGTCCTCGTAACCCGCCAAGCCGACGATGGCCAGCGCGTTGCCTGGCATCTGCCGTTCGCGCCGGCCTTGCAGACCGCACAGCATGTGCAGGTTTTCCAGCGCCGAAAGGTCCTGTTTCAACGCCGGCAAGTGGCCATGGTAGGCGATGAAGCGCGCGCGCACATCGTGGCTGGCAGGGCGGCCGTCGATTTCGATCACGCCCTCGTCGGCGCGCAGCAGGCCGGCCAACACGCGCAGCAGCGTGGTCTTGCCGGCACCGTTGCCGCCTTGCACCAGCAACGCCTCGCCGGCATCGACGTGCAGGTCGAGCGGGCCGAACACCGGGTCGTCGTCGCGGGTGAAGCGCAGGCCGCGCGTGGCGAGCAGCGGCGGGGTGTTCGGGGCGGTGTCGGTCATCGGGTCGGGCGCTCGCATCGCGGAAGGAGCGCAGGCGGGCTGTCGTGTCGGGTGCGCATTATAGGAGGGAAGCCCACCCCGCCGGCATTGCGTAAACTCCGCGTTCCCCCTCCACGGCACGAACGACCGATGCAACCGCAGACCAAGCTGCCCAAGGTGGGCACCACCATCTTCACCGTGATGTCGCAACTGGCCGCCGAGCATGGCGCGGTCAACCTCGGGCAGGGTTTTCCGGACTTTCCCGCGCCGCAACGGCTGGTCGACGAAACCGCCAGGGCGATGCGTGATGGCTTCAACCAATACGCGCCGATGACCGGTGTGGCGGCGCTGCGGCAGGCCATCGCACAGAAGGTGCTGGACTGCTACGGCGCGCAGGTGGATGCGGACAGCGAAATCACCGTCACTTCTGGCGGCACCGAGGCGATCTTCGACGCCATCCATGCAGTGGTGCGCGCCGGCGATGAAGTGATCGTGCTCGACCCGGCCTATGACTGTTACGAACCGGCGATCGACCTGGCCGGCGCGCGTGCGGTGCACGTGGCGCTGGATCCGCAAACCTTCGCGGTGGACTGGGACAAGGTGCGGGCGGCCATCACCCCGAAAACGCGCATGTTGATGGTCAATACCCCACACAACCCGTCCGGGGCGATGCTCGGCGCGACCGACATGCAGGCACTGGCCGACCTGCTGCGCGGCACCGGCATCTACCTGATTTCCGACGAAGTCTATGAGCACATCGTCTACGACGGCGCCCGCCATGAATCGGCGCTGCGTTACCCGGAACTGCGCGAGCGCGCCTTCGTCATTTCCAGCTTCGGCAAGACCTACCACTGCACCGGCTGGAAGATCGGCTACGCCATCGCACCGCCGGCCTTGAGTGCAGAGTTCCGCAAGGTGCACCAGTACAACACCTTCACCACCTATGGCCCGGCGCAATATGGTTTCGCCGCGATGATCCGCGACGAACCCGAACATCACCTCGAACTGGGCGCGTTCTACCAGAGCAAGCGCGACCGTTTCCGCGAACAACTGCTGACCACGCGGTTGCAGCCATTGCCGGTGCCGGGCGGCTATTTCCAGCTGGTGGACTATTCGGCCATCAGCGACCTGCCGGATCACGAATTCGTGAAGTGGCTGACCATCGAGAAGGGCGTCACCGCGATCCCGCTATCGCCGTTCTACGAAACCCCGCCGGCCGGGCAGCGGCTGGTGCGGCTGTGTTTTGCAAAGAATGATGCGACGTTGGATGCGGCAATTGAGCGTTTGATGAAACTGTAATTGGGGGGATTCGTGATTGGTGATTCGATGGAGCGGTGATTGGTGATTCGTTATTCGTGATTCGAAACAGCGCTTCACCGCCGCTCATCGTTCTTCGGTATCCCAATCCCAAAACATCCAGCGAACTACCAGGCCGCAACCAAGCCGCTTTTCCCAATCACGAATAACGAATCACCAATCACGGCTCCATCACCAATTACGGCCTCCATGAACGACCTCCGCATCTCCCTCGTGCAAGGCAACACCCTCTGGCACGACCCGGCCGGCAACCGCGAACATTACGCCGCGCTGCTGGCACCCTTGGCCGGCAATACCGACTTGGTGGTTCTGCCGGAAACCTTCACCAGCGGCTTCTCCAATGACGCCATTTTCAAGGCCGAGGGCATGGATGGCCCGACCGTGGCATGGATGCGCGAACAGGCCCGCATGTTGGATGCCGCGGTCACCGGCAGCGTGCAGCTGCGCGTGGGCGAGGAGGTGTTCAACCGCCTGCTGTGGGCCACGCCCGATGGCGAACTGCGGCATTACGACAAGCGCCACCTGTTCCGTTATGCCGGCGAACACCAGCGCTACGCTGCCGGCAACGAGCGCCTGTGCGTGGAGTGGAAGGGCTGGCGGATCAACCCGCAGGTCTGCTACGACCTGCGTTTCCCGGTGTTTTGCCGCAACCGCTTCGACGTGGAACGCGCCGAACAAATGGATTTCGACCTGCAAATCTTCGTCGCCAACTGGCCGTCGGCGCGCGCCCATGCGTGGCGCACGCTGGCGCGGGCGCGGGCGATCGAGAACCTGTGCTACGTGGCGGTGGTCAATCGCGTTGGTACCGACGGAAACGGCCTGCATTATTCCGGCGACAGCGCGGTGATCGATTTCCTGGGCCAGCCACAGGTGGAAATCCGCGAGCACGAACAGGTGGTCACCACCACCATTTCCGCCGCCGCGTTGGCTGCGCACCGCGAGCGCTTCCCGGCGATGCTCGACGCCGATGCGTTCGAACTGGTCGCGCCGGCAGCTGGCTGAACGAAGTTCGGCCGGCGCATCGCATCATTGCATGGCGCATGCGGGCGGGCTGCTAGGCTCGTCCCGTCGACCGCACGCAAGGGCTGCAACCATGAAGAAGACGATGACGGCAATGCTGGTGCTGCTGGCCACCCTGGGGGCGGCACCGGCCGCGCAGGCGGCGGGCAACATCGACTGCGAGCTGCGCTTCAACCTGAGCGGCTGGTCGGTTTTCTACAAGACCGCGTCCGGCCACGGCACCATCACCTGCGACAACGGCGCCTCGATTCCGGTCAGCATCCGTGCCAAGGGCGGTGGGCTGACGGTGGGCAAGTCCAGGATCAGCAACGGCCGTGGCAAGTTCACCGGCGCATACAGCCTGAACGATCTGATTGGCACCTACGGCGGCGCCGAAGTGCATGCTGGCGCGGTGAAGTCGAGCAACGCGCAGGTGGTGACCAAGGGCGACATCTCGCTGGCGCTGGCCGGCACCGGGCAGGGCTGGGATCTGGGCATAGGTTTCGGCAAGTTCGAGATCAAGCGCCGTTAGGGCGAGGCGCAGGGGCACGGCACCCCTGCGCGGCACGTCTGGCTCAATACAGGATGCGCGTGCGCAGCGTGCCTTCGATTGCCGCCAGTTCGTCGCGGATGGCGTTGGCCTGTTCGACGGTGGCGGTGATGTCGATGACCACGTAGCCCAGCTTCGGGTCGGTACGCAGGAACTGGCCGTCGATGTTGAGGTTGTGACGCGAAAATATTTCGTTGATCTTCGACAGTACGCCCGGCACGTTGCGGTGGATGTGCAGCAGACGCTGGCTTTCGGCATGCTCGGGCAGCGTGACTTCGGGGAAGTTCACCGCCGACAGGGTGCTACCGTTGTCGCTGTAGCGCACCAGCTTGGCGGCCACTTCAAGGCCGATGTTGTCCTGCGCCTCCAGCGTGGAGCCGCCCACGTGCGGGGTCAGGATCACGTTGTCATGCGCGGTCAGCGGTGACTCGAAGCGGTCGCCGTTGCCCTTGGGTTCCACCGGGAACACATCGACCGCCGCGCCGCCGATATGACCCGAGCGCAGCGCCGCGTCGAGCGCATCGATGACCACCACGGTGCCGCGCGCGGCATTGATAAGGTGTGCACCGGGCTTCATCTTGGCCAGTTGCCCGGCGCCGATCATCCATTGCGTCGAAGCGGTTTCCGGCACATGCAAGGTGACGATGTCCGAGCGCGAGAGCAGGTCGTCCAGGCTCGCGGCCGGCTGCGCGTTGCCCAGCGACAGTTTGGTTTCGATGTCATGGAAAATCACGTTCATGCCCATCGCCTCGGCCAGCACGCCGACCTGCGTGCCAATGTGGCCGTAGCCGACGATGCCCAGCGTCTTGCCACGCACTTCGTGGCTGCCGGCGGCGGACTTGGACCAGCCACCACGATGGCATTCGGCGTTCTTTTGCGGCACGCCGCGGGTGAGCAGGATGGCCTCGGCGATCACCAGTTCGGCCACCGAGCGGGTGTTGGAGTAGGGCGCGTTGAACACCGGGATGCCGGCCAGCTCGGCCGCCTCCAGATCCACCTGATTGGTACCGATGCAGAAGCAGCCTACGGCGATCAGGCGCTTGGCATGGGCCAGCACGTCGGCAGTGAGCTGGGTGCGCGAGCGCAGGCCGACGATGTGCGCCTCGGCGATGCGCGCCTTCAACTCGTCTTCCGGCAAGGCCTTGGCGTGGTATTCGATCTGCGAATAGCCGGCCGCCTTGAACGCATCCACCGCCGTCTGACTGACGCCCTCCAGCAACAAAACACGGATGTCCTGCTTCGGGAACGAGGTCTTCTTGGGTGACATGGCGGTGGCGGCTTGGTGGGGGAAGGGAGTTGCCGACTATGCCAGAAGGGAAGGGGTTTTGTGCACTGCGACAGCTGGCAATGTACTGATAACCCTACGGTTTCAGTTGAATCCATTGTCATTGGCTGCAACGGCTGGCAGGCTTTCCGGTCCCCATGCTCCGGCAAGCCTCCCCATGACCGATCCGCGCCTGCAAACCCTGCTGCACGCCTGCCCGACGCTGCGCCTGAAGACCGACCTGGCCGACCTGGAGCACTACGGCCGCGACTGGACCCGGCGCTGGACGCCCGCGCCGCTGGCCATTGCATTGCCGGGCAGCGTCGAGGAAGTGCAGGCCGTGGTGCGCTGGGCCAACGCGCACAAGGTGGCGGTGGTGCCGTCCGGCGGTCGCACCGGCCTGTCCGGTGGTGCGGTGGCGGCCAACGGCGAACTGGTGTTGAGCCTTGAGCGCATGAACAAGGCGCTGGATTTCAACGTGGTCGACCGCACCCTGACGGTGCAGGCCGGCATGCCGCTGGAGGCAGTACACAACGTGGCGAAGGAACACGGGCTGCTGTACCCGGTGGATTTCGCCGCGCGCGGCTCTTGCTCGATCGGCGGCAATATCGCCACCAATGCCGGCGGCATCCGCGTGATTCGCTACGGCAATACCCGTGAATGGATTGCAGGCTTGAAAGTGGTGGCCGGCAACGGTGAATTGCTGGAACTCAACAAAGGCCTGATCAAGAACTCCAGCGGCTACGACTTCCGCCAACTGCTGGTCGGCTCGGAAGGCACGCTCGGTGTCGTCGTCGAAGCCACGTTGAAGCTCACCGACCCGCCCGCGGCCAGCAACGTGATGCTGCTGGCGCTGCCCAGTTTCGATGTACTGATGCAGGTGTTCGCCGCGTTCCGTGAAAAGCTGCAACTGGAGGCGTTCGAGTTCTTCACCGACCGCGCGGTGCACCACGTCACCGCCCACGGCGCGCAATACCCGTTTGCGGAAACCTACCCGTACTACGTCGTCACCGAATACGCCGCCGCCGACGAGGCCGGCGAAGCCGCCGCGCTGGCCGCGTTCGAGCACTGCATGGAGCAGGGTTGGGTGCTCGATGGCGTCATCAGCGCCAGTGAAGCGCAAGCGCAGCAACTGTGGCGGCTGCGCGAGGGCATCACCGAATCGCTGGCGCGCTACAAGCCGTACAAGAACGACGTGTCGGTGCGCATTTCGGCGATGCCTGCGTTCCTTGAAGAAACACAGGCACTGATCGGCGATGCTTACCCGCATTTCGACGTGGTCTGGTTCGGCCATATCGGCGACGGCAACCTGCACATCAACGTGTTGAAGCCCGACGACACCTCCGACGCCGAATTCCTAGGCCAGTGCGAGCACGTCACCAAGTTGCTGGCGCAGGTGCTGCACCGTTTCGACGGCAGCATCTCGGCCGAGCACGGCATCGGCTTGGTCAAGAAGCCGTACCTCTCCAGCACCCGCGATGCGGCGGAAATCGCGTTGATGCGCGGGGTAAAGCAAGCCTTCGACCCGAACGGCTTGATGAACCCCGGCAAGCTGTTCGATTGAGGTTTCAGCAACCGCCCGCACTCCTGTAGCGACGCAAGTCGCGATGAGGCTTGTCCATTCCGTTCGCGGTGGCAACGGAAGCCAGACTGCATTTCCGTGGGCGGCATTCTGCATTCAGTGCATCGATGCGCCTCACCCTTCGGGGGGGCTTCACCGTGCAACTCGGCATTCCTGCCGAGTTGTCTCCCGATCGAAGAAGGGAAAAACGCGCTACATCTTCCGCACGCGGAAACGCTTGCCCTTGATCTTGCCGGCCTCCAGCCGCGCCACGGCCTTTCCAGCCTGCTCGCGGGCGACGGCGACATAGGAGCGGGTGGGGAAGATGTCGATCTTGCCGATGGCCTTGGCCGACAGCCCGGCATCGCCGGTCAGCGCGCCGAGGATGTCGCCGGCGCGCAGCTTGTCGGTCTTGCCGCCGTCGATGCGCAAGGTGGTCATCGCCGCCAGCGGCAGCTGCGCGGGGCGGGCAGTGGCCAGCGGCGTCTTCTGCCAGTTCAGCGCGCTGCCCTGTTCGGTTTCCAGCGCGTCGGCGCGGTGGCGCTCGCGGCCTGCAACCAAGCTCAACGCCAAACCGCTGCGGCCAGCACGGGCGGTGCGGCCAATGCGGTGGCGGTAGCTGTCCATGTCGTTCGGCAATTCGTAATTGACCACCGCGGCGAGGTCTTCCACGTCCAGCCCGCGCGCGGCCACGTCGCTGGCGACCAGCACGTTGCAGCTGCGGTTGGAGAACTGCAGCAGCACTTCGTCACGGTCGCGCTGTTCCATGTCGCCGTGCAGCGCCAGCGCCGAGAAGCCGAACTGGCGCAGCGAGTTGGCCACTTCGTCCACGTCCTTGCGGGTGTTGCAGAACACCACCGCCGATTCGGGCGTGTACTTGAGCAGCAGCCCGGCCAGCGCCTTCTGCCGGTGTGCAGACTCCGCTTCGAAGAATAGCTGCTGGATGGCCGGCGCCTCGGCGTCGCCGTCGATGGTCACTTCTTCCGGCGTTTTCAGCAGCGCGCGCGCCAGCTCGCGGATGGCGTCGGGGAAGGTGGCCGAGAACAACAGGCTCTGGCGCTCGGCGTGGGTGCGACCGGCGATCTCGCGGATGGGTTCCTCGAAACCCATGTCGAGCATGCGGTCGGCCTCGTCAAGCACGAAGCAGCGCACTTGGCCGAGGTTGAGCGCACGCTTGCGCGCTAGTTCCTGCACGCGGCCGGGGGTGCCGACCACCACCTGCGGGTGGTGCGCTTCCAGCGAGGCCAGTTGCGGGCCGAGCGGCACGCCGCCGGTGAGCACCAGCAGCTTGAGGTTGGGGATGCCGGTGGCCAGCTTGCGCAGCTGCTTGCCGACCTGGTCGGCCAGTTCGCGGGTGGGGCACAGCACCAGCGCCTGCGTGCGCAGCACGGCGGGGTCGAGCCGGTTGAGCAGGCCCAAGCCGAAGGCGGCGGTCTTGCCGCTGCCGGTGGGCGCCTGGGCGATCACGTCGCGGCCCTGCAGGATCGGCGGCAGGCTGCGTGCCTGCACCGGGGTCATGGTGGTGTAGCCCAGCGCGTCGATGCCGGGGGCGAGGGCCGGCGACAGCGGCAGGGTGGAGAAGTCGGTCATGCGGCATTTTCGCAGATGGCGCGGATGAATGTAGGCGTGCCGCTTGCTGTGTGATGGGATTCTGTCGTTGCACGGCAGGCTGCGCTCCTACAGGGCCGCTTGCACGCCCAGATTGACCAGCAACCCGCCGCCCAGCAGCCAAGCGAACAACAGCGACGCCAGCAGCATCGGCCGAAGGCCGGCCCGACGCAGGGCCGAGGCGTGGGTGGTCAGGCCCAGTGCGGCCATCGCCATTGCCAGAAGCACCGTGTCCAGCCTGACCAACGCATCGACCAGCCAGATTGGCAGCAGGTGCAGCGAATTGAACCCGACCATGCCGATGAAACCGAACGCGAACCACGGAACGGCGATTTTCGCGCGCGTTCCCCGTGCGCCGCGCCCACGCGCCAGCCACG
This sequence comes from Stenotrophomonas sp., assembly GCA_034675465.1. Lineage (GTDB taxonomy): Bacteria > Pseudomonadota > Gammaproteobacteria > Xanthomonadales > Xanthomonadaceae > Stenotrophomonas. Next base: position 6,010 of record JAUCDH010000008.1, on the reverse strand, counting down.
CCGACAAGCCGAGCAGCAATGGCGCCAGCATCATTACCCGCACCATCTTGGCGATCACTGCGGCGTCGGCGGCCTGCGGGCTGATTGCGCGGCCGGCGGCGACCACCTGCGCCACTTCGTGCACGGTGGAGCCGACGAACACGCCGAAGTCGGCTTGATCCAGCGGCATCCAGCCGGTGGCGATACCCCAGTGGTACAGCAGTGGATAGAGGAACATCGCCACGGTGCCGAACACCACCACCGTCGCCACGGCGACGGCCGCCTGCTCGGCCCGGCCCTTGACCACCGGCGCGGTAGCCATCACCGCCGCCGCGCCGCAGATCGAGCTGCCTGCGCCGATCAGCAGCGCGGTGCCGCGTTCCAGCCCCAGTACGCGCGTGCCCAGCCATGCCGCCAGCGCGAAGGTGGAGCACAGCATCAGCGCATCAACCAGTACGCCGCCGACACCAACGTGGTCAATGTCCTGCACAGTCAGGCGCAGGCCATAGAAAACGATGCCGGCGCGCAGCAGCGTGGTCTTCGAGAAACCGATGCCCGCCGCCGCAAGTGGGGCCAGTGCGGCATAAGCGGTGTTACCGATGGCAATGCCGGCCACGATGGCCAAGGTCAGTGCGCCGATACCGTGGGCTTGCAGCCACGGAAGTTCGGCCAGTTGGATGGACAGCGCGGCAATCGCGCCGGTCAGCAACAGGCCGGGAAGTGCGGAAAAGCGGGGGCGATGCAGTCCTTGTGGGGTGGTGCTCATGCCGGTGGGTTATCAGGAGATGGCCCATCCTGATTCCGTCGAAATAAGTTGTGAAACGGATAATATTTGTCATTACGATCTGTTTTTCGGGTAGGTCATGCATCTCTCATTGCGCCAGTTGCAGATTTTCTCGGCCATCTCCGAAGCCGGCACCACCACGGCGGCCGGCGCGGCCATCGGCTTGTCGCAATCGGCGGTCAGCGCGGCGTTGAGCGAACTGGAGAGTCTGCTCGGGCTGGCACTGTTCGACCGTATCGGCCGGCGACTGGTACTCAACGGCCACGGGCGCGCCCTGCTGCCCGAGGCGCGCGCCCTGCTGGCGGGCATGGCCGACGTCGAGCGCCGTTTCCGCATCGGCGATGAGGCCGCCGCGGCGCAGCGTTGGCGGGTGGGGGCCAGCACCACGATCGGCAATTACTTGATGCCGGCTTGCATTGCCGGCTTGCGCGAGGGTAACGAGCAGGCGCGGGTCGATCTGGTGATCGGCAACACCCGCGAGGTGGCCGCCGCGGTGCAGCGGCTGGAGGTGGATATCGGCCTGATCGAAGGCCCGTGCCACGCGCCGGGGCTGGAGGCTGTGCAGTGGCGCGAGGACGAACTGGTCATCGTGTTCGGCGAGCGCCACCGGCAGGCGGCCGTATTGCGCGAAGGCGCGGACATGGCGCGGCTGCGCGCAGCCTGCTGGCTGTTGCGCGAACCCGGCTCCGGCACCCGCGAGGCGGCCGAGCAGGCCTTGCTGCCGCACCTGCATGGTTTTGCCGAAGTGCTGCAACTGGGCGGCACCGAGGCGATCAAGCAGGGCGCGGTGGCCGGGCTGGGGCTGGCCTGCCTGTCACGGCATGCGGTGGCTGACCTGGTCGCGCTCGGCAGGCTGCATGTGCTGGCCACGCCATTGCCGCCGTTGCGGCGGCAGCTGTGGGTGGTGCGCCACCCCGGCAAGCGCGTGCCGGCCAGCCTGCGGCAGTTGCTGGCATTGCCGGCGGACGTCTTTGCGTAGGCCGGGGGCACGGCGCTTCGCGCATTCCATGGAACGCCCCTCCGGGAATATGGCCCGGACCTGCGGCGGCCGTGCCGCAGCCCGTACAATGCGCGGATGCCTTTGATCACTTTGCAGAACGTCGATTACAGCGTCGGCGGCCCGTTGTTGCTGGAAAAAAGCCGAACTGTCGGTCGAGCCGGGCGAGCGCATCGCCCTGATCGGCCGCAACGGCGCCGGCAAATCCACCCTGATGAAACTGATGGCCGGCGAGCTCAAGCCCGACGACGGCGAGGTGCGCGTGCAGCAGGGCGTGCGCGTGGCCCGGCTGGAGCAGGAAGTGCCGCATGGCGCGGCCGGCAGCGTGTTCGACGTGGTCGCCGGCGGCCTTGGCGAGTTGGGCCAGTGGCTGGCTGAATTCCACCACCTCAGCCATGCCGCCGAGTTCGATGCCGAGGCGATGGGCAAGGTACAGGCGAAGATCGACGGTGCCGATGGCTGGGCGCTGGACCAGCGCGTGGCTGAAACCCTGACCAAGCTGGAACTGGACGGCGACGCCGTGTTCGAGCGCCTGTCCGGCGGCATGAAGCGCCGCGTGCTGCTGGCGCGTGCGCTGGTGGCGGGGCCGGATGTGCTGCTGCTGGACGAGCCGACCAACCACCTCGACATCGAGGCCATCGACTGGCTGGAAGGCTTCCTCAAGGGCTGGAGCGGCTGCGTGGTGTTCGTCACCCACGACCGCCGCTTCCTGCGTGCGCTGGCTACCCGCATCGTCGAGATCGACCGCGGGCAGGTCACCAGCTGGCCCGGCGACTGGGCCAACTACGAGCGCCGCCGCGAGGAGCGGCTCAACGCGCAGGCACAGGAAAATGCCCGCTTCGACAAACTGCTGGCGCAGGAAGAAGTATGGATCCGGCAGGGCATCAAGGCCCGCCGTACCCGCGACGAAGGCCGCGTGCGCCGGCTCAAGGCCATGCGCAACGAGCGCAGTCAGCGTCGCGAGCTGGGCGGCAACGTCAAGCTGGAAGCGGCGGCCGGCGAGAACTCCGGCAAGAAGGTCATCGAACTCAAGGACGTCGGTTTTGCTTTCGGCGAGCGCATGATGGTCAAGGATTTTTCCACCATCATCCTGCGTGGCGACCGCATCGGCCTGATCGGCCCCAATGGCAGCGGCAAGACCACGCTGCTGAAGCTGCTGCTGGGCGAATTGCAGCCGGACAGCGGCGAGGTGCGGCCCGGCACCAACCTGCAAATCGCCTATTTCGACCAGTATCGCGCCACCTTGCGCGAGGACTGGAGCGCAATCGAGAACGTCGCCGAGGGCGCGGACTTCATCGACCTCAACGGCAAGCGCAAGCACGTGCATGCCTACCTGCAGGATTTCCTGTTCACCCCGGAGCGCGCGCGTGCGCCAATCACCCGTCTGTCCGGCGGCGAGCGCAACCGCCTGCTGCTGGCCAAGCTGTTCGCACAGCCGTCCAACCTGCTGGTGATGGACGAACCGACCAACGACCTCGACGTGGAAACGCTGGAGCTGCTCGAAGAATTGCTCGGCGACTACACCGGCACGCTGCTGCTGGTCAGCCACGACCGCGACTTCCTCGACAACGTGGTCACCTCCACGCTGGTGATGGAGGGCGAGGGCCGGGTGGGCGACTACGTGGGCGGCTACAGCGATTGGCTGCGCCAGCGCCCGGCCACCGCGCAGGTGGCCGTTGCGGCCAGGCCTGCGGAAAAGCCGGCGGCAACGCCCATCGCCGAGGCCGCGCCGGCCAAGCGCAAGCTCAGCTTCAAGGACGCGCGCGAACTGGAGCAGCTGCCGGCGAAGATCGAGCAGTTGGAACAGGACGTGGAAGGGCTGACGGCGGCGATGAACGACCCGGCGTTCTATACCCGCTCCAGCGCCGAGGTGGCCGCACACACGCAGAAGCTGGGCAAGGTGCAGGCCGAGCTGGATGCGGCCTATGCGCGGTGGGAAGAATTGGACGGTTGATTCTCCACCGATGCCGGCCGTTGCCCGTTGTTCGAACGGCGCTCCTACGGTTCCGACGGATAATCGGTCAATTCCAGGAACGCCCAGAACGGCACGGCGTCTTCGGCCCAACGGCTGGAGGCTTCGGCCAGCACGTCCAGCAAGGTATCGAAATCCTCGCCGCTCGCTTGTCGCAGGCCGTCGGCTTCTCCGAACAGCAGCGCATAGCCGCTGGCCGGCAGCCACGACAGGTCGCGCAGCGCGTCGGACAGCCCATCCCAGTTGCGGCCCATGCCCGGTGGAAGATCCAGCTGGGTGGCGATGCGCAGCAGCAGGGTGCGCTTGTCGGCGCAGCCTTCCAGATCCACGCGCAACACCTTCAACCCGGCATCGCGCGCGGCAGCGGCCAGCCCGCCAAGGTCACCGTGGGCAACGGCATACACGCCCGCCTGCGCGGCATCTTCCAGCCCCATGTCGAAACCGCTGTCGCTCATTGCCGTTCTCCCGCTGCCGGCACGTCGAAACTGCGGAAGCTGTCGTAGTGGTCGTCGGTGTAATACCAGGCATCAGGCGGCGTGCCGCCAGTGACGATGCGCCGCGCGCCGCGGTGGCCAAGTCCCGGCGTATCGACCGTGTATTCGCGATAGTAGCCGCGTGGGCGCTGCGGCGGGTGCTGCTCGCGGTTGCCGAACACGCTGCCGTCCTGCCGGTGCGGGAACGGCCCGCCGCGCTGGATCAGGGCAATGGTGTCGCGCGCCTCCCGTGGCAGGAAGGCGGGCAGAGGGTCAGGTGCAGGTGTGGGCGTGGCCACCGGAATGGCAGGGCGCGATGGCATGGCTGCACCGGCTTCCAGCGCGGGGGCAAACTGCGGCGCGGGCGGGCGTTGCAGTTCGCGCATGCCCCACAAGCCGGCCACGAGCAGGAACAGGGCGACGAACAACAGCAGGGGCTTGCGCATGGCGTGGGCGGTGGTGAAAGGCGGATGCCGGATTATCGCGCCTGCGCGCATTCGTGCTTGAACGAAAGGTTCACGCCGGCCTAGCGATCATGCCGCCATTGCCGCGCGGGACAGTGTTTTCTCCACCGCCGCCCTTGGTATATGGGGGCTTCGTCCCTACCATTGGCAATGCAACGCCCGGCCTTCGCCCGGCGAAAACCCCCAGGAGATTCCTCATGGCCTACACCCTGCCCAAGCTGCCCTACGCGTACGACGCCCTCGAACCGCACATCGACGCGGCCACGATGGAAATCCATCACTCCAAGCACCACCAGACCTACATCAACAACGTCAACGCCGCGCTGGAAGGCACCGAGTACGCCGACCTGCCGGTCGAGGAACTGGTGAAGAAGACCAAATCGCTGCCGGAAAACCTGCAGGGCCCGGTGCGCAACAACGGTGGCGGCCATGCCAACCACACCCTGTTCTGGACGGTGATGTCGCCCAACGGCGGCGGTGCGCCGGTCGGCGAGGTGGCCAAGGCCATCGACGCGCAGCTGGGCGGTTTCGACAAGTTCAAGGAAGCCTTCACCAAGGCCGCGCTGACCCGCTTCGGCTCGGGCTGGGCGTGGCTGAGCGTGACCCCGGACAAGAAGGTGGTCGTGGAATCCTCGGCCAACCAGGACAGCCCGCTGATGGACGGCAACACCCCGATCCTGGCGCTGGACGTGTGGGAACACGCCTATTACCTGAAGTACCAGAACCGCCGCCCGGAATACATCGGCGCGTTCTTCAACGTGGTCGATTGGAACGAGGTCGAGCGCCGCTATCAGGAAGCCATCGCCTGACGACCGGCACGCCTTCCATGGCATGCAGCTGACGAAGCCGGGCGGAAACGCCCGGCTTTTTTCGTGCGTTCTCCCGACGTGATGGACGTGGCCATCGGGAAAACACCACCTCTACAGGTTCCAGCCCCCCAAGGGCGCACACCCGAAGCGTCGGAGCGAACCCCGGCCTGCGGGCAGGCATGCCGGCAGCCGCATCGGTTACGCTTGCACCCTTTGCACGACAGGATCGCCAGCAGATGATGAACACCGCCGGGGCCGCAAGCGCCGCCCCCAAGGCGCGGATGCCACGCCAGATTCCCTACATCATCGGCAACGAGGCCTGCGAACGCTTCAGCTTCTACGGGATGCGCAACATCCTGGTGCAGTTCCTGATCACCTCGCTGCTGTTCCAGGAGATCACCGCCGAAGGCCGCGCCGGCGAGGCCAAGGACATCATGCACAGCTTCATGATCGGCGTGTATTTCTTCCCGCTGCTCGGTGGCTGGCTGGCCGACAAGTTCTTCGGCAAGTACCGCACCATCCTCTGGTTCAG
>JAUCDH010000007.1:0-12569 GCA_034675465.1 Stenotrophomonas sp. | reverse complement strand
CTCAAGCTGCGCGTTTACATTCACGGCGGTGGCTGTTCGGGACTCCAGTACGGCTTTGAGTTTGACGAGACGCAGGCCGAGGACGACCTGGCCGTGGTCACCGACAACGTCACCTTGCTGATCGACCCGCTGTCCATGCAATACCTGGTCGGCGCCGAAGTCGATTACACCGAGTCGCTGCACGACCACACGTCGTGATCCGCAATCCCAACGCCGAGACTACCTGCGGCTGCGGCAGCTCCTTCTCCGCCTAAAACATCCCCTTCAAGGAGCAGACCATGACCATCAAGAGCCGCGCGGCCGTCGCGTTCAAGGCCGGAGAGCCGTTGCAGATCGTCGAGATCGACGTCGAGCCGCCACGCAAAGGCGAGGTGCTCGTCAAAATCACCCACACCGGGGTCTGCCATACCGATGCCTTCACCCTGAGTGGCGACGATCCGGAGGGCATTTTCCCGGCCGTTTTGGGCCATCAGGGTGCCGGCATTGTGGTCGAAGTCGGCGAGGGCGTGACCTCGGTGCAAAAAGGGCGATCACGTGATCCCGCTCTACACCGCCGAGTGCCGCAAATGCGAGTTCTGCACCTCGGGCAAAACCAATCTGTGCGTCGCCGTGCGCGCCACGCAAGGCCAAGGCCTGATGCCGGACGGCACAACGCGTTTCAGCTACCAGGGCCAGCCGGTCTATCACTACATGGGCTGCTCGACATTCAGCGAATACACCGTGGTCACCGAGGTCCCGCTGGCCAAGGTCAACCCGGACGCCAACCCCGAGCAGGTCTGCTTGCTGGGTTGCGGCGTGACCACGGGCATTGGTGCCGTCCACAACACCGCCAAGGTGCAGGAAGGCGACAGCGTCGCCGTGTTCGGTCTGGGCGGGATCGGCCTGGCGGTGATCCAAGGTGCCAAACAGGCCAAGGCCGGGCGCATCATTGCCATCGACACCAACCCCGATAAATTCGCGATCGCCAAGTCCTTTGGCGCCACCGACTGCGTCAATCCCAAAGACCACGACAAGCCCATCCAGCAGGTCATCGTCGAGATGACGAAGTGGGGCGTGGACCACAGCTTTGAGTGCATCGGCAACGTTAACGTGATGCGCTCGGCGCTCGAGTGCGCGCACCGCGGCTGGGGCCAGAGCGTGATCATCGGTGTCGCCGGTGCGGGCCAGGAAATCAGCACCCGTCCGTTCCAGCTGGTCACCGGCCGCAAGTGGCTGGGCACGGCGTTTGGCGGCGTCAAAGGCCGCACGCAATTGCCGGGCATGGTCGAGCAAGCGATGAGCGGTGAGATCCAGCTGGCCCCGTTTGTCACCCACACAATGGGACTGGACGAGATCAACACCGCCTTCGACCTGATGCACGAGGGCAAGTCGATCCGCAGCGTGGTCCACTACTGATGGAGCGCGTCGAGTCGCACGCGTCGTTTGCGGGCCGGCAAGAGGTTGGCGTCATCGCTCCTCCAGCCTGGGGACGACGCAGCAGTTCGGCGTGTACTTGCCACCGGCGGCGCTGCAAGGTCAGGCCTGTCCGGTGCTGCTGTGGTTGTCGGGTTTGACCTGCTCGGACAAGAACTTCATCACCAAGGCCGGCGCGCAAGGCATTGCCACCGAGCTCGGCTGGATCCTGGTGGGTGCCCGATACCTCGCCGCGTGGCGAGGACGTCGCCGACCAGGACGGCTACGACATCGGCAAGGGCGCGGGCTTTTACGTGAATCCCACGCAGTCGCCGTGGGCGGCGCACTACCGCATGGACGACTACGTCAATGTCGAGCTGCGCGCGCTGGTGCAGGCGCAGTTTCCGGCCAACGGCCACTGGGCGATCAGCGGTCACTCAATGGGTGGCCACGGCGCACTGAGCTCGGCCTTGCGCAATCCGGGCTTGTACCGCAGCGCCTCGGCGTTTTCGCCCATCGTCGCGCCCTCGCAGGTGCCCTGGGGCATCAAGGCCTTCAGCACCCTTATCTTGGCGAAGACCGCACCGCCTGGGGCGCGTATGACACGGTCGAACTGATCCGCCGCCGAGCCAACCGCAATCTGCCGATCCGCTGCTACTTTGGCAGCGACGACGAATTCCTGGCCGAACAGCTCAAGCCGCAATTGCTGGTCGATGCCGCGACCCACAGCGCCGAGCCGATCGAGATCCGCATGCAGACCGGATACGATCACAGCTACTATTTCATTGCCTCGTTCTTTGCCGAGCACTTGCGCTGGCACGACGGGTTTCGGCGCTAGGCGTTCGCGCCCCGCAGCGACGCAACGGCGGCCTGCGGTTGCCCAGCACTGGCGGTCGGCGGCAGCGGTGAACCGGCGATCACCTCGATCGGCGCGCGGAACCGCCGCGGTGCCCGCATCCGTCCCAGGCGCGAGTCGCGTCGGCTCCACATGCTCGCCCACATGCCCCGCAAGGCCATGGGGATCACCGGCACCGGTGTCGTCCCGAGGGGTGGTCTCGACGCCCGACTTGAAGGGCGCGATCTCGCCATCGCGGGTGCAGGGCGCCTTCGGGAAAAATACAGACCAGCTCGCCATCGCGCAGAGCCTGCTCGACCTCGGCAAATGCCGCGTGCAGGATCGCCGGGTCCTCGCGCGAGCCGGCGATGGGGATCGCCTTGCCGGTCGTAAAGATCCAGCGCATTACCGGGATGTTGAAAATCTTGTAGTACATCAAAAAGCGCATTGGCCGCGGCGAGCTGGCGCTGATGATCAGCGCATCGACGTAGCTGACATGATTGCAGACCAGCACCGCCGCGCCTTCGGCAGGGATGTTCTCGATGCCCTGCACCCGCACGCGGTACAGCACGCGCACCAGGATCCAGCTCATGAAACGCATCAGGAACTCGGGCACGATGCTGAAAATCAGCAGCGCCACCACGGCGTTGGCGATGGCCAGCGCGAGGAACAACTGCGGCACCGTCCAGCCCGGCATCGGCAGGTGGAGCGAGCCGATTTGGAGCGAGGGCATTTGCAGGGCAATGGCGAGCACCGCGGCCAGCACGATGAACGCGGAGTTCTGGATATTGATCCCGGCAAATACCCGGGCGATCTCGTTGGATGGCGAACGCGCTTGCACCAAGGCAAACAAGGGCACCACGAAAAAGCCGGTGAACACGCCGAGCAGCACGATGTCAAAGACGATGCGCCAGCTCGAGGGCATCGACAAAAACGCCACAAATCCCAGGCCGCTTGCAGTGCTGGGCTGATGGGTTTGCCAGACCAAGTCGAGCAGGAACACGGTCATGCCGATCGCGCCAAAGGGCACCAGGCCGATTTCGATCACCCGCCCGGACGACGCTCACACAACAGCGAGCCCAGACCGGTGCCGATCGAGAACAGGGCCAGCGTCAGGATGTACAGACGCTCATCGCCGCCGAGCTGGACTTCGGCAAATGCCGGCAATTGCGAGGTGATCAGCGTGCCGAAAAACCAGAACCAGGAGATGCCCAGCACCGAGTTGCGCACCGCCAACTGTTTGCGGGTGAGCGCCAAGGCGTAGCGCGATTCGGGGATCGGATTCCACTGGATCTTGAGTGAGGGGTCGCCGGCCGGGATCGGTGGGATCTGCCGGCTCACCAGGTTGCCGCAAACCGCCAGCAGCACGACCAACACGCCGGCCACGATCGGGCCGCTGTCGCCGGCGAGACGAAACACCATGCCGCCGACCATCATCCCGAGCAGGATCGAGATCGTCGTACCCATCTCGACCAGGCCATTGCCGCCGGTCAGTTCCTCTTTGCGCAGCACGGCCGGCAGCAGCGAGTATTTGACCGGTCCGAACAAGGTCGATTGCACGCCGGTCGCAAACAGGCACAGCAACAGCAGCGGCATGGACTGAAAGTAAAAGCCCACCGCCGCGGCCGACATGATGCCGATTTCCATCGTCGTGGTGATACGGATGAGCCTGGATTTCTCGAGCTTTTCCGCGATCTGTCCGGCGTAGGCGCTGAACAGGAAATACGGCAGGATGAAAATGGCCGGCGCCAAGGTGGCGTAGAGCGAGCGCTCGGCGGTCGAGACGCCCATCGCAAACAGCATGCCGATGATTGCTTGCCGATAGACGTTGTCGTTGAAGGCGCCAAAGGCCTGCGTACCGAAAAACGGCAGGAAACGACGCTGCCTGAGCAGCTGATACTGATTGTGCGCCATGCCCGAAGATTAGCGCGAAATGGCTCGCCAACCGATATCCGTGCGGTGGAACTCGTGATCCCAACGGATATTGGCAACCGTGTAATAGGCCGTCGCCTGCGCCTGTGCGACCGTGTCACCCAGACCGACGGCGCAGAGCACCCGTCCGCCGGCGGTGACGACCTCGTCGCCGCGCAATGCCGTGCCGGCATGGAAGACCTTGGCGCTGTCGGGCAGCACCGCATCCAGGCCGGTGATGGTCTCGCCGGTCACCGGTGACTCGGGATACGGTTTTGAGGCCATCACCACGCCCAAGGCGCAGCGCGGGTCCCAGTCGGCCTGCGCCAGGCTCAGCTGCCCGTCCAGCGCCGCTTCGATCAGTGACACCAGGCACGAGCGCAGACGCATCAGGATCGGCTGCGTCTCGGGATCGCCAAAGCGCACATTGAACTCGATCACTTTCGGCGCACCCTGGGCGTCAATCATCAGTCCCGCATACAGGAAACCCGTAAACGGCACGCCGTCGGCGCGCATGCCCTGCAAGGTCGGGTTGATGATCTCGCGCATGACGCGCTCGGTGACTTCGGGCGTGACCACCGGAGCCGGCGAGTACGCACCCATGCCGCCGGTATTGGGGCCGGTGCCGCCATCGCCGACGCGTTTGTGATCTTGCGAGGTCGCCATCGGCAGCGCCACCTTGCCATCGGCCATGACGATGAACGAGGCTTCTTCGCCGCTCAGGAACTCCTCGATCACCACCCGCGAGCCGGCCGCGCCAAAGGCGTTGCCCGACAACATGTCGCGCAGCGTGTCGCGGGCCTCGTCCAGGGTCGAAGGAATCACCACGCCCTTGCCGGCCGCCAGGCCATCGGCCTTGATGACGATCGGCACACCGCGCGCCTCGACATCGGCAATCGCCTGCCCGAGATCCGTATGCACCGCGTACTGCGCGGTCGGGATGCCATGCCGCGCGAGAAAGTCCTTGGCGAAGGCTTTGGAGCCCTCGAGCTGCGCCGCGGCGGCGGTCGGCCCAAAAATGCGCAGGCCGTGCGCGGTGAAACGGTCCACCACGCCGGCGACCAACGGCGCCTCCGGGCCGACGACGGTCAGCTCGATGCCGTTGTCCTGGACAAATGCCAGTAGCGCATCGATGTCAGTGGCTTGAATGTCCACATTGTGCAGGCCCGGCTCCAGGGCCGTGCCGGCGTTGCCCGGTGCGACAAAAACCTGCGGTGCGCGCGGCGATTGCGCCAGCCGCCAGGCCAGTGCGTGTTCGCGCCCGCCCGAACCGATAACGAGAATTTTCATGGCTGCAGCTCCGGATCAGTGACGGAAATGACGCACGCCGGTGAACACCATGGCGATGCCATGCTCGTTGGCGGCGGCAATGACTTCGGCGTCGCGCATCGAACCACCGGGCTGGATCACCGCGGCAATGCCGACGGCGGCGGCCGCATCAATGCCATCGCGGAAGGGGAAAAACGCATCCGAAGCCATCACCGAGCCGGCGACTTGCAAGCCGGCGTCTTCGGCCTTGATGCCGGCAATGCGCGCCGAGTACACGCGCGACATCTGCCCCGCGCCAATGCCGACCGTCTGCAGATCGCGCGCATAGACGATCGCGTTGGACTTGACGTACTTGGCGACCTGCCAGGCAAACAGCAGGTCGCGCAGTTGCCCGGCGCTCGGTGCGCGCTCGGTAACGACCTTCAGCTCGTCGGCGCTGACCGTGCGGATGTCTTGCGTCTGCATCAGCAAACCCGAGCCGACGCGTTTGATGTCCATGTTGTTCACGCCGTCACCGTGCGGGATCTGCAGCACACGGACATTGGCTTTTTTGCGGCAGTAGTCCAGGGCCTCGGCACTGTAGGACGGGGCGATCAGGACTTCGACAAATTGGCGATCCAGGATGGCCTTTGCGGTCAGCAGGTCGAGCTCGCGGTTGAAGGCCAGGATGCCGCCGAATGCCGAGGTCGGATCGGTCGCGTAGGCGCGCTCGTAGGACTCGTGAACCGACGTGGCGGTGGCCACGCCGCAGGGATTGGCGTGCTTGACGATGACGCAGGCCGGCGCATCCTTGAACTGACGCACGCACTCCCAGGCTGCATCGGCATCGGCCAGGTTGTTGTACGACAGCTCCTTGCCCTGCAGCTGCGTAAAGGTCGCCAAGGTGCCCGGCACCGGCCACAGGTCGCGGTAAAACGCCGCGTGCTGATGTGGGTTTTCGCCGTAGCGCAAATCCATGACCTTGACGAAGTTGCTGTTGTTTTGCTCCGGGAACAAACCGGGCTGGTGCCCGGCATCGAGCGAGGACAGGTAGTTGCTGATGCAGGCGTCGTAGTAGGCCACGTTGTTGAACGCGGCGACGGCGAATTGGAACCGCGTCGGCGCGCGGACCGCACCGCCGTTGCTGCGCATTTCGTCGAGCAGCGCATCGTATTGCGAGGGATCGACGCACACCGTCACCCGCGCAAAATTCTTGGCCGCCGAACGCAACATCGCCGGGCCGCCAATGTCGATGTTCTCGATGATGTCGTCGAAGGAACTGGCGGGATCCATGGAGACGCGCGCAAACGGATATAGGTTCAAGACCAGCAGATCGATGGCACCGATGCCGTGCTCGGCCATGACCGCATCGTCGACACCGGCGCGGCCCAACAGGCCACCGTGCACCATCGGGTGCAGGGTCTTGACGCGACCGTCCATCATTTCAGGGAATTGCGTGATCTCGCTGACGTCACGGACCGGGATGCCCGCGTCGCGGATCGCTTTGGCGGTGCCACCGGTTGATAACAGCTCGACACCGAGCTCGTGCAGTGCAGCAGCCAGCGGGAGCAGCCCCGTCTTGTCGGATACGGAAAGGAGGGCGCGGCGGATCTGGATGGTGTCGGACACAAGGGCACTCAATGACGGCAGAACCCCTAATTATAAGTTCAGCGGTGCAGTCCGTAGGCCCGCAATTTTTTCCGCAAGGTGGCGCGATGGATGCCGAGCAGTGCCGCGGCCCGCGATTGATTGCCTTCGCAATGCGCCAAAACCTCTTGAAACAAGGGGATTTCGAACTCGCGCAGTGCCAGGTCGTAGAGATTGGGGTTGTCAACGACATCGGAGTCCAGATCGGCAATCAACTGCCGGACCTTGGTGGCGATGTGCGGGCGCAGAGAGCAGCTGGGGTCGGGACGCATGGACAGATCCAGATCGGAGGCCATGTACGGGTCCTTTAGGTAATTCATGGGCGCGTGCCTGTCGGTACGGTGAGCCCCATTTTAACGCGAGATTTTTTACGCAGACGTTAAACGCACGCCGTCCACGCGCATCCAGTCGCCCTGTTGCGTCGCAACCAAATCGCCGAAGGCGCCGCGATAGGCGTCGATCACCTCGTGCTCCTGACCGGCCAGGATGCCCGACATCGCCAACACGCCGCCGTCCGCGACGCGCGCGGTGATGACCGGCGCCAGCTCGATCAAGGCACTGGCCAGGATGTTGGCGACCACGACCGGGTACTGCGCCACGGGCTCGTGCTCCGGCAGGTAGACGTCGATCTGCTCGCCGTTGCGCTCGGCATTGTCGCGCGTTGCCAGCAGGGCCTGCGGGTCGTTGTCCACGCCCACCGCCCGGCCCGCACCCAACTTGAGCGCAGCCAAAGCCAAAATGCCCGAGCCGCAGCCAAAATCCAGCACAGCACGCCCCTGCAGCGCGTCCTGCGCCGCCAGGCTGTCCAGCCACTCCAGGCACAGTGCCGTGGTTGGGTGGGTACCGCTGCCAAAGGCCAGACCCGGATCCAAGCGCACCACGGCGGCCGAGTCGCGCGCCGCTTCGGCGGGCAGATCGCGGTTCCAGGGCACGATCCAGGTCCGTGAGCCAAATGGCAGCGGATGGTACTGATCCATCCAGGCGCGCTCCCAGTCCTGATCCTCGACGATCTTGAACGTGCCCTGCGTCCAATCCACGCTCGGCTCGCTGGCCTGCAGCAAAGCCAACACGGCATCCGGATCGGCATCGCCCGGGAACAGGGCATTCAAGATCATCTCGTCCCACAGCGGCGTCTCACCGACGCCGGGCTCAAAGATTGCCTGCTCATCGGCCGCATCCAGATGCGCGTCCGACAGGGTCACGGACAAGGCGCCGGCGATGTCGAGGGCTTCTTCGACTTTGACAAAATCGTCCAGCGCGCAGGCCAGGGTCAGCTCAAGGAATGCCATGCGACTCAGCCGAAATGCAGCGATTCTTTGTGCTCACGCAACCGCTTTTCGAGATAGTGGATGTTCTGGCCACCCGCGGCAAAGCCGGCGTCGGCCAAAATGCGTTGCTGCAATGGCACGTTGGTCTTGATGCCATCGACAACCATTTCGCTCAGTGCCACGCGCATCCGCGCGATCGCGGTCTCGCGGTCCGGTCCGTGCACGATCAGCTTGCCGATCATGCTGTCGTAGTTCGGCGGCACGCGGTAGCCTTCGTAGACGTGCGAGTCCACGCGCACGCCCGGGCCACCGGGGGTGTGGAAATGCGTCACCAAGCCGGGCGAGGGCAAGAACAACTCCGGATCCTCGGCATTGATGCGGCACTCAATCGCGTGGCCGTTGAGGACGATGTCCTCCTGGCGCAAGCTCAGCGGGTTGCCGGCCGCGATCGACAGTTGCTCGCGCACCAGGTCGACGCCGGTGATCATCTCGGTGACCGGGTGCTCGACCTGGATCCGCGTGTTCATCTCGATAAAGTAAAAACGGCCGTTCTCGTACAGGAACTCAAAGGTGCCTGCGCCGCGATAGCCGATATTGATGCAGGCCTCGACACAGACGCGGCCGATCTCGGCGCGTTGGTCCTCGGTGATGCCGGGGGCGGGCGCTTCCTCGACCACTTTTTGGTGGCGGCGCTGCATCGAGCAGTCGCGCTCGCCCAGGTGGATGGCATTGCCTTGCCCGTCGGCGAGCACCTGGATCTCGACGTGACGCGGGTTTTCAAGGAATTTCTCCATGTACACCATGTCATTGCCGAAGGCCGCGCCGGCCTCGGACTGGGTGGTCTCGATCGAGCTGATCAGGTTGGACGGGGTGTGCACCACGCGCATGCCGCGGCCGCCGCCGCCACCGGCGGCCTTGACGATCACCGGGTAGCCAATTTCTTCGGCGATGCGGTGATTGGTGTCCGCGTCGTCGCCCAAGGGGCCCCCGCTGCCGGGCACGCAGGGCACACCCGCTTCTTTCATGGCGCGGATCGCTTCGACCTTGTCGCCCATCAGGCGGATGGTCTCCGCGCGCGGGCCAATGAAGATGAAGCCGGATTCTTCGACCCGCTCGGCAAAATCGGCGTTCTCGGAGAGAAAGCCGTAGCCGGGGTGGATGGCTTGCGCATCGGTGACCTCGGCGGCGGCAATGATGGCCGGCATGTTGAGGTAGCTGTCCTTGGACGCGGGCGGACCAATGCAGACCGACTCGTCGGCCATGGCCACGTGTTTGAGTTCGCGGTCGACGGTCGAGTGCACCGCCACGGTGCGGATCCCCAGACTGTGGCAGGCGCGCAGGATACGGAGCGCAATTTCACCGCGGTTGGCGATGACGACTTTATCGAGCATGGCCGTATCCTTGCTTAGGCGATGACGAACAGCGGCTGGTCGAACTCGACCGGGCTGGCGCTGTCGGCCAAGATTTGGACCACGGTGCCGGCTTTGTCGGCCTCGATCGGGTTGAACATTTTCATGGCCTCGACGATCGCCAAGGTGTCACCGACGTTGACGCTGTCGCCGACCTTGACGAAGGCGGGCTTGTCCGGCGCGGGCGAGCTGTAGAAGGTACCGACCATGGGGCTGCGGACCACGTAACCGTCTTGCAAACTGGACGAGGGCGCGGCGGCTTCCGCGGGCGCGCTCGCGGGCGTGGCGGCCGGGGCGGCTGGGGCCGAGCGGCGCTCGGGGCGCTGTGCTGCACGGGCGCCGGGGCGTACTGGATCGGCGCGCCGGCCACGGCGCGGGCCAGGCGGACGGATTCTTCGCCCTCCTTGATTTCGATCTCGGCGAGGTTGGATTCCTCGAGCAGGTCAATCAGTTTTTTGATCTTACGCAGGTCCATGGTCTGGGCTCTCTATCGTTCTGTTTTGTGGTGTTAGGCGGTCTGCAGCCGGCGCAGGGCGGCATCGGCGGCGTAAAGGTAACTGTCGGCACCAAAGCCGCTGACGGTGCCAATGGCCAGGTCGCTGAAGTAGGACTGCTGGCGGAAGGGCTCGCGGGCGTGCGGATTGGACAGGTGGATCTCAATGAACGGGATCCGCACCGCCGCCAGCGCATCGCGCAGGGCCACGCTGGTGTGCGTGAAGGCCGCCGGATTGATCAGGATGAAGTCGGTGCCATCGGTCGCGGCGCGCTGCACGCGCCCGACCAGTTCATGCTCGGCATTGGACTGCAGGTGGTCCAGCTCGTGCCCGGCCGAGCCGAGCAGGGTCCGGACCCGGGCGACGATGTCGTCCAAGCTCTCGCGGCCGTACACATCCGGCTCGCGACTGCCGAGCAAGTTCAAGTTGGGACCGCTGAGGAGGAGGATCTGAGCCATGCACTTTTGCCGTGGAACTGCGTGCAGTTTGGCGGGTTACTGGCGTTTTGTCCAGTAATTTAGCGTTAATTCGCCGACAATCGCCGATTTTAAACGATTGTTTGAAACTTACTTGACGTCCACCCAGCGCGCAATTTCACCCTCGGCGAAAGGGCCGATTTTCTGTTTCAGCAAGGTGCCGTCGGCGCCGACCAGTACCGAATACGGCAGCGCGCCGGCCGGGTTGCCCAGCGCCACGCTCGAGTCCCGTGGACCGATGTCGTCCCAGAACTGCGGGTAGCTCATCTTGAAGCGGTCGATGAATGCCTTGGCGGCCGCGGGCTCATCGAGCGCGATGCCGACCACGGTATAGGCCTTGCCGTGCTCGCTCTCGGCAAAGTGGACCAGCTCGGGGATCTCGCGGATGCACGGGCCGCACCAGCTGGCCCAAAAGTTGATCAGCATCGGCTTGCCGCCGGCGGCATCGGCCAGTGCCGCGGAGGTGCTCGGCGCGGTGGCGGTTTCGAAGGTCTTGAGCGTCACGGCCGGGATCTTGGCACCGACGCTCGCCACCGGGAAATCGGCCGGCGGCGGCGTAGATGGTGCGGTCATTTCGAGACCTTTTTTTGCAGGACTTTTTGCCCCGGCTCGGACTGCCACACCGGGTGGCGGTCGCCCATTGCATACAACACCGCGACGGCCGGGCCCGATCGCGGCAACCCACAAATATTTAGTCATCGGACGCATGCTTGCCATTGTCGCACGGCGACGCCGGTGCGGCTCAGGGCAACTCGGCCGACACCGAGTCGTGCAAGGCCAATACCTCGGGCGAGGGCGCCGGTCCGAGCACGGAGCCGAGCACGATGGCGATCGAGGCGGCGATCACGCCCGGCACCATCTCGTACAGCGAACTGCCGGCGTAGTTCTTCCACAAGATCACCACCAACGCGCCGACCACGATCCCCGCCAAGGCACCGACCCAGTTGGTGCGCCGCCAATACAGGGAGAACAGCACGACCGGCCCAAACGCGGCACCAAAACCAGCCCAGGCGTAACTGACCAGACCCAACACGCGGTTGTCGGGATCCGCGGCCATGCCGATCGCCAACAGCGCCACCGCCAGCACCGCGAAGCGACCAAACCAGACCAATTCACGCTGCGAGGCCGCCGGGCGCAAAAAGCCACGGTAAAAATCTTCCCGGTCAATGCGGACGAGCAGACCAGCAGCTGACACGACAAGGTGCTCATGATCGCGGCCAAGATCGCCGACAGGACGATGCCGGCGACCCAGGGGGTTTGAACAGCAACTGCGCCAGGACGATGAAGACGCGCTCCGGGTTGTCGTTGACCGCGGCGGCGTGCTCGGGGTGGCTCAGGAAATACGGCACGCCCCAAAAGCCGACCGACAAGGCGCCGAGCAAACACAGGATCATCCACGTCATGCCGATGCGCCGCGCCTTGGGGATCGTGGCGACGCTCTCTGCGGCCATAAACCCGCGCCAGGATGTGCGGCTGGCCAAAGTAGCCCAGCCCCCAGGCCAAGGACGAGACCACCGCGACCATGCCGCCCGCACCGATCCAGGACAGTTTTTCGGGTGCTTCGGTCTGTACGATCTGCAAGGCCTGCGCCGGACCGCCCACCGCCAGCAACACAAACACCGGCGTCAGGATCAAGGCAAAAATCATCAACGTGGCCTGCACGGTGTCGGTCCAGGAGACCGCCAAAAAACCGCCGATGAACGTGTAGGCAATCGTTGCCAAGGCACCGAACCACATCGCCTGTGCGTAGGGGAGACCGAACATGCTTTCGAACAAGCACGCCCCGGCGACGATGCCACTGGCGGCGTAGATCGCAAAGAACACCAGGATCACCAGCGCCGAGACGATCCGCAGCAAGCGACCGCCCTGACCAAAACGCAGCAAATGGT
>JAUCDH010000006.1:0-10136 GCA_034675465.1 Stenotrophomonas sp. | reverse complement strand
CGTCATCGCTTGCGCTGGCTGCTTCGATGCGGCGCGCTGGCGCTGCGGCCAGCGGTTTTGCTGGTTTGGCACTGGCGTTGGGCGCTGCCGCGGCACCGGGCTTCGGCGCTGCGGTCGTCGATTCGGCGCCGGTGCGGAATACCGCGACGGCTTCGGCCAGTTGCTGGGCCTGCTCTTCCATCGAACGCGCGGCGGCGGTGGCTTCTTCCACCAGCGCGGCGTTCTGCTGGGTGGTCTCGTCCATCTGGGTGACGGTCTGGTTGACCTGCTCGATGCCGGCGCTCTGCTCCTGCGAGGCCGCGGAAATTTCGGCCATGATGTCGGTGACGCGCTGCACGCTGCTGACGATTTCGCCCATGGTGGCACCGGCCTGATGCACCAACTGCGAGCCTTCGCTGACCTTGCCGACCGAGTCGTCGATCAGGCCCTTGATCTCCTTGGCCGCGCCCGCCGAACGCTGGGCGAGGGTGCGCACTTCGCTGGCGACCACGGCGAAACCACGGCCTTGCTCACCGGCACGCGCGGCTTCCACCGCGGCGTTGAGCGCGAGGATGTTGGTCTGGAAGGCGATGCCGTCGATGACGCTGATGATGGCGGCGATCTTCTTCGACGAGGCTTCGATGGCTTCCATTGTGGTGACAACCTGGCCGACAACGGCGCCGCCCTGCGAGGCCACACCGTGCGCGCCCTGCGCCAGCTGGTTGGCCTGCCGCGCATGTTCGGCGTTCTGGCGCACGGTGGAAGTCAGTTCTTCCATCGACGCGGCGGTTTCTTCCAGATTGGCCGCTTGCTGCTCGGTACGGCGCGACAGATCACTGTTGCCCTGTGCAATTTCCGACGCGGCAAGGTTGATGCTGGCCGCGGCAGTCTGGATGCGGTCGATGATGCCGGTGAGTTGGGTGACAGTGACGTTGGCGTCGTCGCGCATGCGTGCAAACACGCCGTGGAAATCGCCTTCCATGCGCGCATTGAGATCGCCGCGTGACAGCGCTGACAACAGCGCGGAGATCTGTTCCATGCTGCCGGAATTGGTTTCGAGCAAGCCGTTGATTTGCTGTGCCAGTTCCAGCAGAAAGCCGTGCTTGTTCTGCGTTTCGATGCGCTGGTCCATTTCGCCATGCGCGGCGGCACTGATGACCTTGCAACTTCCTGCTCGACCTGATCTTCCTCGCTGCGGTCACGCCATTCGACGACGTGGCCAATGCTTGCGCCGTTTTCACCACGTATCACGGTGATGACCTGTGCAAACAGCGCACGGCCCATGCGCACTTCGCGGTGGGCTGTGCCGTTCTTTTTCAGGGTTTCAACCAAGCTGTCGTCGAATTTCCCATCCACCTCCAGTGCAGCCGCCGATTTGCCGATGAGCGATTGATCTGGGTTGTAGCCGGTCAGAGCGCTGTGCACGTCTTCGCGGTGACGGCGCAGCATGTCCAGCAAGGTGTCGTTGGCATAAACGATTTCCAATTGCGGGTTGGTGAGATACATGCCGGTAGATGCATGGTCAAGCGCAGAGCGAATGCGTAGATTGGCGGCAGACTGTTCTTTGATTTGCTGGATTTCGTAACCCTGCCGCACCTGCATGGTCTTGATCGAGCGTGCGAGGTTGGCGATGGCACCGTCGCCGAGGATGTCGATGTCGGTGTGGTAATTGCCTTCGGAAATGGAGCGCACGGAAGTGGATAGCGCGGCCAGGCGCTTGCTGCGGCGGCGGACTTCGCGTCCCAGCCCGTAACCCAGCACGGCCAGCAGCACGATACCGGGAATGGCCGGCCACAGGATGCCCTTGGCTGCACAGAAACCCAGCGTCGCCGTGATGGCCAGCATCAATGCCTGTGCCACGATTTGCGTGGAGTTGCGCCGGAAAAACAGATTCAAGTAGCGTGAAATGCACGAGCCCCATGCTGACTTGACCACCTTGCCATGCGAAATGCCCAGCCCGGAGTTGCCCTGGCTGATGGCGGCGTAGGCTTTTTCGGCATTGGCAATGGCCTCGCGCGTAGCTTTCTGGCGCACCGACATGTAGCCGATCAGCTGGCCGTTTTCGTAACGCGGAGCGAAGTGCGATTCAACCCAGTAGTGGTCGCCGTTCTTGCAACGGTTCTTGACCATGCCGATCCACGGGCGTTCGGCCTTCAGGTCTTTCCACAAGTCGGCAAACGCCGCCTCGGGCATGTCCGGGTGGCGGATCACGTTGTGTGCCTTGCCCGCCAATTCATCGGTGGCAAAGCCGCTGATGTCGAGGAAATCCTGATTGATTTCCTCGATCACGCCCTTGGTGTTGGTCTTGGAGACGATAGTACAGCCGTCGCCAAGCATCACTTCCTTTCCGGTTACCGGAAGATTCCTGCGCATGCGTTTCTCCTGTTCATTGGCTAGGCGATGCGCGTATTGCCGGGGCATCGCCACAGTGTTTTCAACAGCCTTGAACCTTTCCAAAGAGCCATTAGATGCCGCCGGTCAGTGGTGTTTGCACATTGGCGGGCCACAGGGCGCATTCACGAGGATACGCGCCTGTCGCCGTTTGTGGCGGCAGGCACGGGGAGATCAGGCGGCGGTTGCATGCAGCCGGAACACGGCCACCGCTTCAGTCAGCTGGTTGGCTTGCTCTTCCATCGAGCGGGCGGCGGCGGTGGCTTCTTCCACCAGTGCGGCGTTCTGCTGGGTGGCCTCGTCCATCTGGGTGACGGTCTGGTTGACCTGCTCGATGCCGGCGCTCTGTTCCTGCGAGGCCGCAGAGATTTCGGCCATGATGTCGGTGACGCGCTGCACGCTGCTGACGATTTCACCCATGGTGGCACCGGCCTGATGCACCAGCTGCGAGCCTTCGCTGACCTTGCTGACCGAGTCGTCGATCAGGCCCTTGATCTCCTTGGCCGCGCCCGCCGAACGCTGGGCGAGGGTGCGGACTTCCGATGCGACCACGGCGAAACCACGGCCTTGCTCACCGGCACGCGCGGCTTCCACCGCGGCGTTGAGCGCGAGGATGTTGGTCTGGAAGGCGATGCCGTCGATGACGCTGATGATGGCGGCGATCTTCTTCGAGGAGGCTTCGATGGCTTCCATTGTGGTGACAACCTGGCCGACGACGGCGCCACCCTGCGAGGCGACGCCGTGCGCGCCCTGCGCCAGCTGGTTGGCCTGCCGCGCATGTTCGGCGTTCTGGCGCACGGTGGAAGTCAGTTCTTCCATCGACGCGGCGGTTTCTTCCAGATTGGCCGCTTGCTGCTCGGTACGGCGCGACAGATCACTGTTGCCCTGTGCAATTTCCGACGCGGCAAGGTTGATGCTGGACGCGGCGGTCTGGATCTGGCTGATGATCGAAGTCAACTGCGCGACGGTGGTGTTGGCGTCGTCGCGCATGCGCGCGAACACGCCGTGGAAATCGCCTTCCATGCGCACGGTGGGGTCGCCGCGGGCAATGGCCTGGAGCAGGTTGGATACCTGCGCGAGGTTGCCGTCGGTGGTCTGCATCAATTGGTTGAGGCCGGCGACCATGGCGCGGAAGTCGTATTGGAAGCGTTCTTCATCGCCGCGCAGGCTGAAATCACCGGCGGCCGCTGCGTTGGCCAGGCGGCTGATTTCGGTGTTGATGGCCGACAGGCTGGCCTTGGTTTCGTCCATTGCCTGGGTGATGGCCGCCTTTTCACCGGGCAGGCGGTCCATGTCCACCGACAGGTCGCCGACGGCATAGTGCTTCATCACCTCGATCAGGCGCTGCTGCACCTGTACGTGCGAGCCGACCAGCGCGTTGGTTTCCTGCACCATGCGCGCGTAGTCGCCGGCGAAGCCGGAGGCGTCGATGCGGTAGCTGATGCTGCCGGTCATGGTGCGCGGCCATTTCGTTCTGCGCCTGTATGACCGCGCGGATTTGGTCGCGCATGTTCGACTGCGCACGCAGCAATTGGCCCAGTTCGTCGTTGCGGCGTTCGGGAATGGCAGTGCTCAATTGGCCTTGGGCGACGTCGTTGGATACGCGCACTGCCTCGGCCAGCGGGCGCAGCACCATGCCGCGCAGCAGCAGCCACAAACCGGCGCAGAGTGCGCTGGCGGAGAGCAACCCGACCAGTGCCACCACGCCGAGCAGGGCGCGCGCCTGCGCGGTCAGCAGGTCGCGCGGTACCAGCAGGGCCCAGCGCGAAGCGGCGGTTGTTCTCGCCCACGCGCAGCGGCGCATAGACCTTGACCATGCCGTTTGGCATCGGCGGTGAAGTCGGTATAGAGCCTGTCCTCGGCGGTGGCGGCCAAAATCGCCTTGGTGACGGCGTCCTCGCGTTTCTTGCCGATCTCGGCGGCTCGCTCGGGCGAACCCACCACCGTGCCCATCGGCGAGAGCAGTTCGGCATGGCCAGCGTCCATCGGCTTGAGCTGGAGAAACGCGTTGTTGGAGGCTGGAAAGCTCGAAGTCCGAAGTGACCACGCCCAGCACCTCGTCGCCTTCCATGATCGGGATGGCGATGGTGGTCAGCATCAGGGTCTTGCCGCCCACCTCATAGGGATAGGGTTCGATGACGACGGGCTTCTTCAGGGTCTTGGGGGTCACGTACCACGCGCCCAGCTCCGGGTCCTCGTAGTCGCGTAGCGGCTCGGTGACCAGTTCGTCGCCGACCCGCGCCCAGTAGCTCATGAAGCGGCCGGTGGAATCCCGTGCGACGGCGCATTGACGAACTCGGCATCCTTGCCGTCGAACGCATCAGGTTCGAACAGCACGCACATGCCGGCGCGCTCGGGATGGAAGATCAGCTGCTGCTTGATGGTGGCATCGACGGTGGCGCGGCTGATCTGGCCGCGCTGGGTATGCAGGCTTTCGGCCAGGGTCTGTACCGCGTCGTAGGCTTGGCTCATTTCGATGGCCATGCGCTTGGACTCGAACTGGGCCAGGTTCTCCAGCGTGGCCTGCGATGAGGCCAACAGCGCGCGGCTGCTTTTCCAGTAACTGATGGCGGCGGTGAGGCCGAAGGCAGCCAAGGTGATCAGGGCAACACCCAGCATCAGGCGGGTGGTGATGCTGCTTTTCTGGTCACTGGACGGGGAGCGGCGAGACGATGTGGACATGGCTGGACCAATGAGGGCGCTATCGTTGGCATCATCGGCCGAGAGGTCGGATTCTTTAGGGCAACGCTGATCAAGTAGCTGTAGTGCTGGTATCGCCGGCCGACCGGCCCGAAGGATGCTTCTGGCCTGTTTCAGCGCAATATCAAACTCGATTTTGGGCGCCACTGGCCGCTTTCGCGGCTCTTGGGCGCCCAGCGGGCGCACCTATCCTGCCAATCGGGCACGCGCCAGGTAGCAAGTTCGCCAGCCCCAGTGCCACGAAGCTGCGGTTGGCGTTCTTGTCCAGCCCGCGGTAGCGCACCTTGGCAAAGCCCCACAGACGCTTCACCACCGCGAACACGTGCTCGACCCGGGCACGGACCTTGGACTTGTTGCGATTCCGGCTGCGCTCGGCCTCGTCCACCTCCCCCTGCTTGGGTACCCGCTGGTTGGCGGAGTCGCGCGCGTGCGGCGCATGGTCGCGGATCAGTGCCTTCTGGCTGGCGTAGGCGCTGTCGCCGTATACCCGCCGCTCCTCGCCATGCAACAGGTCTTCCAGCAGGTGCTTGTCGTGCACGTTGGCCGCCGTCACCGCCGCGCTGTGCACCAGGCCGGTTCGGCTGTCCACGCCGATATGCATCTTCATCCCGAAGTACCACTGCTGGCCCTTGCGGGTCTGGTGCATCGCCGGATCACGCGCCTTGCCCGCATTCTTGGTCGAGCTTGGCGCGCCGATGATCGTCGCGTCCACGATCGTGCCCGTGCCCACCTTCAGCCCCCGCGCCTGCAACTGCGCATTGACCTCGGCAAACAGTTCCGCGCCCAACTCGTGCTGCTCCAGCAGACGCCGGAACTTCAGCAGCGTCGTCGCGTCCGGCGCCCGCTCCCGGCCCAGGTCAATGCCCACAAACCGCCGCAGCGCCGTGCTGTCCAGCAACGCTTCCTCGCACGCCTCGTCAGCCAGGTTGAACCAGTGCTGCACGAAGTACATCCGCAGCATCCGCTCCAGCCCGACCGGCGGCCGGCCCTTGCCCGCCTTGGGGTAGTACGGCTCGATCACCGCACACAGTGCCGACCACGGCACGATCTGCTCCATCGTCGCCAGGAACACATCCCGCCGCGTCGGCCGCCGGTGCTGCTCGAACCCCGCGCCCTGATCGGCGGCCATCGCCAACGTCTGCTGCTTCATCGATCCCTTCCGGTCAAGGCGGCTATGCACCAATCTTCGCAGCTGCGTGGGACTTTTTCAGCGTTGCCTTAGCTTGGTTGCATTTGTTCGATACCGGGGCAAAGGCTTGGGGGGGCCTTTCCGTCGGGGGGTGGGGTAGGGGCGAAACCGGCAGGGTAGTAAGGAGTAAGAGTTCAATGCCCGGGAGGGCACGCGGCTTCGTCCGTACCCTTCTCCGTTCCGAAGATGCGGAGAAGGGTGCGGTCGATCTGGGCAGCCGAAGATTTTCGGCAGGAGTCAGAACTCCTGCCAATCACCGTCATCGCTTGCGCTGGCTGCTTCGATGCGGCGCGCTGGCGCTGCGGCCAGCGGTTTTGCTGGTTTGGCACTGGCGTTGGGCGCTGCCGCGGTACCGGGCTTCGGCGCTGCGGTCGTCGATTTGGCGCCGGTGCGGAATACCGCGACGGCTTCGGCCAGTTGCTGGGCCTGCTCTTCCATCGAACGCGCGGCGGCGGTGGCCTCTTCCACCAGCGCGGCGTTCTGCTGGGTGGCCTCGTCCATCTGGGTGACGGTCTGGTTGACCTGCTCGATGCCAGCGCTCTGCTCCTGCGAGGCAGCGGAAATTTCGGCCATGATGTCGGTGACGCGCTGCACGCTGCTGACGATTTCGCCCATGGTGGCACCGGCCTGATGCACCAACTGCGAGCCTTCGCTGACCTTGCTGACCGAGTCGTCGATCAGGCCCTTGATCTCCTTGGCCGCGCCCGCCGAACGCTGGGCGAGGGTGCGGACTTCCGATGCGACCACGGCGAAACCCCGGCCCTGCTCACCGGCGCGGGCGGCCTCCACCGCAGCATTCAGCGCGAGGATGTTGGTCTGGAAGGCGATGCCGTCGATGACGCTGATGATGGCGGCGATCTTTTTCGAGGAGGCTTCGATGGCTTCCATCGTGGTGACGACCTGGCCGACGACGGCGCCGCCCTGCGAGGCCACGCCATGCGCACCCTGCGCTAGCTGGTTGGCCTGCCGCGCATGCTCGGCGTTCTGGCGCACGGTCGAGGTCAGCTCCTCCATCGATGCGGCGGTTTCTTCCAGATTGGCTGCCTGCTGCTCGGTACGGCGCGACAGGTCGTTGTTGCCCGAGGCGATCTCGCCGGCGGCGGTGTTGATGCTGGAGGCGCTGTTCTGGATGCGGCTAACGATCGAGGTCAGCTGCGCCACGGTGGCGTTGGCGTCGTCACGCATACGCGCGAACACGCCGCGGAAGTCGCCCTCCATGCGCACGCCCAGGTCGCCCTGCGAAAGCGCGCGCAATACGGCGGAAACCTGCTCGACGCTGCCGGAAATGGCGGTGAGCAGTTCATTGACGCGGCCGGATACCTGCAACAGGAAGCCTTGCTTTCCGTCCAGTGGGATGCGGCCGGACAGGTCGCCGCTGACCGCGGCCTCGATGATGCCGCTGATTTCCTGCTCGATCTGCACTTCCACGGGGCGATCGGCCCATTCCACAACGTAGCCCACGCGCTGGCCGGCGGCGTCGGTGACCGGGTTGATGATCTGGCGCAAGACGTGGTTGCCAACGGTGATTTGCGCGTGATGGGTGCCGCGCAGCTCGCCCAGCAGCTTGCGTTGGTGCGGCGGGTGCTTGTGGAAGATGTCGATGTTGCTGCCGACCAGTGTCTTGATATCGAATTGCGGCAGGTCGCGGCGCAGGTCCTGCTCGGCCTTGCCCAGCATTTCCAGCAGCGGGCGGTTGGCATAGATGATGTTCAGGTCGGCGTCGGCGATCATCACGCTGGTGGTCACCTCGTCCAGTGCGGTGCGGATGCGCAGGCTCTCGGCGGCCAGCGCGGCGTCGCGTTCGGTGCGCTCGCGCAGGTTCACCTGCATGTCGCGCATGGACTGCATCAACCGGCCGACCTCGTCCTTGCGGCTGGCGTCGATGTGGCTGTCGAGCTTGCCGTGGGCCACGTCGTCGGCGACCCGCACCGCCGCACCCAGCGGGCGCACGATGGAGCGGATGATCGCCAGCGCCAGCAGCACCGACAGCACCAGCGACAGCGACAGGCTGGCCAGCACCGCGATCACCGAGTTGCGGTGCTCGCGTTCGGAGGCGACCACCTCCTGCGCCAGCTTCTGCTGGTTGTAGGCCAGCAGCGCCTTGAGCTGGTCGGAGAAGGCGCGGCGCAGGGTGCGCGAATCGCCGCCGGAAATACCGCGCGCGGTGTCGAAGTCGTCGGCGGCCACCGCGGCGGCGATGTTGTCGTGCGAGGCGAAGTAGCCCGCGCGCGCTTCCTTGAGCTTGTCGTAGAGCGCCTTTTCCTCGGGGCTGTATTCGCTGCCGATGTCGTCGTAGGCCTTTTCTGCGGCCTCGACCTCGGCGCGGGTGGAGGCCAGGCGCTTGTCATAGTCGGCCAGTTCCTCGGCATTGCCCTGGTAGTTCAGCTGAGCCTGCTCGAAGGCGCGAAACTCGTTGAGCTGCGCGCGCATTTCCCCCAAGTGCTGGACGGCCGGCATCCAGTTGCTGTTGATCTCGCCGATGCGGGCATTGGAGGCGGACATGCGCCCCAGCGAGAACACCCCCAGGAACAGCGTCAGCAGGCCGGTGATGGTGAAGGCCAGCACCAGCTTGCCGGTAATGGACAGATTCTGGAACCACTTCATTGGGTGGATCTCCGCAGGGTTGCGGTGGCCTGTTGTGGCTTCACCGCTGGGGTAGGGGGATGGGAATGCACGATGCCAACTCGTTAACGGCGTGTGAGTCGGTTTCTTGACGGAAATCCGTGACGAGGAGCGCATTTGGTGGTGAGGCGGTGGGCCTTGGCCCACCGGCGTCCGCCACGGCCCGGCGACGGAGTGACTTCTTCAGAAGTGGAATTGCGCGCGCAGTTGCAAGATGTCCGGATGCACGTGGCTGGCGCCGCGACGGGCATCGGCGCGGATGTAGTTGGCCTGGAACTTCAGGTTGGCGCCGACGTACCAGTTCGCGCCCAGCGTCCAGTTCGATTCGCGCCCGCCGTCGATGCCGGCGTCGTCCAGGTCGATGCGGCTGTAGCGGGCCAGCAGTTCCACCGCGCCGTGCTTGCCGGCGGGCTTGGGGTTGCCGACGTTGCCACCGCTGTAGCTGCGCGATTCGCCGCTCAGCAGCCAACTGCCGAACACGTACCAGCCGTCGCCGCTGTAATCGGGCAGGGCGCCGCGGTGGGTGGTCTGGCGCAGGTACTCGCCCTGCAGCGACCACGGGCCCTCGATCCACGCAAGCGCTTCCAGCCCGTGGCGGTCGATGCGACCGATGTTGCGCAAGGTGCCCGAATCGACCAGCCGCACCGGCGTCAATGAGGCCTCGGGCTTGGCGCGCCAGCGCACGTTCGGGGCGACTTCCACGCCGCGGCCGTTGGTTTCGGCATCGGGGCGCTCGCGGGTGGCGGACACGCCCAGGTGCAGCACGCGGGTGCTTTCCTTCCACGGCGTCCATGCCAGCCGCGCGGCCTGGCTGTCGCCGCGATTGTTGCCTTGCAGGTCATGGCCGTAGGCACCGGCATTGAGCAGCCAGCGCGGCCGTTCCAGCGCCCAGTCGATGCCGATGCGGCGGCCTTCGTAGAACGCCTGCGTGGGCAGGCCGTTTTCCATGAGGGCGCCGGCGCGGGTGGCGGTATTGCCTTCGAAACCCAGCGGCAGCTTCATCTGGCCGATGGCTGGAATTTGCCGACGTCAGCGGCCGGTCGGCCCTTGCCGTCCAGCCGCAGCGCCACGTCCATCCACGTGTCGGAATGGAAGTCGTAGGAGGCGGTGAAGTCGTACAGGCCCTTGCGCTTGAGGCTGACGCCCAACTCCTTGCGGCGCCAGTCCTGGTCGTCGTCCATCGCCGGTGCCGTCGGCATCGACGCGGTTGGCGTCCCACGCGAAATTGCCGGTGAGCGAGGCGTCGGTGCCGTCG
>JAUCDH010000005.1:0-13006 GCA_034675465.1 Stenotrophomonas sp. | reverse complement strand
TTTTATGTGGCACCAAACCAAGTTACGTATTGCTACGTCATCGACCACCGCCAGCCGCTGGCCCCGCAGTTGCAGGCAATGGATATCAGCGAAGTGAATGCGGCGATGAATCTGGCCGACACCGACCTGTACTGGCAGCAATTGGGCGACGTGCTGGCGCCGCAGGGACATGTGGGGCTGGTCGTCGAACCACGCGGCGAGCTGCGCATCGGTGATCCCTACAAGGCCAGTGCATCGGCATCCATCCAGGAATGCATGTTCGCCCGCGCCCGGTTCCGCACAGCCGACATGATCGAACAACACCGCATCCTGACCCGCGCCGCCAGCCTGATCGATGCCGGCGAACTGCGCACCACGCTGACCCGGCGGCTGGGGCCGTTCGACGCTGCCAACCTGCGCGAGGCGCACCGGCTGCTCGGAAGCAGGCCAGCAGGCGTCGGCAAGCTAGCGCTGGAAGGCTGGAGCTGAGCAGCGCCCGCCCCGCATCTGCTGCGACTGCTGACAGGCCCGTTGCGCGGCATCCCCCTGCCGCTGTTGGGTTCGACCGCTCCCGGCCGCCAGCCGCCGCACCCGCCCGGCTGAGCGACGCTTCCCGCAGGCGCGGTTTCACGGCACGCTGGCGCAATCCATACGCAAGCGTATTCACGATGACGCCAGCCACCGACACTCCCTACCCCCATCTGTTCGCCCCGCTGGATTTGGGCTTCACCACGCTGCGCAACCGCGTGCTGATGGGCTCGATGCACACCGGGCTGGAAGACCACGCCCGTGACTTCCCCAAGCTGGCCGCGTATTTCGCCGAACGCGCCGAAGGCGGCGCGGCGCTGCTGGTCACCGGCGGCTTTGCGCCGAACGTGGTGGGCTGAGCTGACCCCGTTCGGCAGCAAGCTGTCATGGCCGTGGGAGGTGCGCCGGCACCGGCAGGTGACTGCCGCGGTGCACGGGCACGGCGCGAAAATGCCTGCCGCTGCTGCACGCGGGCCGCTACGGCTACCACCCCTTGCAGGTGGCACCGTCGAAGCTGAAGGCGCCGATCAATCCGTTCACGCCACGCGCGCTTTCAGCTGGCGGCGTGGAGGGCATATCGCCGACTACGCTCGCGCGGCGAAGCTGGCGCGCGAGGCCGGTTACGACGGCGTGGAGGTGATGGGCTCGGAAGGCAACCTGATCAACGATTTCATCGCCCCGCGCACCAACCAGCGCACCGACGCCTGGGGCGGCGACGCGGCCAAGCGCATGCGCTTTGCGGTGGAAATCGTGCGCCGCATCCGCGAGGCCTGCGGGCCGGACTTCATCATCATCTACCGGCTGTCGCTGCTGGATCTGGTGGAAGACGGCAGCAACTGGGAAGAAATGGTGCAGCAGGCCAGGGCCATCGAGGCGGCCGGCGCGACGATCATCAACTCCGGCATTGGCTGGCACTAGGCGCGCATTCCGACGATTGCCACCTCGGTGCCGCGCGCGGCGTTTGCCGGCGTCACCGCCAAGCTGAAGCCGCACGTCGGCATTCCATTGATAGCCACCAACCGCATCAACATGCCCGAAGTGGCCGAGGGGATCCTCGCCGGCGGCGGCGCCGACATGGTGTCGCTGGCGCGGCCGCTGCCGGCCGACCCGCAATGGCCGGCCAAGGCGCGCGCGGGCAAGGCCGAGGCCATCAACACCTGCATCGCCTGCAACCAAGCCTGCCTTGACCACGTATTCCAGCAAAAGCGCGCCAGTTGTTTGGTCGACCCACGCGCGGCGCATGAAACCGAGTTGGTCTATCGCCCCACCACCACGCCCAAGCGCATTGCCGTGGTTGGCGCCGGCCCGGCGGGGTTGGCCTGCGCGACGGTGGCAGCCGAGCGCGGCCACCGCGTGACCTTGTTCGACGCAGCCGGCGAGATCGGCGGCCAGTTCAACGTCGCCAAGCGCATCCCCGGCAAGGAGGAGTTCCACGAAACCCTGCGCTATTTCCGCCACAAACTCACCGAAACCGGCGTGGAACTGCGGCTGGGCACCACTGCCGATGCGGACAATCTGGCGGGCTTCGACGAGGTGGTGGTCGCCACCGGCATCCGCCCGCGCAAGGTGGCCTTCCCCGGTGCCGAGCACCCAATGGTGGTCAGCTACCTCGACGTGCTGCTGGGCCGGGTACGCGCCGCCGACAAGGTGGCGGTCATCGGCGCCGGTGGCCTCGGCTTCGACGTGGGCGAGTTTTTGGTTCACGAAGGCCAGTCGCCCTCGCTGGACCCGGCACGCTGGATGGCCGAATGGGGCGTGGACCCGGACTTCGAGGCGCGCGGCTCGCTGGCCAAACCGCAGCCGGAACATGCGGCCCGCAAGGTCTGGCTGCTGCAACGCAGCCCCGGCAAACCCGGCGCGCGGCTGGGCAAGACCACCGGCTGGATCCACCGCGCCACGCTCAAGGCCAAGGGCGTGGCGATGCTGGGCGGCGTCGAATACCTCGGCATCGATGACGCAGGCCTGCGCATCCGCATCGATGGCCAGGAGCAATTGCTCGACGTCGGCACCGTGGTGGTCTGTGCCGGGCAGGAACCGCACCGTGAACTGGCCGACGCCCTGCGCGCCGCCGGCCGCAACCCGCACGTCATCGGCGGCGCCGACGTGGCCGCAGAGCTGGATGCCAAGCGGGCAATCGACCAAGGCAGCCGGCTGGCCGCCATGCTCTGAAGGCCAGCGCCGCATCTCGGGCAGAGTCGCGTGAAGTGGCGGCTCTTCGCGGCTTTCGCAGCGGCGCAATCAGCCTCCGGCCATCCCGGCCGGGCATGACATCATCCAAACAAAACCGTAACGTCATATTCACCTCGTAGCCTCGTGCCACTCAGGACGCATGACCCGGCCCGCAGCCGGTGCTTCTTCCCCACGACTACACGAGACCAGAATGACCTACCGCCGCCTCCTGCAGCGCGCTACTGCGCCTGCCCCGCCCCGTTGAGCCGCGCCATCCACCTGGTGATGATTGCTGGCATGGCCTCGGCCCCCGTGCAAGTGCTGGCCGAGGACGCTGGCAAAGAAGCCATCCAACTCGACACCATTCAGGTGACCGGCAGCTACAGCCGCAGCCTGGAAAAGGCCGTGGACATCAAGCGCGCCAACATCGGCTTCTCCGATTCCATCGTCGCCACCGACGTGGCCGACTTCCCCGAGCAGAACCTTTCCGAAGCATTGCAACGCATGCCCGGCGTGACCATCGAGCGCAGCAAGGGCCTGGGCACCAAGGTCAACGTGCGCGGCCTGCCATCCGACTACACCCATGTGTCCATCAATGGCCTCGCCACCGCGTCAGGCAGTGGCGGGCGCGACATGGAATTCGACATCTTCGCCTCGGAAATCATCCAGCAGGTGACGGTGCAGAAGTCGCCAACAGCCGCGCAGGAAGAAGGCGGCATCGCCGGTTCCGTGCAGATTTCCACCGCCCGGCCATTCGACTATGACCAGCGCAAGCTGGTGGTTTCCGCCGAAGGCGCGCACAACTCGATCTCCGGCGAAGTCGACCCCAAGCTCTCGTTCCTCGCCAGCGACACGTGGGGTGACTGGGGCGCACTGGTGTCGTTCTCCACGGCAAAGCGCACCAACCGCACCGATGCGACCTCGGGCATCAACTTCCGCCCTCTGACCCGTTTCCTCAGCGCCTCCGGCAGCCGTGGCGAGCAGGCCGAAGCGGTGTTCGAGCGCGACACCGGCATTGCCATCGCCAACCGCGGCAACGCGCGCGAAACCGACCGCATCGTGTTCCAGGACAAGATCGGCGACCGCGTGTATGTCAATGAGCAGGACAAGTGGGGCGCAACCGCATCGCTGCAGTTCAAGCCTTCCAACACCTTCAGCCTGACCTTCGATGCACTGCTCGGGCGCTACGACACCACCGAAGACGAATACGACGCGGCCGCCTACACCGCGTCCAGCCGCAGCACGCTGGAAACCATTCACGACTACGACGCCACGACCTTGGCCAACCACGGCCTCGTGGTGCTGAAGGACGTGTCCTACACCGCCACCCAGCATGAACTCCTGAGCAAGGAGCGCATCAACAAGACCGATTACAGCCAGTTCAGCGCCACGCTGGACTGGAAGGCGGGCGACTGGATGATCGACGCGATGGCCGGTTACTCCGGTGCGAAGAAGACGCTGGACTACGCCAACCTCAAGCACGTGGCCTACGCCCCTTCGCGCAGCTACTGGACCGGCCACAGTGGCGAAACCGTGCCCAGCACCAACCCCGGCACTATCAACATGTACGACGCGGCGGACAAGTACCTGTTCGAGGCCTACGAAACCACGCTGGAGAAGATCAACGACGACAAGTACGCGGCGCAGGCGAATTTCCGCAGGACGATGGACCTGGCGTTCTTCCCGGCATTGAGCGCGCTGCAATTCGGTGGCCGCTACACCGACAAGAGCAAGGAACGCCAGTATGGCGAGAAGAAGATCGGTGGCCCTTCGGCGACCGACAATGGCTGGGTCAACAAGCGCACCCTTGCCGACAGCGAACTGCGCGACATTGCCGACATCGTCCCCGGCGGCCATTACCGCGCGAAGAACCTGGGCTGGCAGATGGTGTCCAACGATTACGCGCGCCGCACCTTCCGCCATCCCGGCTTCACCACCCCGTTCGACGTGGCCCAGTACTACAAGGTCGATGAAAAAACCACGGCGCTGTACCTGATGGCCGATTTCGTCTTCGACATCGGCCGCGTGCCGGTATCGGCCAATGCCGGTGTCCGCTACGTCGACACCGCGGTGACGTCCTCCGGCTACCACCCGGTACAGCATGCCGATGGCAGCTCCGGCTATACCGACACCCCGGTATCCAGCAAGGGCGACTACTCCGACGTGCTGCCGAGCCTGAACTTCACCGCCGAACTGGCAGACGGCCTGCTGCTGCGTGGCGCGGCATCCAAGACGCTGATGCGCCCGGCACTGACCGACATCGCTTACAAGCGCACCGCCAGCTGGAGTTCGTACCGATTCACCGACGGCAACCCGGGGCTGGAACCGACCTACGCGGACCAGTGGGAGATCGGCGTGGAGAAGTACTTCGACAATGGCGGCCTGCTGGCAGCGTCTTACTTCAACAAGAAGATCAAGGGCGTGGTGGTCAATGCACTGACCGGGGTGGTCAAGGACGTTACCGTCTACAACGCAAACGGCACGATCAACGGTGTCTACAACTTCGACGTGTACCAGCCGGTGAACGCCGATGGCTCCTACGACGTGGACGGCTGGGAGCTGGTCGCGCAGTTGCCGCTGGGCGCGCTGCACCCGCTGTTGCAGGGCTTTGGCGTCAACGCCAACTACACCTTGCTGGACAGCTCACTGGCCGGCCAGTCCAGCTTGGGCATCAAGACGCCGATGCCCGGCTTGGCCGACAAGACCTGGAACATGGCCCTGTACTACGAGAACGACCGCTTCGACGCGCGAGTGTCCTACAACCACAAGTCCGAGTACGTCGAATCCATCGGCTACAACATGTACCCGATCTATCGCGACGCCTACGGCCAGACCGACATCTCCATCGGCTACCGCATCGCCGACAACGTCAAACTCAGCCTGAAGGGCATCAACGTCACCAACGAGGCGACCACCGGTTACACCATGGACCCGTCGTTCCCGACCATGTACGAATTGTCCGGTCGTCGTTACAGCCTCGGTGTCAGGGTCGATTTCTGAACCGATGGCAATGCTCGCCCGCATGCTGATGGTTTGTTGTGCCATTGGCGGCGGGCCGGCGTTCGCCGCGCAGGAAGCACCGGTTTCCGCACTGCGGGAACCGGTACACATCGCCTTCATGCCGGACGTGCATTTCCACGACGTCCACGCCCGCTTCGAAGGCGACGCCTTCCCCGGAGTGCGCAACCCCGGCACCGGCCTCAACGCCACCATCCGCACCATGCAGGCACAGCTCACCTCCACGCGCCTGTTCAATGAAAACCACTTTGCCTTCCTGGCCGCGCTCGACAATGCAATCGCACGCGGCGCGCGCTACATCGTGTTGCCCGGCGATTTTTCCGACGACGGCCAGCCGGTGCACCTGCGCGGACTGGCCCGGGTGCTGGACGAGTACACGGCCCGGCATGGCGTCACCTTCCTTGCCACGCTGGGCAACCACGACCCGGTGCGTCCATTCGACCTGGCCGGCGGCAAACCTGACTTCCTCGGCATCCACCCGGCCACCGGCCAGCCTGGCTACCCACGTGCGGTATACAGCCGTGGCGGCAACACCAATTGCAGCACGCACTGGCGCGGGCCGGCGGCGCAGGTCGGCGAAAGCTACTGCACCGGGGACATCCGCATACTCGGCCATGCCGGCGTGACCGCGATGCTGGCCCGGTACGGCTTCATGCCGCAGCCGCAATACCTTTATTACGAAACGCCCTACAGCCATTACCGCTACGCCGACTACACCCATGCCACCGCGCTGGAACAAGCGGCATGGGAGCATCGCCGGCACCGGATCTGCGACGACGACGGCAAGCACTGCACCACGCTCGCCGATGCGTCCTATCTCGTGGAGCCGGTGGAAGGGTTGTGGCTGGTCGGGCTGGACGCCAACGTATACCTGCCCACCGGCCCCGGGGCCAATGACTTCACCGGCTCGAGAAACCAAGGGTATGACGCCATGCTGGCGCACAAACCGCACGTCATCGACTGGCTGGCCGACGTGGTCGCGCGCGGCAAGGCGCTAGGCAAGCAGGTGGTCGCCTTCAGCCATTTCCCGATGGCCGAGTTCTACGATGGCGCCTCGGACAACATCGCCATGCTGCTGGGCGAGGACGCGATGCAACTGGCGCGCCGCCCCGCCGAGGCCACCACCCGCGCATTGGCAGCCACCGGCCTGCGGCTGCACGTGGCCGGACACATGCACTTCAACGACATGGCGATGCGGCGCTATGGCGATGGCAGCGGGCTGTTCAACATCCAGGCCCCCTCGCTGGCAGCCTATGTACCGGCCTATACGCTGATGACCTTGGACGGCAGCCCACATATCGAGATCGAAACCGTGCGCGTGGGCCAAGTACCGCGTTTCGACGAATTTTTCCCCCTGTACCGCGCCGAGCACGCCCATGGCGCGCCGTGGGACATCGCGATGCTGGATGCCACCGATTACCACGATTTCACCCGCCGTTACATCGTCGAACTGACGCGCCTGCGCCTGCTCGACGACTGGCCCTGCGACATGCGCGCACTGGCGCGCAGCTCCCTGAACGGTGCAGACCTGCTGGTGCTGTCCCGGCTGCACACGACGGTGACGGTGTCCGCCCTGTCACGCACCATCGGCCACGGCGGATTGCCCGAGGCCATGTTTGCCTGCCTGCACAGCGATGGCAGCCAGAACGGCGACGACCGGCACGCCGGCCCCCGGTATGCGGCCGACCTCGCCGCCGCCACGGAAAGCGCCCGTGCACTGGCGCACGCTGAAGGCCTGCAACTGGAAGATTTCGCAAGCTGGCGAGCGTTGGACCTGACCACAGACTTCATCCGCCTCGCCAATGCCGGCGACCTCGCATTCGCCGACATCCCCGTCGCCCGCGCGGCCCACTACGCCCTGCTGGCCCGCGCACTGGAACATGACGATGCAAAATTGCAACGCGATGCCCGGCAAGCCGGCGATGCCACCCCCGACGAATGGCTCCGCGCCCGCTACCAGCCACTGCTGGCGATCATGCGCAAGCTCGCCAACGGCGCACCTTCCGAACACGTGCGGCTGGATCTGGAAAGCGGCACGGCAACCGATCTTTCGGGCAAATCCCCCTTGTTCCCGGTATCGGAAGACCATCGCTGAAGCGGACATCCACCTAGCAACAATGGTGTCACCATCAGCCGCGGACAGGCGCCACCCTGCCTGCCATGCCCTGCGCCGAAGCCGGAAAACAAGCCGTTTCCCCGGGTCGGGGCATGGGAACGGGCCTCCGGCCAACAACCCGGCCGCGATTCCGGAATAAAACAAAAGCTGAATGTCAAGCTGCTGCATTCAGGAGGGGTTTTGCATTGCGCCCCTACCTTGCGCCCACTTTCCGCTCACCCACCAGTTCCGGTGAGCACGGCGCAGCCCTCCCGATGACCGATTGGGGGCTGCCCACGGGGCGGCCCCGATGCCACGGCCGCCTCCCCATGACGCCAAGCCGCAATTCGCCAAGCTCCTGATGATTCAAAGAGCAGGCGACTTGCGGCCCATACGGAGCAAGGAGACATCATGAAACTGGCCTGGATCCTCTGGCTGTCGCAAATGTTGCCGCAGCCAGCCGCCGATTCGCTGTGCTTGAGCACCACCGTTTATCTGGAAGCCCGCGACCAGACCCTGCGCGGCCAACAGGCCGTGGCCGAGGTGGCGTTGCGCCGCCTCGACAGCGGCCTGTGGGGCAACTCGATGTGCCAGGTGGTTACTGCGCGCAAGCAGTTCGCGCCGACCATCGTTGCCCCCGGCACCCAGCTGCGTAATGCAGATGCCTGGGCCGAAGCGGTCGATGTGGCCTTCGCCGCCGAGCGCAACTGGGCACTGCCGGCCGGCGAACGCAAGGAAATCGTGCCCGGCGCCAGCCACTTCGCCGCCCATGCCATCGCCAGCCCGAGTTGGCGCAACGCCTACCAGGTGGCGACCATCGGCGGGCACACCTTCTACAAGGTGCAATCGCTCAAGCCGCGCGCCTCGTAACGCTGCGTTGCCACCATGCCGCTGGGCGGCGGCGGCCCGCTCTGGGATAGTTCGAGGGGTTTCCACACCCATACCCGGAGTTCCCATGAAGCTGTACAGCAAGCCCGGCGCCTGTTCCACCGCCGACCACATCGTCCTGCAATGGACCGGCCAGCCGTTCGAAGTCGAACTGCTGACCGCGCAGAGCATGAAGGAGCCGGCATTCCTTGCGATCAACCCGACCGGCGCCGTGCCGGCACTGGTCGATGGCGATTTCGTGCTGACCCAGAACGCGGCGATCCTCGGCTACATCGCCGACAGCTATCCGCAGGCCCACCTGGCCGGTGACGGCAGCCCGCGCCAGCGCGCCGAGGCGACCCGCTGGCTGTCCTTCGTCAATGCCGACCTGCACCCGGCCTTCGTGCCGCTGTTCTCCCCGGCCAAGTTCCTCGCCGACGCCAGCCAACACGACGCGCTGAAAGCCACCGCCCGCACCCGCCTGCGCGGCCTGTACGAGCAGGCCGACCGGCAACTGGCCGGGCACGACTGGCTGGCCGGCTTCCGCAGCTTCGCCGACCCTTACCTCTACATCACCCTGTACTGGGCCAAGGCCGTGGGTGTGGATCTGTCGGGGCTGGACAACTTGGCCGCGTTCAAGGCGCGCATGGACGCCGACAGCGGCGTGCAGGCCGCACTGAAGGCTGAAGGGCTGGCCTAACCCGCACGCGCACTCATGGTGCCGGGCTTGTGCTTGCAACGCTCGCCAGGCCCGGCACGGGGTTTCACCGTGCCCCCCGCATCTACGTCAAGCCATTCGCTCGCGCCCTCAAAATGGCGCGGGCGACTCAAATGTCAGTGTTTGCCCGCTGCGTGGATGCACGAACGCCAGCGACCGCGCATGCAGGCAAACCCGTGCGGCAGGCATGGCTCCGTACATCACGTCGCCGACGATGGGATGGCCGATGCTGGCCAGATGCAGGCGCAATTGGTGGCTGCGGCCGGTCACCGGCTCCAGTTCCACCCGGGTGCACTGCGTGCTGGCATCACGCGCCAATACGCGCCAGCGGGTCAAGGCTGGCTTACCCAGTTCGAAATCCACTTTTTGCTTGGGCCGGTTCGGCCAATCGCAAATCAGCGGCAGCGCAATCTCGCCGCTCTCGCCTTCCATTAGTCCCTGCACCAGCGCTTCGTAACGCTTGCCCACCTGCCGCCGCTCGAACTGCATGGATAACGCCACCTGCATCGCCTTGCCGCGTGCGTGCAGCAGCAGCCCCGAGGTAACCTGATCCAGCCGGTGCACGGTAAGTGCATCCGGGTAATCCGCCTGCAAGCGCGTGACCACGCAATCGCGGTTTCCCTCGGCACGCCCCGGTACCGATAGCAGACCGGCGGGCTTTTCGGCCAGCAGCAGCGCGTTGTCGATGTGGTGCAGGAGGATGTCGTTCATCACTTGGAGCACGGAACCCTTGCAAGAGCGCATCTTGGTGCGCGATGGGGCTTCCCCGGTAGAGCCATCGCGCACCAAGATGCGCTCCTGCGCCATGAAAGCCCACAAAAAGACGGGGAAGCCGAAACTTCCCCGGTACCGTCACTGCATGGCAATTTGCCGGATTACAGCAGGTCGGCCACGCCGGCGCGCTCTTCTTCCAGCTCACCGAGGGTGATGTCGATGTACTTCTGGCTGAAGTCGTCGATCGACAGGTCCTTGATGATGGTGTACTGGCCATTCTCGGTGGTCACCGGGAAGCCGAACACCACGCCTTCCGGGATGCCGTAGGAGCCGTCGGACGGCACACCCATCGTCACCCACTTGCCGTTCGAACCCAGCACCCAGTCATGCACGTGGTCGATGGCGGCGTTGGCAGCCGAGGCGGCCGAGGACAGGCCACGGGCAGCGATGATCGCCGCGCCGCGCTTGCCGACGGTCGGGATGAAGGTGTTGGCGTTCCATTCCTGGTCGTTGATCAGCTCGGCCACCGAGGCGCCGCCGGTGGTGGCGAAGCGGTAGTCCGGGTACATGGTCGGGCTGTGGTTGCCCCACACGGTGAACTTCTCGAAGCTGTCCACGGCCTTGCCGGTTCTTGGCAGCCAGCTGGCTCAGCGCACGGTTGTGGTCCAGGCGCGAGCATGGCGGCGAAGTTCTTCGGGCTCAGGTCCGGGCCGACTCCATCGCGATGTAGGCATTGGTGTTGGCCGGGTTGCCGACCACCAGCACCTTCACGTCACGGCTGGCCACGGCGTTCAGGGCCTTGCCCTGCACGGTGAAGAGATCCTCGGCGTTTTCCAGCAACAGGTCCTTGCGCTCCATGCCCGGGCCGCGAGGACGTGCGCCAACCAGCAGGGCCACGTCGTCGAGGTCCTCGACCACCACCAGCGGGTCGGCGGTGGTGACCACGCCGGCCAGCAGCGGGAACGCGCAGTCTTCCAGCTCCATCACCACGCCTTGCAGCGCGGCCTGGGCCTTTTCATTGTCGATTTCGAGCAGCTGCAGGATGACCGGCTGGTCCTTGCCCAGCATTTCGCCGGAAGCGATGCGGAACAGCAGGGCATAACCGATATTGCCGGCAGCGCCGGTCACGGCAACACGAACGGGGGCTTTCATGGGGTTTCCCTGTCAAGAAACGTATCGTGGGGAAGCCCGCGCCTGTACGGCGGGGTGTGAGCTTTACGGCCACCCGTGCAGGTGGCCGCAAGGGGTCAGGCGGCGAGGATCTGTGTTTTACTTGGCCACGCGGTCGGCCTTGGCGGCCAGCGCGGCATCGGCATCACCTTCGATGCTTATCTTGTTCAGCGCGTCG
This sequence comes from Stenotrophomonas sp., assembly GCA_034675465.1. Classification (GTDB taxonomy): domain Bacteria; phylum Pseudomonadota; class Gammaproteobacteria; order Xanthomonadales; family Xanthomonadaceae; genus Stenotrophomonas. The sequence goes on along the minus strand of JAUCDH010000005.1, from coordinate 1,570 downwards.
CCCTGCTTGACCGCATCAACCACGTCCAGGCCTTCGAGCACCTTGCCGAACACGGTGTGCTTGCCGTCCAGCCAGTCGGTCTTTTGATGTGGGCGACGGTGAACCGGCTGCTTCGTTGGTGTTCTGGGCCGGCGTTGGCCATCGACAGCACGCCGCGCTCGTGGCGACACGCCATTGTTGGCTTCGTCCTCGAAACGTGTAGCCCGGGCCGCCGCTGACCGGACGCCGTTCCGGGCAGCCGCCCTGGATCATGAAATCGGCGATCACGCGGTGGAAGTTCAGGCCGTCGTAGAAGCCGCGCTGCGCCAGGTTGACGAAGTTGGCGACCGTCAGCGGGGCCTTGGCCGGCGACCAGCTCGACCTTGATCGGGCCGCGGGAGGTGTCGAAAGTGGCGATCAGGGCTCATGGGAAGCTCCTGATGTGGGAGAGGACTGGGCGCGGTTGCCAGCTTCGCACACGACCCGCCACGTTAGCCCCACTGCCCGGCCGCGATGCCGGTGCTCGAGCCCGAACGGCTGGCACCAGGTCCGCCGCCCGCTGGGACTTTGGCGGCACCAATCGCCCACAATGCCGCGCATCCTTTCCCCGACTTCATCCGGGCGGCTGGTTCTCCGGTCCTGCCCCATCTCGTCATGTCCATCGAACGCCTCCGCAACATCGCCATCGTCGCCCACGTCGACCACGGCAAGACCACCCTCGATCGACGAGCTGCTCAAGCAGTCCGGTTCGTTCCGAGCGACACCAGCGCGTCGCCGAGCGCGCCATGGACTCCAACGACATCGAAGCGTGAGCGCGGCATCACCATCCTGGCCAAGGTCACCTCGCTCGAGTCTGGAAAGGACACGCGCATCAACATCGTCGACACGCCCGGCCACGCCGACTTCGGCGGCGAGGTGGAGCGCATCCTGTCGATGGTCGACGGCGTGGTGATTCTCGTCGACGCGGCCGAAGGCCCGATGCCGCAGACCAAGTTCGTGCTCGGCAAGGCTCTGGCGATGGGCTTTAAGCCAATCGTCGTGGTCAACAAAGTTGACCGCCCGGGCGCACGTCCAAGCTGGGTTCTGGATCAGACCTTCGATCTCTTTGACCGCCTTGGCGCCACCGACGAGCAACTGGATTTCCCGGTCGTTTATGCCAGCGGCCTGCAAGGCTATGCCGGCATGGACGAGTCGGTCCGTGAGGGCGACATGACGCCCTTGTTCGAAGCAATCTGCGAGCACGTCCCGGTCCCGCCGGTCGATCCGGATGGCCCATTCCAAATGCGGGTCACCTCGCTGGACTACAACAACTACGTCGGCATCATCGGCGTCGGCCGCATCCAGCGCGGCAAAGTCAAAACCAACCAGCAAGTCACCGTGATCGGTACCGACGGAAAAACCCGCAGCGGCAAGGTGCTGCAGGTGCTCGGCTTCATGGGCCTTGAGCGCGTCGAAGTGGGTGAAGCCCAAGCCGGTGACATCATCGCCATCTCCGGCATCCAGGAGCTCACCATCTCCGACACCGTGTGTGCGCTGGACAACCCGGAAGCGCTGCCGGCGCTGACCGTGGATGAGCCGACGATCTCGATGA
>JAUCDH010000004.1:0-20660 GCA_034675465.1 Stenotrophomonas sp. | reverse complement strand
TGCGGCGCATGCTGAGCGCCGAACTGCTGTGGAGCGCCGGCGGCTGGCGCATCGGCCCCAATGTGCGCTGGCTGCCTTCGGACACACCCACCGACCACGCCAACACCCGCAACGTCTATCAGGACAGTTACGCGCTGCTCGGCTTCCGCGCGGACTACACCGCCGCCGATGGCCGCTGGGCGGTATTGGTGCACGCCCAACCTCACCGACCGCCGCTACGCCAGCAGCTACGTGATCCGCAACGTGGGCACACTCGCGCAACCGGCCTTTCTGCAAGGCGTTGGCCGCAACGGTACGGTTGGTGTCACCTTGCGGTTCTGAGCAACGCAATTACCCCGCGCTGCCGGCAGCGCCGCCCATCAAACAACACCCCCGTGCTTGCCGGCACCGCCCTCACACCCAAACACCCCGGAGAACACCCATGAACATGAAAATGTACCTCCCCCTGCTGCTTGCCAGCATGACCGCAAGCACGTCCTTTGCCACCGCCGCGCACGAACCCGCAGCAGCCCCCGCCCCCATCCCGCGTCTGGCCGACCTTGCACCGCCGGCTACCGCAACGGTCGAACGCACCGTCACCCCCATCGGCCATTACGGCAACACTCGGGTGATGCAATTGCAGATCAAAGCCGGCACCTCGATGCCGGCGCATTCGGCACCGGAACGGGTGTTGGTGGTGGTTCTGGCCGGGCGCGGCAGCTCCGGTTTCGGTGCCGAACAAGTGCCGCTGCACGAGCGCCAGGTACTGCACATGGCACCGGGCGAAGAACATGCAGTCAACGCCGAAACCGATCTGGATCTACTGCTGGTGCGCATCGGCGGCGCGGCCCCGAACTGACCCCGGCCACGCATGCGGATTGTCCCTCCGCATGCGTTCCCGAAGCGGCCCACGGCCCCAGCACACGCAGACGACAGGCAAACGACCATCCCGCCCCCCCCTCCCCATACAATGGCCGCCTCGCTCATTGCCAGCACTCCATGTCGTCCGCAAAACAGCCCGAACACACCCCGTTGATGAAGCAATTTTTCGCAGCCAAGTCCGACTACCCGGACCTGCTGCTGTTCTTCCGCATGGGCGATTTCTACGAACTGTTCTACGACGACGCGCGCAAGGCCGCGCGCCTGCTCGACATCACCCTGACCCAGCGCGGCAGCTCCGGCGGCGCGCCGATCCCGATGGCCGGCGTGCCGGTACACGCCTACGAGGGCTATCTGGCGCGGCTGGTGGCGCTGGGCGAATCGGTTGCCATCTGTGAGCAAATCGGCGACCCGGCGCTGGCGAAAGGTTTGGTCGAACGCAAGGTGGTGCGCATCGTCACCCCCGGCACCGTCACCGACGAAGCGCTGCTGGACGAGCGCCGCGACACGCTGCTGATGGCGGTGTCGCGCAGCAAACAAGGCTATGGCCTCGCATGGGCCGACTTGGCCGGCGGTCGTTTCCTGGTTAACGAAGTGGACACCGACGACGCGCTGGAAGCCGAATTAGCGCGCTTGGAACCGGCTGAACTGCTGGTGCCCGACGAAGAAAATTGGCCCGACTTCCTGCGCCAACGCAGTGGCGTGCGCCGCCGTGCGCCGTGGCTGTTCGATGCCGATAGTGGCCGCCGCCAGTTGTTGGGTTTCTTCAAGCTGCACGACCTTTCCGGCTTCGGTATCGACGACGACAAATCCGGTAAAGGCCGGCGCGCCACCGCCGCTGCGGGTGCATTGCTCGGCTATGTCGAAGAAACCCAAAAGCAACGCCTGCCGCACCTGACCTCCATCGCGATGGAAACCGCAGGCGAAGCGATTGCGATGAACGCCGCCACCCGCCGCCACTTGGAGCTGGACACGCGCGTCGATGGCGACACCCGCAACACCTTACTGGGCGTGCTCGACAGCACGGTCACGCCGATGGGCGGGCGTTTGCTGCGGCGCTGGCTGCACCGCCCGCTGCGACTGCGCGAAGTGTTGCAGCAACGCCACCACGCGGTGGCGACGCTGATCGACCGTGGTACCGATACCGACTTGCGCGAAAGCTTCCGCGCGCTCGGCGACATCGAGCGCATCCTCACCCGCATGGCGCTGCGCTCGGCGCGCCCGCGTGATTTCTCCACACTGCGTGATGGTTTGAGCATGTTGCCGGCCATCGCCGCAGTGTTGTCTCCCTCCCCTTGCGCCAGCAGGGGGAGGCCGGGAGAGGGGAGTTTCAACGTGCGACGAGGCAACCCCTCCCCAACCCTCCCCTGCTGTCGCAAGGGAGGGGGGGCCCGATTCACCGCGCCTGCAACAACTGCGCGCCGAACTCGGCTCGCATGACGAAAGCGCACACCTGCTGGCCAGCGCCATCGCCGAGCAACCGCCGCTGAAACTGTCCGATGGCGGCGTGATTGCCGAAGGCTTCGACGCCGAGTTGGACGAACTGCGCCGGCTTTCAACCCACGCCGACCAATTCCTGATCGACCTTGAAGCACGCGAACGCGAGGCCAGCGGCATCGCCACGCTGAAAGTTGGCTACAACCGCGTACACGGCTATTACATCGAAATCAGCAAGGGCCAAGCCGACAAGGCACCGGTGCACTACACCCGCCGGCAAACGCTGACCAACGCCGAGCGCTACATCACCAAAGAACTGAAGAGTTTCGAAGACAAAGTGCTGTCCGCGCGCGAGCGCTCGCTGTCGCGCGAGAAGCTGCTGTACGAAGGCCTGCTCGACACCATCGGCGAACACCTCGAATCGCTCAAACGCTGCGCCGCCGCGTTGAGCGAACTGGACGTACTGGCCTGCTTCGCCGAGCGCGCGCAAGCGCTGGATTGGGCGCAACCGGAACTGCGCGATGAGCCATGCCTGCGCATCGAGCGCGGCCGCCACCCGGTGGTGGAAGCGGTGCGCGAGCAGCCGTTCGAGCCGAACGACCTCGACCTGCACCCGCAGCGTCGCATGCTGGTCATCACCGGCCCGAACATGGGCGGCAAATCGACCTACATGCGCCAGAACGCGCTGATCGTGCTGCTGGCCCACATCGGCAGCTTCGTGCCGGCCAGCCGCGCGGTGATTGGCCCCATCGACCGCATCCTCACCCGCATCGGCGCGGGCGACGATCTCGCCAAGGGCCAATCGACTTTCATGGTCGAGATGGCCGAGACCAGCTACATCCTGCACCACGCCAGTGCACACTCGCTGGTGCTGATGGACGAAATCGGCCGCGGCACCTCCACCTACGACGGGCTGGCGCTGGCCGACGCGGTGGCGCGCCACCTGGCGCACGTCAACCGCTGCTACACGCTGTTCGCCACCCACTATTTCGAGCTGACCGCGCTGGCCGACGAGAGCGTCGAGGGCGGCGCCAGCGGCATCGCCAACGTGCATCTGGATGCGGTTGAACATGGTGAAACGCTGGTGTTCATGCACGCGGTAAAGGACGGCCCGGCCAACCGCAGCTTCGGCTTGCAGGTAGCGGCGCTGGCCGGCCTGCCCAAGGCCACCGTCGCCCAAGCGCGGCGGCGGCTGGCCGAACTGGAGCAACGTGGCGGCGAAACCCACGCCGCGCAGATGGCACCGCAGGCGTTGGACGCGCCGCAGCAATTCGGCCTGTTCGCGCCGGCAACCTCGGCAGCGCTGGACGCCCTGCAAGCCATCGACCCGGACGAGCTCACGCCGAAGCAGGCGCTGGAAGCGCTGTATCGAATGAAGTCGTTGCTGTGAACTCCTGGATGCGGGGCTCGCCCCGCATCCATGGTTTGTCGTGGCCGAAGCCCGCATAGACCACGGGCATCGTCATCACAGACGCGATACGTGTTCCGCGCCGCACCGCTGCGCAACGTCGCGCGCACCGCCCCCTACTTCCACAGCGGCGAGGTGTGGGATTTGTCCGAAGCGGTGGCGATCATGGGCAGCAGCCAGTTGAGCCATACGCGGGAAGCCGATGAAGTACAGGCCATCGTCGCATTTCTGCACACGTTGACCGGCCGCCAGCCGCAGGTCGAACTGCCGCTGCTGCCACCGAGCAGCCCCGACACGCCGCGCCCGGAGTGACGCCACGGGGGCCTATTCCGCGAATCTTGCGGGCGGCCCCGGCACAGGGGCCGCACTTCCCGGCACCACGCATGGCAGCCTCTATCGCAAGCCCTTGGCAACCGGAGTCAATAGCCAATCCCTATCAGTACAGGTGAATCATTCGATTATCCATTTCGCTCATCCATGGCTACAGTCCTGTCACACCGTTGTGCGACACCCTTATCACCTCAGCCAGCCGGAGCCAGCCATGAGCAATGACAGCAAGCCCACCTGCCCATACCACAGCGCCCCCTCGCCGCAGCAGGCCGCACAAGCGCAGCGCGACACCAGCACCAGCCCGGCGCAAAAGCACGGCGACGCGCCGGTAACACCGCTGACCACCGCCTTCGGCACGCCGGTGGTGGACAACCAGAACAGCAAGACCGCCGGCCCGCGCGGCCCACTGCTGATGGAAGATGTGTGGCTGCTGGAAAAGCTGGCCAACCTCAATCGCGAGGTCATCCCCGAGCGGCGCATGCACGCCAAAGGCTCAGGCGCGTTCGGCACCTTCACCGTCACCCACGACATCAGCAAATTCACCCGCGCCAAGCTGTTTTCGGAAGTGGGCAAGAAGACCGAAATGTTTGCCCGCTTCACCACCGTGGCCGGCGAGCGCGGTGCGGCCGATGCCGAGCGCGACATCCGTGGCTTCGCGCTGAAGTTCTACACCGAAGAAGGCAACTGGGATTTGGTCGGCAACAACACGCCGGTGTTCTTCCTGCGCGACCCGCGCAAATTCCCCGACCTCAACAAGGCGGTCAAGCGCGACCCGCACAGCAACTTCCGCAGCGCGCGCAACAACTGGGATTTCTGGACGCTGCTGCCCGAAGCGCTGATGCAAGTCACCGTGGTGATGAGCGACCGCGGGATTCCGCGCAGCTACCGCCACATGCACGGCTTCGGCTCGCACACCTACAGCTTCACCAACAATGAGGGCGAGCGTTTCTGGGTGAAGTTCCACTTCCTCAGCCAGCAAGGCATCGAAGCACTGACCGATGCACAGTCGGAAATGCTGGTAGGCCGCGACCGCGAAAGCCATGGCCGCGATTTGTTCGGTGCCATCGAGCGCGGCGAGTTCCCGAAGTGGAAGTTGTTCGTACAGGTGATGCCGGAGCTGGAAGCGGAGACGTACCGCTTCCACCCGTTCGACCTGACCAAGGTGTGGCCCAAGAGCGACTACCCGCTGATTGAAGTGGGCGAGTTCGAGCTGAACCGCAACCCGGTCAATTGGTATCAGGACGTGGAGCAGTCGGCGTTCGCACCGAGCAATCTGGTGCCGGGCATCGGCGTGTCGCCGGACAAGATGTTGCAGGCGCGCTTGTTCGCCTATTCCGATGCGCAGCGTTACCGCCTAGGCGTCAACCACCACCAGATTCCGGTGAACGCCCCGCGCTGCCCGGTGCACAGCAACCACCGCGACGGCGCGATGCGTGTGGACGGCAACTACGGCGGCCTGCCGCACTACGAGCCGAACAGCTACGGCCAATGGCAGGAACAGCCGCAGCACCGCGAGCCGGCGCTGCGCATTCGTGGCGATGCTGATTTCTGGAATTTCCGCGAAGACGATGCCGACTACTTCAGCCAGCCCGGCGCCTTGTTCCGCAGCTTCGACGCCGCGCAGAAGCAGCGCCTGTTCGACAACACTGCGCGCGCGATGGGCGATGCGCCGGACTTCATCAAGCAGCGCCACGTGGACAACTGCAGCAAGGCCGACCCGGCCTATGGCGCAGGCGTGGCGGCGGCACTGAAGAAGTTGGCGGCGATGCCGCCAGCCAACCCATTTGCAGCGGCGCAGCCTGAAAGCGAGTTCCCGAAGGCCACGCCGGGTGCGGAAGACATCGTCATCTGACCCGTCATTGCACGCCCTCGCCCCTTTGGGCGAGGGCGTAGGTCGGCCCTGCGCCAGCCTCGGGGATGCAGGGCCCCGACCTGCGATTGCCCGGATATGGACACAGGGCTTGCCCCGCATCCACACCCTTCGTTGCAATAAAGAGTGAGGTAGCGAGAGATTCCCTCCCCCATTCCGCCTTGCCTACTTTCCATCGGTAAAACAAAGGCGGCGGCACGCTGCAAGCGGTTTGCATGGCGCTACCATGCCCGAGTTCACCTACCCGCAAGGACCACGCCGCAATGAGCCTCACCGACGACCTTCTTTCCCAACTCCAGGGCGCGCCGCTGCAACAGGTGTCGCAACAGCTGGGCCTCGACCCCCAGAAGGCTTCCGGCGCGATCAGTGCAGCGCTGCCGCTGCTGATGGGTGCGCTGGGCAACAACGCGGCCAAGCCGCAGGGCGCCGAAGCCCTGTTCGGCGCATTGCAAAACAACCACAGTGGGCTGGATATCGGCAGCGTGCTCGGCGCCGTGCTGGGCGGCAGCGGCAATAGCCCGGCGGCGAATGGCGCAGGCATCCTCGGCCACATCTTCGGCGGCAATCAGGGGCGCGCCGAAGCCGGCTTGGCGCAGGCCACCGGCCTGAGCAGTGACCGCGCCGGCCAGCTGATGAAAATCCTCGCCCCGATCGTGATGGCCTACCTCGCCCAGCGCATGAGCAGCGGCGGCCAGGCCAGCGCCGGCGGCTTGAGTCAGATCCTCGGCCAGGAAAAGCAGCAGGTGGCGCAGGCCGGGGGTATCGGTGCGGGCCTGCTCGGCAAGGTACTGGACCAGGATGGAGACGGTCAGTTCGGCGTATCCGACCTGATCAAGCTCGGTAGCGGCTTGCTGGGCAGCGGCAAGCGCTGAAACCACCGGCACAATTCGAATGACAAAAAGCGCCACCGCAAGATGGCGCTCAGACTGCTGACAAACCCTGGCGCAAGCCGGGGTTTGTCGTTTTAATGCTTCATGCTCAAGACGCCGACACCCACGCAGCAACATCTGGAGATGGTGACTCTGGAGATGCTGGTGCCCAAGGACCACTTGTTGCGGAAGATCGACGCGACGGTGGATTTCGAGTTCATCCGGGCGCAGGTCGCGCATTTGTACTGCGCGGACAATGGCCGCCCGGCCTTGGATCCGGTGGTGATGTTCAAGCTGTTGTTCGTGGGCTACCTGTTTGGTGTGCGCAGCGAGCGGCAGTTGATGCGCGAGGTGGCGGTCAATACGGCGTACCGCTGGTTTGCCGGCTTTCGCCTGACCGACAAGGTGCCGGATGCGTCCACATTCTCGCAGCATCGGCGGCGGCGCTATACCGATCCGGCGGTGTACCAGAGCATCTTCGACGCCATCGTGCGGCAGGCGATGGGGCACGGCTTGGTGGGCGGTCGGGTGCTGTACACCGACAGCACGCATTTGAAGGCCAATGCCAACAAGAAGAAGTTCGATGCGGTACAGCTGGAGCAAACGCCGTCGGCGTATCTGGCCGAGCTGGACGCGGCGGTGGACGCCGACCGCAAGGCGCACGGCAAGAAGCCGCTGCGGCGCGACGATGCCCCGCCTGCCCCCAAGGAAACCAAGGTCAATCGCACCGATCCGGACAGCGGTTACCTGATGCGCGAAGGCAAGCCGGAAGGTTTTTTCTATCTGGACCACCGCACGGTGGATGCGCGCCACGCGATCATCACCGACACCCATGTCACCGCTGGCAACGTGCATGACAGCCAGCCGTATCTGGAACGGCTGGACCGGCAACGCGAGGTGCTTGGGTTGGATGTGGAAGCGGTGGGGCTGGATGCGGGCTATGTCACCCCGCGCGTGTGCCAAGGTTTAGAAGAACGCGGCGTACTGGGAGTGATGGGCTACCGCCGCCCGAGCCACAAGGCCGGCTTGTTCTACAAGCGCGAGTACCGCTACGACGCCGAAGCCGACGTGTACGTCTGCCCGAACGGACAAGCGCTGTCGTATCGAACGACCAATCGACAAGGCTACCGGGAATACAAATCCGATCCGGCCCTGTGCCAACACTGCCCGTTGCGCCAGCAATGCACACGCAGCGCCAATGCCACCAAGGTGGTGACGCGCCACGTCTGGGAAGCCGCCAAGGAACGTGTCGATGCCAGGCGTCTCACCGCATGGGGTAAACGCGTGTATGCGCGGCGCAAGGAAACGGTCGAGCGCAGTTTTGCCGACGCCAAGCAATTGCATGGTCATCGCTACGCCCGCATGCGCGGCTGGCTACGCGTGACAGAACAATGCTTGCTGGCCGCCGCCGCGCAGAACATCAAGAAGATCGCACTGCTACTGGCGCGGCTTTATTGGCTGCTGAAAGGCCACCCATCGGCGCAATCGCGCTGGATAGCCCGTCTCCACGCCATTGCCGCCCTGTTTATCGGAAATCCGACCAACCGAAGGCTGGCCATCCCGGCGTAGGTTCCCGCAATGAAAAACCCCGTGTTCCGGAAAACACGGGGTTCGTCAGCAGTCTGAGCGCCACCGCAAGATGGCGCTTTTTGTCATGGGCCGCACATTTGCATTGCGGCATGCACCATGCCGTTGTCGTAGAACCCGCCCGTTGCGGGCGGGCCAGGAATTGGCTGGCCGTGTACACGCGCAGCTGGCTGACATCTCAGCCAGGCCTGACTTGGCGCATTCGTTCTTCAGGCATCCAAGCGTTGCCCATATTTTTGACTCATGAGCAAGCTCTGCAAGAACAAAGTCACCACGTGCATGTGCGCCGGAAAATAACGCTTCCCCTAACCCTTCGGCTGCCGCACCGGCAGCACGATGCGGAAGCACGAGCCCTCGCCCACCGTGCTTTCCAGCTCGATGCGGCCGTGGTGCTTGTTGACGATGCCGTAGGAAATCGACAGCCCCAGCCCGGTGCCGCTGCCGCTGCCGACCGGCTTGGTGGTGAAAAACGGATCGAAGATGCGCTGGCGCAGTTCCGGGGAAATGCCCGAGCCGGTGTCGCGGATCTCGATCCACACCTCCTCGCCCGCCGTACCGGTGCTGACGGTGATGGTGCCGCGCTCGGCGATGGCGTGGCCGGCGTTGAGCAGCATGTTCATGTAGACCTGGTTCAACTCGGACGGCAGGCACTCGATCATCGGCAACTGGCCGTAGCGGCGCTCCAGCGTGGCCTTGTACTTGAGCTCGTTCCAGATGATGTTGAGGGTCGAATCCAGCCCGGCGTGCGGGTCGGCCAGCTTCCACGACTCCTCGCGCCCGGAATAGGAGAAATCCTTCAGGTCGCGCACGATCCGCGTCACCCGCTCGATGCCCTCGCGCGACTCGGCCATCAGTTGCGGCAGGTCGCGGCTGATGAAGTCGATGTCCAGCCGGCCGCGGATGTCGTCGATCTCGGCGACCATCGCCTTCGGGTCGGGCGCGCGCAGCGCACGCTCGTAGGCCTCGATCACGGTGAACAGGCTGCGCAGGTATTCCTGCAGGCTGCCGAGGTTGGAGTGCACGTAGCCGATCGGATTGTTGATCTCGTGCGCCACGCCGGCGGCAAGCTGGCCGATGGAGGCCATCTTTTCCGATTGCAGCAATTTTTCCTGCGCGCCGTTCAGGCGCAGGTAGGCCTGGCGCAACTCGGCATGGCGGCGTTGCAGTTCCAGTTCGTAGTCTTCGCGGCCGTCAATGTGGCGGAACAACGCCAGCCACGCCTGCTCCTCGCCCAGGCCATGATGGAAGAGCTGGAGGATCACCACGCGCTCGCCCAGCGGCAGGCTGCCGCTCCAGCAACCGGTATCGGCGGCCTGCGACAAGGCGCCGGAAGGCAGCAGTTCCTCAAGACGGCGCCCCAGTTCGGCGCCATCGCCGTCAGTGCCGAACAGCTCGCGGACGACGCGGTTGGCCATCGAGACTTCGCCGCGCTCGTTGAACAGCAGCATGCCGTCGTTCATGTGGTCGGCGATGCCACGCAGCACATGGACGGGCGGGAAGGAAATGAACGCGAGGGGGGCGGAATCGGCCACGGGATGGGCGGGTCTGTGGGATGACCGTTCCACGATAGCACCGCCATGCGCGCCGCAGCGCGGCGCAGGGTACGTCAGGCCACTGCGAGCGAGCGGCGCGTATGCAGTTGTTGCGATTGCCCCTTGGCGTCGTAGGCCGAGGCATTCTCGCTGCGGCCCAGCTGGCGCAGGGTCCAACTGACCTCGCGGCGGCGGCGCGACAGCAGCGCACCATTGGCACGATTGCGCTCGGCCAGCTCGCGCAGGCGCTCGGCCTGTTCCAGCGGCGGCTGCGCTTCAAGCACCCGCAACGCCTCGAGCTTGCGCCCGGTGGCCGCGATCAGCGCCGGGATGTCGTGATCGATCAGCGCCTGGCGTTCGCCATCGAGCGCATCGCTCAACTGCTGTAGCGGATCGGTCATGGCGATACTCACGCGTAGAGGTGCTTGTCCATGTCCAGCATGCGCTGGGCGATGGCGTCCGGGTTGATCCGGTAGCTGCCGTTTTCAAGAGCATCGCGCACTGCCTGCACCCGCGCGTTATCGACCGCCGTGGCGCTGGAAAGCTGGCGTTGCAGGGCTTGCAGATTGGTCGCCTCGCCGGTCAGGCGCAGGCTGTCGGCTGCTTCCACCGGGCGGCCAGCGCCGTTGCCGGCTGCTGCGGTCCGGGTCGGTGTGGCGACCTGACGCACCGGGGTGCTGGCCGCGATGCCACCGTCGATTTTCTGGCTCATGTGATGAGAGTCCTGTTTCGGTACGACAAGGATAACGGCCACCTTCGGGAAACCTTTAGCGCCTTTTGTCGCCGCCATCCATGACGGCAACCCCACGGGCCATCGACAAGCGATGTCAAAAACCGCTCCAGATGTTTTTTTTTTGCAATCAGCGGGAAACCAATACGTCGCCGCCGGCGATGACGGTGCCCTGCACCACCCGCCGCGAGGACAGGTTCTCGACCGAGACCCGTTCGTCCTGCCCGGCATCGCCCAGCGCCTTGCCCGCCACCCGCACTTCCACCCCGCCGCGCCGGGACACCAGCGCCACGCTGTCGCCGCGGCGGATGATGCGCGGGGCGACCAGATCACCGGCGCCCAGCACGGTACCGGCCCCCAGCGCGCGCCGGGCCACACGGCCCACCGCCAGTTGCGGATCGGACAATACCGCGCCAGCCATGCGCGCAGTGTCACGGCGGACCGTGGTGATATCGGCCGGGCCGAGGGTTTCTCCAGCCGCCACGCCGCGGGCCAGCATCAACACGCTCTGCTCGTTGCGGACCGCCACCGGCACGAACAACTTCCAGCCACCCGGCTGCGGGCAACCGACCTCGACGGTGCGGTTGCCGGTGGCGCGCACCTGCAACGACATCGGGCAGGCCGGCAAGCGCAGGTTGGCATCCACCGTGGCCTCGCCTTCGACCGTTGGGTCCAGCGTGGAAAGGGCCGCGGCGCGGATCGAGGCCACGCTCTGGAATTCACCGGCCCAGACACAGGCCGGGGCGGCCAGCAGCAGGCAAATCAAGGCGAACGGGCGCATGGCGGCTCCACGGGCGAACGAAAGTCGGCGAAATTCATGCAAGAGGTATGCCGGGCGCGAGGAACGAGTGGAGAGAAACGAGGAACGAGCGCAATTAATCGCATGCAGCCCATTGTTTTTGCTTTGAATTTTAGAAAAATCGGAAACACCCCGTCTCTCGCCGTTACTCGTTCCTCGTTTCTCTCCACTCGTTCCTCACCCAGCCCCCCTCAAGTCCCGGCCCCGCCCTGCCGATACCGGTTGCATGTCACATGACCTGCTCAATCGCATCGACCAGCGCACCCGGCTGGCCGGCCACAATCGTCTGGCCCTGCTGCTGTTCCGTCTGGGCGGCCGTCAGCTTTTTGGCGTCAACGTCTTCAAGGTGCAGGAAGTGCTGCGGCGCCCGCCGTTGTTCCTCGTGCCCGGTTTGCCGACGCAATTCGCCGGCGTGGCCGACGTGCGCGGGCGCTCGGTGCCGGTACTGGACCTCGGCCTGGCCATCGGCCACCCCGAGCGCGAGCCGGATGCCGACACTTCGCCGGGCTATCTGGTGGTCACCGAATTCAACCGCTCGGTTCAGGGTTTTCTGGTCAGCGGCGTGGAACGCATCGTCAACATCGCGGTGGAAGATATCCAGCCGCCGCCGGAATTGGGCGCAGAATCCAGCTATTTGACCGCTGTTACCCGCTTTCAGGGCGAACTTATTCAGGTCATCGACGTCGAGAGCGTGCTTGCCGACATTGCCCAGGTCAGCAAGGAAACGGTGCTGGACCCGGCGATGGCACTGCCCGCCGACGCCCCGCCGATGCAGGTGCTGGTGGTCGATGATTCGCGCGTGGCGCGTCAGCAGATCCGCAGCGTGCTCGACCAGCTGGGCGTCACCGCCACCCTGCTTTCCGACGGCAAGCAGGCGCTGGACCACCTGTTGCAGATCCACGCAGCCGGCGAAAATCCGGCCGAGCGTTATGCGATGGTGATCTCCGACATCGAGATGCCGGCGATGGACGGCTACACGCTGACGACGGAAATCCGCCGCCACGCGGGGCTATCCGGGCTGTACGTGCTGTTGCACACCTCGCTGTCGGGCGTGTTCAACAACGCGATGGTCGAGCGCGTGGGCGCCAACGCCTTCGTTGCCAAGTACAGCCCGCACGAGCTGGCCGATTTTGTGCTGCACCGGCTGCAACAGGTGGCTGAGGCGGCGCAGGCGGCGTAAGGCAAGGAACGAGTGGAGAGGAACGAGGAACGAGAGAAAGCGGTTTGCCGGTAAAGCCTCATACGGGTAAGCCCCGTATCTACGGCTTTCTCTCACCCCTCACTCCTGCTCGTTCCTGCCTTTGCCGTCTCTCACTCCTCGTTCCTCTCCACTCGTTCCTAGCTTTTTGGCACACCGCTTGCACCTCTCCCGGCAACATCCCGCGGGAGACCGCCGTGTCCAACCTGATTTCCGACTATCTCGGGGTCCATGCCCAAGCCATGCCGCTGCGCGAGCAGCGCATGAAGCTGATTGCCGGCAACTTGGCCAACGCCGACACCCCCGGCTACAAGGCCCGTGACCTCGACTTCGACGCCGCCCTGCGCGATGCGCAAGGCCAAGGCGGGAATGGCGCACTGAACGCGACCTCCGAGCAGCACTACCGTACAACCAGCATCGACGGGCTGAGCCCGTTCCAGATGCTGCGCGCCGGCGTGCAGCCCAGCCTGGATGGCAACACCGTCGATCCCGATGCCGAGCGCGCCGCCTACGGCCGCGCCGCACTGGAGTACCGCGCTTCGTTGAGCTTCGTCGAGTCGAAGGTGCGCACCCTGACCACCGCGATCACCGGCCAGTAAAGGGGACTGCCATGAGCAACCTGCCCATCTTCGATATCGCCGGCTCGGCGTTGCAGGCGCAATCGGTGCGCATGAGCACCCTTGCCTCCAACCTGTCCAACGCCGACACAGTGGCGGGCTCGGCCGAGGCCGCCTACAAGCCGCTGGAGCCGATCTTCCAGGCCGTCACCAGCCGCGAGGACCCGCGCCTGACCGGCGTGCAGGTCAAGCAGATCACCCAGAGCGAAACGCCGCCGCTGCAACGTTACGAACCGCACCACCCGCTGGCTGATGCCAACGGCTACGTCTATTCGCCGAACATCGATCCGGTCGCGCAGATGGTCAACCTGATCTCCACCTCGCGCAATTATCAGGCCGGCGTGGAAATGCTGACCACCGCCAAGGAATTGACTCTGGCCACCCTGACAATGGGCCGCTGAGGACACCCGCCATGAGCAGCATCTCCGCCAACAATGAATTGTTCGGCTCCCTCGGCCTGAACAGCCCCAGCACGCAGACCACGAAGAAGAAGGACACGCTGGACCAAGCCGACTTCCTCAAGCTGATGACCACCCAGCTGCAGCACCAGGACCCGACCAAGCCGATGGACAACAGCCAGATGGTCGCGCAGATGGCGCAGCTATCGACCGTGCAGGGCATCGACGACCTGAACAAGACCGTCGCCGGCTTCCAGCAATCGATGGCCGGCGACCAGATATTGAAGGGCGCGGCACTGGTCGGCCACGAGGTGCTGGTGCCTTCAAGCAAGGTGTCGCTGGAGAGCGACGGTGGCGCCAGCGGCACCGTGGCCGCGCCGGGCAGCGGCTACGTCACCATCGACATCACCGACGCCAACGGGGTCAAGGTCACCCAGCTGAACGTGCCAGCCGACGCCGCCGGCGAAGTCTCGTTTCAGTGGGACGGCACCGACGCCAATGGCAAGCGCATGCCGCCGGGCAGCTACAACATCGTTGCCACCCACATTGCCGGCGACGGCACGCCGAGCAAGTTGAGCACCTACGTGCAGGCCGCGGTGGAAAGCGTGACCGTCGGTTCGGACGGCCTGTACCTGAACCTCAAGGGGCTGGGCGCCGCCCCGCTCGACTACGTGCTCCGCGTCAGCTGAGCCACCCCGCACACAATTCCCCGGGAGTATCGCCATCATGGGCTTCAACATCTCGCTGTCCGGCATCAACGCCGCCAACGCCGACCTGAACGTCACCGCCAACAACATCGCCAACGTCAAGACCACCGGCTTCAAGGAGTCGCGCGCCGAGTTCGCCGACCTGTTCAACGCCACCAGCTACGGCCTGTCGCGCAACGCCATCGGCGCCGGCGTGCGCCTGACCAACGTGGCCCAGCAGTTCTCGCAGGGCAACATCGACCAGACCGGCCGCAGCCTGGACATGGCGATCAAGGGCGAAGGCTTCTTCACCCTGAACATGAACGGCTACCGCGTCTATTCGCGCGCCGGCAACTTCCAGCCGGACAACAACGGCTACGTGATCAACCCGCAGGGCGCGCGCTTGCAGGTTTATGCCCCCAGCGCCGATGGCACCCGCTTCGACGGCGCGCTGACCGACCTGCAATTGCTCACCACCGACAGCCCGCCCAAGCCCAGCAGCGAGGTCAATCTCGGCTTCACCCTGCCCGGCAATGCCGCCGAGCCGGTGGTGACCACCTTCAACCCGGCCGATTCCAACAGCTACAACCATTCCACCGGCGGCGTGACCGTCTATGACTCGCTGGGCGTCGGCCACACCCAGACCTCGTACTTCGTCAAGACCAACGTCCCCAACCAGTGGGAAATGCACAACTACGTGGGTGGCCTGTCGGTCGGCACGCCCACCACGCTGGACTTTTCCGACAGCGGTGCGCTGCTCAACCCGGCACCTCCGGGGCTGATCGCGTTGGACCCGTTCACCCCGACCACCGGCGCCGGCGTACTGAACCTGACCCTGAACGTGACCGGCTCCACCCAGTACGGCGAGAAGTTCGCCATGCGCGACGTGCGCCAGGACGGTTACGCCTCGGGCAAGCTCAACGAAATCAGCATTTCCGAAGAGGGCGTGGTCTATGCCCGCTATTCCAACGGTGCCGACCGACCGCTGGGCCAGGTCGCGCTGACCAACTTCAACAACCCGCAGGGCCTGCTCAGCAAGGGCAACAATTTGTGGGCGGAGACCCATACCTCCGGTTCCCCGCGTACCGGCGCACCGGATACGGCCGACTTCGGCCAAATCCAGGCCGGCTCGCTGGAAGCCTCGACCGTGGACCTGACCGAGCAGCTGGTGAACATGATCGTCGCCCAGCGCAATTTCCAAGCGAATGCGCAAATGGTTTCCACCCAGGACCAGATCACGCAGACCATCATCAACATTCGCTAAAAGCCGTAATTGGTGATTCGTGATTCGTGATTGGTAAAAGCGGGATACGCGAGCACTTGTTTTCCCGAATCACCAATCACGAATCCACCAATCACGCCCCCTCCCCCATCCCCGGCGATCCCTCATGGACAAAACCCTCTACGTCGCAATGACCGGCGCCAGCGCTTCGCTGCAAGCGCAGGCCACGGTGTCGCACAACCTGGCCAACTCCGACACGCCCGGTTTCAAGGAGGCCTTGGCCAATACCGAGGCCTACGCGGTGCGCGGGCCGGGTTACGCCTCACGCATCGACGCGATGCACGTCGATGCCGGCTTCAACCGCCGCATCGGCGCACAGCACTTCACCGGCAACGCGCTGGATGTGTCGCTGCAACCGGGCAATTGGCTGGCGGTACAGGCACGTGACGGTTCGGAGGGCTACACCCGCGCCGGTGCCTTGACGCTCACGCCCAATGGCCAGTTGGTCACGCCCAGCGGCAACGCGGTGCTGGACGAGAACAACAACCCGGTGGCAGTACCGCCCCACCAAGCCATCGAAGTCGGCCATGACGGCACGGTGTCGATCATCCCGTTGGGCGAAGGCCCGCAGACGATGGCGATGGTCGCCCGCCTGAAGGTAGTGCAGGCCCCGGACGAACGGCTCGAACGCGGGCTGGACGGCCTGTTCCGCAATACCGACCCGCAGCAACCGTTCGTGCCGGCGACCGGCAAGACGCTGGACAGCGGCATGCTGGAGGCCAGCAACGTCGATGCCGCCGGTGCGCTGGTGCAGATGATTGGGCTGCAACGCCAATACGAAATGCAGGTCAAGGTCATCAAGAACGGCGACGAGAACGCCCGCGCCGCCAACAGCCTGCTGCGCCTGAACGGCTAAAAGCGAGCAACGAGTGAAGAGGAGTGAGGAACGAGAGACGGCAAAAGCCGCTTTCTCTCATTCCTCACTCCCTCTTTGCTTACCCCCAGCCTTCCCCGCATCGGGCAAGCCCTGCACCTGCAAGCCCGCCCACTGGCAGACACGCAGGCCACCCGCGCAGCCCGCTCTCCCTCGCTCCTCGTTCCTCCCCACTCGTTCCTCGCTTTCTGGCACACAACATGCATTACCTCTGACAACGGCCACTACGGCCGGTTTCATCCGCAGAGGAACCGCACCATGAATCAGGCATTGTGGGTCGCCAAGACCGGGCTGGATGCGCAGCAGACGCGCATGTCCGTGATCTCCAACAACCTGGCCAACACCAACACCACCGGGTTCAAGCAGGACCGCGCCAGCTTCGAGGACCTGCTGTACCAACAGGTGCGCCAGCCCGGCGGCTCTTCCTCGGCGCAGACGCAGCTGCCCACCGGCCTGCAACTGGGCACCGGCGTGCGCGTGGTCGCCACCGCCAAGAACTTCAGCCAGGGCGGCCAGCAACAGACCGGCCGCGCGCTGGACGTGATGGTCAACGGCCGCGGCTTCTTCGAGGTGATGATGCCCGACGGCACCTCGGCCTATACCCGCGACGGCACCTTCCAGATCAACGCCCAAGGCGAGTTGGTCACCAACAGCGGCTACCCGGTGCAGCCGGACATCCAGATCCCCGAAGGCGCGCAAAGCCTGACCATCGGTAACGACGGCACCATCAGCGTGCAAATGGCCGGCGAAGCGGCCTCGGTGGAAATCGGCTCGCTGACGCTTACCGACTTCATCAATCCCGCCGCCCTGCAAGCCAAGGGCGAAAACCTGTTCCTCGAAACCACCGCCTCCGGCCCGGCACAGAACGGCACGCCGGGTTTGAACGGGCTGGGCAGCGTGGTGCAGGGCGCGTTGGAAGGCAGCAATGTCAACGTGGTCGAAGAGCTGGTGTCGATGATCGAAACCCAGCGCGCCTACGAGATGAACGCCAAGGCCATCTCCACCACCGACTCGATGCTCGGCTACCTGAACAACAACGTCTGACCGCGCCGCTACCGGAAACCATCATGGCCCTCCTGCCTTCCCTCATCCGCCTGTTCCTCGCCGCCGCCGGCGTCGCCCTGCTGGGCGGTTGCGCGGTGGCCGGCGATATCCGCGCCTACCCGGAAATGGCGCCAGTGGTGCCGGTGGCCGCCCCGGTCGCCCGACCCGGTGCGGGGGCCATCTACGCCGCCGGCCCGGGCCTGAACCTGTATGGCGACCGCCGCGCCCGCGACGTTGGCGACCTGCTGACCATCACCCTGGTGGAAAGCACCACCGCCAGCACCACCGCCAGCACCGCCATCAACAAGGAATCGAGCATCGGCATTGGCACACCAACCTGTCGGCGCACCGGTCACCCTCGGTGGCAAGGACATCCTCTCGGCCGAAGCCAGCGGCAAGCGTGATTTCGCCGGCAAGGGCAACAGCGCGCAGAGCAACAAGCTGCAGGGCAGCGTCACCATCACCGTCATCCAGCGCCCTGCCCAACGGCAACCTGGTCGTGCAGGGGCAGAAAAACCTGCGCCTGAACCGCGGCGACGAGCTGGTGCAGATCCAGGGCATCGTCCGCGCCGCCGACATCGCCCCGGACAACACCATTCCTTCCAGCAAGGTCGCCGACGCGCGCATCACCTCTACGGTGGCCGCGGCGCGGTGGCGCAGTCCAACGCGATGGGCTGGCTGGGCCGCTTGTCTTCAATTCGGCGCTGGCGCCGTTCTGAGCATGGCCATGACCACTCCTTTCTTCCGCACCTTGGCGCTGTTGCTGCTTGCCGCCTGCGCCCTGCCCGCCCACGCCGAGCACATCAAGGAATTGGCGCAGGTGGGCGGCGTGCGCGGGCAACGCGCTGGTCGGCTATGGCTTCTCGGTGATCAGCCTGGACGGCAGCGGCGTCTGTACCAGCCAAGCCCCGTTCACCGTGCAGAGCCTGAAGAACATGCTCGGCGAGCTGGGCGTCAACGTGCCGGCCAACGTTCAACCCGCAGTTGAAGAACGTCGCGGCGGTGGCCATCCACGCCGAGCTGCCGCCGTTCGCCAAGCCCGGCCAGCCCATCGACATCACCGTGTCCTCGATCGGCAACGCGGTGTCGCTGCGCGGCGGCTCGTTGCTGATGGCCCCGCTGAAGGGCGCCGATGGGCAGGTGTATGCCATCGCCCAAGGCGATCTGGTCGTCGGCGGTTTCGGCGCGCAGGGCAAGGACGGCTCGCGCGTGTCGGTGAAGATTCCGAGCGTTGGCCGCATCCCCGGCGGTGCCACGGTCGAGCGCGCCCTGCCCGACGTGTTCGGCGACGGCGGCGAAATCACCCTGAACCTGCACCAGAACGACTTCACCACCGTCGCGCGCATGGTCGCGGCGCTGAACAACGCCTTCGGCGAGGGCGCGGCGCGGGCGGTGGATGGCGTCACCGTGGCGGTGCAGGCCCCGAGCCGACCCCGGCGCGCGCATCGGCTTGCTGGCGCGTATCGAGAACATCAAGCTGTCGCCCGGCACCGCCCCGGCCAAGGTGGTGGTCACCTCGCGCACCGGCACCGTGGTGATCGGCGCGCAGGTACGCGTCAGCCCGGCGGCGATCGCGCACGGTTCCTTGACGGTGACCGTCAGCGAATCGACGCAGATGAGCCGGCCCAACGCCTTCGCCGGCGGCCAGACCGTGGCGGCGCCGCAATCGCACCATCACCGCCAGCAACGAAGGCAGACCGCCCATGTTCCGCTTCGACGGCGGCGCCACGCTGGACGAGATCGTGCGCGCGGTGAAGCGAGGGGTCGGCGCTGCCCCGGCGACCTGATCGCAATCCTGGAAGCCCTCAAGCAGGCCGGTGCGTTGAGCGCCGAGCTGGAGGTGATCTGACATGCGCATCGCCGCGCAACCCGCTGGCTCTGAATCCGGCCCTCGCCAATGAACCCCGGCGAAGATCGACCCAAAAAAGTCGCGCGCCAACTGGAAGGCCCCCCAGTTCCGCGCAGATGATGATCAAGAGCATGCGCGAAGCGAGCTCTCGGCGATTCGCTGTTCCCCGGTGAAAACCACCCTGTTATCCCCCGGGAGATGTACGACCCAGAAGATCGCCGAAGCGATGACCCCGTGGCCGCGGCCTTGGGCTGTCGGCGATCATCGCCCGCCAGCTCCGGCGGCAGCGAACAAAGGCCACG
Source organism: Stenotrophomonas sp. (assembly GCA_034675465.1). Lineage (GTDB taxonomy): Bacteria > Pseudomonadota > Gammaproteobacteria > Xanthomonadales > Xanthomonadaceae > Stenotrophomonas. The sequence goes on along the minus strand of JAUCDH010000004.1, from coordinate 990 downwards.
CAACCCGGCGCTGGACAGCCGCTTGAACCCGGCCAAGGCCGCGCGCGCCTACCAGCTGCAGGCTCCTGCACCGGCGCCGATGGCGCTCACCGGCCGGCGAAGGCACAGCCCCGCCCGCAGACACTCCGTCCCTGCCGGGCATGCCCGGTCGTACCACGGCGCACCGTCGTTCGACGTGCCCCCGGCGCCACCGCTGGCACCGAACAGGCGCTGGACCTGATCGCCGGCCGTCCGACACCGCCAGCCTGCACGCTTCGCTGGGCGGCAGCACTCCCAATGCCGCCCGAAGTCGCACCGGTCGCCACCGCAGACTGGGCCATGACCCAAGCCGACCGCTGGAGCGGTGTCGGCCCGGCCGTCGCCACGCAGGATGTGGCAAGTGCCAACGTGGTGGCCGACCAGTTCGGCAAGCACACCCCGGAAGGCTTCGTCGCCAGCATCTGGCCCGGGCACGCCGAAAAGGCCGCGCGCGAGCTGGGCGTGCAACCCGCGCGCGCTGGTCGCGCAGGCCGCGCTGGAGACCGCGCTGGGGCCGCCGCCACATCAAGCGCGACAACGGCGACAGCAGCCACAACCTGTTCGGCATCAAGGCCCGCGGCTGGAAGGGCGAGCGCGCCACCACCGCCACCCACGAATACGTGGACGGCCAGCGCCGCCCCGCAAACCGCCAGTTTCCGCGCCTACGCCTAGCCCGCCGAGAGCTACGGCGACTACGTGCGCATGCTGAAAAACAGCCCGCGTTACCAGAATGCCCACTCAGAGGCCGGCGCCGATGTGCGCGGTTTTGCACGCGGCTTGCAAGAGGCAGGCTATGCAACCGACCCTGCCTTACACGCTGCAAAGATCGCCGCCCCCATTGCCGCCGGCCCCACCATCGAACCGCGCCCGTGGCCGCCATCGGCCAGGCCGGTGTGCGTCTGGGCCAGTCCTTCGCCACTGCCGCCGGCCTGGCCGGCGTGAGCCGTCGTTGAGGTAGCCGACCATGCCCAG
>JAUCDH010000003.1:0-145165 GCA_034675465.1 Stenotrophomonas sp. | reverse complement strand
CCGCGAAATCATGTCGGCCTGCCTGGCGCAGCAGGAGCCGTTGAAAGTGGGCTACCTCGGCCCGGAAGGCTCGTTCACCCAGCAGGCGATGCAGAAGCATTTCGGCCGTTCCGCGTTGGGGCTGCCGCTGGCCAACATCGAGGAGATTTTTCAGGAAGTCGGAGAGCGGAAACGCCGATTTCGGCGTGGTGCCGGTGCGGAGACCTCCGGGCAGGGCACCATCCAGATCACGCTGGACATGTTCCTGACCTCCAACCTGAAGATCTGCGGTGAAGTGGAGCTGCGCGTGCAGCAATACCTGCTCTCGCGCAGTGGCCGGCTGGAGGATATCGAGCGCGTTTATGCGCACCCGCAGGCGTTCATGCAGACCTCGGCGTGGCTGCGCGCGAATTTGCCGAAGGCCGAGAAGATCCCCGTTTCCAGCAACTCGGAAGGCGCGCGCCGCGCGCGCAACGCCGACGACGCGGCGGCCATCGGCGGTGAGAGCGCCGGCCACGTGTATGGCCTGAAGAAGGTCGTCACCAAGCCGATCCAGAACGATGCGGACAACACCACGCGCTTCCTGGTGATCGGCCGCCAGTTCTTCCCGTCCTCCGGCCACGACCGCACCTCGGTGCTGGTGTTCGTGCATGACAAGCCCGGCGCGCTGTTCGACGTGCTCAGCCCGTTCGCGCGCCACGGCATCAGCATGAACCGCATCGAGTCGCGGCCCTCGCATCAGGCCAAGTGGGAATACGGCTTCTTCATCGACCTGGCCGGCCACATCGAGGATGCCTCGATGCAGGCGGCGTTGGCCGAGCTGAAGGCGCATTCGGCTGAAATCAAGGTGCTGGGTTCTTACCCGGTCGCCGTGCCATAAGCCGGTAAAGCCCCTCTCCCTCAGGGAGAGGGGCTGGGGAGAAGGTCGGGGGCGAAGCCCCTCGCAATCCCTGACTCCACTGGGCTTCGCCCGCACCCTCATCCGCCCTTCGGGCACCTTCTCCCGAGGGGAGAAGGAATCACCTCCAGAGAGATTCCGCATGACCCAGCCCCACTGGATTGCAAGCAAGGGCCAGCCCCTGCAAGGCACGCTCGATATCCCCGGCGACAAGTCCGTCTCGCACCGGGCGGTGATGTTCGCCGCGCTGGCCGATGGCGTCTCGCGCATCGACGGCTTCCTCGAAGGCGAGGACACCCGCGCCACCGCCGCGATCTTCGGAAAACTGGGCGTGCGTTTCGAAACCCCGTCACCCTCGCAGCGCATCGTGCATGGCGTCGGCGTCGATGGCCTGAAGGCACCGCAGGGTGAACTGGACTGCGGTAACGCCGGCACCGGCATGCGCCTGCTGGCGGGCCTGCTGGCGGCGCAGCCATTCGACGGCGTGCTGGTCGGCGACGAATCGTTGTCGAAGCGCCCGATGCGCCGCGTCACCGGCCCGCTGGCGCAGATGGGCACGCACATCGATACGCAGGAGGACGGTACGCCGCCGCTGCACATCCACGGCGGCACGCAACTGCACCAGCATCCATTACGAATTGCCGGTCGCCAGCGCGCAGGTGAAATCGGCGGTGCTGCTGGCCGGCCTGTACGCGCAGGGCGAAACCACGGTGGTCGAGCCGCACCCCACCCGTGACTACACCGAGCGCATGCTGCGCGCCTTCGGCGTGGAGATCGGCTTTGAACCGGGCAAGGCACGTCTGCGCGGCGGCCAGCGCCTGCGCGCCACCGACATCGCGGTGCCGGCCGATTTCTCATCGGCCGCGTTCTTCATCGTCGCCGCCAGCGTCATCCCCGGCTCGCGCGTGCGCCTGCGCTCGGTGGGCCTGAACCCGCGCCGCACCGGCCTGCTCACCGCGCTGCGGCTGATGGGCGCGGACATCCGCGAGGAAAACCACAGCGAGCACGGCGGCGAGCCGGTCGCGGATCTGGTCGTGCGTCATGCCCCGCTCAAGGGCGCGGAAATCCCGGTCGAAGTGGTGCCGGACATGATCGACGAGTTCCCGGCGTTGTTCATCGCCGCCGCGGCGGCCGAAGGCCCGACCGTCGTGCGTGGCGCAGCCGAATTGCGGGTCAAGGAATCGGACCGTTTGGCGGCGATGGCCACCGGCCTGCGCACGCTGGGCCTGCGCATCGACGAAACCGACGACGGCGCCACCATCCACCCCGGCCCGCTGGGCAGCGGCACCATCGAGAGCCACGGCGACCACCGCATCGCGATGGCGTTCTCCATCGCCGGCCAGCTGAGTACCGGACAGGTGCGGATCAATGATGTCGCCAACGTGGCGACGTCATTCCCCGGCTTCGACCGGTTGGCGACCGGCGCAGGCTCCGCCCTCGCTGCCAGCTAGAACTGGTGAAGGAAGCCCGACATCTCACTGCGCCGGTTTGAAGTCGAACGGGATTTCAAGGCTGCCAACCATCGGTTGGCCGTTGCTCTGCGCCGGCTGGAAGCGCCAGCCGCGCACCGCGTCCAGCGCGGCGCGGTCCAGTTCGCGCGAGCCGCTGCGCTGGATGACCTTTGCATCCAGTGGCAGGCCGCGGGCATCCACTTCGACCCGCACCACCACGGTGCCGCTGTCGCCACGGCGCAGCGCGGCGGACGGGTAGGCCGGCGGCGGGCTCTGGTCCGGCAGGGGCACCGGGCGGTCCGTGGGCGTTGCGGCGATCGGGGCGGTCGCGGCCGGGGTAGCGGGCGCCGGTGCCTCGGGAAGCGGTTGCGGAGGCGGTGGGGGGGGCGGTTTCCACCAGCTGCGGCTTTTCTTCGGCCACCGCTTCCGGGCGCGCGTCGGGCATGTCGCTGGCGCCGGCACCGGCCGGTAACGGCTCCGGCAAGGGCGCGGCCTCGGCCACATCGGTTTGCGGTTGGGCCGGGTCGGCGCGGTAGAAGTCGGTGTGGCGGCGGGCATTGAGCCACACCACGAGGAACAGCAGCAGGCCGGCGCAGAAGGCGATGCCGGCGAATCTTCAGGCTGCTGCGCGGCAACTGGAAGGTGATGTGCTGGTCGGAGCGGGACATGGGCAGGGCCGTGGGGGACGCCGGGATTCTGGCACAGGAGGGCGCGGCGGCGCGGTTCGGGCGATAATCACGGGCCGTATTCGTTGAACAGTGCCCACCCATGCTCGATCCCGCCCTTCTCCGCCAACAGCCCGCCGAACTGGCCGAGCGCCTGCGTGCCACGCGCGGCTACGAACTCGACGTCGCCGCGTTCGAGGCGCTGGAAGCCGACCGCAAGCGTATCCAGATACGTACGCAGGAATTGCAGAGCCTGCGCAACAGCCGCTCCAAGGCGATCGGGCAGGCCAAGGCCAAGGGGGAGGACGTGTCGGTGATCATGGCCGAGGTGGCCGGTTTCGCCGACGAGCTGAAGGCCTCGGAAGTGCAGCTGGACGAGTTGCGCGAGAAGATCGAGGCCTTGTCGCTTGGCATCCCGAACCTGCCGTCCGAGGACGTGCCGGCGGGCAAGGATGAGAGCGAGAACGTCGAGCAGCTGCGCTGGGGCACGCCGCGCGAATTCGATTTCGAGATCAAGGACCACGTCGAGCTTGGCGCCCGCAACGGCTGGCTGGATGGCGAAACCGCGGCCAAGCTGTCCGGCGCGCGTTTCACCGTGCTGCGCGGCCAGCTGGCGCGGCTGCACCGTGCGCTGGGCCAGTTCATGATCGACCTGCACACCGGTGAGCACGGCTACGAGGAAACCAACGTGCCTGTGCTGGTCAACGCCGATTCGTTGCGTGGCACCGGGCAGTTGCCGAAGTTCGAGGAAGACCTGTTCAAGACCGCGCTGGGCGAATCCACGCGCTACCTGATCCCGACCTCGGAAGTGCCGCTGACGAACATCGTGCGCGACGAGATCGTCGAGGCCGAGCGCCTGCCGCTGCGCATGACCGCCCATTCGATGTGCTTCCGCTCCGAGGCTGGCAGCGGCGGCCGTGACGTGCGCGGCATGATCCGCCAGCACCAGTTCGAGAAGGTCGAGCTGGTCAGCGTGTGCCGCCCGGAAGAGAGCGAGGCCGAGCACCAGCGCATGACCGGCTGCGCCGAAACCGTGTTGCAGAAGCTGGGCCTGCCGTACCGCAAGGTGCTGCTGTGCACTGGCGACATGGGTTTCTCCGCGGTCAAGACTTACGACCTTGAAGTCTGGCTGCCCTCGCAGCAGACCTACCGCGAGATTTCCTCGTGCTCGAACTGCGGCGACTTCCAGGCCCGGCGCATGCAGGCGCGCTGGCGCAACCCGGCCACCGGCAAGCCGGAGCTGGCGCACACCCTCAACGGCTCGGGCGTGGCGGTGGGCCGGGCGATGATCGCGGTGATGGAGAACTTGCAGAACGCCGATGGCTCGATCACCGTGCCCGAGGCGCTGCGCCCGTACATGGGCGGGACCGAGCGGATCGGTTGAGGCCGGTTGCTGCCTTCGGACGGACGAAAGGCCCGCGTGATGCGGGCCTTTCGCGTTTGCGGGGACAGGCAGGGGCAATACCGGACCGATAAGGGCCTTGTTTGCGAAATCAGGACGAAACTGGTTGAATTTCCCACTTCGTTCCGCTGTTGGAATTAATCCATGCAGGATCTCAACGACCTCTACTACTTCGCGATGGTGGTCGATCACGGCGGTTTCGCCGCTGCCGAGCGCGCGCTGGGGATCCCCAAGTCGCGCTTGAGCCGGCGCATCAGCCAGTTGGAAACCGACATGGGCGTGCGCCTGCTGCAACGCTCCACCCGTCGCTTCGCCGTCACCGACGTCGGCATGAGCGTGCACCGCCACGCGCAGACGATGCTGGCCGAGGCGCAGGCCGCGCGCGAGGTGGTCGATCGCTTGAGCGCCGAGCCGCGCGGGCTGGTGCGCGCCAGCGTGCCGGTGTCGCTGGCGCAGATGCAATTGCCCAGGCTTCTGCCGAAATTCCTGGAGCAGTACCCGAAGGTGCGGCTGCAACTGAACATCAGCAACCGCCGCGTGGACATCATCAACGAAGGCTACGACGTGGCGCTGCGGGTGCGCTCGCGGCTGGACGACGACGGCAGCCTGGTGATGCGCAGCTTCGGCCAGGTGCAGGAACTGCTGGTAGCCAGCCCGAAGTACCTCGACCGTGCCGGCCGCCCGAAGACGCCGGAAGACCTCGCCAGCCACGTCACCCTGAGCATCAGCGAGGACGAGGCGCGCCAGCGCTGGGAGCTGCATGGCCCCGGTGGCGAGGTCAAGCGCGTGGACCTGCAGCCGCGCGTGGCCGGTTTCGATTTCCCGCTGCTGCAAAGCATGGTCAAGGACGGTTTCGGCATCACCATGCTGCCGGAAACCGTCTGCGCCGAAGCGGTGCGCAACGGCGAGCTGGAAGTGGTGCTGCCGGATTGGTCGCTGCCGCAGGGCATCTGCCACGCGGTGTTCGCATCGCGCCGCGGCCTGCTGCCGGCGGTGCGGGTGTTCATCGACTTCCTCGCCGAGCACCTGCCGCCGCAGCTGGAGGCTTCGCGGCTGGATTGCGGCGGCGCCTGCGAGCGCGCCAAGGAGAAGATCCGTGCCTCGACGATGGGCGCGTTGGCCATCGAGGCCGGTTGAGCAAGCCGTTTGAACAAATCCGCGGGCGGCATGCGAGAATGCGCGCCCGTGGCCGAGGCAACGCATCGGCGCACTCCCACGGGCAGGTGGCCGAGCGGTTTAAGGCACCGGTCTTGAAAACCGGCGAAGGGTCAAACCTTCCGTGGGTTCGAATCCCACCCTGCCCGCCAATCCTTCGACACAGCGGATGAGCGAGCCGTCTTCCATCGACGAGCAATGGATGCGCCACGCGCTGGCGCTGGCCGAGCGCGCGCAACGCGAGTTCGACGAAATCCCGGTGGGCGCGGTGCTGGTGGGTGCCGACGGCGCGCTGCTGGGCGAGGGCTGGAACCTCAACATCGCCAACCACGACCCCAGCGCGCACGCCGAGATCGTGGCGATGCGCGCGGCCGGCAAACGGCTCGGCAACCACCGTCTGGTCGGTTGCACCTTGTACGTGACGCTGGAGCCGTGCGCGATGTGCGCGATGGCGCTGGTGCACGCCCGCGTCGCGCGGGTGGTGTATGCCGCCGCCGATCCGAAGACCGGCGCTTGCGGCAGCGTGTTCGACCTGCTGGGCGATGCGCGCCACAACCATCGCGTCGAAGTCACCGCCGGCGTGCTGGCACGGGAGGCCGGCACGCGCCTGAGCAATTATTTCCGCGCCAAGCGCGGTCGGCCGTTGTTGCCCCTGGCCGAAGGCTGAGCGCGGGCGGCGGCGTATCATTACCGCTTCCACCCACGCCGGCGCGGCATGCCCGGCCCCGGCGCGAGGCGCACATGAGCGAGAGCAACGGCAACGACCGCCTGATCTGGATCGACCTGGAAATGACCGGGTTGGATACCGACAACGATTCGATCATCGAGATCGCCACCGTCGTCACCGACGCCCAGCTCAACGTGCTGGCCGAAGGGCCGGAGTTCGCCATCGCCCATCCTGTTGAAACGCTGGAGGCGATGGACGAATGGAACCGCAACCAGCACCGCCGCTCGGGCCTGTGGCAGCGGGTGATCGACGGCGACGTGACGATGGGGCAGGCCGAGGCCCGGACCATCGCCTTCCTTCAGGAGTGGATCAAGGCTGGCGCGTCGCCGATGTGCGGCAACTCCATCTGCCAGGACCGCCGCTTCCTGCACCGGCAGATGCCGCGACTGGAAAAGTATTTCCACTACCGCAACCTCGATGTTTCCACCATCAAGGAGCTGGCGCGGCGCTGGGCGCCGCAGGTGCTGGCCGGCGTCAGCAAGACCTCCAGCCATACCGCGTTGAGCGACGTGCATGACTCCATCGCCGAATTGCGCCATTACCGGCAGTTCATGGGCGCGCTGGCAGGCATGCCCGAGACTGCCTGAGCGCAGTCAAACAGCAATGCGGGAGCGGCGTGAGCCGTGGCTTCACGGGTGAAGCAGCGGTTGCGGCTCACGCCGCTTTCGTCTTTTCGGGGCGAAGGTCACCCGTTTTTGCTGCGGTTGCAGCTTTACCGCGCAGCACCGGTTCCGGTGTGATGGCGGGGTTTCCAATCCCCCATGCAGTGGAGCCGCTTTCGCATGTTCGCCCGTGTCCCCAATCCCATCCCGGCCCGCATGAAGGGCCTGAACCGCGCCGAGATTTGCGACGTCAATTTCACCGAGTTCGTGAAGGGGCTGGGGCAGGGGCCGGGCAACGCGCCGCAGGATGCCGCGCCGGTATTGCCGGGCAGTGCGCTGGATGCGCGTGGCTTCCGTGAACTGTTCGAATCGCAGCTGGTCAGCCGCCACCTCGACCTGATGGCGCGCGTGCTGCGCGTGCAGAACAAGGTCTTCTACACCATCGGCTCGAGCGGCCACGAAGGCAATGCGATGGTCGCGCGCGCCACGCGCCATACCGATCCGGCGTTCCTGCACTACCGCTCCGGCGGCTTCATGGCCGAGCGTTTCCGCAAGCTGCCGGGCATGGACCCGGTGATGGATTCGGCGTTGAGCTTCGCCGCCAGCGCCGAAGACCCGGCCAGCGGCGGCCGCCACAAGGTGTGGGGCAGCAAGCCGCTGTGGGTGCTGCCGCAGACCTCGACGATCGCCTCGCACCTGCCCAAGGCATTGGGCACGGCGATGGCGATCGAAGCCGGCAAGCGCCTCGGGCTGCAACTGCCGGTGCCGGAGGACAGCATCGCCATCTGCTCGTTCGGCGATGCCTCGGCCAACCACGCCACCGCGCAGACCGCGTTCAACGCTGCCTCGTGGACCGCCTACCAGAAGCTGCCCGCGCCGGTGTTGTACGTGTGCGAGGACAACGGCATCGGCATCTCGGTGAAGACGCCGACCGGCTGGATTGCCGAGAGCTTCCGCAACCGCCCCGACCTGGATTACTTCTTTGCCGACGGCCTCGACCTGGCCGCCGGCTATGCCGACGTGCAGCGCGCGGTGGAGCATTGCCGCCGCACGCGCCGCCCGACCTTCCTGCACCTGCGCACCACCCGCATCATGGGCCACGCCGGCACCGACTTCGAAATCGAATGGCGCGCGCTGGAAGAGCTGTGCACGGTGGAGGCCGGCGACCCGCTGTTGAGGTCTGCACAGATTGCGGTCGAGTCCGGGCTGATGAGCGCGGACGAAGTGCTGGCCCTGTACGAAACCACCCGCGCGCGCTGCTTCGAAGCGGCCGAAGCGGCGGACAAGCGCCCGCGCCTGACCAGACTGGAAGACGTCATCGCGCCGCTGGCGCCCCATACGCCCGAAGCGGTGCGCAATGAGGCCCGTCGCGGCGATTACGCGCCGCGCCGCTTGCAGGTGTTCGGCAGCGAAGCCGCATTGCCGGAAAACCTGCCGCCGCGACATCTGGCGATCCAGATCAACAACGCGCTGCACGACCTGTTCTGCAAATACCCCGACACCGTGCTGTTCGGCGAGGACGTGGCGCAGAAGGGCGGCGTCTATACCGTCACCAAGGGCCTGCACAAGGCGTTCGGCCCGCGCCGCGTGTTCAACACCCTGCTCGACGAAACCATGATCCTCGGCATGGCGCAGGGTTTCGCCAACATGGGCATGCTGCCGGTGCCGGAAATCCAGTACCTGGCCTACCTGCACAACGCCATCGACCAGGTACGCGGCGAGGCCTGTTCGTTGCAGTTCTTCTCCAACGACCAGTACCGCAACCCGATGCTGATCCGCATCGCCGGGCTGGGCTACCAGAAGGGCTTCGGCGGCCATTTCCACAACGACAACTCGATAGCCGCCATCCGCGACATCCCCGGCCTGGTGGTCGGTTGCCCGTCGCGCGGCGACGACGCGGCGATGATGCTGCGCACGCTGGCGGCGCTGTCGAAGGTGGATGGGCGCGTGTGCGTGTTCCTCGAACCGATCGCGCTGTACATGACCAAGGATCTGCACGAGGCCGGCGACGGCCAATGGCTGTTCCCGTACCCGCCGCCCGAACAGGCGCTGGAGTTGGGGCAGGGCCGCGTCTATGGCGAAGGCAACGACGATTTGCTGATCGTCACCTACGGCAATGGCGTGCCGATGGCTTTGCGCGCGGCCAAAGCCATCGAGGCGGCGCAAGGCTGGAAGGTGAGGGTGGTGGACCTGCGCTGGCTGGTGCCGCTCAACGCTGCCTATATCGCCGAACAGGCGCGCGGTGCGAAACGCATCATCGTGCTCGACGAAGGCCGGCACAGCGCCGGTGTCGGCGAGGGCGTGATTACCGCCTTGGCCGAGGCCGGTTTCGGTGGTGTGCCGCTGCGCCGGGTGACGGGCGCGGACACTTACACGCCATTGGCCGGTGCGGCCTTGCTGGTGCTGCCGGGCGAGGCCGATGTGGTGAGGGCGGCTGCCGAGCTGGCGGCAAGATGACGATGGGCGGGCAGGCGCGGCAAGTGCCTGCCCGTGCCGAATATGGCGCAGGCGCGGCCGGCGTCGATCTTCACTGATAACGAAGGGATTTGGAGCTAGGCTGAGGCTTCCTTCCCGACCGAGAACGCCATGGAACCGTATCGCATCGCCGTATTCGTCGGCAGCCTGCGCAAGGAATCCTTCAACCGTCGCCTTGCTCTGGCGCTGGAAAAATTGGCCGGCGAGCGGGCGCGCTTCGAATACCTGAACATCGGCGACATCCCGCTCTACAACCAGGACAACGATGCGGATTTCCCGGTGCAGGGCACGCGCCTGAAGGATCGCGTCCGCCAAGCCGACGCGGTGTTGTTCGTACCGCCGAATACAACCGCTCGATTCCCGGCGTGTTGAAGAACGCCATCGACACCGCCTCGCGCCCCTATGGCGACAATGCCTTCGACGGCAAGCCGGCGGCGGTGGTCGGCACCTCGCCCGGCGCGGCCGGCACCGCGATGGCGCAGCAGCACCTGCGCAACGTGCTGGTGTTCCTGAACCTTGCTGTGATGGCGCAGCCGGAAGCCTTCCTGCAATACAAGGAAGGGCTGATCGACGCCGATGGCAGCATCGGCAACGACGGCACCCGCAAGTTCCTGCAAGGCCATGTCGATCGCTTCATGGACTGGATCGCCGCGCACCGGCAATCGCAGGGTGGGTCTTGACCCACCGGTGACCCATCGGGCATCCGCAACCGATGCGGCGATTGGCCCAAACCCTTGCGCCACCGGCCCTGCGCCCCCATCCACCGGCTGCGGACAGCTTGTCCACAGAACTATCCCCACATCGGCGGCCGGCATCGGCCTACCATGGGCGCCCGGCTTTTCCCGTAGCAGCAGGTTTCCATGTCCGCCCGTCCCAGCTTCCGTTCCGACCGCAACGACCGTGCAGAGCGCGGCGAGCAGCGCCTCGACAGCCTGCGCGTGCCGCCGCATTCGGTGGAGGCCGAGCAGGCGGTGCTGGGCGGCCTGATGCTGGCCCCGGAGGCGTTCGACCGGGTCAACGAGGCGCTGACCGAAAAGGATTTCTACCGCCGCGACCACCAACTGATCTACCGCGCGATCTGCGAGCTGGTCGAGCGCGACCGTCCGTTCGACGCGGTGACGCTGGGCGAGTGGTTCGAGTCGCAGGGCAAGCTGGAACAGGTGGGCGACGGCGCGTACCTGATCGAGCTGGCCAGCACCACGCCGTCGGCGGCCAACATCGGCGCCTATGCCGAGATCGTGCGCGACAAAGCGGTGCTGCGGCAGTTGATCCAGGTCGGCACCGACATCGTCAACGACGGCTTCCAGCCCGAGGGCCGCGACAGCGTGGAATTGCTGGCATCGGCGGAAAAGTCGGTGTTCGCCATCGCCGAGCAGGGCGCGCGCGGGCGCAGCGATTTCGTCGCCATGCCCGGCGCACTGAAGGATGCGTTCGAGGAACTGCGCAACCGCTTCGAGAACGGCGGCAACATCACCGGCCTGCCGACCGGCTACAACGAATTCGACCAGATGACCGCCGGCCTGCAACCGACCGACCTGATCATCCTCGCCGCGCGCCCGGCGATGGGCAAGACCACCTTCGCGCTGAACATCGCCGAGTACGCGGCGATCAAGTCGAAGAAGGGCGTGGCGGTGTTCTCGATGGAAATGTCGGCCTCGCAGCTGGCGATGCGCCTGATTTCCTCCAACGGCCGCATCAACGCCACCCGCCTGCGCACCGGCCAGTTGGAGGACGAGGACTGGAGCCGCGTCACCAGCGCCATCCGCATGCTGAAGGAAACCAGGATCTTCATCGACGACACGCCGGGTGTGTCGCCGGAAGTGCTGCGCTCCAAGTGCCGCCGGCTCAAGCGCGAGCACGATTTGGGCCTCATTGTTATCGACTATTTGCAGTTGATGAGCGTGCCGGGCAACAGCGAGAACCGCGCGACCGAAATTTCCGAAATCAGCCGTTCGTTGAAAGGCTTGGCGAAGGAGTTGAACGTGCCGGTGATCGCCCTGTCCCAGCTCAACCGCTCGCTGGAAACGCGTACCGACAAACGCCCGGTGATGGCCGATTTGCGCGAATCAGGCGCTATCGAGCAGGACGCGGACATGATCGTGTTCATCTACCGCGACGAGTACTACAACAAGGAAAACTCGCCGGACAAAGGTTTGGCCGAAATCATCATCGGCAAGCACCGTGGTGGCCCGACTGGTTCGTGCAAGCTCAAGTTCTTCGGCGAATACACCCGTTTCGACAACCTCAGCCACGACAGCATCGGCGCGTTCGAATAGCACCTTGCCGGCGTGGCCGGCACTGTTTCCGAAGATGGGGCCGTTTCGGCCCGAAGCCAAAGGACAGACACCATGACGATTAAAGCGTGGGGCGCTCATGCGGGCGACCAACCCCTTCAAGCACTGGACATCGCCCGTCGCGCGCCGGGTGCGCACGATGTGCGCATCGACATTGCCTATTGCGGCGTGTGCCATTCCGATATTCATCAAGTGCGCTCGGAATGGGCCGGCACCCTGTACCCGTGCGTGCCGGGCCACGAGATCGTCGGCCGGGTGGCGGCGGTGGGTACGCAAGTTTCAGGGTTCCAGATTGGCGATTTGGTCGGCGTCGGCTGCATTGTCGATAGCTGCAAGCATTGCGCCGATTGCGAGGATGGGCAGGAAAATTATTGCGAGCACATGGTCGGTACCTACAACGGCCCCACTGCCGATGCGCCAGGCCACACGCTGGGTGGCTATTCGCAGCAAGTCGTGGTGCACGAACGCTACGTGTTGCGCATCCGCCACCCCGAGGCGCAACTGGCGGCGGTCGCGCCGTTGCTGTGCGCGGGCATCACCACGTGGTCGCCGCTGCGCCACTGGCAGGTGGGGCCGGGGCATGTGGTGGGCGTGGTCGGCATCGGTGGCCTCGGCCACATGGGCATCAAGCTGGCGCACGCGCTCGGCGCGCATGTGGTGGCCTTCACCACGTCCGAATCCAAGCGCGAGGCGGCCAAGGCGCTGGGCGCGGATGAGGTGGTGGTTTCGCGCAATGCCGAGGAAATGAAGGCGCAGCGCAAGCGTTTCGACTTCATCCTCAATACGGTGGCGATGCCGCACGATCTGGATGCTTTCCTCGCCCTGCTCAAGCGCGACGGCACGTTGACCCTGGTGGGCGCGCCGGCGACGCCGCACCCATCGCCCAATGTGTTCAACCTGATCATGAAGCGCCGCGCCATCGCCGGTTCGATGATCGGCGGCATTCCCGAGACGCAGGAGATGCTGGATTTCTGTGCCAAGCACGGCATCGTCGCCGACATCGAGTTGATCCGCGCCGACGAGATAAACGCGGCCTACGAGCGCATGTTGAAGGGCGATGTGAAGTACCGCTTCGTCATCGACAACGCCAGCATGGCGGGCTGAATGGCGATTTTCCCTTCTCCCTTCGGGAGAAGGTGCCCGAAGGGCGGATGAGGGCAAACGCAGTCCATGATGTTTGAACCATCGTGACTTCGTTTCCCCTCACCCCAACCTCCGCTCCGCGCCCCGGCCCACGCCAGCGGCGTGGGCGCTCAACCGCACACGCGCCAGTGGCGCGTAAACCGTGCGGTATCGCCCCGGAGGGAGAGGGGCCTTGTTGCATCAAGCCACTTTCTTCGCCGCCAATTGCCGCAGCACGTACTGCAACAGGCCGCCATTGCGGAAGTACTCCACTTCCTTGGGCGTCAGCAGCAACACGTGGGCCTGGAAGTTCTTGCGACTGCCATCGTCACGGGCAGCGGTGACGGTGGCGAACTTGGCCATACCGTCCTCAAGCCCGGTGATGTCGAAGGTCTCCGAACCGTCCAGCCCCAGCGTCTGCGCGTTTTGTCCATCGAGGAACTGCAACGGCAGCACGCCCATGCCGACGAGGTTGGAGCGATGGATGCGCTCGAAGCTCTCGGCGATCACCGCCTTCACCCCGAGCAGGTTGGTGCCCTTGGCCGCCCAGTCGCGTGATGAACCCGTGCCGTATTCCTTGCCGGCAACCACCACCAACGGCACATCAGCGCCCTTGTAGCGCATCGCCGCATCGTAAATTGCCATCTTCTCCGGTGGCTGCGTGCCGAAATACAGCGTATTGCCACCTTCCTCGCCGCCGAAGAACAGGTTCTTGATGCGGATGTTGGCGAAGGTGCCGCGCACCATCACGTCATCGTTGCCGCGCCGTGAGCCGTAGCTGTTGAAGTCGGCCGGCTGCACGCCGCGCGACTGCAGGAAGCGGCCGGCCGGCGAGTCCTTCTTGATGTTGCCGGCCGGGGAGATGTGGTCGGTGGTGATCGAGTCGCCGAACAGGCCCAGCACGCGCGCGCCGAAGACGTCACCGATGCTGCCCACCTGCATGGTCATGCCGTCGAAGTAGGGCGGGTTCTTGATGTAGGTCGAGTCCGCGTTCCACTGGTAGGCCTGGCCTTCCGGCGATTCGATCCGTGCCCAGCGGCTGTCGCCCTTGAACACGTCGGCATAGTTCTGCTTGAACATCTCCGGGCCGATGGTGGCGGCGATGACGTCGCCGATCTCCTTGCTGCTCGGCCAGATGTCGCGCAGGTACACCGGCTGGCCGTCGCTGCCGGTGCCCAGCGGCTCGCGGGTCAGGTCGATGTCGGTGGTGCCGGCCAGCGCATAGGCCACCACCAGCGGCGGGCTGGCCAGGTAGTTCATCTTCACTTCGGGGTGGATGCGGCCCTCGAAGTTGCGGTTGCCCGACAGCACCGAGGTCACCACCAGGTCGCCGGCGGCGATGCCGGCGCTGACCTCCAGCGGCAGTGGGCCGGAGTTGCCGATGCAGGTGGTGCAGCCGTAGCCGACGACGTAGAAGCCGACCTTCTCCAGCTCGTCCAGCAGCCCGGCCTTGGCCAGGTAGTCGGTGACCACGCGCGAGCCCGGCCCGAGCGAGGTCTTGACCCACGGCTGGCGCTTCAGCCCGCGCGCGGCGGCGTTGCGCGCCAGCAGCCCGGCGCCGACCATCACCGCCGGGTTGGATGTGTTGGTGCAGGAGGTGATGGCGGCGATCACCACCGAGCCGTCGGACAGCTCGGCGTCCTCGTCGTTGATGCGGATCTTCGAGATGGGTTTTGCGGCCAGATGCTCGGCCTGCGGCTGCGCGCCGCCTTCCTCCTTGAACTCCTGCACCTGCGCCTCGGCCGTCTTCGGCTTGCGCTTGGCCACCAGCGGGCCGAGGTTGTCGGCGAAGTTCGCCGCCACGTCCTGCAACAACACGCGGTCCTGCGGCCGCTTGGGGCCGGCCAGCGACGGCTGCACGTCGCCCATGTCCAGCTCCAGCGTGGCGCTGTATTGCGCGTGCGGGCTGTCCGGCGCGTGCCACAGTCCCTGAGCCTTCGTGTAGGCCTCGACCAGCGCGATCTGCGCTTCGCTGCGCCCGGACAGGCGCAGGTAGTTCAGCGATTCGGCGTCGATCGGGAAAATGCCGCAGGTGGCGCCGTATTCGGGGGCCATGTTGGCGATGGTGGCACGGTCGGCCAGCGGCAGGTGTTGCAGGCCGTCGCCGAAGAATTCGACGAACTTGCCGACCACGCCGTGGCTGCGCAGCATCTGGGTGACGGTCAGCACCAGGTCGGTGGCGGTGGCGCCTTCGGGCAGCCTGCCGGTCAGCTTGAAGCCGACCACCTGCGGGATCAGCATCGACGAGGGCTGGCCGAGCATCGCCGCCTCGGCCTCGATGCCGCCCACGCCCCAGCCGAGCACGCCGATGCCGTTGATCATCGTGGTGTGCGAATCGGTACCGAACACGGTGTCCGGGAACGCCCAGGCTTCGCCGTCCCCGCTTTCATCCGGCACGACGCGTTCCATCACCACGCGCGCGAGGTTCTCCAGGTTCACCTGATGCACGATGCCGGTGTTCGGCGGCACCACCTTGAAGTTCTCGAATGCCTTTTGCCCCCAGCGCAGGAAGCCGTAGCGCTCGCGGTTGCGCTCGAATTCGATCTTGCCATTGAGGTCCAGCGCGTCGGGTCGGCCGAACACATCGACCTGCACCGAGTGGTCGATGACCAGTTCGGAGGGAATCAGCGGGTTGATCTGCTCGGCGCGGCCACCGAGCCGGGTGACCGCATCGCGCATCGCAGCCAGATCGACCACGCAGGGCACGCCGGTGAAGTCCTGCAACACCACGCGCGCCGGCATGAAGGCGATTTCGGTAGCCGGCTCGGCGGTCGGGTTCCAGCGCGCCACCGCCTCGATATGTTCAGGGCCGACGGTAACGCCGCCGTCCTCGTGCCGGAGCAGGTTCTCCAGCAGGATCTTCATCGACCAGGGCAGGTGGGAGATGTCGAAGCGTTCGCCCAGCTTGGGCAGGCTGGCATAGGCGTAGGTCTTGCCGTTGACGTGCAACTGGCTGCGGGTGGAGAACGTGTCGCTCATGGCGGGCTCCTTGTCGTGGGTGGCTTGCGGCGGCCGTTGCGGCCGCTGACGCTGGCAACGGGGCGCGGGCCCCGTCCATCAACCGGTGGTTCGAGTATGGACGAATCCACCGGCGTGGCGCGCATCGCGCTGGCGCCAGCTTATGCACCGGTATGTTGCAGGAGCGTCATGGGGGAGGGGTTGTGGAGCCCCGCTCCCCTCGGGGAGAGGGGCGCACGGTTTGCGCGCCACTGGCGCGCGTGCGGTCGAGCGCCCACGCCGCTGGCGTGGGCCAAGGCGCGGAGCGGGGGGGAAGAGGGTTGGAGCGAAGCCCCAATGATGGTTGGCGACACGAGGCCTCGCCCGCACCCTCATCCGGCGCTGCGCGCCACCTTCTCCCGGAGGGAGAAGGGCAAAGCGGCGGGTCGGCGCGCTTACCTGCCGCGCCCGAACAGCATGCCGATGCCGACCACGACCAGCAGCGCCGGCCACCAGGTGGCCAGCATCGCGCCGATGTTGCCGTTGATCCAGCCCAGGTTCTTGGCCAGGAAGAACAGGCCGACGATGATCAGGATCAGTGCGGCAATCAGGTTGGAGCGCATCGGCGTGCAGGTCCGTGGTTGGAGTGGCGGCTATCGTAGCCGCTGCCGCCAGATTTCGACACGCTCGGCCAGCACGCCGGAGTCCAAGCGCTGCGCCGGGCCGCTGCCCCATACCGGGCCGGGCCAGGCGGCGTCGCCCTCGTGGCGGCCGACCAGGTGCACGTGCAGCTGCCGCACGATGTTGCCGAGCGCGCCGATGTTGAGCTTGGTGACGTTCGGCTTCTGCTTCAGGTGCCGGGAAATCTGGTCGATCTCGGCCAGCAGCAGGCGTTGCTGGCCGCCGTCCAGGTCGATCCACTCGCTGGCCCCGGCCACGCGTGGCACCAGCACGATCCACGGGAAGCGGCCGTCGTTCATCAGCCGGATCTGGGACAGCGGGCCGTCGGCGACCAACACGCTGTCGGCGGCAAGGCGGGTATCAAGCTCGAAATCGGACGTCACGGCTTCGGTCATCGCAGGTTCTCTTCGAGGAAGGCCAGGGTGCGTTCGCGCGCCAGGTCGGCGCTCGGGGCGTGGTAGTGCGTGCCGACCTCGCGGTTGAAGGCGTGGTCGGCCGGATAGACATATACCGGCATTGCCGGTTGCTTTTCACGATGCGCTGCAACGGCGGCGGCCGGGATGGAGGGGTCGAGCTCGCCGAAATGGAAGATGGCCGGGGCCTTGAACGGGGTATCGAGGAAGGGCGCGTTGCGCGCGCCGTAGTAGCTGGCCGAGGGCAGGCCCAGCCGCTGCGCGGCGAGCAGGGCGATGGTGCCGCCCCAGCAATAGCCCACGGTGCCGACCTTGCCGTACCCGGCCAGCGCGCGGGCGGCGGCGTCCACGATGTCCACCGCGCGGTCCACGCCGAGTTCGTCCACCAGCGCCTTGCCGCGGGCGGTGCCGGCGGCGTCGTAATCCAGTTCCAGCCCCGGTGCGAGCGGGTCGAAGAACGCCGGCGCCAGCACCGCGTAGCCGGCGGCGGCGTATTGCCCGGCGACATGGCGGATGTGGGCGTTGGCGCCGAAGATTTCCTGTATCACCACCAGCCCGGCGCGGGGCGTGGCGTCGGGCAGGGCCTGCCAGGCGCGGACCGGGCCGTGTGGGGTGTCGAGGGTGAGCCAGTGGGACATGGGGAACTCCGTTGCGAGGGAGCGGGATTATGATGCCGGGCTTGTCGTTTTCCTTGGGTTCACTGTGGATTTGGACTTGATTTGTGGGAGCGACTTCAGTCGCGATGGGGCTTTGGACGTTCAGCCCTGCCTGTGCAGTTCAAGGGGAGAGCTTCATCGCGACTGAAGCCGCTCCCCCGGAGGGGAAGAAGAGGGGGCGAAGCCGGGCCGGTATAATCGCCGCGCTTCCGGCCCCAGGTCATTCCGATCCCCGGCCCCCAGAACCGCAGATTCCATGTCCCAGCTGAACCCCAAAGTCGGCTTTGTCAGCCTTGGCTGCCCGAAGGCGCTTGTTGACTCCGAGCGCATCCTCACCCAACTGCGCGTGGAGGGCTACGACATCGTGCCGTCCTACGACGCGGCCGACGTGGTGGTGGTCAACACCTGCGGCTTCATCGATTCGGCGGTGGCTGAGTCGCTGGATGCCATTGGCGAGGCGATGAACGAGAACGGCAAGGTCATCGTCACCGGCTGCCTTGGCAAGAAGGGCGACATGATCCGCGAGCATTACCCGGACGTGCTGTCCGTGTCCGGCCCGCAGGACTACACCACGGTGATGGAAGCGGTGCATAAAGCGCTGCCGCCCAAACACGACCCGTTCGTCGATCTGGTGCCGGACTACGGGGTCAAGCTCACCCCGCGCCACTTCGCTTATTTGAAGATTTCCGAAGGCTGCAACCACCGGTGCAGCTTCTGCATCATTCCGTCGATGCGCGGCGATCTGGTGTCGCGCCCGGTCGATGACGTGCTGCGCGAGGCCGAGCGCTTGGTCAAGGGCGGCGTGCGCGAGCTGCTGGTGGTGTCGCAGGACACCTCGGCCTACGGTGTCGATCGCAAATACGCGCCGGGTACGTGGCGCGGCAAGGAATACGCCACGCGCATGAAGGCACTGTGCGAAGGCCTGGGCGAGCTGGATGCATGGACGCGGCTGCATTACGTCTATCCGTACCCGCACGTCGATGACGTCGTGCCGCTGATGGCGGAGGGCAAAGTGCTGCCGTATCTGGACATCCCGTTCCAGCACGCCAGCCCGCGCATCCTCAAGTTGATGAAGCGGCCCGGCGCGGTCGATAAAACGCTGGAGCGCGTGCTGCGCTGGCGCGAAATCTGCCCGGACATCACCGTGCGTTCCACCTTCATCGTCGGCTTCCCCGGCGAAACCGACGCCGAGTTCGAGCAGTTGCTCGATTTCCTCGACGCCGCCCAACTCGACCGCGTCGGCGCGTTCGCCTATTCGCCGGTGGAAGGCGCCACCGCCAACGACTTGCCCGACCCGGTGCCGGAAGAAGTGAAGCAGGAGCGTCTTGCACGCTTCATGGAAAAGCAGGCGGCCATTTCCGCGGCGAAGCTGGAAGCGAAGATCGGCAGCGTGCAGCAGTGTCTCGTCGATGTGATCGAGGATGGCATCGCGGTGGCGCGCTCCAAGGCCGATGCGCCGGAAATCGACGGCTTGGTACATATCCAGAACGGCGCTGAAATGGGACTGCGCGTCGGCGATTTCGTCGATGTGGAAATCACCGACAGCGACGAGCACGACCTGTTCGGCGATGCGCTCGCCAAGCCTGTGTCCCGGCAGTTCGATTTGAAGGTGCTGTGACCGAAGCCGGGCCGGCGTCGGCGCGGCGGCGGTTCGTTGCGCCCACGCGCGGACAAGTGGAGCCGGCCTGTTTCGCGCATCCGCTGTTTGCCGGCTTTGCCGATTACCGGAGTTTGCTGGCCGCCGGCGACTGGCCGGACATCGCCGCGCTCAACGCACGCTTGCCGTTGCCGGACAAGCGCTTCGTCGCGCAGGACGCAGCGCTGCTGGCCGATGGCCTGCACTACGAAATACGTATTGGCGAACGCGGCTGCATCGCCACCCGCGAGCGCAACTGGCACGACCTGTTCAACGCGTTGGTGTGGATGCGCCAGCCGGCGGTCAAGCGTGCGCTCAACGCAAGGCAATGCCGGCACATCGCGGCGACGGGAGCCGGGCAACGCAATCGTGCGCAGGCGGCGTTGACGCAATTCGACGAGGCCGGTCTGGTCGTGCGGGTGCGCGACGCCGGCTTGCTGGCGGCATGGGACCGGCACGATTGGCATGCGTTGTTCGTCGAAGCCTCGGCGCAATGGCGCGACGGCGGCATCGCCATTGCCGCGGTGGTCGGCCATGCGCTGATGGAGCAGCAGTTGTTGCCGGGCCGGCGGCTGGTCGGCAAATGCGTGGTGGTGCGCGGCAGTGACGATGCCGCCTGCGTGGCGCGGGTCGCCACGGCCATTGCGCTGGGAGGCGTGCTGGAGGATCCACTGGAGTTGCGGCCCTTGCCGCTGGCCGGCATACCCGGTTGGCACGTGGGGCAGGGCGCCGCTTTTTACGCGGGCGCCGATTATTTCCGGCCACTGCGGGCGGGCCGGGTGTATCCGCCGCCGTTGCACGAAGCACAGGAGCGCACGAAGATGCGCCCCTGAGGTTCAGAAGTGATCGCCCTGCCTCTCCCCTGCGAAGGCCAGGGTCAGGCCGCCGGGGCCGATGTTCATCATCCCGGTGATGCTCATCGACAGCACGTGCAGGCGCACGCCTTCTTGTTCGCAGGTGCCACGCAGCCGTGCGAGTGCCTCGACCCGCAGCACGTCTTCCAGCGGGCCGGCGTAGGAAATGATCAGGTGCGGCGCATACAGGCCGCGCCGCACTTGCGCTTCGGCGTGGGCGAACAAACGGCTCCAGGCTTCGTTGCGGCCACGGCATTTGCCGATCGGGTGAGTGTCACCGTGGCGGCCGAGGATGATCGGCTTGATGTCCAGCGCGCTTCCCAGCAGCACGCTGAACAGCTTGATGCTGCGGTCGCCGCGCACGCGCGAACGGGTGCGTGCATAGCCGAGGTTGTCGGGCACGTAGTAGGTGTGGGTGGCGTCGATGATGCGTTGCAGGGCGTCGCGGATGTCCTTGGCCGGCATCTGCGTGGCCAGCATGTCCATCAATGCCATCGCCGGGATGCCGGAGCCGGCGAACATGTTGCGGGTGTCGATGACCCGGAACTGGAACGGCCGGGTGATGCCGGAGGCCTGACGGCTGGTGCGGATGGCGTTCATCGCCAGCGTGCTGCCGTGGCGGGCGGCATCGTGGATGGGGCTGCGGCTGGCGGTGATGGTCAGGCAGAACACCGAGTCGTATTCCAGCGCGAAGCGTTCGAGGAAGAACGCGCTCATTTGCGCTGCGTCAAGCGGTATCGATTGTCCGGTGACGCCTTCGCCGTTGGCGTTCTCGCGCATGTAGCGGCTGGTGGCGGTGGCGTCGTGTTGATCGACGTAAGTGGTCGAGCCGATGCGGATGGGAATCGGGATCACCGCCACATCCGGGTGGGTGATGAAGTCTGGCGATACGTCGCAGGAGGCGTCGATGACGACGCCAATGCGCGCTTGGCGGCGTTGGTGTGCAGCGTCTTGTCCGAGGGGAGCCGTGGCGGCGAGGGCGTGCATGTTTCTTCCGTGGCGACATGGGCGATCAGGGAGAAATACACAGGTGGGGCAGGTGGCGTCAAATACGTGCAGGTATGGTTCTGGCAACGGTGTCCTAGTCGCTTGATTTCACGATGCCGGCCACGAGCCCGCATGCGCTGGCGTATGCGGTGAGTGCGTGGGATCGTGAGCACAGCATGCTGTGCTGGCCGGGAGGTGTTGCTACGGAGCGTAGTCGATGCCGATGATGGCGAACCCCTGCCGCCCGCCCGGCAGTTCCACCTCGAACTCGTCGTCGATGCGCTTTTTCAGCAGGGCGCGCGCCAGTGGCGAGTCGATGCTGATGCAGCCGGTGGCGGCGTCAGTTTCGTCCGGGCCGACGATGCGATAGATGTGGGTCTGCCCACTGGCCACGTTTTCCAGCTCCACCGTCGCGCCGAAGAACACCGCGTCCGGGTCACTGGGGCGCACATCGACCACGCGCAGCGCTTCCAGCCGCTTGCTCAGGTAGCGCACGCGGCGGTCGATCTCGCCCAATTGCTTCTTGCGATAGGTGTACTCGGCGTTTTCCGAACGGTCGCCCTCGGCTGCGGCAGCGGCCAGTGCCTTGACCACTTCGGGCCGGCGCTGCCGCCACAACTCGTCCAGCTCGGCCTTCAGCCGCGCATGGCCTTGCGCGGTGATCAGGGCGGTGCTTTTTTCCGCAGGGGGACGCCAGCGCGACATGCCTCAGCGCCTGCCGCCGAAGATGCTGCCGAGGATGCCGCGCACGATCTGGTTGCCTATCTGTCCGCCGAATTTCTTGCCGGTCTTGCCCAGCACCGATTCGCCGATGGCGCTGCCGACGCTGCGCCCGAGCGAGCCCCCCACGTTCCGCGTGGTCTGCTTGGCCACCGACTGCACCACGCCCTGCTTGCGCCCGCTGCCGAACAGCATGTCGCTGATCTTCTGGCCGAAGCCGCCGCCCTGCGCGTCGTCATCGCCACGCGCCTTGGGCGCCTGCGCCTGCTCGGCGGCCTGCTGCGCGCGCGCGGCGAGGATTTCGGCGGCCGATTCGCGGTTGACCGCGGTGTCGTAGCGCATGCCGACCGGGCTGCCGGCGCGCACCTGTGCGCGCTCGGCGTCGGTGATCGAGCCCATGCGGCAGCGCGGTGGCGCCACCAGCGTCTTCTGCACCGGCGAGGGAATGCCCTTGTCCTGCAAGGTGGAAACCAGCGCCTCGCCGGTGCCCAGCTGCGACAGCGTGGCGGCCACGTCGAGCTTCGGGTTCGGCACGAAGGTCTGCGCGGCGGTCTTCACCGCCTTCTGGTCGCGCGGAGTGAAGGCGCGCAGCGCGTGCTGCACGCGGTTGCCGAGCTGGCCGAGGATGTTGCCCGGCACGTCGTCGGGGAACTGCGAGCAGAAATACACGCCCACGCCCTTGGAGCGGATCAGCCGCACCACCTGCTCGATGCGCTGCACCAGCGCCGCCGGGGCGTCGTCGAACAGCAGGTGCGCCTCGTCGAAGATGAACACCAGCTTCGGCTTTTCCAGGTCGCCCACTTCCGGCAGTTGCTCGAACAGCTCCGACAGCAGCCACAGCAGGAAGGTCGAGTACAGCCGCGGCTTGAGGATCAGCTGCGCCGCGGCAAGGATGCCGATGACGCCGCGGCCGTCGTGGTTGACGCGCATGATGTCGGCCAGTTCCAGCGCCGGCTCGCCGAAGAACCGCTCGCCGCCGTCCTGCGACAGCCGCAGCAGCGCGCGCTGGATCGCGGCGATGCTCGGTGCGCTGACCAGCCCGTATTCGGTGGAAACGTCCTTGCGCTCGGCGGCGATCAGGTTCAGCAGCGCGCGCAGGTCGTCCAGGTCGAGCAGCAGCAGGCCGCGGTCGTCGGCCAGCTTGAACACGATGTCGAGCACGCCGGCCTGGGTGTCGTTGAGTTCGAGGATGCGCGCCAGCAGGGTCGGGCCCATCTCGCTGACCGTGGTGCGCACCGGGTGGCCCTGCTGGCCGTACAGGTCCCAGAAAATGGTGGGGCTGGCCTGCGCGGTGTAGCCATCGACGCCGATCTCGGCGGCGCGCGCGGCCAGCTTCTCGCCGATCTCGCCCGGCACCGCCAGCCCGGCCACGTCGCCCTTCACGTCGGCCAGGAACACCGGCACGCCGATCCGGCTGAAACCCTCGGCCAGCGTCATCAGCGTCACCGTCTTGCCGGTGCCGGTGGCGCCGGCGACCAGCCCGTGGCGGTTGCCGAAGCGCGGCAGCAAGGTGACGGCGACGTCGTCGGTGATGCCTTTGCCGATCAGGATGGGGTCCATGCAGGTGCTCTGGTGGTGGCCGATGGGGGATTCTAACGGCCGACTGTATCGCCGCGCCGGCCCGGTTGCCGCCGGGCGAGGGCGGCGGCTACCCTGCCTGCCTCCCCGTTCGTACCGCTGCTGATGCCTGCTTCTTCCGCCTCGACCGTTTCGCTCGCCTGCCGCCGCACCCTGCTGGTCGCCGCCACGCTGCTGCTTGCCGTTCCCACCGTCCATGCGCAGCGCGTTTCCGCCCGCGACAAGGCCCGCATCGACACGATCGAACAGCGCATGGCCGCCGCGGAAAAACGCTACGGTGACGCCCTGCTGCTGGTCGCCAACGCCGATCCGAAGGGCAGCGCCGAGGG
The DNA here is from genome assembly GCA_034675465.1 of Stenotrophomonas sp. GTDB lineage: Bacteria > Pseudomonadota > Gammaproteobacteria > Xanthomonadales > Xanthomonadaceae > Stenotrophomonas. The sequence goes on along the minus strand of JAUCDH010000003.1, from coordinate 121,604 downwards.
CGATGCCGCGCTGGAGGACATGGAGGACGTCATCAGCGAGTGCATCGCGCAGAAGGGCTGCCAGGTCGGCACCCTGCTGGCCACCTACAAGCGCCTGCTGAAGAAGCAGGCCGATGCCGGTGGCGATGACACCGAAGATGCCGGCGACACCTTGGAAGCCGACCCCGACCACGTCGCGCCGCTGGTCGCCGACGTGCCCGAGGCCGCGCGCGCGGCGGCGCTGCTCAACGACCATCGCCACGCCTTCGACGAGATGGTCGAGTACAACCCGGCCATCCAGGCTGGCATCCGCCGCTGGCTGACCGATATGCGCCCGGCGCTGCTGACCAGTTACGAGAACTACATGAACCTGCGCGCGGTGATGTGGCCGGAGTGGGAGAAGGGCGGGCTGCCGGAGGCGCTGCTGTTCGGCATCATGGCCAAGGAATCCAACGGCCGCGTGCATGCCTCCTCGCGCGTCGGCGCGGCCGGGCTGATGCAGTTCATGCCGGCCACCGGCCGCCGCTTCGGCCTCGGCCCGGACGGCACCGGCTTCGACACCCGCTTCGACCCGCGCAGTGCCGCCGAGGCCAGCGCCGCCTACATGAACGAGCGCATGCGCGGGCTCAATCGCAACATCGAGTACGCGTTGGCCGCGTACAACGGCGGCGAAGGGCGTGCCGCGCGCATCTACCGCGAAAGCGGCGGGCAGAGCTTCTGGACCGATTCGGCCTACAACCAGTTCCCCGGCGAGACCAAGGACTACGTGCCGATGGTGATCGCCGCGGCGTGGATCTTCCTGCACCCGCAGCAATACGGCGTCGAGTTCCCGAAGGTCAGCGCGCAGCCGGCGACGATCAAGCTGGCCAAATCGACCACCATCTACGAACTGACCATCTGCCTTGGCAGCACCGGCACCCGTGACGGCTACATGCGCGCGCTGCGCAACCTCAACCCGCGCTATGAGGCCGACGGCTGGATTCCCGCCGGCACCACCATCAACGCGACCACCCGCATCGCCGGCTTGTACAACCGCCAGTGCGTAAGCGGTCCGCGCGCCGACCTTGCGCGGGCGCTGATCACCGCCGACCTCAATGCTGCGATCAAGCGCCCGGATGCCAGCTACACCGGCAACGTCGCGGTGGGCGACGTGCAATCGATGCAGTCCCCGGTTACGCCGGTCGCAGCGCCCCCGTCGCGCCCTGCGCCGCGTCCGGCCGCGCGCAGCTACAAGGTCGCCAAGGGTGACACGCTGGGCGGCATCGCCAACCGCTTCCAGTGCGAACTGCCCGCGCTGGCCCGCGCCAATGGCCTGCGCGCGCCGGGGTATGCGATCAAGCCGGGGCAATCCCTGAAATTGGAAGGATGCCGCCGCTGAGGCCCGCCATGCAGACCCTGCCGACCGACCTCGAACTGGACCAGCTCGCCGCCCGCCTCGGGCAGCGCCTGCGCGCCGCCCACGACCGCGTGGTCACTGCCGAGAGCTGCACCGGCGGTTGGATCGCCAAGGCGATGACCGGCGTGTCCGGTTCGTCGGACTGGTTCGACAGCGGCATGGTCGCCTACAGCTACGAAGCCAAGCAGGCACTGCTCGGCGTGCGCCCGCAGACGCTGGAAAGCGAGGGTGCGGTGAGCCGCGAGACGGTGATCGAAATGGTCTCCGGTGCGCTGGTGCATTCCGGTGCCAGCGTCGCCGTGGCGGTCACGGGCATCGCCGGGCCGGGTGGCGGCAGCGCCGACAAGCCGGTCGGCACCGTGTGGATCGGCTGGAAGCGGCGCGGCGGCTATACCCGTGCCGAGCTGTTCCATTTCGACGGCGACCGCGACGCGGTGCGCCGGCAGACCGTGGCAGCCGCTCTGCGCGGGCTGGAGACGCTGTGACCATTTGACGGAGCATGCCGTTAGTAGTAATACTACTAACCATGAACCTGACCGATACCCAGCAGGCCATCCTCGACCTGATCGCCGAGCGCATCGACGTTGAAGGCGTACCACCCTCGCAGACCGAAATCGCCCGCGCTTTTGGCTTCAAAGGCGTGCGTTCGGCCCAATATCACCTCGACGCGCTGGAAGCCGCCGGCGCCATCGAACGCACACCGGGTCGCGCGCGCGGCATCCGCCTGGTGCGGCAGGACGAAGGCGAAAACGCGCCGGCCTCCGGTGCCGCCAATGACGATCAGGTGCTGCGCCTGCCGATACTGGGCCGTGTCGCCGCCGGCCTGCCAATCGGCGCGGACATCCGCTCGGACGACTTCGTGGTGCTGGACAAGGTGTTTTTCTCGCCTGCGCCGGATTACCTGCTGAAAGTGCAGGGCGATTCGATGATCGACGAGGGCATCTTTGACGGCGACCTGATCGGTGTACACCGCACCCGCGATGCCCGCTCCGGGCAGATCGTGGTCGCCCGCATCGATGACGAGATCACCGTCAAGTTGCTGAAGATCGGCAAAGACCGCATACGCCTGCTGCCGCGCAACCCGGATTACTCGCCCATCGAGGTGTTGCCGGATCAGGATTTCGCCATCGAAGGCCTGTATTGCGGCCTGTTGCGGCCGAACCGGTGATGTGTCCGCTTCCCGCAGCCGCCAATGCGTGCTTTCCCCATGCCCGGTCGGGGCAGGCGTGGCTGCCGGCGGACGATGCGAAAAAATAAATTCATCGGTGCCGCAGCCAGTCTCAACCTTTGCGATACCGCCCCGCTACAGTGAGCCCCATGACGAAATCCAAATCACCTATGAGGAATGACCTGATGGACGAGAACAAGAAGCGCGCGCTCTCCGCCGCCCTGAGCCAGATCGAGAAGCAGTTCGGCAAGGGCTCGGTGATGCGCATGGGCGACCGCGTGGTCGAGCCCGTCGAGGCCATTCCCACCGGCTCGCTGATGCTGGACATCGCGCTGGGCATCGGTGGCCTGCCCAAGGGCCGCGTGGTCGAAATCTACGGTCCGGAATCCTCGGGCAAGACCACGCTGACCCTGCAGGCCATCGCCGAGTGCCAGAAGATGGGCGGCACCGCGGCCTTCATCGACGCTGAGCACGCACTGGACCCCATTTACGCCGCCAAGCTGGGCGTGAACGTCGATGACCTGCTGCTGTCGCAGCCGGATACCGGTGAGCAGGCGCTGGAAATCGCCGACATGCTTGTGCGCTCGGGTTCCATCGATATCGTCGTCATCGACTCGGTCGCCGCACTGACCCCGAAGGCCGAAATCGAGGGTGAAATGGGTGACCAGTTGCCCGGCCTGCAAGCTCGCCTGATGTCGCAGGCGCTACGCAAGCTGACCGGCAACATCAAGCGCTCCAATACGCTGGTGGTCTTCATCAACCAGTTGCGCCAGAAGATTGGCGTGATGATGCCCGGTCAGAGCAACGAAGTGACCACCGGCGGCAACGCGCTGAAGTTCTACGCTTCGGTACGTCTGGACATTCGCCGCATTGGCGCGATCAAGAAGGGCGACGAGGTCATCGGCAACCAGACCAAGATCAAGGTGGTCAAGAACAAGCTGGCGCCTCCGTTCAAGCAGGTCGTCACCGAAATCCTGTACGGCGAAGGCATCAGCCGCGAGGGCGAACTGATCGACATGGGTGTCGATGCCAAGCTCGTCGAGAAGGCCGGTGCCTGGTACAGCTACGGCAGCGAGCGCATCGGCCAAGGCAAGGACAACGCCCGCGGCTACCTGCGTGACAACCCGGCCGTGGCCACCAAGCTGGAAGCCGAGCTGCGCGAGAAGTTCCAGCCCGCCGACGCCAACCGTGAGGAAGGCGACGACGACGGCGACGAAGAGTGAGTTCCCTGCGGGGGCGGGCGGCGCATCGTCAGTGACGCCGTCCCGCTCCCGCGGTTTTTCGCTTCACTTCCAGCCCAATGACCGACAGCGAAACCCCACCATCATCTCCTCGCCGAGGCCGCAAGCCACGCGAGCAGACCCCCTTGCAGCGTGCACTGGGCCTGCTGGTGCGCCGCGAACACTCGCGCAAGGAGCTCGGCCGCAAGCTGCGTGCCAAGGGCATCGAGGCCGATGCGGTCGAGATGGCAGTCAGCCGGCTGGCCGAAGAGGGCTGGCAGGACGACGCCCGCTTTGCCGAGGCACTGGTCCGCAACCGCTCGAATACCGGCTACGGGCCGCTCCACATCCGTGCTGAATTGGGTACGCATGGCCTGGATGGTGAGGCGATCGAGGTGGCAATGGCCACTTTCGAGGGTGACTGGGCCGAAAACGCCCGCGACTTGGTTTGCCGCCGTTTCGGCGAAGGTGGCCCGCAAGAACTGGCGCAGCGGCGCAAGGCCGCCGACTTGCTGGCCCGGCGCGGCTTCGACGCCGGCTGCATCCGCAGTGCCACCCGCTACGATCCGGAGGACTGAACGGGCCGGGCCTGATACCCTTTCAGGGTTTCGTCCGCCCCAGCTACCCGCGCGTCCTGCACGGGCGTCGGCGGTCGCCAGCCCGCTCATCGCCAGTCCACATGAACACACCCGCCAAAGTCACCACCTCCCAGATTCGCGCCGACTTCCTCGACTTCTTCAAGGGCAAGGGCCACACCATCGTCCCGTCCGCGCCGCTGGTGCCGGGCAATGACCCGACCCTGCTGTTCACCAACTCCGGCATGGTGCAGTTCAAGGACGTGTTCCTTGGCGCGGAAAAGCGCAGCTACGTGCGTGCAGCCGACGTGCAGCGCTGCCTGCGCGCGGGTGGCAAGCACAACGACCTCGACTCGGTCGGCTACACCGCCCGCCACCACACCTTCTTTGAAATGCTGGGCAACTGGTCGTTCGGCGACTACTTCAAGAAGGACGCCATCGCGTGGGCATGGGAGCTGCTGACCGGCGTGTGGAAACTGCCAGCCGAGCGCCTGCTGGTCACCGTCTATCACAACGATGACGAAGCCTACGCCCTGTGGCGCGACATGATCGGCCTGCCGGAAAACCGCATCGTCCGCATTGGCGACAACAAGGGCGCGCCCTACGCCTCGGACAACTTCTGGCAAATGGCCGACACCGGTCCCTGTGGTCCCTGCACCGAAATCTTCTACGACCACGGCGAGCACATCGCCGGTGGCCCGCCGGGTTCGCCGGACGAAGACGGCGACCGCTTCATCGAAATCTGGAACCTCGTGTTCATGCAGTTCGACCGCCAGCCCGACGGCACCCTGGTGCCGCTGCCGGCTCCGTGCGTGGACACTGGCATGGGCCTGGAGCGCTTGGCCGCCATCCTGCAACACGTCCACACCAACTACGAAATCGACCTGTTCCAAACCCTGATTGGCAAGGCCGCTGAACTCACCGGCACCGCCGATTTGGAAAACAAGTCGCTGCGCGTGATTGCCGACCACATCCGCGCCTGCTCGTTCCTGATCGTCGATGGCGTGCTGCCGTCCAACGAAGGCCGTGGCTACGTGCTGCGCCGGATCATCCGCCGCGCCCTGCGCCATGGCTGGATGCTGGGCGTGCGCCAGCCGTTCTTCCACAAGCTGGTGCCGGTTCTGGTCGAGCTGATGGGCGAGGCCTATCCGGAACTGCCGGCCGCCGCCGCCACGGTGCAGAAGGCGCTGCTGGCCGAGGAAGAGCGCTTCGCCGAAACGCTGGACGCCGGCATGAAGATCTTCGACGACGTCGCCGCCAAGGTTGCCGATGGCGTCATCCCCGGCAATGACGCCTTCCGCCTGTACGACACCTACGGTTTTCCGGTGGACCTGACTGCCGACATCGCCCGCGAGCGCGGCATGAGCGTGGACATGGCCGGCTTCGACGCCGCCATGGAGCACCAGCGCGAGACCGCGCGCGCCGCCGGCAAGTTCGGCGGCGGCGTGCAGTTGCCGGCCGATCTGGTCGCCACCCTGTCGCCCACCGTATTCCTCGGTTACGACCATTTGCAGGCCGATGGCCTGAAGGTGGTCGCGCTGCTCAAGGATGGCCGCCCGGTGGACGCCGTGCAGGCGGGCGACGACGTGATCGTGTTCACCGCGCAGACCCCGTTCTATGCCGAGTCCGGCGGCCAGGTGGGCGACACCGGCGTGCTGTCGGCCAATGGCGTGGAAGTCGTCGTCAGCGACACGCAGAAATTCGCCGGCCAGTTCCATGGCCACGTTGGCAGCGTCAAGCAGGGCGTAATCAAGCTTGGCGACGTGCTGAACGGTGCCATCGACACCACGCGCCGCAGTGCCGCCATCCTCAACCACTCTGCCACCCACCTGCTGCACGCCGCGCTGCGCGAAGTATTGGGCACCCACGTGCAGCAGAAGGGCTCGCTGGTCGCGCCCGACCGCCTGCGTTTCGACTTCTCGCACTTCCAGCCCATCACTGCCGACGAACTGGCCATCATTGAGCGCAAGGTCAACGCGCAAGTGCGCGCCAACAACGCCGCCGAAGTGCACCACATGGGCATGCAGGAAGCGCTGGATTTCGGCGCGATGGCACTGTTCGGCGAGAAATACGGCGAACACGTGCGCGTGCTGAAAATGGGCGACTACTCCACCGAACTGTGCGGTGGCACCCACGTCGCCCGCACCGGTGACATCGGCCTGTTCAAAATCACCTCCGAAGGCGGCGTCTCCTCGGGCGTGCGCCGCATCGAAGCCGTGACCGGGCAGGGCGCATTGGACTATGTGGATGCCGAAGAAGCGCGCTTGGCCGAAGCGGCCAGCCTGCTTGGCGGCGCGGCCACCGACGTGGTCGAAAAAATCCGCCAGTTGGGCGAGCGCCAGAAGAAGCTGGAACGCGAACTGGAAACCCTGAAAGCCAAGCTCGCCTCCGGCGCCACCGCCGACCTCGGCGCGTCGGCCATCGAAATCGGCGGCGTGAAGGTGCTGGCCGCACGGCTGGAAGGTTTCGACGCCAAGGCCCTGCGCGACGCAATGGACAGGCTGAAACAGCAGCTAGGCGACGCCGTGGTGCTGCTGGCCGGCACGCAGGACGGCAAGGCGTCGTTGGTTGCCGGCGTCAGCGGTGCGGCGCTGGGCAAGGTCAAGGCCGGAGAACTGCTGGGCCACGTCGCCGGCCAGATCGGTGGCAAGGGCGGCGGCCGCCCCGACATGGCGCAAGGTGGTGGCGAGGACGGCCCGAAGCTGGTGGCCGCACTTGATGGCGTGCTGGAGTGGGTCAAGCCGCACTTGGCATGAACGCGGCGTGTCCGCGTGCCTTGAAGCGGTCTGCGCCCTGCCAGTACCATTGGTCCATCTTTCCCTTTATCGTGGTGCGACGGACAAGCGCGCACCAACTGCCGGTGGGTAGCCCGCCGGTTACATGGAGATTTTCGCAATGTTGATCCTGACTCGCCGCGTAGGCGAAACCCTGATGATCGGTGACTCGGTCAGCGTTACCGTGCTCGGCGTCAAGGGCAATCAGGTGCGTATCGGCATCACCGCGCCGAAGGATGTGGCAGTGCACCGCGAGGAAATTTTCCAACGCATCCAGCGCGGTGAGGATGCCGCAGCGTCGGCAAACAAAGAAACTTCCGAATAAGGGTTTTCTTTCATCCGTTTAGACGGTATTCTTCGCGCCCTGCCACGCAATGCGAGGCAGGCCAAAGAAAAACGGAGTGATGCCCGAGTGGCCGAAGGGGCTCCCCTGCTAAGGGAGTATAGGGTCAAAAGCTCTATCGAGGGTTCGAATCCCTCTCACTCCGCCAACCTCTAACTTATTGATTTCGTATAAGTGTAGAGCGTTGCGTTGGACAATCGCATGGACACTTCCATGCGACTTCCCCAGTACATCATCCGCCAGCGTGGCGGCTTCTATTTCCGCCTTGTCGTTCCGGCTCGCCTGCGGCCGCGCGTCGGCTTGCGCGTCGTCAAGCGCTCGCTGTGCACGCGCGAACCCCTCATTGCCCAGGTGCGCGCACTGGCGCTGGCCAGTCGCTACCATCGGGCTTTCCGGGCAATGGAGAAGGCGATGACAAAATCGCTTGACGAACTGCTAGCAGGGGCTGAGGCCGCCTTTCAGGAGGGCCGGACCAGGGACCTGACCCTGACCCTGCCCAACGGTGCGCGACTGGAAACCTCGCCCAACGATCCGCCCGAGGTCCACGCCGAACTGTTGAACATGGCCCGCAACCTGGCCGCCGCAGGTCTTGCCCCCGCAACGGCCACACCCGCGCAGGCGCCGGCAGTACCGGCGACGAATGGCCCTGGGCTCACCCTGGGCCAGGCCATCGCCGACTTTATCCCCTACAAGCGCCAGTCAGTCACCGGCAAGACCGCCGACAGTTACGCCGAGCGGTTGGCCGCGTTCCGCGACCATGTGGGCGCGGATGTCCTTTTGCGCGACATCGGGCCGGATATCTGCGGCGCGTACTACTTGGCCCTGATTTCGCCGCCGACCTCCTACACCAAGAACTACGCGGGCAATATCTTGTCCGCGATTTCCGGGCTGTTTGCGTGGGCGATGACGCACGGGCATTACCCGAAGGGCGCCAACCCCACTCACGGGCACAAGGAACTTTCACGCGAGGAGTTGAACGCCAAGGCGAACGGTATGGGCTGGGAGCCGTTCGACGCGATCCAGTTGATCGACATTTTCAATCCCCTACGCTTCTCCATGCTGTCCACGCACCACCGCTGGTTGCCGGTGTGCCTGCTCTATACCGGGGCACGGCCTGACGAACTGGCCGCGCTGGAACTGGCGAAGATCAAGCGGGCAGGTGATTGGGATTACATCGAAATCAACCGGGGCAAGACGGCCAGCGGTATGCGACTGGTGCCACTCCACCCGGAACTGGTTGAACTGGGTTTCATGGAGTACGTCGAACAGTTACGGGCGGCCGGTGAAGTGCGGCTGTTCCCGCAATACGAGCAGGCCGAAGGCTCGACCACCAGCACAAGCAACGCAGGCGGCAAGGCGTTCTCTACCTACCTGGCGCGCACGGGCGTGGTGAAGGAGAACGAGGGCGCGAAGATCGGGCTGCGTTCGTTCCGCACGACGGTGGCGGCCGTTATGGCCTTCTCCGGCACTGACCATGGGCTACAAGAGCGCTTCATGGGGCACCAGGAGACGACCGGCCCCCTGACGATTGACCCAGGGGCTGCGAAGAAGGGGGCCATCACCCAGTCCGTCCATCACGCGAACTACGCGGGCAAGGCCATGCTGAAAAAGCAGATGATCGGGCCATGGCTGGACGCATTGGCGAAGGCGTGCCATCCGGCGCTGTGCTGGGCGCATCAGGGCGTGGTGGATATCGAGCGGCTGCGGCACATGCTGACCCGGGACCAGGCGGCACGCGAGGCCTAACGCCAGCAGTGAATGACGCCGCCGGGGCATAATGTCCACACCAGGGGACGAGAACGGCCAGCACGGAATGACACCACAGGACTTCATCGCCAAATGGCGCAACGGCGGCGACGAGCGCCGGGACTTCCAGTCGTTCTTTGACGACCTGTGCCGGTTGATGAACCACCCGACGCCCCGCGAGGCCGACCCGGAACATACCTGGTTCACCTACGAGTACGGCGCGAGCAAGACGACCGGCGGCGAAGGCTGGGCGGACGCCTGGAAGCGCGGATTTTTCGGGTTCGAGGCCAAGGGTACCGGCAAGGACCTGGCCCGAGCCTATGCGCAGTTGAAGATGTACGCGGACGCGCTGGAAAACCCGCCGCTGTTGATCGTGAGCGACCTCCAACGGTTCGAGATACATACCAACTTCACCAACGCGGTGAAGCAGGTCCACCGGTTCACGGTAGAGGACCTGGCCAACCACGACACGCGCCGCCTGCTGGCCGCCGCGTTCAACGATCCGCAGCAACTGCGCCCAGGCACGACACGCGCGGACATCACCAAGGAAGCAGCGGGCAAGTTCGCCACCCTGGCCGAGGCCCTGCGCAAGCGTGGGCACGAGCCGCACGCGGTGGCCCATTTCCTCAACCGCCTGCTGTTCTGTATGTTCGCCGAGGATATCGGCCTGCTGCCCGACCACATTTTTTCCAAGCTGGTGCGCAGCGTTCAGGACAAGCCCGACCAGTTCGAGGCGCGCGCCGCCGCGTTGTTCGCGGCGATGAAGGGTGGCGGCGATTTCGCGTTGACCGAGATCGAGTATTTCAACGGCGGTCTGTTCGAGAACGCCAGTACCTTGCGCCTGGAAACGGCGGAACTGGCGACCCTGGACCAGGCGGCACGCCTGGACTGGTCAGAGATCGACCCCAGCATTTTCGGCACACTGTTCGAGCGTGGCCTAGACCCGAGCAAGCGCAGCCAGTTGGGCGCGCACTACACCGACCCCGACACGATCATGAAGATCGTCGGGCCGGTGGTGGTGGATCCCCTGCTGGCCGAGTGGGAGACAGAGAAGGCGGCCATTGCCGCCACCCTGGACAGGGCCAAGACCAAGGGCATACCGAAGGCGGCACAGCAGCGGTTCAATGCGTTCCTGGAACGCCTGCGCGCGTTCCGCGTGCTTGATCCGGCCTGCGGCTCGGGCAACTTCCTGTTTCTAGCCCTGCGCGCCTTGAAGGGTTTGGAGGCACGTGTGTTATGGGAAGGCGAAACCCTGGGGCTGGGCAGGCAAGCGCCCAGCGTCGGCCCGGCCAATGTCCTGGGCATTGAGTTGAACGAGTACGCCGCCGACCTGGCGCGGCTGACCGTCTGGATCGGTGAAATCCAGTGGATGATCCAGAACGGTTATGGCGTGCGCCGTAACCCGATCCTTCAAGCCCTGGGCGGGATCGAGAACCGCGACGCGCTGATGAACCAGGATGGGACAGAAGCCACTTGGCCGGCGGCGGATGTGATCGTGGGTAATCCGCCATTCGTCGGCAATCGCAAGATGGTGGGCGAACTCGGCAGAGCCTACGCGGACGCCGTGCGCGACCTGTACGAGGGCCGCGTTTCGCGCAGCGCGGATTTTGTCTGCTTCTGGTTCGCCAAGGCAGACGACGCCATCCGCAGCGGGGCCACCCAACGCACCGGGCTGGTTTCTACCAACAGCATACGCGGCGGCGCTAATCGCGAGGTCCTGGATCGTGTGCTGGAACAGTCCAGGATTTTCGAGGCATGGAGTGATGAGGCTTGGGTCAACGAGGGCGCGGCGGTGCGCGTTTCGCTGGTTTGTTTCGGCCACAGCACCCGGGGTGCGCAACTCGACGGCGGTCCCGTTGAGACGATTACGTCCAGCCTGGTGGAACTCGTCCACCACGATATTGCCAAGGCAAGCACGCTGACGCAGAACGAGGGGCGCGGCTTCCAAGGTGTAACCCCGTCTGCGTCCTTACAGCGTAAGCGCCGCGAAGAACTTGGTCTGCCAGAGGCGTCCTTCAATCTGTCTGGGGACAAGGCTCGCAGCATTCTGCGGGAGCCTTCCAGTCCGCGTGGTGAGCCAATGTCAGCGGTTGTTAGGCCGTACTGGATTGCCGACGACATCACGGCGCGCCCGCTTGACAGGTCTATTGTCAATTTCGAGGATCGGGATGAGGTTACGGCTGCGATGTTCGAGCGGCCGTTTGCGGAGATCGCGCCCGTTCGGCTCCATCGCGCTCATGCCCGTAGAAACCCAGGTTATCCCTGGTGGTGGCTGCTCTGGCCGCGCCCTGTGATGTTCAGGGCGCTGCGTGAACTTCCGCGTTTTATCGTCATCCCGCGAGTGTCCAAGCACCATATTTGTTTTTGGGCGCCTGCTGGCGTGGTGCCTGGGGACGCGCTGGTTGTGGTTGCCCGTGACGACGATACTGCGATGGGCATACTCCAATCACATATCCACGAAGTCTGGGCATTGCGCCAAGGTACGAGCCTGGGCGTTGGGAATGATCCGCGCTACACGCACACCACATCATTCGAGACCTTTGCGTTTCCTGACGACCTGACGCCCAACATTCCCGCCCAGGACTACGCCGGCAACCCGCACGCCCAGGCCATTGCCACCGCCGCGCGCGCACTCGTAGACGCCCGCGACCGCTGGCTGAACCCGCCGGAATTGGTGAACTGGGAGCGCACGCCAGAGGAGGAGGCCGCAGGCTTTCCCGCGCGTCCCGTTGCCAAGCCTGGGCACGAAGCCGCGGTAAAAAAGCGCACGCTAACCAACCTCTACAACGAACGCCCCGCCTGGCTGGACATGCTCCATCGCGCCCTGGATGAAGCCGTAGCCGCCGCCTACGGCTGGGAATGGCCGTTGACCGATGATGAAATTCTGCGCCGCTTGTTCGAGTTGAACCAACTCAGGAGCAAATGAAGCATGGGCGAAATCAATATCCCGCCTGCTGAGGCAAATGCGCTGAAAGCCGTTGATATGAAAGTTCTCAGCGGCTTGATTGATCAATGTCTTGGGAGTGAGCGTCATGACGCCTTGCGCTCACTCAGACTTGATAGTTGTGGGTTGTACGTTGCCAATAAGTTCCGTGAGTTTAGTTGCTCACTGGATGAGTACCGCAACTCAAAAGCACCAAGCAAGCGAGACAGAACAGGAGAGAGTGCGCGCCGAGCCGGCGACAATTTGAAGTTTGCGGTTCAGCAAATGAAAGACAGGCTTCAAGTCGAAGAAGCCGAAGGGCAGATTTTTCGAGTTGATGATGTGATTGCTGCGCCTTATGCCCTTGATGAGAACATCACCGTTAGGGTTGGGTTTCAGTGGCGCGCCTCAGTTGATGACGCCTGGCAGTACGGCAGCATTGTTTTCTCTCATCGCGTTCATTCTCGACCGGATTACGCTCGATTGGAGCCAAAGCGCAAGAAAGAGCGCCGGGCAGCAATCCAGAGAGCGGCAAAATGAGCTGTTCGACACCTGGGAGCGATTGAAGGGACATGCGATCTTCTCAGTCAGGGATTTTTTCAGGGGCGGGGGCAATGGCGCTGATATTCCCAAGACATTCCAGGTCAAAGCGGACTCATATAGCGGCGGCCTCAACAATTTCAGCGCTGATTTCTGGCGGCAACGAGAAGGAACGGCGGCGGGCATAGGCTGAAATGCGTGCCTGTTCGAGTTGAACGAGACAGCGTAGCGGCGCAGCGTCATAACGCCACGCGGGCACGGGATGACGCCGCGAGTTGTACGGCGTCCAGGTGGCGCACCTGCGCCGACTTGGACGCCTTGGCCCGGCTGTCCAGCAACAGCACGCGCGTCGGCTCCTTGTGGAGCGTCAGCACGCCGTGCGCGACCTCGTAACGGGTGAAGAACGAGGCCGACGCCTGGACCTGATCCAGGGCCAGCCTAAGGCGCGGCTTGAAGTGGTGGGCGGTCAAGCTGGACCCGCATAGTTCGCGCAGTGCTTCTAGTTCGATTTCGTACACCCGGCGATGGGTGGCGATGTAGTCATGTAACCAGGTGGCCAGCGGGTACGCACCCAGGGCCGCGCGTCCGTCCAGAGGCAGATAAACGGCCTCATCTTCCAGCAGGTCACTCATGCCAGGCGGCCAGGTCACGGATACGCGCCCCCTGGGCAGTCTGCGATAGGCGAACAACGGCCCCCGGTAATCCTGGCGGCGCGTATCAATCTCCACGCGACTGGCGGCCAGGTCATCGAACAGAGCGAGCAGGCGGCGCTTTGCGGAGGTCTGGACCGAGGTCAGGCCGAGCGCGCGGAGCGCGTCGATCAATCGCACTTCATCGCGCGGGGACTTGGCGGCCAGCGTGGCGGCGACTTGCCAGGCAGCGGCATGGGCCTGGGTCAGGCAAGGCCCCGAGTGGCGGAGCGTGATCCGGTAATCCTGGGCGGCGGGGATTACGCGCAGGGGAAGCACTGGCGCCCCTGGGCGGTAGGGCTTGGGCGCGAACAATGCAGAGCGTGCGAAGGCGAACGGGACACGGGCGATCAAAGGCATGGACAGGCCAAGCAGCGGAGGGGCTGCGCTTGTAATCGCTCACGGCGCGTTGTCCAGCCTGGGCAGGTTGGCGCGTGCGATGGCCCGAGTTAGCCCGTGCGAGAAATCGGGGGGGGGCGTGCGAGCGTGGACCAGTTGGGCCGTGCGAGTGAATGCGCCGCAACCCTTTGACGCCTCACGGGAAACGGCGCAGGAGGCTAATGCTTTTCAGGCTTGCAGTACTAAAAGCAAGGGGCCGCATACGCGGCCCAGGTCCCCGCTGCGCGGGGTGGAAAAGCAAAAGCCCCACGAGCCTGGGCAGCGTTTTCGGCCTGGCTACATCGTGTCCATCCACAGCGGGGGCCATGCCCCCGCGCCCCCGGCTCGTGGGAAAAGCGATGACTTGGCAAGCGCTACGCGCTTGCGCCTCCGGCCTGATCTGCTAGGTAACGTTCTCCCGCCCCGAGTACGACCATGCCCGATAGCACGAAAGAAAGCCGCGCCGTGTTGCGCTTGCTCCTGGACCAGATGGCCAAGTCCTTGGCGAAACCGAAGCCGCAACCAGAGGCAGAAGGCGGGGAGTTCATCCCGCCGCCTGGCTACCGCACGCGCGTGAATGTCCGCGAGTTCCTGCGCGGCCAGAAGGACGAGGGGGAAGAAAGTTGGTGGGATAGCGGCAGCGATGGGGACCCGCTGATTGGGCTGCGCCCTCCACGCAGGCGACGCGGCCCGCGCCGCTAATTACCAGCCCGGCCGGGGCAGTCGTCGCCTGGGTGGCGGTGCATTGGTTGCGGGTTTCGAAGAAGTCCGCGCGGCCAGTCGCGTGGCCACCTGGGCGAAACGCTCCGCCAGGGTCGGCGGCAATGTCTTGGACCGCCGCACAGGACGCGACGCCGTGGCGGTCTTGATTGTTACCGCGCCCCTGGCGCTCCTTGCATTGCCATAGCCTTGTTGCGTCCTGTCGTTCGAGTGGCCGAGCCAGGCCGCTGCGCCTGCACGCCCCTGGGTCGCTTTTGCGTCGCTCGCCCTGGCGTGCCTGTACGCGTATGGACTTAGCCCAGGCTGGGCCTGGCGCATGGCACGGCGCACCGCCACCACATCGGCAGACGTGGCGGCCAGGTCGCCGCCGGTTTCATCCACATAGTGCCGCAGGAAGGCCACGGCCAGGGCGGACTGGCCGCGCCGTGTCGGCTCCACCTCGAGCACCCGCAGGGGCTGGCCACGAACGGCGTCCACCTTGGCCCCGGCCACGGCCAGGCGCAGCCCGGTGGCTGTCTTGTCCAGCACCAGGCCCCGTGTGGCTTCTGCGGGCCGTATGCCGAACAGGGCGAACATGCAGGCTAGGACTTCCACCCTGGCGCAGCGCCCGGGCTGCTGGCCCAGGGCCACCAGCAGACGATCCGGAGACAGTGCACGCCGCCCTGCGGCTCGCTTGGATTTGCTCACTTGGCGCAGGCCCGCCGCATGCATGACCTGCGCCTTCTGTGCCCAGGTGGGGCGATCCTGGGCCAGGTACAGCGCCCGGTAGACCGTGGCCCGCTCGAACGCGGCCAGCGTGTAGGCGCGCATGGCGTCCAGGTCCCTGGCTTTTCGTGCAGTCTCGGCCAGGGTGCGCAGCCGCCTGATTTCCTCGGTCTCCACCCATCGGCACGCGCTGCGCAGGCGGTCGAAGTGGGGGCGCGTGCTGGCGTGGTCCAGGGGCGTGGCCCCTGCCGTCCACAGTCGTGCATGGTCGCGCTTGTACGCTGCCACGGTGGCCGCCGATGGGTTGGCCCCGCTCGCGCTGGCTGCGTCCAGGACGGCGCAGATGGCGCGATCCTGGGCGATACCCACCGGCACGCGCAGCCTCAGCCCTTCGGCCTGGGCGCGGGCGTGTGCCTCGCCCAGGGTGTCGGCGTAGCGCGCCCGCAGCCCCTCGGGCAGCCCATCGCCTGGGCTGGGCGTGTCGTCTCGGTGGCTGGCGTGCTGTTGCTCCTCATCTCCTCCCCATCCCAAACACCGGGACGGCGAAGCCGTCCCGCGTCGTCGGGCGTCAGCCCGACGACAGGCCCCAGGCTCCCGCCTGGGGCCCTGCGGCCAACGCAGGCGCGTTGTCCGTGGCCCGGATCGCTCGCGCTTTCCCCTTGGCCTGCTGGACGCAGCCCAAGGGCCGGGCCGCCTCCCTGCGTCCTAGCGCTACGCGTCAGGACTTCGAGAGGCCGACATTTGTCGGCCAGTGCCGACAATGTGCGAACCGTTCCCCCAGTGTGTGGCGGTAAAGGGCAAAGGCAAGACGAACCGCCCAGGAATAAGCCGCGCTTGTTTCGCAGGTCGGCGGAGTGTCAGACTGTTGGGCACCTTGTTGGACACTCTCACTTGTGCGATTGTCCGGCGCAAACGGTTGAACGGCTTAGGCTTTTCAATCGCGGGCGGGGTGGTGTTGGACACTTTCGGTCTGTCCCTCTCACTCCGCCAGAGTTGGAAAAGCGCCTGCAAATCAATGATTTGCGGGCGCTTTGCTTTTCTGCGTTCGTGGGCGCTTGCTTGGACACTTCCATGCGAGTGGCGCATTACCTCACGCGCGGCTCAAGTGGCCGTTTCCATGTCCGATTAGGCGTGCCGGGCGATCTGTGCGGAGTCCTCGGCTGCAAGGTCATCAAGCGCGCCACAGGCAGGACGTGCCCGCGCCATGCCTTGGCCTGCGCGTTGGTATGGCAGGCCCGCCATGCTGCGGTTTTCGACGCATTCCGCAGGATCTCCACCCTGTCCATCTCGGGGCTGCGGTAGCTCAGATCCGATTGTCACCGTCGCTTGGCCACGCTGCAGTATTGGCGGCTTGATCAGCCTTTGCGCGCCGCTTCGATCGCACCATCAATCGCCGCGCGTGCCTGTGGGCTGTTGCGCCAGCAGGTGCTGCCGAGCAGCGCCGACGCTTGGGCGAGGATGTCCGCCGTTTCGGCTTCGGCCAACTGTGCGAACGAATGGAAACCCAGCTGTTCCAGCCTTGCCACGACGGTGGCGCCGACGCCTTTCACCGCCAGCAGCACAGCGCGTTCGTCATCGCTGAAGCCGGCGTGGATGGGCATGGTCAGTGCTTGCGCTCCACCGCATAACGCGCCAGTCCGCGCAGCGCGGCCACTGCATCGCTTTCCGGCAGGCCGTCCAGCGCACGTTCGGCGGCATCGGCGTATTCGATTGCGCGTTGGCGGCTGTATTCCAGCCCGCCGGTGGCGCGGATGGCGGCCAGCACTTCCGGCATCGCGTCGGCGTCGCCGTTCTGCACGATTTCGCGCAGGCGCTCGCGCACGGCGTCATCCGAATGCGCCATTGCGTGGATCAGCGGCAGCGTGGCCTTGCCCTCGGCGAGGTCGTCGCCGAGGTTCTTGCCCAGCTCGTCGGCGTTGGCCGAGTAGTCCAGCACGTCGTCGGCGATCTGGAAGGCGTAGCCCAGCGCCATGCCGTAGTCGTACAACTGCTGTTGCACGGCTTCGCCTGCGCCCGAGGCCAGTGCGCCCAGCCGCGTGCCTGCGGCGAACAACACTGCGGTCTTGCGTTCGATAACGCGCAAGTAAGCCGCCTCATCGGTGTCCGGGTTGTGGACGTGCAGCAGTTGCAGCACTTCGCCTTCGGCGATGCGGTTGGTGGTGTCGGCCAGAATCTGCATGACGGCCATTCGGTCCAGCTCCACCATCAACTGGAAGCTGCGCGAATACAGAAAGTCACCCACCAACACGCTCGGCGCGTTGCCCCACAGCGCATTGGCGGTGCTGCGGCCACGGCGCAGGTCGGATTCGTCCACCACGTCGTCGTGCAGCAGGGTGGAGGTGTGGATGAACTCGATGATCGCCGCCAACTGGTGATGCTCGGCGCTGCTGCCGCCGGCGGCGTGGCCGGCCAGCATCACCAGCATCGGCCGCAGGCGTTTGCCGCCAGCGGAGATGATGTGGTCGGCAATCTGGTTGATCAGTACCACGTCCGAGGACAGGCGGCGGCGGATCAGTGCATCGACGGCAGCCATGTCCGGCGCGGCGAGGGTCTGGATGGCGGGCAGGCCCAGTGCGGGGCGGAGGTTGTCGGCGATGCTCATGCGGGGGCGTCGTGGGGTGTGGGCGAATTATAGGCGGTGCTGCCGGAGGGGGTGCGGAATGGCCGCCGGCGCCGTGAATACGTATGCACTGCGCTCCATCGCAAAGGGGGCACCATTAAGCTGGCATGGATCAGTCATGCCCCGCCACGGGGCGCGTTACGGCCCGGAGGGGGCGCTCGATGTCGAACACAGCATGGTGGCGGGGCGCCGTCATCTACCAGATCTATCCGCGCAGCTTCCTGGATACCGATGGCGATGGCGTCGGCGACCTGCCGGGCATCATCGACCGGCTCGATTACGTCGCCTCGCTCGGGGTCGATGCCATCTGGGTGTCGCCGTTCTTCAAGTCGCCGATGGCCGACTTCGGCTACGACATCGCCGACCAGCGCGACGTCGACCCGCTGTTCGGCACGCTGGATGATTTCGACCGCTTGCTGGCCAAGGCGCATGCGCTGGGCCTGAGGGTGATGATCGACCAGGTGTTCAGCCACACCTCCGACCAGCACGAATGGTTCCGCGAGAGCCGGCAGAGCCGCGACAACCCCAAGGCCGATTGGTACGTGTGGGCCGACGCGCGCGAGGACGGCACGCCGCCGAACAACTGGCTGTCCATCTTCGGCGGCGTGGCGTGGCGCTGGGAGCCGCGCCGGCGCCAGTACTACCTGCACAACTTCCTGTCCTCGCAGCCGGACCTGAACTTCCACAACCCGGCGGTGCAACAGGCAACGCTGGATTACGTGAAGTTCTGGCTGGATCGCGGCGTCGATGGCTTCCGGCTGGATTCGATCAACTTCTGCTTCCACGACGCACAATTGCGTGATAACCCGGCCAAGCCGGAGAGTGAGCGCATCGGGCGTGGCTTCAGCCCGGACAACCCGTATGCCTTCCAGTACCACTACTACAACAACACCCGGCCGGAGAACGTCGGCTTCCTCGAACGCCTGCGCGTGCTGCTGGACCAGTACCCTGGCGCGGTGACGCTGGGCGAAATTTCGTCGGAAGATTCGCTGGCCACCACCGCCGAATACACCGCGCCGGGCCGTTTGCACATGGGCTACAGCTTCGAGCTGCTGGTGGACGACTACAGCGCCGGCTACATCCGCGCCACGGTCGAAAAGCTGGAAGCGACGATGCGTGATGGCTGGCCGTGCTGGGCGGTGTCCAACCACGACGTGCAGCGCGCGGTGACGCGCTGGGGCGGCGAGCCGGCCAACCCGGCGATGGCGAAGATGCTGGCGGCGCTGGTGTGCACGCTGCGCGGTTCGGTGTGCATCTATCAGGGCGAAGAGTTGGGGCTGGGCGAGGCCGACGTGCCGTTCGAAGCCTTGCAAGACCCCTACGGCATCACCTTCTGGCCGAACTTCAAGGGCCGCGACGGTTGCCGCACGCCGATGCCGTGGAACGATGCGCAAGCCTCCGGCTTCAGCAGCGGCAAGCCGTGGTTGCCGATCCCGGCCGAGCACCGTGCGATGTCGGTGCAGGCTCAGGAAGCGGACGGCGATTCGGTGCTGCATGCGTTTCGTGCGTTCATGGCTTGGCGCAAGATGCAGCCGGCGCTGGTGGGCGGTGCCATTCGTTTCCTCGACAGCGCCGAACCGGTGTTGATGTTCGAGCGCGAACAGGACGGGGACATGTTGCTGCTGGCGTTCAACCTGTCCGCCGCGCCGGTGCGGCATGCACTGCCGGAAGGCGCGTGGCAGGCGCTGGACGTGCCGGGACCGGTGGCTGGCCATGCCGAAGGCGGTGAAATGGTGCTGCCGGCGCATGCGGTGTATTGCGCGCGCCGCGACTGACAGGTTTTCTGCAAACGGCATCGAGAGGGGCGGAGAGCGATCTCCGCCCCTTTTTGTTGGGCCGTATCGCGTGGATGTCGCCGGGCCGGGCCGGGGCAGTGGGCAAGGCCTACCCTGCGCAGGTGCGCCGACCAACGAGGAGCCATGGGGTGGGCCTCGGCCCACCGGCATGACCGATTGGCGGTGCCGGAATGCGCACGACGTTGGCCCAACGCACCCGCAGATCGGGGAAGAACCACAAAAAACCGTCGGGAACGGTTTTTGATATCGCTTGTCGATGGACCGAGGGGGGGCTGCCAAGGATTGCGGGCACAAAAAGGCCCGCTGCTTGCGCAGCGGGCCCGGGTGGTGCGGACGATGGTTGGCGCAGATCAGAACTTGTAGTTCACGCCGATCTGGTAGCTGCGGCCCCACTCCACGGTCTCCAGCGGACGATCCTTGGTACCGGCATAGGTCTCGTACATGGAGTTGGTCAGGTTGCTGGCTTGCAGGAACAGGCTCAGGCCCTTCAGTGCGGTGCCGTCGCCGAAGCTGTAGCCGATCTGCGCGTCCAGCACGTCCTCGCCCTTGACGTAGCGCAGGGTGCGGGCGCCGTTGAAGTTGCCGATCTCGCCGATGAAGTCCGAACGCTTGCGCTGGTTCAAGCGCACTTCGAAGCCGCTGTTCTCGTAGTAGGCGGTGAAGTTATAGACGCGCTTGGACAGGCCCGGCAGCATGATCGGGTCATTGCCGACGCTGGAGGCGCTTTCCGGGTCCTTGATGCGGATGTCGCTGTCGTTGAAGCTGGCGCTGGCAACCACGCCGAAGCCGCGCAGGGCGTCGGAGAACAGGTCCAGCGGCAACGAGGCGGTCAGTTCCGCACCGCGCAGGCTGCCGCCGGTGCCGTTGAACGGCGCGCTGTAGGTGCCGGTCATCTGCGCGGGCATTTGCAGTTGCGCTTGGTTGGCGGGCACATTCAGCCATGCCGCCACCTGGTCGGTGAAGTCGTAGCCGTCGCGGGTCTGGGTGTAGATGTAGCTCTTCAGGTCCTTGTAGAACACCGCGGCCGCCACGTACGCCTTGTTGCCGAAGTACTTCTCCCACGACAGGTCGGCCGCGTTGGCGATCCACGGATCAAGCGTCGGATTGCCACCGCTGGCGCCTGGCTTGCCGGTGCTGGTGTCCATGCCGAATTCCATCGAGGCGCGCAGCTGATCGACGCGCGGGCGCGCGACCTGGCGGGCCAGGGCGAAGCGCACGGTGTTCTCGGCCGGCAGCTCGAAGGCCAGGTTCAGGCTGGGCAGGAATTCGTAGTACTTCTTGCCGACGTTGATCGGGATGATCTGGCTGCCTGCCGGTTGCGAGTTGTCCCAGTAGTTGGAATGCGAGGACTGGTCCACGCGCTGGCCCTGGAAGCCGATGTTGCCGCGCACCGGCACCGAGCCGATCTCGGTATTGATGTTGGCGCGCAGGTACAGGGTGGCGATTTCCTCATCGACGGTCCACTGCTTGGGAATCAGGTAGCTCTCGGCGGTGGTCGGGTTGAACACCATGTACTTGGCGACGGCGCCCGGCACGTTCCATGCCGGGATGTAGCCAACGCCGGCGAAGCCGAGGTTGACCGGCTTGTACTGGAACTCGGAAGCGATGCTGGTATCGCCCTGCGAGCCAAGATTGATGCCGCCTTCGGCCTGGACCTTGTCCTTGCTGCGGTCGGCGTAGTTCAGGCCCACGTCGATGTCGGAGAGCCAGCCCAGCGCGGCCGGCGCCGGGAAGCTGGCGGCCAGCTTGAAGCCCTTCAGCTCGTCATCCACGTGCGGGGTCTTGCCGTAGCCCGAGCCATAGATGGTGTTGGTCAGGTACAGCTTGCTGTAGTCCGAATAGTCCAGGCCCGGGGTGAACTGCGGGAACTTGCCGCCAGCGAAGTTCAGTTTCACCGAATCCAGCTGCGGTGCCGGCAGCAGTTGCAGGTTGTTCTCGAGGTTGATTTCGTCGCGCTCGGCCTTGGACCAGCTGACGTCGGCGGTCAGGCGCACGTCGCCGAGGTTGAATTCGTTGTTCCAGCCGAACGCCTTGATGCTGTCTTCGCGGTGGTTGTACATGCCGCGCACCAGCGGATAAACGTTGTGTGCCACGCCGCTGACGAAGCTGCCGTTGCCGTTGACTACCACGTCGGTCACGTTGAGCCGGTCGTAGCCGCCGTTGTAGTCGCCGAGGTGGATTTCCAGCTGGTTGGCGGTGTCGTATTCCTTGGCCTTGGTATAGAAGGCATCGAGCGTGCTGGTCCAGGCGTTGTTCGGGCGGAATTGCACGGTGGCCATCACGCCGTCACGCTTGGCGTTGCCGGTGCGGCGCAGTGCCTTGATGCCGTCGGAGTAGAAGGTGCCGGGGGCGACGCCGGGGCGCCAGCCGTCGCCGATGGCCTGCCACGGTTCGTACAGGCCAACCTGGTTTTCCTGCTTGGCCATGTCCGAATGCGAGTAGCCGATGGCGATGCCGATGGTGTCGTCGGCGAACTTGTCGACAAGGCTGACGTTGAAGCGGTTGCCGTAGGGGTCGACGCCGGCGGCTTCGCCCAGCGAATTCTTCTGGTAACGGCCGCTGACGGCGAACACGCGGTTGCCATAGCTGAGCGGGCGCACGGTCTGCATGTCCAGGGTGCCGGACAGGCCCTGACCGACCAGACCGGCGTCGGGGGTCTTGTACACTGTGACGCCGCTGATCAGCTCGGACGGGTACTGGTCGAACTCGACGCTGCGGTTGTCGCCAGTGCTGACCATCTCGCGGCCGTTGAGCAGGGTGGTGGCGAAGTCGGGCGACAGGCCGCGCACGCTGATGACCTGCGCACGGCCGGCCACGCGCTGGGCGGCCAGGCCGGGCAGGCGGGCGATGGATTCGGCGATGCTGACATCGGGCAGCTTGCCGATGTCTTCGGCCGAGATGGCTTCGACGATGGAGCTGGAGTCGCGCTTGACCGAGATCGCGCTCTCGATGCCGCGACGGATGCCAGTGACGGTCACCGTATCCAGATCGACGGCTTCGGCCTTGTTGGCGGTGTCCTGCGCCTGTGCGTTGGTGATGGTCAGCGTGATGGCCGACGCGAGTGCCACGCTCAACAGATTGCGCTTGCTGTTCAACATTCTCCCCTCTCCCAGGTGATGTCGCTTGGTTGTCTGTTTTCATGCGCCCGGCGTGTGTGCCGGGCTGTCTGTCGCCGATGCGCTAGGCGTGTTTGCGACTGTCATGCATGGTAATCAGCGGGCATCGCCGCGGAATCGGCCTGCATACGTATTCAATGCGCCGGCATGGCGAAAGCCGGCGATGACAACGATGGCAGCGTAGGCCGGATATTCCGCATGCAGGGTAGGCCCACGTTTATTCGGCATCGGGCTTGCCCGGCACGGGGCTTCACCGGGGAGGCTTCATGCGGGGCAAGCCCCGTATCTACGAGCGGGGTGAACCCGGTGGGGGCCGACGGTTGGTCGGCACAATCTGTCCGCTTGCGATAAGGCTTGGTAGCGCGGTGCGCTGCAGAAGGTGCCCGAAGGGCGGATGAGGGGCGAACGCAGTCCAGATGGTTGAACCATCATGACTCCGTTGCCCCTCACCCCAACCCCTCTCCCGATGGGAGAGGGGCTTTGTATCTGTGCCGTGGCATCAATCCAACGGCACGAAGCGAATCGCGCTGCCACCGCCCGGCGCCAGCTTCAAGCCGATGCGGTCGTTGCTACCGACCTCGCGGGTTTCGCGCACGAATGCGAAGGCGTTGTCGTGCCAGTTCGCGCCTTCGCCGTCGCGGTAAATCTCGGCGCGGTAGCGGCGGCCTGGTTCGAGGAAAGACAGTGCGGTGTCCAGTTCGTGCGGGTGGTTGTCGCCGACGCTGCCGAGGAACCACTCGCCGCTGCCGCGTGCCTTGCGTGCGAAAGTGACGTATTCGCCGACCTCGCCGTTCAGTACGTGGCTTTCTTCCCAGTCCACCGCGACGTCCTTGATGAACTGGAAGGCGTCCGGGTGCTGCGCGTAGTGCTCGGGCAGGTCGGCCACCATCTGCACCGGGCTGTACAGCACCACGTACAGCGCCAGTTGCTTGGCCAGCGTACTGCGCGGCAACTGGCCGTTGCGGCCCTTCAGGCTGAGGATGCCGGGGGTGAAATCCATCGGCCCGGCCAACATGCGGGTGAACGCCAGCGTGGCTTCGTGCTCGGGCGGGTTGGGCGGGTCGGCCCATGCGGCGAATTCCATGCCGCGCGCGCCTTCGCGCGATACCCAGTTCGGGTAAGTGCGGCGCAGGCCGGTGTCCTTGATCGGCTCGTGTGCGTTGATCGCGATGTGCTTGGCCGCCGCCTGCCGCACCACGCGCAGGTGGTGGTTGCTCATCCACTGGCCTTCGTGCCATTCGCGCACGACCGGGCCACCGGCCTTGTCCTGGCGCTGGATGTCGCCGGCGTCGCAGACGTAGCCGGTCTTGACCACATCGACACCGTTGCGTGCATACAGTTCAAATGCGGCTGGCAGCTGGCGCTCGTAGTGGCTGACCGCGCAGGCGGTTTCATGGTGGCCAATCAGGTGCACGCCCTTGCCGGCGGCGTAGCGGGCCAACCCCGGCAGGTCGAAGTCGGCGGTGGAACGGGTGAAATCGAAGCCCCAACCATTGGCGAACCAATCGCCATCCCAACCGGGGTTCCAGCCTTCCACCAGCACGCCGCGGAAACCATTGGCGGCGGCGAAGTCGATGTAGCGCTTGGTGTTCTGCGTGGTCGCGCCATGCTTCGGGCCGGTGGCCCATGTCTCGGTTTCCAGATGCAGCGACCACCACACGCCGACATATTTCGCAGGGGTGAACCAACTCACGTCGCCGATGGCGTTGGGCTCGTTGAGGTTGAGGATCAAGCTGGATTCGGCGAGGTCGCCGGCTTTCTCGCCGATCTGAATCGTGCGCCACGGCGTGTTGAACGGCAGCGTGCGTACCACTGCCGCGCCGTCGCTGCCGGGGGTGAGCGCGGCGCGCAGTATGTCGCCGTCGCCACGGGCGAGGTTCATGCCGGCGTAGTCCACCAGCGCCGCTTCATGGATGGCGATGTGCAGGCCGCTGTCGTCGCGCAGGGTGAGCGGCGTCTGCGCGGTGCCCACTTCCTTCAATGGCGTGCGGTGGTACAGGTATTCCTCGCGGTTCCATTCAAACGCCGGTATCCACCACGCGGTGGCCGGGCGGGCGAGGCTGAATTCGGTCAGCTCGGCGCGGATGCGGGCTTCCTTCATTGCTTTTTGCTGCGGGAATTCGTAGCGGAAGCCGATGCCGTCGTCATAAACGCGGAACACCACGTCGAAGCGGCGGCCGCTGCCTTTCTCTTCGAAGTTGGCGCGCAGTTCGTTGTAGTGGTTGCGGGTCAGGCGGCGTTCGCCCCACGGTTGTTCCCAGGTTTCATCGACGCTGCGGCTGGATTGGCCGACCAGTTCGACGTTGCGCTCCAGGCGGCCATCGCCGAGCAGGAAGCCCAGCCGCGACGGCGCGATCACCGCCTGTCCGTTGCGCTCGACGCGGTAGCTTGGGCGGCTTTCATGCTGCGAATCGACCGTGACCAACAGTACGTTGCCGGGCGAGGCGATGCGCGCCAGCGTGTCGGCATGGGCCGGCAGCGCGGCGGCCAGCAAGAGCGCAAGCGCGGGCAGCAAGGGAAGGGCGAGGCGTCGTGCGGGCATGGCAGTGCTCCGTAACGGTGGATCGGGGACAGGGCCGCACTATTGACGATGCGCGCGCGCAGCCGCCATGCCATGCGCACTGAATACGTATGCACCGGCCGTGCGCAGCGGCCGCCCGGCCCCTACCATCGGGATTCCTTGGGAGGGGAACGTTTGATGAACAGCAAACCGCAGCTGTCGTTCTGGCAGATATGGAACATGTGTTTCGGGTTCCTCGGCATCCAGTTCGGCTTCGCGCTGCAAAACGCCAATGCCAGCCGCATCTTCGAGACGCTGGGTGCGTCGATGGAGGCGGTGCCGGGGTTGTGGATCGCCGCACCCTTGACCGGCCTGCTGGTGCAGCCGGTGGTCGGCTACCTGTCCGACCGCACCTGGACCCGCTGGGGCCGGCGCCGGCCGTTCTTCATGATCGGCGCGGTGCTGACCACGCTGGCGCTGCTGTTGATGCCGAACTCGCCGACGCTGTGGATCGCCGCCGGCACATTGTGGGTGCTGGACGCCTCGATCAACGTGTCGATGGAACCGTTCCGCGCCTTCGTCGGTGACCAGCTCGCGCCGCGCCAGCGGCCCACCGGTTATGCGATGCAGAGCTTCTTCATCGGCGTCGGCGCCATCGTCGCCAGTCTGCTGCCGTTCCTACTGGCGCACTGGGGCGTGGCCAATACCGCCGCGCCGGGCGAAGTGCCGGACACGGTGCGTTACGCCTTCTACTTCGGCGCGGTGGTACTGCTGGCGGCGATTGCATGGACCGTGTTCAGTACCCGCGAATACTCGCCGGCCGAGCTGGCCGCGTTCGACGATGCCGAACCCGCCGCCGAACATCGTGCGGCTGCCGCCGAGGGCGTGCCGTCATGGGGGCACGCCGGCACATGGCTGCTGCTGGGTGTGGCGCTGGCCGCGTTGATCGCATGGCGTGATGGCGACCGCATGCTCTACGTACTGGCCGGCCTGTGCGCCGCTTACGGCGTGTTGCTGGCGCTGGCGCGGGTGCTGCCCGGCACGCACATGTTGGCGGCCATCGTTGGCGACCTGCGCGCGATGCCGTTGACGATGCGGCGGCTGGCGTGGGTGCAGTTTTTCTCGTGGTTCGCGTTGTTCGCGATGTGGATCTATACCACCGCCGCGGTGGCCGGCACCCACTTCGGTTCCACCGACCCGCAGTGGGCGGCCTACAACGAGGGTGCGAACTGGGTGGGCGTGCTGTTCGGCGCCTACAACGGCTTCGCCGCGCTGGCGGCGCTGGTGATCCCGCTGATGGTGCGGGCACTTGGCTTGCGCTGGAGCCACCTGGTCAACCTGTGGCTGGGCGGCATCGGGCTGGTGTCGCTGATGTTCATCGGCGACCCGAAGTGGCTGCTGCTGTCGATGGTTGGCGTCGGTTTCGCCTGGGCCTCGATCCTGTCGTTGCCGTATGCGCTGCTGTCCGACAGCGTGCCGTCCACCAAGATGGGCGTGTACATGGGCATTTTCAATTTCTTCATCGTGATCCCGCAGTTGGTGGCCGCCAGCGCGCTCGGCTTTGCGCTGCGCGCGTGGTTGGGCGGCGTGCCGATGCACGTGCTGGTGCTGGGCGGCTGCAGCCTGTTCGTTGCCGGCCTGTGCGTGCTGCGGGTTCCTTCCCGTCCGGAGGTGGTGTGATGCGTGTGCGTTTGTCGGTTGCCGGCCTTGCCTCGGCACTTTCCCTTGCGTTGCTGGCCGGTTGCGCCGTGGCCGGCACGCGCCCCGATTACGTCGGCACCACCGAGCCGTTTGCCAGCGACGCGGTGTACTTCGTCGTCACCGACCGCTTCGTCAACGGTGACACCGCCAACGACCAGCGCGAGCAGGGCGGTGCGCACCGCACCTTCGATATCCCGGTGCATTGCGCGGACGGCATCGACGGCAACATCGGCTACCTCGGCGGCGATTTCCGCGGCGTGCTCGACAACGCCGGCTACATCCGCAACCTCGGCTTCGGCGCGGTGTGGATCACGCCGATCATCGACAACCCGGATCAGGCCTTCACCGGCAGCAAGGAAATCGCCTGCACCAGCAGCCTGACCGACCGCGGCAAGACCGGCTACCACGGCTACTGGGGCATCAACTTCTACAAGCTGGACGAACACCTGCCGAGCAAGGATCTGGATTTTTCCGGCCTACCCACGGCCTGCACGCGGCCGGACTGAAGGTGGTGCTGGACATCGTCGGCAACCACGGCTCGCCGGCATGGACCATGCCCGAGCGCCAGCCGCAGTTCGGCCAGCTGTTCGACAAGGACGGCAAGCTGGTGGCCGACCACCAGAACCTGCCGCCGCAGCAACTGGACCCGCGGCACAACCCGCTGCACGCTTTCTACAACAACATCGGCCCGGTCGATGGCGAAAAAGGCTCGATCTTCGACGGCAACCTCGCCGAGCTGTCCGACTTCAACCAGCACAACCCGGCGGTGATGGACTATCTGGTCGGTGCCTACCTGCAATGGACCGCGCAGGGCGTGGACGCGCTGCGCATCGACACCATCGGCTGGCTGCCGCACCCGTGGTGGCACGAAATTCGTCGGCCGCATCCGCGCCCGGCACCCCGGCATGTTCATGTTCGGCGAGGCATTCGACTACGACGCCGGCAAGATCGCCCAGCACACATGGCCGGCCAACGCCAACGTCAGCGTGCTGGATTTCCCGCTGCGCGGCGCGCTGGAGGCGGCGTTCGGGCGCGAAGGCAAGGGCTTCGAGGCGCTGGCTGAACCGCTGTACCTGAGCGGCGGCCCGTATGCCAACCCCTATGAACTGATGACGTTCTACGACAACCACGACATGCCGCGCATCGACGCCAGCGACAAAGGCTTCATCGACACGCACAACTGGTTGTTCACCGCGCGCGGCATCCCGGTGCTCTATTACGGCTCGGAAACCGGCTTCATGCGCGGCCGTGCCGAACATGCCGGCAACCGTGCCTACTTCGGCCAACAGCGCGTGGATGCCGCGCCGGAAAGCCCGATCTTTGCGCCGCTGCAACGCATCGCCAAACTGCGCGAAGCGACTCCGGCCTTGCAACGCGGCCTGCAAGTCAACGAGCGTTTGCAGGGTGAGCAGGCCGTGTTCTATCGCGTGTTGCAGCAAGGCGACGTCGCCCAGACCGCGCTGGTGCTGCTGAACAAAGGCGATGCCGCGCAAACCTTCGAGGTGAGCCGCTACCTGCAAAAGGGGACGTGGCGCGACGCACTGGGTGGTGGTGCGGTGAAGGTGCGGGGAGCGTTGAAGGCCGACGTGCCGGCGCATGGCGTCAAGGTGTTCGTGCTGGATGCGCCGGTAAAGCAGAAGGCATTGCAGGCCGAACTGGATCGCGCGATGGCCGACCAGCAGGCACGCACCGCGCAGCTGGAGCGGTAGCCCCGCATTCACGCAGGAGCGCAGTTCACTGCGCGATGAGGCTTTTCCCGGCAAGGTCCCATCGCGCAGTGAACTGCGCTCCTGCGGATGACGGGCCTGGCTGCGGCCAAATGGCGAGCACGACGCTACAATCGCCGCCCCCGTCGATCTCCTTCCGTCATGAACACGCTTGCCCCGCAAACCCCCGTCGAGACGCTGTTGCAATCGGCGATGGACGGCACGCTGCCGATCCGCGCCTTCATGCAGGCCTTCGTTGCCTCCGAGGTGGTGCTGCTCACCGGCAGCCTGGTCACGCCCGACGGCAGCGGCTTCGACCCGCTGCTGTTCGACAAGCAGGGCGTGCTGCACGTGGCGGTGTTCACCGACATGGCGCGGGTCGGCATCCATGCGCAGCAGGCACCGCACATGATCCGTTGGCGGATGCTGGACGTGTTGCACCGCGTGCCGGGCGGTTATGGCGTGGTGGTCAACCCCGGTACCTCGCTGGGCTTTGAAATCGCGCCTTCAGGCGTCGGGCGAGCTGCTCAGGGATTTCGGCTGATTCCGTGGATGCGGGGTTTGCCCCGCATGAGGCATTGCCGGGAAAGCGCCGTGCGGGGCAAACCCCGCGCCTACGGCCAGGATGATTCCCGCACCACCAGCTTCACCGGGATGCTGATTCCGTCCACCGTCTTGCCCGCAATCAGCGCCAGCAGCTTGTCGACCAGCAACTGGCCGGCCTGGCGGGTGTCCTGCTGCACCGTGGTCAGCGGCGGCGATACCGAGGCTGCCAGCGGGATGTCGTCGAAACCGGTGACCGCCACGTCCTGCGGCACGTTCAAGCCATGCTCGCGCAGGGCGCGCATTGCGCCGATGGCGATCAGGTCGCTGGCCGCGCACACCGCATCGAAGCGTTCGCCGCTGGCCAGCAGCGCGTGGCAGGCGGTATGGCCGGAGTCCTCGGTGGTGATGGCGTCGTGCTGCAACGCCGGCTCGACGGCCAGCCCGCGCGCGCGCAATGCCTGCGCATGGCCGCGGTAGCGCTCTTCGAACTCGGGGTAGTGGCTGGAGGCATGGCCGAGGAAGGCGATGCGGCGGCGGCCTTGGTTGAGCAGGTGGGTGGTGATGTCGAACCCGCCCTGGAAGTTGTCGCTGCCCACCGACACCCCGGGCTGGCCGGGCAGCGCCGCGCCCCAGCGCACGAAATGCGTGCCTTGTTCGACCAGCCGTTGCAGACGCTCGACCGACTCGTGGTAGTCGCCATAGCCGAGCAGGATGATGCCGTCGGCCTTGTTGCTGTCCTCGAAGTCGGCATGCCAGTCGCTGGACAGCTGCTGGAACGACACCAGCAGGTCGTAGCCCTTCAGCGCGCAGGCGCGGGTGATCGAACCCAGCATCGAGTGGAAGAACGGGTTTATCAGCGAGTCGTCCGGGGTCGGGTCCTCGAAGAACAGCAGCGCCAGCGTGCCCGATTGCTGGCAACGCAGGCTGGAGGCGTTCTTGTCCACCTTGTAGTTCAGTTGCCGGGCGATCTCGAGGATGCGCTTGCGGGTCTCGGCGTTGACCATCGGGCTGCCGCGCAGCGCGCGCGACACGGTGGGCTGGGAGACGCCCGCCATGTACGCGATATCCAGTGACGTGGCTTTGCCCTTGATGACCATCTT
Organism: Stenotrophomonas sp.; assembly: GCA_034675465.1. Lineage (GTDB taxonomy): Bacteria > Pseudomonadota > Gammaproteobacteria > Xanthomonadales > Xanthomonadaceae > Stenotrophomonas. Next base: position 91,363 of record JAUCDH010000003.1, on the reverse strand, counting down.
TGCCTGCAGCGTGAAGACGCCGGCATCATGCCACGCGTCGGCAACTGGCGGGGCTGCGTAGGCCAAGCCCGCGCCTGCCTGTCGGCGGGATGCCCGGCAATGCGGGCGAGGCCGGCCGGCATGGCGGTCGGTGCTAAGATTCGGTCCCCGCCCTCGGCTACCGGCTGGGTGGAACGGCCGCCGGCCCGCAGCAGGTCCGGCACAAACCCCGGCACACAACGCAAAGAGCGAACTACATGGCCCGCGGCATCAACAAAGTCATTCTGGTCGGCAACCTCGGCAACGACCCGGACGTGAAATACACCCAGGGCGGCATGGCCGTGACCCGCGTCAGCCTGGCCACCACCAGCGTGCGCAACGACCGCGACGGCAACAAGCAGGAGCGTACCGAATGGCACCGCGTGGTGTTCTTCGGCAAGCTCGGCGAGATCGCCGGCGAATACCTGCGCAAGGGCTCGCAGGTCTATGTCGAGGGCGAGTTGCGCTATGACAAGTACACCGGCCAGGACGGCGTGGAAAAGCACACCACCGACATCGTCGCCAACGAGATGCAGATGCTCGGCGGCCGTGGTGAAGGCGGCGGCGGTGGTGGCTTTGGTGGCGGTGACCGCCCGCAGCGCCAGCAGGCCCCGCGGCAGCAGGGTGGCGGCTACGGCAATCAGGATCAGGGTGGCGGCTACGGCCAGCGCCCGCAGCGGCAGGCCCCGGCCCAGCAGCCGGCCCCGCCGCCGATGGACGATTTCGCCGACGACGACATCCCGTTCTGAGGCGCAGTGACGGAAGATCGCCTGATGTGAAGAAAGCCCTCGTTTTCGAGGGTTTTCTTCGTTCTGCGTTTCTTTTGCCATTGTCTGGAATGGCAGGGGGCGGCCAGAGGCCGGGCCGGTGGAAGACAATCAGCCGGGACATGCCGCTGAGCTTCCTGCCGCCGTCATCCGGCATGCTGGCGTCACGGGCAGGCCGTGCTTCAGGGACGGGGCGTCACTCCGAAACCGCGGCAGCCATCGATACGCGCCTTGTCTCCTCCGCGCCCTTGCGCTCGCTGTAGCGATCGACGAGGTAGTCGCTGCGGCCACGCACCAGCAGCGTGAACTTCATCAGTTCTTCCATGACGTCCACCACACGGTCGTAATAGGCCGACGGCTTCATGCGGCCATTGTCGTCGAACTCCTGCCAGGCTTTGGCGACCGACGACTGGTTGGGAATGGTGACCATGCGCATCCAGCGGCCCAGGACCCGCAGCGTGTTGACCACGTTGAAGGACTGCGAGCCGCCGCTGACCTGCATCACCGCCAGAGTCTTGCCCTGGGTCGGCCGCACGCTGCCGTCCTCCAGCGGCAGCCAGTCGATCTGGTTCTTGAACACGCCGGTGACGGTGCCGTGGCGCTCGGGCGACACCCAGACCTGGCCCTCGGACCACTGCGACCCAGTCACGCAGCTGCTGCACTTTGGGGTGGCTCTTGTCCACGCTGTCGAGCATGGGTAGGTCGTGCGGGTCGAACACGCGGGTCTCGGCGCCGAGATGTCGCAGGATGCGTTCGGCTTCCAATGCCAGCTTCCGGCTGAAGGATTGGGGGCGGAGGGAGCCGTAGAGGATGAGGATGCGCGGGCGGTGCTCCTCGCGGTCGGCGCCCAGCAGTGCATGCTCGGGCCCGGGCAGCAGGCCCATATCCAGGTGAGAGGGAAGGGGGGAGAAGGATTGTTCGAGCTTGTCCATTCGACTATTCTAGAAATATGGAAATAAATAATGCAATCACCGCTCTCACCGCCTTGGGGCACGCGACCCGGTTGGCTGCCTTCCGCCTGCTGGTCGAGGCCGGCCCAGCAGGCCGCATGGCCGGCGATATAGGGGAGGCCCTCGGGGTTCCGGGGGCCACACTCTCCTTCCACCTCAAGGAACTGGTCCACGCGGGGCTGGTGGCGAGCGAAAGCCGGGGGGCGCCATGTCTGCTACCGCGCCAACTTCCAGACCATGAATGGCCTGGTCGAATACCTCACCCGCAACTGCTGTGCAGATTCGTCCAGCGCGGAATGTGCACCATCAGGCGATGCGGCATGTGGTTGCTGAGTGACCCGTAAAGGCAGCGCCTTTCCTTCCACGACGGCTTTGCCATGACCCACAACGTTCTTTTCCTGTGCACCGGCAACAGCGCCCGCAGCGTCCTGGCCGAGGCCACGCTGCGCGCATGGGCCGGCAACCGCTTCAAGGTGTTCAGCGCCGGCAGCCAGCCCACCGGCACGGTGAACCCTTTCGCGCTGGCCGAACTGGCGGTGGAAGGTATTTCCACCGCCGGGCTGCGCAGCAAGTCCTGGGACGAGTTCACCACGCCGGAGGCGCCGCGCATGGACCTGGTCGTGACCGTGTGCGACTCGGCCGCGGCAGAGACCTGCCCGGTGGTGTTCGGAGATTTCCTGCGCACTCATTGGGGTCTGCCTGACCCGGCAGCGGCCGGTGGCAGCGATGACGACAAGCGCGCGGCGTTCAAGCAGGCCCATCGCATCATCCAGGTGCGGTTGATGGCCTTCCTGGCGCTTCCCGCTGCGGTCTGGGATGACCGCGTCCGGCTCAAGGCGGCCCTGGACAAGATCGGCTTGGTCGAGCCGGCGGATGCCCGCGATGAGTGACGCGCCGCCACGGATGGGGTTGTTCGAGCGCTACCTGACCTTGTGGGTAGCGCTCTGCATCGTGGGGGGCACCCTGCTGGGCCAGCAATGGCCGTCCGCTTTCGTGCGCCTGGGCAGCATCGAGTGGGCGCAGGTGAACCTGCCGGTGGCCGTGCTCATCTGGGTGATGATCGTGCCGATGCTGATGAAGGTCGATTTCGGTGCATTGCGCCAAGTCGGCCGGCATTGGCGCGGCATCGGCACCACGTTGTTCATCAACTGGGCCGTGAAGCCCTTCTCGATGGCCCTGCTGGGGTGGTTTTTCCTGCGTCACGTCTTCGGGCCGTGGCTGCCCGCCGATCAGCTGGACACCTACATCGCGGGCTTGATCTTGCTGGCCGCCGCACCCTGCACGGCAATGGTGTTCGTGTGGAGCAACCTGACCAGCGGCGACCCGCTTTTCACCCTCACCCAGGTGGCGCTGAACGACGCCATCATGATGGTGGCCTTCGCCCCCATCGTCGCCCTGCTGCTGGGCATTTCCTCGATCTCGGTGCCTTTCTGGACACGCTGGCTATTTCGGTGGGGCTCTACATCATGGTGCCGGTGATCATGGCGCAGGGCTTGCGTGCCTGGATCATGCGAAACGGCGGGCAGGCCCGCCTTTGAACGCCTGGTGGCCACGCAGAAGATCGGGCCGCTAGTCAATCCGGCCGCCCTGCTGCTGACGCTGGTGCTACTGTTCGCCTTCCAGGGCGAGGCAATCATGGCGCAGCCATTAGTGATCGCCACGCCAGCGGTGCCGATCTTGATCCAGGTGTATCTTCAACTCCGGGCTAGCCTACCGGCTGAACCGCAAGCTGGGCGGGGCAAAAGCACTGCGTGGCGGGTCCATCGGGCCTGATTGGCGCCAGCAACTTCTTCGAGCTGGCGGTGGCGACCGCGATAAGCGTGTTCGGTGTGCACTCGGGCGCTGCATTGGCAACGGTGGTCGGCGTGCTGGTCGAGGTGCCGGTGATGTTGTCCGTGGTCCATCTGGTCAACCGGACGCGGGATTGGTATGACCGGCGCAGCGTGGGTTGAAGGGCGGCCTGCCGGGGGCCGTGTCCGCGTGTGGCGGGGGCGGCTCAGCGCACCCCGTGCATCATCCGCTTGAGCAGCGGCGAGGCCAGCAGGGCGAGCAGGGCGCAGCCCAGGCCGATCCACATCGGCAGCTGAGAGCAGGTGCTCGTAGCGGGCGGGCGGCCTCGGCGAGGTTCATCACCTCGCCCTCGGGCACGTCGATGGCGGCGAGCTTGCCGAACAGCGCGGCCCCCGTTTCGGAGAAGGCGGTGGCGAGGAACCAGGTGCCCATCATCAGGCTGACCACACGCGGTGCGGCCAGCTGGGTGACCGCCGACAGGCCCACCGGCGACAGGCACATCTCGCCGATCTCCAGGATCAGATAGGCCAGCACCAGCCACCACACGCTGGCCATCTGCCCGGTGGCACCCACCTGCTGCGCGGCCAGCGCCAGCGGCACGAACGATAGCGCGCCGAACACCAGCCCGAACGAGGACTTCACCGGTTTGGACGGGTCCAGCCGGCGCTTGTCCAGCCACGCCCACACGCGGCGAACAGCGGCGCCAGCAGCACCAGGAACAATGCGCCGAGGTAGGTCAGCGAGCCGGCACTCTGCGGCAGCACCAGGCAGTCGCGCACCAGCATCACCAGCATCGCCGCGACGATGATGGCGAACAGCAGGCGCGGCGCATTCGAGGGCCGGGTTGCGGTCGGACAGCCTTGCCGCCACCACGAAACCCAGCGGCGCCAGCAGCAGCGAGGCAATCGACCACGGCAGCGGGGTGCCATCGCGTATCACCAGCGCCGGCACCAGGTCCTTGCTCAGCAGACGGTCGGTGAAGGTGACCCACGAGCCGTAGGTCTGCTCGTACAGGGTGAAGAACACCAGCGCCATGAAGATCAGCACCATCAGCGCGACCATCTGCTGGCGCTGTACCAGCGTGCACTGGGTGCCGGTGAACCAGGCGAACCACAGAGCAGCACGCCGGCCAGCACCACGATCATCAGCATCAGCGCCAGGCTGAGTTCGCCGCCCAGCGCGAACGCGCCGTTGGCCGCGGCCCACATCAACGCGGCCACCGGCAGCACGCCGACGAGGGCGGCGGCATAATCAGCCATTGGCGCGGCAACCCGGCCACGCGCTCGCGCAGCGCCGCCGGTTGCGGCGGCTCGGCGTGGCCGTGCAGGTATTTCTGGCCCCACAGGAACATCGCCAGCCCGACCAGCATGCCAATGCCGGCGGCGCCGAAGCCGTATTTCCAGCCGTAGGCCTCGCCGATGAAACCGCATACCAGCGAGGCGAACAGCGCGCCGAGGTTGATGCCGGCGTAGAACAGCGAAAAGCCCGAATCGCGGCGCGGGTCGTTGTCTGGGTAGAGCTTGCCAACGATGGTGGAGATGTTGGGCTTGAGGAAGCCCACGCCCATGATGATCAGCGCCAGCGACAGGTAGGTCACGGTCAACGCGGCTTCATCGCGCACCACCTCGCCGCCGACGCGGGTTGCTTCATGGCCTTCAAATGCCATGCCCGGACGTGGCCCAGCACCAGCAGGAGATACCGCCGAACACCACCGCCTTGCGCATGCCCAGCCAGCGGTCGGCGAGCAGGCAGCCGAACACCGGGATGCAATACACCAGCCCGCCGTAGGCGCCGAGCAGGTCCAGCCCGGCCTTGTCGCCGAACAGGTGGTATTTGGTCAGGTACAACAGCAGCAGCGCCTTCATCCCGTAGAAGGAGAAGCGCTCCCACATCTCGGTGAAGAAGCAGACATAGACGCCCTTTGGGTGGCAAAGGAAGTCGCCGGGACGGGGAAAGCGGCAGGAGCCTGCCCTGGGCGGGCCGGTGCCGGAATCGATGGCCAGTATAAGGAGCCGGGCCGGGCACTCAGCGGCGAGGCAGGGGCCGAGCTTCAGCCACTGGCCATCGGCGAGCAGCCGCCAGCGCTTGCCGGCCTTCGTCGCCCTGCGGGCAGGCCGGGCGGATGTTGCAACACGACTGGACTTGCCGTTGCGCGAACGGTTAGCGTTGCAACGATTTTTTGCCAGCGGGAAACCCGAATGAACAATGCTGCACCCCCGCAGCTCACCTTCCGCGCGGTGGTCCTTGCCATCGTGCTGGCGGTGGTGCTGTCCGCCGCCAATGCCTACCTCGGCCTGTTCGCCGGCCTGACCGTGGCGACCGCCATTCCCGCGGCCGTCGTCTCGATGGGCGTGCTGCGCCTGCTCGGCGGCGGCACCCATCCTGGAGAACAACATCGTCCAGACCGGCGCCTCGGCCGGCTCGTCGATCGCCGCCGGCGTGATCTTCACGATCCCGGCGCTGATCCTGATGGGCTACTGGCCGGACTTCAAATACTGGTGGGTGCTGGGTATCGCCGGCCTCGGCGGCTTGCTGGGCGTGCTGTTCTCGGTGCCGCTGCGGCGCTCGATGATCGTCGAGGACCCGCTACCGTTCCCGGAAGGCAAGGCCGCGGCCGAAGTGTTGAAGGCCGGCGAGAACCCCGGCCCGGGGCTGAAGATCCTCGGCATTTCCGCCGCCATCGGCGGGCTGGTCAAGCTGGCCGCGGCCAATGGCCTGCGCGTGATCCCGGACAGCTGGGCGGTGGCCGGCTACTTCGCCAACAACAAGGTGATCGGCTACCTCGGCACCGGGCTGTCGCCGGCGCTGCTGGGCGTGGGCTACATCGTCGGCCTGAACGTCGGCATCGTGGTGCTGTCCGGCGCGATCCTGTCCTGGCACATCGCCATCCCGCTGTACCACGCCTTCTTCCTCGGCAGCGACCCGCAGCTGGCCGCCGGCATCGCCGGGGCCGCGGCGGAAGAGGCGGCCTTCGCGATCTGGTCGTCCAAGATCCGTTTCCTCGGCGTCGGCGCGATGCTGGTGGGCGGGGTGTGGACGCTGTTCTCGCTGCGCAATTCGCTGCTGGCCGGTATCAAGAGCGGCTTTGCCGCCGCACGCAAGAGCACTGGCGCGGCCAGCAACGATACCGACCGCGACTTGCCGATGAAGTGGATGCTGGTGGCACTGGTGCTGTTCGTGCTGCCGCTGCTGGCGCTGTACCAGGCCATCGTCGGCCAGTGGCTGGTCAGCGTGCCGATGACGATCATCATGATCGTGGCCGGCTTCCTGTTCGTTTCGGTGTCTGGTTACCTGGCGGGCCTGGTCGGCTCGTCCAACAACCCGGTCTCGGGCATCACCATCGCCACCATCCTGTTCGCCTCGGTGGTGCTGCTGATGCTGCTGGGCGAGGGCGGCAAGGTGCAGGTCGGCGGCGCGCCGCTGGGCGCGGTGGCGGCGATCATGATCGGCGCGGTGGTGTGCTGCGCGGCGGCGGTCGGCGGCGACAACCTGCAGGACCTCAAGACCGGCTACCTGGTCGGCGCCACGCCGTGGAAGCAGCAGCTGATGCTGGGCATCGGCGCGTTTTCCTGCGCGCTGATCATGGCGCCGGTGCTGAACCTGCTGCAGGAGGCCTACGGCATCGGTTCCAAGACCCTGCCGGCGCCGCAGGCCAACCTGATGGCCTCGGTCGCCAAGGGCCTGTTCGGCGGCGACCTGCCCTGGACCATGATCATCATCGGCGGCGTCATCGGCGCGGTGGTGATCGCCATCGACGGCTGGCTGAAGAAGACCGGCAAGCGCTTCCGCGTGCCGGTGCTGGCCGCGGCCATCGGCATCTACCTGCCGCTGGAACTGATGGTGCCAATTTTCCTCGGCGGCCTGCTGGCGCATCTGGTCGCCCGTTTCCACAAGGTGCGCGCCGACGACGAAGCGGCGCTGGACCGCGTGCACCGCCCCGGCGTGCTGTTCTCGGCCGGCCTGATCACCGGCGAGGCGCTGATGGGCATCGCCATCGCGCTACCGATCGTCATCACCCAGAACCCGGACGTGCTGGCGCTGCCGGTCAGCCTGGGCGCGGCGGCGCAATGGGTGGGGCTGGCGGTGCTGTTTCTGGTCGGCTGGCTGCTGTACCGGGTTGGCAAGAAGGGCGAGCAGGCGTGATGGGGCGGGGAACGAGTGGGGAGGAATGAGGAGCGAGTGAAAGCATGGTCGAAGCAATGACCGTGCGTTTGCCGTTGTTCCTGCACTTTCTCGTTCTTCTCCACTGGTTCCTCGTTCCAAAGCATGACTTCATGCCTTTGCACTGTGGCGACGCTGCCACCCATCATTCTTTTTCGCTATTTACAGGGGGAAATCCCATGAAGCTCCGTCACGCCCTGCTGCCGTTGTGCCTACTCGCCGCGCTGCCCGCGCTGGCCAATGCGCGCGGTTTCAAAGTCCGCGACATGGTCAAGCTGGACCGCGTGTCCGCGCCGCTGCTCACCGCCGATGGCGCGCAGGTGGTGTTTGCCAAGCGCACCGTCAATGACGACCTGAAGGCCAGCAGCAGCCTGTGGATCCGCGACCTGCGTACCCGCGACATGGCGCCGCCCAAGCAGCTGACCCCGGCCGGCTGGAACGTCAACTCGGCCTCGATTGAAGGCCAGAACGTCTATTTCCTCAGCGCCAAGAACGGCAGCCAGCAGCTGTACGTGATGCCGCTGGCCGGCGGTGAACCGCGCCAGCTGACCGATTTCGCGCTGGACGTGGATAGCTACCGCATCTCGCCGCAGGGCGACCGTGTGCTGTTCAGCGCTGGCGCGTTCCAGGATTGCGGTTCGGACCTGCCTTGCACGGCCGCACGTTTGAAGGAACGCGAAGCGGCGAAGAACAGCGGCGTGGTGTTCGAGAGCATGTTCGTGCGCCATTGGGACACCTGGGCCGATGGCCGTCGAAATACCTTGTTCGTGGCGCCGCTGCCGGCGGTTGGTGCGGCGGCGGTGAAGGGTGCTTCGGCGATCAGCGCCACGCTGGCCGGCGATGCGCCGTCCAAGCCGTTCGGTGGCAATGACGACTTCGCGTGGTCGCCGGATGGCAAGTCGGTGGTCGCAAGCATCCGTGTGGTTGGCCGCGAAGAATCGTGGTCCACCAATTTCGACCTGTACCGGCTCGACGCTGCCGGCAAGAAGGCGCCGGTCAACCTGACTGCCGGCAACCCGGCATGGGATGCCGGCCCGGTGTTCAGTACCGACGGCAAGACCCTGTTCTACCGCGCGATGAAGCGCCCCGGCTTCGAGGCGGACCGCTTCGCCCTGATGGCGCTGGATCTGCGCAGCGGCAAGCTGCGTGAAATCGCGCCGCAGTGGGACCGCTCGGCCGATGGCATCACGCTTTCCGCAGACGGCAGCACCCTCTACACCACCGCGCAGGACATGGGCGAGCACCCGCTGTTCGCAGTCAACATCGCCAGCGGCGAGCCGACCAAGTTGGTGGGCGAGGGCAGCATCTCGTCCTTCGACATCGCCGGTGATGCACTGGCCTTCACCCGCAATTCGCTGAAGAGTGGCGACCAGGTGTTCACCAGCAGCACCGCTGCTGGCGCACCGCAGCGCGCCATTACCCGGAGCGCCGGCGAAATGCTGGATGGCGTGAACTTCGGCGACTTCGAGCAGTTCTCGTTCAAGGGCTGGAACGACGAGACCGTGCACGGCTACGTGGTCAAGCCGCACAACTATGAAGAAGGCAAGAAGTACCCGGTGGCGTTCCTGATCCACGGTGGCCCGCAGGGCAGCTTCGGCAATGGCTGGAGCTACCGCTGGAACCCGCAGACCTATGCTGGCCAGGGCTATGCGGTGGTGATGATCGATTTCCACGGTTCCACCGGCTACGGCCAAGCCTTCACCGACGCGATCAGCCAGCATTGGGGCGACCGCCCGCTGGAAGACCTGCAGAAGGGCTGGGCTGCTGCGCAGCAGAAGTACGGCTTCCTCAACGGCGACAAGGCCTGTGCGCTGGGTGCCAGCTACGGCGGCTTCATGGTTAACTGGATCGCCGGCAACTGGAACGAGCCGTGGAAGTGCCTGGTGAACCACGACGGCGTGTTCGACCAGCGTGCGATGGGCTATGCCACCGAAGAATTGTGGTTCACCGAGTGGGAGCAGGGCGGCACGCCGTATGACGTGCCGGCCAACTACGAGAAGTTCAACCCGGTCAACCACGTTGCCAACTGGAGCAAGCCGATGCTGGTGGTGCAGGGCCAACTGGATTACCGCATCCCGGTGGAGCAAGGTCTGGCCACCTTCACCGCGTTGCAGCGCAAGGGCATCGAGTCCAAGTTCCTGTACTTCCCGGACGAGAACCACTGGGTGCTCAAGCCGCACAACAGTGTGCAGTGGCATGACACAGTGAACGACTGGTTGAAGCAGCACATCGGCCAGTAAGCAGCACGCAGGACGCGCCGGTAACGGCGCGTCCTGTTTTCCGTCATTCTCCTTTCTTCGCCATGAAGGAATATCCATGAAGATCACGATGTTTTCGCTGCTGCTGGCAACCGCACTGCTGGGCGCATGTTCGAGCGGTGTGCCGGAACCGGCCCAACCGATGCCGGGGGCTGACCGCGATGCGCATGGCTGCATCCCATCCGCTGGTTACACGTGGTGCGCCAGGACCAACCAATGCGAACGGCCGTGGGAGCTTGCCAAGCAGCACTCTCTGGAAAACACGCCGCAGGCATTCGAAGCGTTTTGCCGCACTCCCGCCAGCGGCGGCTGATTTGCACCACGCACCCATTTCAAGATTCGATCGACAGGAGCAGGCACCCGATGCCGACCGAGAGCAGTACGCCATTCATCACCAATGACATCGTCGGCCTCGGCCTGATCGCTGCGACGCTGGCGCTGATCTTCTGGCTGGCCAGCGGGCCGACGCCATTCTGGAAAAAGTTCTTCGCATGGGTGCCGGCGTTGCTGCTGTGCTATTTCGTGCCGGCCATCTACAACACCGCCGGCATCATCGACGGCCACGGCACCAAGCTGTACAACCCCATCGCCCGCGACGTGCTGCTGCCGGCGGCGCTGGTGCTGCTCACGCTGTCCATCGACCTGAAGGGCATCATTCGCCTCGGGCCGAAGCTGCTGCTGATGTTCGTCACCGGTACCGTCGGCATCGTGCTGGGCGCGGCGGTGTCGTTCCAGATCATGAAGTTCATCCATCCGCAGACCGTGGCCGGCGACACTTGGGCGGGCATGGCAGCGCTGGCTGGCAGCTGGATCGGCGGCGGCGCCAACATGGCCGCAATGCGCGAGACGTTCAATGTCGATGCCACCACCTTCGGCCAGCTCGCGGTGGTGGACGTGGCCTGCGCCAGCCTGTGGATGGCGGTGCTGCTGTGGCTGGCCGGGCGCTCGCAGGGCATCGATGCGCGCAGCGGCGCCGATACTTCGGCGATCGACGACATGAAGCGCCGCATCGCCGAATACGAGGCCAAAAGCGCGCGTAACCCGAGCCTGACCGACCTGATGGTGATCGTCGGCGTCGGCCTGGGCGTGGTTGGGCTGGCGCATGCGCTGGCGGTGCCGCTGGCGGCGTGGTTCGGCGACAACGTCAGCTGGGCGGCCAAGGCCTCGCTGAACTCGGCCTTCGTCTGGGTGGTGATGCTTTCGACCATCATGGGGCTGTTGTTGAGCTTTACCCGGGTGCGCAACCTCGAAGCGGCGGGCGCGTCGAAGATCGGCACGCTGTTCCTGTATTTCCTGATCGCCTGCATCGGCATGCAGATGGATCTGCTGTCGCTGGCCGACCGGCCGTGGCTGTTCCTGTTGGGCGTGATCTGGATGGGGGTGCACATCGGCTTGCTGTACCTGGTAGGGCGCTTGCTGCGCACGCCGCTGTTCTTCTTCGCCATTGGCTCGCAGGGCAACATCGGCGCGGCGGCTTCCGCGCCGGTGGTGGCTGCCGCGTTCCACCCGACGCTGGCGCCGGTGGGCGTGCTGCTGGGCACGGTGGGCTACGCCACCGGCACCGTCATCGCCTACATGACCGGGCTGATGCTCAAATGGATGGCGGGGGCGTAGCGCCGCTGCCGTGGGTGCGGAGCTTGCCCCGCACGTGGCTTTGCCGGGGAAACCCCATGCGGGGCAAACCCGCATCTACATGAAGCAGGTTTCCGATACGGGAAGGCTGCCTTTCGGCGGCCTTCTGCGTTCCTGCACCGTCGCCGGCTCAGCAGCAGCGGAATCCCTTGCCGCCGCCGAACCGCGCTTCCTGCCGTTCGCGGAAAAAGGTCTTGTAATCCATGACCTCGCGCTCCGGGTGTTTTTCCTGCATGTGGCGCACGTAGTTGTCGTAATCCGGCACACCGCAGCACAGTCGCGCGGTCTGCACCAAACGCCGCCAGGTACGGGCGAACGCCTGATGCTGGCTGGCCGGGACCAGCGCGGTGCCCATTACGGTTGTACCTCGTGCGGCTTCAACGCCACGTAGGGCGTTTCATGGTCGGTGCGCACCGGTGAGCGGCGGGCGGCGATGATCGTCTTGATCGAATACACCAGCACCGCGAACACCACGAACAGGAACAGCGCGGTCAGCCCGGCGTTGATGTAGTTGTTGACCATCACCTGCTGCATCTGGTCGAAGTCCTTCGACGGCGGCAGCAGGTTGCCGGCGGCGATGGCGTCGCGGTACTTGTGCGCCTGTGCCAGGAAGCCCACCGCCGGCTGGTCGGAGAAGATCTTGATGAAGCCGGCGGCGGTGGTGCAAATCAGCAGCCAGACCGCCGGCAGTGCCGGCACCCATGCGTATTTCTCCTTCTTCGCCTTGAACAGCACCACCGTGCACAGCAGCAGCGCCACCCCGGCCAACATCTGGTTGGCAATGCCGAACAGCGGCCACAGCATGTTGATGCCGCCCAGCGGGTCGGTCACGCCTTGGTACAGGAAGTAGCCCCACAGCGCCACGCAGCCGCCGGTGGCGATGAAACTGGCCACCCACGAGTCGGTGCGGCGCAGCGCCGGCACGAAGTTGCCGAGCAGGTCTTGCAGCATGAAGCGCCCCGAACGGGTGCCGGCATCCACCGCGGTGAGGATGAACAGCGCTTCGAACAGGATGGCGAAGTGGTACCAGAACGCCATCATGCCGTCGCCCGGCAATACCGCGTGCAGGATCTGCGCGATGCCCACCGCCAGCGTCGGCGCACCGCCGGCACGGGACAGGATGGTGTGCTCGCCGATGTCGGCGGCGGTGGCGGTCAGTTGCTCGGGCGTGATCGCAAAGCCCCAATTGCTCACCACCTGCGCGGCGTGGACCACGTCGGTGCCGATCACCGCCGCCGGGCTGTTCATCGCGAAGTAGATGCCCGGCTCGATGATCGAGGCGGCCACCATGGCCATGATCGCCACGAACGATTCCATCAACATGCCGCCATAACCGATGTAGGCGATATGGCCTTCATTGGCCAGCAGCTTGGGCGTGGTGCCGGAGGAAATCAGTGCATGGAAGCCGCTCACCGCGCCGCAGGCAATGGTGATGAACAGGAACGGGAACATGCCGCCCTTCCACACCGGGCCGCTGCCGTCGGTGAACTGGGTCAGCGCCGGCATCTTCAGTTCCGGCATCACGATCAGGATGCCGATGGCCAAGCCGACGATGGTGCCGATCTTCAGGAAGGTGGACAGGTAATCGCGCGGGGCCAGCAGCAGCCACACCGGCAGCACCGCGGCGACGAAGCCGTAGCCTATCAGCATCCACGTGATCTGCGTGCCGGTGAAGGTGAACATCGGCCCCAGCACTGGGTCGGCGACGACCTTGCCGCCGTACCAGATCGCCGCCAGCAGCAGCGCCAGCCCGACCACCGAGATCTCTCCGATCTTGCCCGGGCGGATATAGCGCATGTACACGCCCATCAGGATGGCGATAGGCATGGTCGCGATCACCGTGAACATGCCCCAGGGGCTGCCCTCCAGTGCCTTCACCACGATCATCGCCAGCACCGCGAGGATGATGATCATGATCATGAATACGCCGAACAAGGCGATGGTGCCGGGCACCTGGCCCATTTCCTCGCGCACCAGGTCGCCCAGCGAGCGGCCGTTGCGACGGGTGGAGATGAACAGGATCATGAAATCCTGCACCGCGCCGGCCAGCACCACGCCGGCAATCAGCCATAGCGTGCCGGGCAGGTAGCCCATCTGCGCGGCCAGTACCGGGCCGACCAGCGGGCCGGCGCCGGCAATGGCGGCGAAGTGGTGGCCGAACAACACGTGCTTGTTGGTGGGCACGTAATCCAGGCCATCGTTGTTGATGACCGCCGGGGTGGCGCGGGTGGGGTCAACGCCCAGCACCTTGTTGGCGATGAACAGGCCGTAGTAGCGGAAGGCTACCAGATACAGCGATACCGCCGCGATGACGATCCACAGGGCATTGATGTGTTCGCCGCGGCGTAGTGCCACGACGCCTAGACAGAATGCGCCGATCAGGGACAGCAATGCCCATCCGGCTTTGGAGAAACCTTTCATCGAGTCACCTCGCGGGAAAACCGCTGCAAGAGTCCACCCGCACCGGGCAAGGGTCAACGTGCAGGTGGATGCGACTTTGGTCTCATGCCGGGCAAAGGCACGGCGTGGCGGGGCCGTGAAGGCTTGCCGGGTGGAACAATCGGTTGCGGCAGTGGCGATTGGCGCGGACGCAAGCCGCACCCACTGTCATGGGTATTCCACGAAAGAGCAGGCCCATGAGCACCCCCGACCTTGCCCGCGTGCTGCGCAGCGTCCGCGGCATGCCCACCTCCGACGGCGCCGGCGTGCGCCTGACCCGTGTGATCGGCGGCCCGGCGCTGCCGGAGCTGGACCCGTTCCTGCTGCTGGACGAATTCGGCACCGACCGCGCCGAGGACTACATCGCCGGTTTCCCGGCCCACCCGCACCGCGGCTTCGAGACCGTCACCTACATGCTCGACGGGCGCATGCGGCACAAGGACAACCACGGCAACGAAGGGCTGATGGTGCCGGGCAGCGTGCAGTGGATGACCGCCGGCCGCGGGCTGGTGCATTCGGAAATGCCCGAACAGGAATCCGGGCGCATGCGTGGCTTCCAGTTATGGGTGAACCTGCCGGCGCGCGACAAGATGACCGCGCCGAAATACCAGGAGTTCGCCCCCGGGCACATTCCGCAGGTGACGCCCACCGAAGGCGTGGTGGTCAAGGTGATCGCCGGGCAGGTGGGCGACACCGTTGGCCCGATCGTGCAGCCAGCCACCGATCCGCTGTACCTGGACGTGGAACTGGCGCCGGGACAGGGCTGGTCGTACCGCTTGCCGGAAGGCCACAACACCTTCGCTTACGTGTTCGAAGGCGGGGTGGCGATGGGCGATGGCGATGCCGCGCGCGAGGTCGCCAAGCACGAGCTGGCGGTACTGGGCGGTGGCAGCGAACTGCGCCTGCATGCCGGCGCGGCGGGCGCGCGGCTGATCCTCGTCGCCGGCCGCCCGCTGCGCGAGCCGGTGGCACGCCACGGGCCGTTCGTGATGAACACCCGGCAGGAATTGATGCAGGCCTTCGTCGATTATCAGGAAGGGCGGTTTTAAGCCCCTATCTTCTAAGGTAACGCTGATCAAGTAGCTGTAGTGCTGGTATCGCCGGCCGACCGGCCCGAAGGATGCTTCTGGCCTGTTTCAGCGCAATATCAAACTCGATTTTGGGCGCCACTGGCCGCTTTCGCGGCTCTTGGGCGCCCAGCGGGCGCACCTATCCTGCCAATCGGGCACGCGCCAGGTACAAGTTCGCCAGCCCCAGTGCCACGAAGCTGCGGTTGGCGTTCTTGTCCAGCCCGCGGTAGCGCACCTTGGCAAAGCCCCACAGACGCTTCACCACCGCGAACACGTGCTCGACCCGGGCACGGACCTTGGACTTGTTGCGATTCCGGCTGCGCTCGGCCTCGTCCACCTCCCCCTGCTTGCGTACCCGCTGGTTGGTGAAGTCGCGCGCGTGCGGCGCATGGTCGCGGATCAGTGCCTTCTGGCTGGCGTAGGCGCTGTCGCCGTATACCCGCCGCTCCTCGCCATGCAACAGGTCTTCCAGCAGGTGCTTGTCGTGCACGTTGGCCGCCGTCACCGCCGCGCTGTGCACCAGGCCGGTTCGGCTGTCCACGCCGATATGCATCTTCATCCCGAAGTACCACTGCTGGCCCTTGCGGGTCTGGTGCATCGCCGGATCACGCGCCTTGCCCGCATTCTTGGTCGAGCTTGGCGCGCCGATGATCGTCGCGTCCACGATCGTGCCCGTGCCCACCTTCAGCCCCCGCGCCTGCAACTGCGCATTGACCTCGGCAAACAGTTCCGCGCCCAACTCGTGCTGCTCCAGCAGACGCCGGAACTTCAGCAGCGTCGTCGCGTCCGGCGCCCGCTCCCGGCCCAGGTCAATGCCCACAAACCGCCGCAGCGCCGTGCTGTCCAGCAACGCTTCCTCGCACGCCTCGTCAGCCAGGTTGAACCAGTGCTGCACGAAGTACATCCGCAGCATCCGCTCCAGCCCGACCGGCGGCCGGCCCTTGCCCGCCTTGGGGTAGTACGGCTCGATCACCGCACACAGTGCCGACCACGGCACGATCTGCTCCATCGTCGCCAGGAACACATCCCGCCGCGTCGGCCGCCGGTGCTGCTCGAACCCCGCGCCCTGATCGGCGGCCATCGCCAACGTCTGCTGCTTCATCGATCCCTTCCGGTCAAGGCGGCTATGCACCAATCTTCGCAGCTGCGTGGGACTTTTTCAGCGTTGCCCTAAAGCCCCTCTCCCTTCGGGAGAGGGGTTGGGATGAGGGGCAACGAAGTCAGGATGTCCAACCATCATGGACTACGTTCGCCCCTCATCCGCCCTTCGGGCACCTTCTCTCGAAGGGAGAAGGGAGCGCTCAACAAAGCCGCTCCCACACTGACGGGCTTATTCCCCCGCCAAACCCATCGCCCCATCACTGAGGTTGCCGGTCAGTTGTTGCAACGTGGCCAATTCGTTGACGTCGCCAGCGTCGATCCAGATCTGCGCGTAGCGGTCCTTGGCCAGCTTGACGGTGGTGATGCGCCGTGACTCCATGCCGGGCAGCTCGCGGCCGCCCATGTCGAGGCGGTACCAGTACAGCGCTTCGCCGGAGAACACGCCCTTCTCGGCGCGGAGCGAGCGGTTCAACGCAAGGTCGGGGTCGCGCGTGATCAACATGAGGTTCAACACCGTGCGGCCGTCTTCGGTGGAGGCCTTGCACAGGACGAAACCACTTTGCACCTGTTGCTCCCATTGCAGGCCGCTGCGGGTCGGCAGTTGCGGGCATTGCCCGGCCTGTTGCGCGAAGACGTTGGCGCTGCCGAGCAGCAGCAATGAACAGGCGAGGACACGAACCAATTTCACCATCATTCCCCCAAGCACCGGCCGTGGCGACGGACGGTGGTCAATGTCAGTACGAGTGGATACCTGCCGTGGCCTTGTTGCTTCGGCCCGATGCGCGCGTCCCCGTTGCGCGCCGGCGGTGTTTCCACGTTATTGAAAAATGCAGGCGCTGACAAATCGTGATGAATTGCACATTTCATTACCCTGCAAGAAGACGGCCCCGTGCGGGGCCGTCATGGCGAGGCGTGGCGGCGGATCAGCGCTGGTTGCTGCCGATCCACTTGTAGGCGATGCCGCCGATCAGCGCGCCGAGGAACGGCGCCACCCAGAACAGCCACAGCTGGCCGATCGCGCCGGGGCCAGCGAACAATGCCACCGCGGTCGAACGGGCCGGGTTCACCGAGGTGTTGGTGACCGGGATGCTGATCAGGTGGATCAGGGTCAGCGCCAAGCCAATCGCGATCGGCGCGAAGCCGGCCGGTGCTTTGCCGTGGGTGGCGCCCATGATCACCACGAGGAACATCGCGGTCATTACCACCTCGCACAGGAACGCGGCGGCCATGCTGTAACCGCCCGGCGACAGCGCGCCGTAGCCGTTGCTGGCGAATGCGCCGGCCTGGCTGCCGTCGATGGCGAAGTCCGGCCGGCCCTGCGCAATCTGCAACAGGATGAACGCGGCGAGGATGCCCCCCAGCACCTGCGCAACGATGTACGGCAGCAAATCCTTGCCGGCGAAGCGCCCGCCGGCCCACAGGCCAAGGCTGACCGCCGGGTTGAAGTGCGCGCCGGAGATGTGTCCGAACGCATAGGCGCCGGTCAGCACGGTCAGGCCGAACGCCAGCGCCACGCCGTGGAAGCCGATGCCCAGCGGGTTGCCGTCGCCACCGAAGTGCGCGGCCAGCACCGCGCTGCCGCAGCCGCCCAACACCAGCCAGAAGGTGCCGAGGAACTCGGCCGCCAATCGTTTCCCCATGTTCATGCGTTGCAGTTCCCCAGTGAAAGACCCCGAAGCGGGCAAGGCGAACAGTACGGGAATCGCCGTGCGGGGTGGGTTGTGAAAGCGTTAAAACGCGCGGCCCTGCGGCCCCGGGCGTTGGCCATGCAGCGTTGCCGGCCGCCCGCCGGCAACGGCATGCGTGTGCAATACGGGGCTGCGAGGTCGCCGGCCAGCGGCCAGCACTACCCGGCTTTCAGAACGGGGGCAGCGGGATGAACTCCTCGGCGTCGCCGGGGATGGTGCCGAAATGCCCTTCGCGCCAGTCGTCCTTGGCCTGCTCGATCCGCTCCTTCGAGCTGGACACGAAGTTCCACCACAGGTGGCGCGGGCCATCCAGCGGTTCGCCGCCCATCAGCATCGCCTTGAGCGGGGTCTTGGCGCGCAGCCGGCCGCGTGCGCCCGCTTCGGGGATGACCAGGTGCATGGCGGGGATGTCGGTACCGTCGAGCTGGGCCTCGCCTTCGAGCACATAGAGCGAGCGCTCCACATGGGTGGTGTCCAGGTCGATCTCGGCCCCGGCATCCAGGTCGATGGCGACGTTGAGGGTGTCGGCGAACACCCGCACCGGTGATTCTTCGCCATAGGCGCGGCCGGCGATTACCCGCAGCCAAGCGCCATCGCGGCGCTGCTGCGGCAGCTGCGCGGCGCTGAAGTGGTGGAACTCCGGCGCGGTTTCCTCGTGCGCCTTCGGCAGCGCCACCCAGGTCTGCATGCCGTGCAGCGGGTGGTCGTGCGCGCGTTCGGGCGGCGGCGTGCGTTCGGAATGGGCGATGCCGCGGCCGGCGGTCATCCAGTTGACGTCGCCGGGGCGGATGACCTGTTCCGAGCCGAGCGTGTCGCGGTGGCCGATGGTGCCGGACCACAGGAAAGTGACCGTCGCCAGGCCGATGTGCGGGTGCGGGCGCACATCGATGCCTTGGCCGGGGGCGAATACCGCCGGGCCCATGTGGTCCACGAACACGAACGGCCCCACGCTGCGCGCCTGCAGGGTCGGCACCGCGCGGCGCACCTGGAAGCCGCCGAGGTCATGGACGCGCGGCTTGATGATCGTGGTCATGGGCGTACTCCGGTACGAGGGAGCGGCAGGATGGCATGCATGGCGCGGCGCTGTCGGCAACGGCGGCATGACGGATCGTTGCGCCCGCCTCAGCGGTGCTGGTCGCGGAGGGAAGCGCATGCGTCCAGCCTGCCACTTTTGCCGTGGCCATACGGGCGGGGCGGGGAGGGGATGCGGCTACAATCGGCCGGTTGCCTTCCCCCACGACCGGAGACCCCCGCAGTGACCCGCAAACTAGTGCTGTTGCGCCATGGCCAGAGCCAGTGGAACCTCGATAACCGCTTCACCGGCTGGGTGGACGTGGAACTGACCGCGCAGGGCCGCGAAGAAGCCGCCAACGCCGGCCGGCTGATGAAGGAAGAAGGGCTGCAGTTCGACGTCGCCCATACCTCGGTGCTCAAGCGCGCCATCCACACCTTGCAAGGCGCGCTGGCCGAACTGGGCCAGGACTGGCTGCCGGTCAGCAAGAGCTGGCGCCTGAACGAGCGCCACTACGGCGGCCTGCAAGGCCTCGACAAAGCCGAGACTGCGGCGAAGCACGGCGAGGAGCAGGTCAAGGTGTGGCGCCGTTCCTACGACATCCCGCCGCCGGCAATGGATGCCGCCGACCCCGGCCACCCCGCGCACGACCGCCGCTATGCCGGCCTGGACCGCAACGCGCTGCCGGGCACCGAATCGCTGGCGACCACGCTGGAGCGCGTGCTGCCGTACTGGTTCGACGCCATTGCCCCGCAGTTGAAGGAGGGCAAGACCGTGCTGGTCACCGCCCATGGCAACTCGCTGCGCGCGTTGTACAAGTACCTCAACGATGTCAGCCGCGAGGAAATCCTCGAGCTGAACATCCCCACCGGCATTCCGCTGCTGTTCGAGTTGGACGACGAATTGAAGGTGCAGTCGTTCCGCTACCTGGGTGACCCGGAAGCAGCCAAGCGCGCCGCCGAGGCGGTGGCCAACCAAGGCAAGGCAAAGTAAGCCGGCCTGCGATGTGTACC
Organism: Stenotrophomonas sp.; assembly: GCA_034675465.1. GTDB lineage: Bacteria > Pseudomonadota > Gammaproteobacteria > Xanthomonadales > Xanthomonadaceae > Stenotrophomonas. The sequence continues at coordinate 71,463 of JAUCDH010000003.1, read as the reverse complement.
CGACGATGCCCGGCAGTGCCGGGCATCGTCATCCAACCGTGCAGCATCTCAATGGTTTGCAATGGCGGAGAGAGAGGGTGGGGCATCCGTGGATGAGCGATGCTGCCGGCCCGCTCGGCGCCGTCTGGTCGGGGTATGCTTCGGCCATTGCTACCGGTCCGGCCACGGCTTTTCAATCCAACGCACAGGGGAACCGCATGAACAGCTCCGAGGATCGCCGCCATTTCTGGCGCGTACCTTTCCACTCCACAGCGGGGCTGGTGGGTGCTGATGGCGTCGCGCATGCAGGGCGCCTGCACGATCTCTCGTTGAAGGGTGCGCTGTTCGAGGTTGCCGATGCCTGGCAGGGGACGCCTGGAGAGCAGTGTCGCTTGCAGGTCGAATTGTCCGAGGACACGCCGATCCACATGCAGGCAACGGTGATGCATGTGGAAGGGCGCAACATTGGCCTGCGATGCGATGAAATCGACATCGACAGCATCACCGCGCTGCGCCGGGTGATCGAGCTCAATGCCGCCGATTCGGCGCTGCTGGAACGCGAACTCGGCGCGCTGGTGCAAGGCGGCTGATTCCCGCCACGGGGTCACGGGAAGTGGAATTCGGTGGGCCATGACCTTTGGCCCATCGGCCAGCGGCGGCTATCGCCTAGGCTCGAGGGTTCGCCGCGCGGCCAGCGTGGCATTCCTGCAAGGCCGGAGATTCCGCATGACCCTTTCCAAGTTCGCCCCGTTGTCCCTGACCGTCGCCATCGCCGCCTCGCTGGCGGCCTGCGGCAAGACCGAGGCGCCCGCCGCCGCGCCGGCCGAAGCCGCCAAGCCGGCATTCGACCTGTCGCAGATCAAGACGCCATCGGTGGCGTTCAACGTCGCCGACCTCGACCCGTCGGTATCGGCCTGCGCCGACCTCAACGGCTTCGTCAACGGCAAGTGGCTGGCCGCCAACCCGGTGCCGGGCGACCAGACCACTTGGGGCAGCTTCGAGATCCTGCGCGAGCGCTCGCTGGAAGTGCAGCACGCGCTGGTGCAACAGGCCGCTACGGCCGACGCCAAGGCCGGCACGGTGGAAGCCAAGATCGGCGACATCTGGAAGACCGGCTCGGACGAGGCCGCCATCGAGGCCGCCGGCATCGCACCGTTGCAAGCGGAGCTGGACAAGATCGCCGCATTGGGCGACACCGCTGCGATCACCGGCTACCTGCGCGATGGCTACGCCAAGGGCCAGGGTTTCCTGTTCTCGCTGTACGCCAACGGCGACTTCAAGGATTCGGGCACCGTCATCGCCTACGTTGGCCAGGGCGGATTGGGCCTGCCGGAGAAGGGCTATTACTTCGACGAGTCGCAGGCCAAGATCCGTGACGCCTACGTAGCCTATATCGAGCAGGTGCTGGCCCTGTCCGGCGTCGATGCCGCGCAAGCGAAGGAACAGGCCAGGGCGGTGATGGAATTCGAGACCCGCCTGGCCAAGGCCTCGCTGTCGCGCATCGAGCTGCGCGACCCGGCCAAGCGCTACAACCCGGTCAGTGCCGCCGATGCCGACAAGTTGACCCCGCACTTCAGCTGGGTCGCGTTGTTCGATGCATTGAACGTGCCGGCCAAGGACAAGTTCTCGCTGGCCCAGCCGGGCTTCTTCGGCGAGCTGGACAAGATGCTGGCCGACGTGCCGGCCACGACGTGGCAGGCCTACCTGCGCTTCCACGTGGTCGATAACGCAGCACCGTATTTGAGCAGCAACTTCGAACAGGCCAACTTCGATTTCTACAACAAGACCCTGCGCGGCCAGCAGGAGATGCAGCCGCGCTGGAAGCGCGTGCTGGAATCGGTGAACGGCGCGATGGGCGAGGCGCTGGGCCAGCTGTACGTGGAGGCGGTGTTCCCGGCCGAGTCCAAGGTCGAGATGCAGCACCTGGTCGAAAACCTGTCGGCGGCGCTGAAGACGCGGCTGGAGAACCTGCCGTGGATGGGTGAGGAGACGAAGAAGAAGGCGCTGGAGAAGTGGGCCAGCTTCACCCCGAAGATCGGCTACCCGGACAAGTGGCGCGACTGGTCGGGCCTGACCACCACCGGCGACAGCTACCTCGGCAACATGCAGGCCGCGCGCGCGTTCAACTACCGCTACATGCTCGACAAGATCGGCAAGCCGGTGGATCGCACCGAATGGGGCATGACCCCGCAGACGGTCAATGCCTACTACAACGCCAGCAAGAACGAGATCGTGTTCCCGGCGGCGATCCTGCAGCCGCCGTTCTTCGACGCCAAGGCCGACCCGGCGCTGAACTACGGCGGCATCGGCGCGGTGATCGGCCACGAGATGATGCACGGCTACGACGACTCGGGCAGCCAGTTCGCCGCCAACGGCAACTTCGACAACTGGTGGACCGACGACGACCGCAATGCGTTCAACGGCCGCACCGACCAGCTGGTGGCGCAGTTCGACGGCTACGAATCGCTGCCGGGCGTCAACGTCAAGGGCCGGCTGACGCTGGGCGAGAACATCGGCGACCTCGGCGGCCTGACCGTTTCCTACGACGCGTTGCAGATGGCGCTGAAGGCCGACCCGTCGAGGAACGTGGCCATCGACGGCTACAGCCAGGACCAGCGCTTCTTCATGAACTGGGCCACGGTGTGGCGTCGCAATTTCACCGAAGGCGAGCTGCGCGTCCGCCTGAACACCGACCCGCACGCCCCGGCCAACTTCCGCGCCAACGGTGCGCCGTCGAACATGCCGGCGTTCGCCAGCGCATTCCAGTGCAAGGCCGGCGATGCGATGGTGCGCGGCGACGACAAGCGCGTGGTGATCTGGTAATTCCCGGCGCGTGAGTCGTGCAAGGAAGGCCCGGCAATGCCGGGCCTTCCGCGTTTGGCCCCGACTTGTGGGCGCTCCACGGCGGCGCACATGCGATCCTTGCCGGCAGCTTCGGCAGTTTGTTCGTACAGGCGGGCATGCGTGCCCGATCATGGGAGTGGCAATGACATTGCAATTGGGCTGGGTGCATGCGATCACCGCGGTGGTGCTGTTCGTGGCGCACCTGCTGGTGGTGGCGCGCGCGTTGACCCGCCCCAACCGCACGCCGGCTTCGCGCGTGGCATGGGTGGCAGTGATCATGCTTGCGCCGTTGGTCGGCATGTTCGCCTACCTGCTGCTGGGCGAAACCAGCATCGGCCGTACCCGCTTCCGGCGCCTGCAACGCGTGCGTCAGCGCATGGCCCGGCTGGTCGATGCCGAGGTGACGCAGGGGGCACCCGGTATCGCCGCCGCGCTGCCCGACAATGCGATCGCCTTGTTCGAACTGGCCGGTTCGATCAATGGTTTCCGCCCGTCGGCCGGCAACCGGATCGCGCTGCTCGGGGCTGCCGATGGCAACGCCGAGCAGCCGACGCGCGATTGCCGCGCCGCGCTCGCCAGCTTGGTCGCCGACATCGAGCAGGCGCGTGAAAGCGTGCACATCGCCTTCTACATCTGGCTCGACGATGACGCGGGTGGGCGCGTGGCCGATGCGGTGGCCGCCGCCGCCCGGCGCGGAGTGGCATGCCGGGTGATGGTCGATGCGCTGGGCTCGCGCGCCTTCATCGACGGGCCGCGCTGGCGGCAGTTGGGTGAGGCCGGAGTGAAGCAGCTGAAGACGCTGGACGACATCAATCGCCTGCAACACATGGCGTTCAGCCGCATGGACCTGCGCGACCACCGCAAGCTGGTGGTGATCGACGACCGCATCGCCTACTGCGGCAGCCAGAATTGCGCCGATCCCGAATTCAGGGTGAAGCCTGCGTTCGCGCCGTGGATCGACCTGCTGCTGCGCTGCGAAGGGCCGGTGGTGTCTCAGGTGCAGTACCTGTTCCTCGGCGGCTGGATTCCCGAAACCGGCGAAACCGGATTGGAGAACCATGTCGGCCAGGGTGGGCAGCCGCGCTTCGATGATGGCGGCATGGCGATGGCGTTCGAAACAGGCCCGGCCGCCCGCCACAATGCGATGGCCGACATGTTCGTGGCCTGCATCTACGCCGCGCGCCGCGAACTGGTGGTCAGCACGCCGTACTTCGTGCCGGACGAATCCATCCTGCGCGCGCTGTGCGCGGCCCCGCGCCGTGGCGTGGCGGTGCGCATGGTGCTGCCCGCGCGCAACGACTCATGGCTGGTAGGGCAGGCCAGCCGCAGCGCCTATGCCGACCTGCTGCAATGTGGCGTGGAGGTGCACGAATACCCGCTGGGGCTGCTGCACGCCAAGACGCTTACCGTGGATGGTGAACTGGCGCTGGTGGGGTCGGCGAACATGGACCGGCGCAGCCTGGAATTGAACTTCGAAAACAACCTGCTGCTTGCCGACGCGGTACCCGTCGCGGCCATTCGCCGCCGGCAACAGGAATACCTGGATGTCTCGCGGCAAGTGACCTTGGAACAGGTGCAGGCCTGGCCGTTCCACCTGCGGCTGGTGCGCAACGCGGTGGGCATGCTGTCACCGGTGCTGTAGCCGGTAGCGCCCGCCCCCTGGCCGTGGGGCTTCCGCATGCTGGTTGATGGTCGGCCATCAGGGCGGTGGGCCAAGGCCCACCCTGTGCGGCAGGAGAATGGGATGGGCCTTGGCCCACCAAATCGCCAGTGACTTCAACCGCCGCCCGGTCGCAACGTCAACAACATCGCCCGCGCGGCATTGAAGCGGTCTTCGGGCAAGGGCAGCGGGTGCTTGATGCGCAGCTTGTCCGGGCCGTCCATCTGGTAGAGCTTGGGCTGCTTCTGGATCAGCTGGATCACCGCCATCGGGTCGATGTTCGGTTTGCTCTCGAACACGATGCGGCCACCGTTCTCGCCCAGCTCCAGCTTGCGGATGCCCAGCGCATTGGCCTGCAACTTGAGCTCGGCGATCGCGAACAGGTGCTTGGCGGCGTCCGGCAGCAGGCCGAAGCGGTCGATCATCTCCACCTGCAATTCACGCAAGGCCTCGCTGTCGCGCGCGCTGGAAATACGCTTGTACAGCGTCAGGCGCGTGTGCACGTCGGGCAGGTAGTCCTCGGGGATCAGCGACGGCACGTGCAGTTCCACTTCGGCACCGCGCGCCTCCTCGCCGACATCGACGTCCGGCAGCTTGCCGGCCTTGATCGAGCGCACCGCGCGTTCCAGCAACTCGGTGTAGAGGCTGAAGCCGACCTCGGCCATCTGCCCGCTCTGGTCTTCGCCGAGCAATTCGCCGGCACCGCGAATTTCCAAATCGTGCGTGGCGAGGGTGAAGCCGGCACCGAGCTCGTCCATCGAGGCGATGGCGTCCAGCCGCTTCTGCGCATCGGGTGTTATCGAACGCTTGTCCGGCACCACCAGGTAGGCATAGGCGCGGTGGTGCGAACGGCCCACGCGGCCACGCAACTGGTGCAACTGCGCCAAACCGAAGCGGTCGGCGCGGTTGATGATGATGGTGTTGGCGTTGGGGATGTCGATACCGGATTCGATGATGGTGCTGGCCAGCAGCACGTTGAAGCGCTGCTTCTGGAAATCCAGCATCACCTGTTCCAGTTCGCGCTCGGGCATTTGCCCGTGGGCCATGCCAATGCGCGCCTCCGGCACCAGTTCGGCCAGTTCGCGCTGCATCCGGCCCATGCTTTCCACGTCGTTGTGCAGGAAATACAACTGCCCGCCACGAGACAACTCGCGCTGGAACGCCTCGCGCAACTGCGCGTTGTCCCATTGGGTGACGAAGGTTTGCACCGCCAGCCGGTTCGGCGGCGGCGTGGCGATGATGGACAAATCGCGCAACCCGGCCATCGCCATGTTCAGCGTGCGTGGAATCGGCGTGGCGGTCAGCGTCAGCAGGTGCACGTTGGCGCGCAGTGCCTTGAGCGCTTCCTTCTGGCGCACGCCGAAACGCTGCTCCTCATCGACGATGACCAAGCCCAAATCCTTGAACTTCACGTCCGGCTGCAACAGCCGGTGCGTGCCGATGATGACGTCGATGGTGCCGGCGGCCACCTTGTCCAGTTCGGCCTTGATTTCCTTGGTGCTCTTGAAGCGCGACAGCACTTCCACCCGCAGCGGGTAATCGGCGAAGCGGTCGCGGAAATTGCGGTAGTGCTGCTCGGCCAGCAGCGTGGTCGGCACCAGCACCGCCACCTGCTTGCCACCGCTGGCGGCGGCGAAGGCGGCGCGCACGGCCACTTCGGTCTTGCCGAAACCGACGTCGCCGCAGACCACGCGATCCATCGGTTGGCTGGAACGCAAATCGCGCAAGGTGGCCTCGATGGCGGCTTGCTGGTCGGGCGTTTCTTCGAACGGGAAACCGGCGGCGAACGGCTCGTACATGGCGCGGTCGATATCCAGCGCCAAGCCGGCGCGGGCTTGGCGGCGGGCTTGGATTTCCAGCAATTCGGCGGCCACGTCGCGCACCTTTTCCGCGGCCTTGCGCTTGGCCTTGGCCCATTGCTCGCCGCCCAGCGAATGCAGCGGCGCGGTTTCCGGCGATGCGCCGGAGTAGCGGCTGATCAGGTGCAACTGCGCGACCGGCACGTACAGGCGGTCGCCCTTGGCGTATTCGATTTCGAGGAACTCACCGGGCATCCCGCCCACGTCCATCGCAATCAGCCCGCGATAACGGCCAACGCCGTGGTCTTCATGGACGATGGGCGCGCCTTCGGTCAGTTCGCCGAGGTCGCGGATGATGGCTTCCGGCTCGCGTCCTGCGCGGCGCGTGCGGCGTGGTTGGCCGGCGCGCTCGGGGAAGAGCTGGCGTTCGGTGAGGATGGCCAGCGGCGGTTCGGCGAGCGCGAAGCCATCGTCGAGTGGGGCGACGGTGATGGCGAAGCGCGGAAGCCCCTTGGCATCCAAACTCCGCGAGGCTTCGCCCGTACCCCCATCCGGCCCTTCGGGCCACCTTCCCCCGAGGGGGGAAGGGAGGAAGGCGTTGACGTCGGCCACCACCGGCGGGCGCAATTCGGCGGCCTGCAATACCTCCAGCAGCGCCTCGCGACGGCCCGGCGAATCGGCGGCAATCAGCACCCGGCCCGGGTAATGGTCGAGGAAGGATTTGAGCGCCTGCCCGGCGGGTGCGTCCTTGGCCGCCACCGGCAACGGCGGCAGCGGTTGGTCGCCCAGCGCCTGCGCCTCGGCGATGCGCGGGTGGTCGGCGGGCCACACTTCCACGCGCGGCTGCTTGTTGAACTGTTCGCGCAGGCTGTCCGGCGATTGGTAAATCTCGTCCGGCGGCAGCAGCGGGCGCTCGATGTCGTGGCGGCGCTGCTCGTAGCGGCTGCGGGTTTGCTCCCAGAACGCATCGGCCGCTTCGCCGACGCCGGGGGCCACGACCGTCAGGAAGCCCTCAGGCAGATAGTCGAACAGCGTTGCGGTTTTGCCGAAGAACAGCGGCAAGAAATACTCGATGCCCGAAGGCAGCACGCCGGCCTTCAAGTCCTGATAAAGCGGGCTGCGGCGCGTATCCACGTCGAAGCGCTCGCGCAGCGTGGCCAGCACTTTCGACAGGCTGGCTTCGTCCATCGGCACTTCGCGGCCCGGCAGCATCTTCACTGCGTCCACCTTGTCCAGCGAGCGCTGCGATTCCGGGTCGAAGGCGCGGATCGAGTCGATGTCTTCGTCCAGCAGCTCAATGCGCAGCGGTGTATCCGCGCCCATCGGGTAAACGTCGAGCAGGCCGCCGCGCACGGCGAAATCGCCGGGATCCATCACCTGCGGGACGTTGCGGTAGCCGGCGCTTTCCAGCCGGCGTTTTTCCGCGTCCATGTCCAGCCGCTGGCCAACCTTGAGGTCGAAACTGCCGCCGACGATGTAACTCAGCGGTGCCAGCCGTTGCAGCAGGGTCTGCACCGGCACCACCACGATGCCGCGTGCCAGCGTGGGCAGGTGGTGCAGCGCGCTCAAACGCTGGCTGATGATGTCCGGGTGCGGGCTGAACTGGTCGTAGGGCAGGGTTTCCCAGTCCGGGAACGGCACCACCGGCAATGCGCCACCGGTAGTGCCGAGCAGGGTTTGCAGGTCGGCCACGATCTGCTGCGCGCCGTGGTTGTCGCGGGCGACCAGCAATAGCGGCTTGCCATGCGCCTGTGCGGCACGGGCGACGTGCCACGCCAGCGCACTGGTCGAAGCGGGGGCGCGCCACCAGGCGCGGAGCTGGCCCGAACGGGGCAGCGGCGGAACGGGGTAGGGGGCGTGATGCGGCATGAGGCCGCTGATTTTAGCAGCGGAGGAACGAGTGGAGAGGAACGAGGAAAGAGTGGAGGCGGGCGACTTCTGCCGTTGCTCGTACTCGTTTCTCGTTTCTCTCCACTCGTTTCTTGCTTCTCAGTTACCCAACTCCAGCACCATCCGCACCAGCCCCGGTGTGCCGGAGGGGTGCGGCACCTGCTTGAAGCCCAGCGAGGCGGCCAGTTGCAGCATTGGTTCGTTGCCTTGGGCGATGTCGCCGTACATGCGGTCCAGGTACTTGCCGCGTGCCCACTTCACCAGCTTGCGCATCAGCTGGCGACCGAGGCCCTGGCCGACGAGGAAGCGGCTGACGAGGATGGCGTATTCGGCATCGCGGGTACCGGGGATGATCGAGGCGCGTGCCACTGCGCCGACCACGGCTTCGCCGGGCGGCAGCGGTTCGGCGGCGACCAGTGCGATTTCGGTCTTCGGGTTCGGGTGGGTCAGGCGCTGCGCGGTTTCGTCCGACAGCACGTCCACCGCTTGCAGGAAACGGTCGCGTACTTCCTCGGGGCCGAACAGGCTGAAGGCGCCTTGCAGCGGCGCGCCGTCCTCGGGACGGATTGGGCGGATCAGCAGCTCGCGGCCGCTGGGTGCCTTGAAGTTTTCATGCCACGGCGGCATGCGGTTGCGGGTGGCCATGCTGCGGTTCCTCCGGTCTCCGGTGATTCTTGCACCTGCGGTGTTGGGTTCCGTGAACGTGGCTCAACCACGTTGAGCGGATTGTGGGCCTACTCCGCGGCCTTGAGCCATTCCAGCCGGGTCGAGGCCTCGGTTTCGCCCAGCACGCGTTGCAATACCGGCATCGCCGGGGCCAGCGCCTGGTCGAACTGCCACGGTGCGTTGAGCAGCAACATGCCGCTGCCGTTCAGACGCAGCGGCGAGTCGTCCGGGCGCACCATCAGTTCGACCACTAGCGCGGATTTTGCGGGCAATGCAGCGGCCTTGCGGAAGAACGGCAGCAGGCTGCGGCGTTGCTTGATCGGGTACCACACCGCACATTGGGCTTGCGGCATGCGCGACAGGATTTCGCGCAAGGTGGCGATGATTTGCGGGTATTCGGCGTCCTGTACTTCGTAGGGCGGGTCGATCAGTACCAATGCGCGGCCGATCTTCGTGGCCCCGGCCTTGGGTGGCAGCAGGGCGCGGATGCTGTCGTAGCCGTTGCCGGCCAGCACCTGCACACGGCGGTCGTGGGCGAACAATTCCTTCAGCGCCGCGGCCTCTTCGGCTTGCAGCTCGCAGGCGGCGAGGCGGTCCTGTCCGCGCATGGCCTGCGCGGACAGCAGCGGCGAGCCGGGGTAGGCGATCAAGGCGCCGACCGGATTATTGGCCTGTATCGCGCGCAAATAGCGCTCGACGACTTCCGGCAGGCTGGGCGAGGCCATCAATTGCAGGATGCCTTCGTCGGCCTCCGCGGTCTTGCGGCTTTCCTCGGCCGACAGCAGGTAGCGGCCGCGGCCTGCGTGGGTGTCGAGCACGAAAAACGGCGCGTCCTTGCGCTTGAGCGCGTCAATCAGCGCGAGCAGGACGATGTGCTTGAGCACGTCGGCGTGGTTGCCGGCATGGAAGGCGTGGCGGTAATTCATCGGCGCAGTGTACGGCTATGCTGGTGACATGTCTGATCCCGCCCCCTGCGTGCTCGTCGTCGAAGACGAGGCCGCCATCGCCGATACCGTGTTGTACGCCCTGCGCAGCGAGGGCCTTGCCGCCGAGCATTGCGCGTTGGGGCGGGGGGGCGCTGGAGCGTTTGCGCGAGGGTGGCATCGACGTGGTGGTGCTGGACGTGGGTTTGCCGGACGTGGGTGGTTTCGAGGTATGCCGGCAGTTACGCACGTTCAGCCAGGTGCCGGTGATTTTCCTCACCGCGCGCAATGACGAGTTCGACCGGGTGCTGGGCCTGGAGCTGGGCGCGGACGATTACGTGGGCAAGCCGTTTTCGCCGCGCGAGTTGGTGGCGCGGGTGCGGGCGCGCTTGCGGCGGCCTTCGCCGGTGGCCGTTGCTGCGGCCGGGGCGGAGTGGGTGCGGCAAGGGGCGTTCGCGATCGACCGCGAGGGGCGGCGGGTGCGTTACGGGGATGTGCCGCTGGAGTTGACGCGTTACGAGTACGCGTTGCTGGCGGCGTTGTTGCAGCGGCCGGGGGCGATCCTTAGCCGGGCGCAGTTGATGGAGCGCGGGTGGGACCATGCCTGTGACAGTGCCGACCGCACGGTGGATACGCATGTGAAGACATTGCGAGCGAAGTTGCGGGCGGCGGGGGCGGTGGGGGAGCCGGTTCGGACGCATCGTGGGTTGGGGTATGCGTTGGATGTTTGAGGTCTTCGTGGGCTTGAAGTGTGCGACGGGGGTATTTTTGAAGCCCCTCTCCCTTCGGGGCGAGAAGGCACGGTTTGCGCGCCACTGGCACGCGTGCCGTGGAGCGCCCACGCCGCTGGCGTGGGCCGGGGGCGCGGAGCGGGGGTTGGGGTGAGGGGCGATGGAGTCCTGATGCTTGGTTAATGAATAAAGCAAAGGCTTTCGCTCCCCTTTCAGGGGAGCGAGCTACTTTTCTTTGCTCGTGCAAAGAAAAGGTAGCCAAAAGAAAGCACACCCTGCCTTCGCGCCCCACGCGCTGCGCGCGTGGGGTCCACTCCGCCGCCGGGATTTTTCGACACGACATCCCTGTCGTGTCGAAAAACGACGTGCTCGCCCGCTTCGCGGTCGAGTCCGGGGCAGTCGCCGCGCGGCGACTGCCCGTCCGGCGGGGCGAAGCAGTGCTTCGCCTTTTCCCGCCGAACCCATGCACGTCGCCCTTCGGGTCTTGTCCGTCGGCTCCGTCGCTGCGGAAGGGAACCCGGCAAGTCAAAAGCCAGGGCAAAATCACGAGCAACAGCAACAGCAACAGCAACAGCAACAGCAACAGCAACAGCAACAGCAACAGCAACAGCAACAGCAACAGCAACAGCAACAGCAACAGCAACAACGCTGCTCATTCGGGGTGGGTATGCGCCTCGGCCTGAAACTCTTCCTCGGTTTCTTCCTGATCGTCGGCATCGCCGCGTTCTTCGTGATGCGCGTGTTCGTCGGTGAGGTGAAGCCAGGCGTGCGGCAGGCGATGGAGTCCACGCTGGTCGATGCGGCCAACGTGCTGGCGGTGATGGCTGCACCGGACATGAAGTCCGGGCGCATCGCCGACGGCATGTTCGCCGCGCAAGTGGCCACCGCGCAGCGGCGTGATCCGCGGGCGATGGTGTGGCGCTTTCCCAAGCGCAGCATCGACTACCGGGTCACGGTGACCGATACGCGCGGCATCGTCGTCTATGACTCGCGCGGGCAGGACGTGGGCCGCGACAATTCGCGCTGGAACGACGTCTATCGCACCCTGCGCGGCGAATACGGCGCGCGCTCCAGCCCGCAAACGCCCGGCGACGAGGCCAGCACGGTGATGCACGTGGCCGCGCCGATATACGACCCGGCCGATGGCAAGGCGCTGATCGGGGTGCTCACGCTGGCCCAACCCAACGACAGCATCGCGCCGTTCATCGCCGCCAGCCAGCGGGCCATCGTCGCGCGCGGTGCGTGGTTGATCGGCTTGTCGGCATTGATCGGGCTGTTGATGACAGGGTGGCTGGCGCGCGGCATCGGCGGCTTGAGCCGCTATGCGAAGGCGGTCAGTGCCGGTGAGCCGGTAGCGCCGCCGAAACCACGCGGAGACGAGATCGGCGATCTGGGGCGAGCGCTGGAAACCATGCGCCGCAAGCTCGAGGGCAAGGCCTACGTCGAGCAGTACGTGCAGTCGCTGACCCACGAGATGAAAAGCCCGCTGGCGGCGATACGCGGTGCGGCCGAGTTGTTGCAGGAGCCGTTGCCGGAGGCCGAGCGCCAGCGCTTCGCCGCCAACATCGTGCAGCAGGAGAAGCGCCTGACCGAAACCATCGACCAGCTGCTGCGGCTGGCCGAAGTGGAGCAGCACGGTTGGTTGCAGCATCGCGTGGCGGTGGATCTGGTTGCGCTGTGCCGGCAGCTGGCCGACGAAGTCGGGCCGCGCATGCAGGCAGCGCACTTGCGCCTGGAGTGCGAATTGCCCGAGCGCGCATCCGTGCACGGCGATGCGTTCCTGCTGCGGCAAGCCCTGGGCAACCTGCTCGACAACGCCATCGCTTTTTCGCCGGAAGGTGGGCGGATCACGTTGCAGCTGCGGCAGGAAGGCGATAGCTGGGACGTGGTGTTGCTCGACCAGGGGCCGGGGGTGCCGGATTACGCGCTGGAACGGGTGTTCGAGCGCTTTTATTCGTTGGCGCGCCCGGCCAGCGGACTGCGCAGTTCCGGGCTGGGCCTGCCGTTCGTCGCCGAGGTGGCACGCCTGCATGGCGGGCGGGTGTGCTTGCACAACCGCACCGATGGCGGCGCGGAGGCTGTTTTTTCGTTGCCTGCATAGAGCGGCTGGTTCTGCGCTCCTGCGGTGGAGTCATCGGCCCACGAAGGCCGGGTGGTCGGCGCGCGGCCGGTCCAGGTGGTAGCCCTGCACCATATCGACCCCCAGTTCGCGCAGCATCTGCAAGGTGGCCTCGTCCTCCACGAATTCGGCCACGGTGAGCTTGCCCATGCCGTGCGCCACTTCGATGATGGCGCGCACGAATACCTGATTGTCGTGTTCGTGCGGCAGGTTGCGGATGAACATGCCGTCGATCTTGAGCACGTCTGCTTGCAGGTTCTTCAGGTAGGCGAAGGACGAAAAGCCGGTGCCGAAGTCGTCGAGGCAGATGGTGCAGCCGGTTTGGCGCAGGGCGGCGATGAAGTTGGCTGCATCGCTCATGTCCGAGACGGCCGAGGTTTCGGTCAATTCCACCAGCAGGCGTTCGGGCGCGACGTGGTGCTGCCGCAACTGGCAGGCGATGTATTCGGGCAATTCGGGATCGTCGAAGGAGCGCCCGGAGATGTTGATGGCGATGGCCGGCAACTGCGGGTGCGTGGCCAGCAAGCGGATACTCTGGCGGACCACCCAACGGTCGATTTCCAGAATCTTGCCGCTGCGCTCGGCGTGGTCGATGAACTGCCCGGGCATGATCAGCTGGCCGGGGTTGGCCTCGTCCTCCATGCGGATCAACGCTTCCAAATGCGCCAACTGGCCGCTGCCGGCGTGGTGCACGCCCTGGAAGTGCAGGCGCAGCAGGTCCTGCTCCAGCGCCCGCGCGATGCGGTCGTTCCACGCCAGCCGGGTGGCCATTTCCCGGGAGCTGTCGCGGTCGGGGCGGTAGATGTTCCAGCAGTTCTTGCCCTTGCGCTTGGCCTGGTACATCGCCGCGTCGGCATGGGCGACCAGGTCCTGGGCGTTGTCGGCATGGGTCGGGTAGTGGGCGATGCCGAGGCTGGTGGTCAGCCGCACGGTCTGTTCGTGCATCGCCATCGGCGTCTGCGAAATCCGGCGCACGATCCGTTCGGCCAGGTGTTCGGCGTCGTCCTGGCTGGCGTGTGGCATCAGCACCGCGAATTCGTCGCCGCCGAGGCGGAACAGGGTGTCGCCCTCGCGGACGAGGGCGCGGATCTCGTCGGCCGCCCGGCTGAGCACCGCGTCGCCGGCACGGTGGCCGAAGGTGTCGTTGACGTACTTGAATTCGTCGAGGTCGAAGAACAGCAGCGCTACCTGCGCCGGCGTGCGCTCGGCGTCATGGAAGAATTGCGCAAGGTCGTCCTCGAAGCGGCGGCGGTTGTAGAGGTTGGTCAGCACGTCGTGCTCGGCCAGGCGCACCAGCTGCGCCGCCGTGCGGCGCTCCTGGGTGATGTCCTTCTGCACCCACAGCCGGCCGATGTAGGCACCCTGTGCGCTGTGCACCGGGTAGGAACTGTGCATCAGGATGCGGCCGCTGACCTGCGCCACTTCCATGTGCCGGGGCTTGTCGCGGAAGGCCAGGGATTCCTCCAACTGCTTCCTGATCGATTGCGGATCGACCATCAACGACTTGGCGATCTCGAAGGTTTCGCGAGTGGTCAGCCCTACCAGCCCGGTGTCGTCGGGCTGTTCCCATATCTCCCTGAAGGCGGCGTTGCAATAGATGACGCGGTTGTCGTTGCCGGCGAGCAGGATGCCGAGGTTCATCGCGCCGAGCAGGGCCAGCAGGCGCGCGCGCTCTTCCTCCAGCTGGGTCATGAACTGGCGGCGTTCATCCACTTCGTTCTGGAGGGCCTGCGCATGCGCCACTTGCAGGGCGCGCTGCTGCACCAGCTCTTCGACCATGCCGTCGAATGCGCCGGCCAGACGGCCGAGTTCGTCGTTGCCGTGCATGCCTATCGGGGTGGGCGCGCCGCCTTGTCCAAGCTCATCGACCGCATGGGTCAAGCGATTCAACGGCACCGCGATCAGCGTGTGTATCCGTCGCCGCAGCAGCCATGTCGTCACCAGCAGGCCGACGATGCCGACACCGGACAGCGCCAACAGCCCCCACATCAGCAGGTGGTTCACCCGCGCCTGCGGCAGCAGATACACCTGGTACCAGCCCGGGCCGTGGATCTTCGACCATGCCACCCACTGGCTGCCATCGGGAGAGCGCCCGGCGCCGCTGTCGCTGCCGGACTGCTCGATCATCTGGTGCACCTGCGCCAGCAGCGGGTCGCCGATGGCCGACAGCCGCAGTTGTCCATCGGCGGCGGCGATGCGCTGGCGCAGTTGCGGGTGGGCGATCAGGTCGCCGTTGGCGCTCATCACCAGTTGCATGCCCTGGTCGATGTCGCCGGCGCTCCGGTCGAGCAGGGTCTGGATCGAGACGTCGTGCCCCAGCGTGCCGGCCCAGTGCCCTTGCCAGTCCAGTGGCTTGATCACCGACACCATCCACGTGTTGGCCTGCGCGTCCAGATACACCGGGGTCCAGAACAGCGCGCGCTGCGGATTGCGTTGCGGGTCGGCGCCGCGCATCGTCGGGTAGTTGGCGTTCGTGGCGCTGGCATCCGCGCCGCTGCCCCAATCGACGCCGGGCGAATAGACCATCAGCCCGTCCTCGACGAAATCCATATAGACCGAGAAGAACGGCGGGGCCAGCGCCGGCCCCTGTTCGCGCAGCAGGTCGTAGGCGACGACCGCGCGCAGCCGCGCCGACTCGTCCAGCCCCTGCGCCGGCTGGTGCAGGTACAGGGTGGGTGCGTATAGCGGATCCACCTGTTCCGGGCGCAGCCGCCACAGGCCGTCGGCGCTGCGCGCGAACAAGCTGTCGAAGCGGGCGAGGGTGGTGGCGTGGTCGGCCGCGCCCAGGCGCCGCAACAGTTCGTGTTGCAGCCGCTGGACGCTTTGCTCGGCTTGCAGGAACAAATCCTCGCTGGCGCGTGCGCGCAGTTCGACCGTGTGCTGCGCCACCAGCGGCACCAATCGGTCGGCGGCCATGCGCATGGTGGCGTAGCCGAGCGCGGAAAGCAGCAGGAGCAAGGCCAGGAACAGGACCCAGATGCTCAGCGAGAGCCGGTGGATCAACGAGGCGCGGGGCCGTGGGTGCAGCACGTGGGGTTCCTTCGGGGGAATGGAATGCTGGGCGGCCGGAAATGCATGAATGTGCATTCATACTATGCTGCACGGGCAGTCGCAAGCATCCGAGAGTATTTGCGATTGACTTTGCGCCGCGCTGTATCCGCGCGACTTCACGCCCACTTCAAATTCGCCACAAACCCCGTTCACTGGCCGCGTTGAAGCTGCTCCCGTTTCCACACGAGGACGGGACATGACTTCCCTCAAATTGTTGTTGCGCTTCGCCGTCGTCGGCGGGCTGGTGTTGTTGTTGCTGGTTCCCCTGCTGCTGATTCGTGGCACGATCAATGAACGCGAGCGCTACCGTGACCAGGCCATCGAGCGGGTCGCGCAGAGCCGGGCCGGCGAGCAGTCGCTGGTCGGCCCGGTGCGGGTGCTGCCGTGGACGCAGCAGCGCGAGGTCGAGGTGGTCGATGCCAGCGGCCAGCGCAAGAGCGAGCTGCAAACCGAAAGCGGCCACGAGGTGCAGATGCCGAGGCAACTGCGGGTGCAGGGCCAGATGCGCCCGGACGAGCGCCGCGTCGGCCTGTTCCGGGTGCCGGTCTATAGCTGGCACGCTCGGGTGCAGGCCGAGTTCGACGACCTGGCCTACGCGCCGGTGCCTGGCCGCAGCTACGGGCAGCCGTACCTGGCACTGGGCATCACCGACGTGCGCGGGTTGGTCGGCACGCCCAACCTGCGCGTGGATGGGCGCGCGCTGGCCTTGCAGGCCACCTCCGGCATATTGGAGCGGAGCATCAAGGGCCTGCATGCGCCGCTCGCGCCGTTGCCCGACGAGCGCGGTGGCCGGCTGGCCGGTGGCAGCAAGGTCGAGC
Source organism: Stenotrophomonas sp. (assembly GCA_034675465.1). GTDB lineage: Bacteria > Pseudomonadota > Gammaproteobacteria > Xanthomonadales > Xanthomonadaceae > Stenotrophomonas. The sequence goes on along the minus strand of JAUCDH010000003.1, from coordinate 54,983 downwards.
TGGAATTCGTGCTCGACGGCACCCGCTCGCTGTCGGTGGCGCCGGTGGGCGACGACACCCGCGTGGCACTGTCTTCGCCGTGGCCGCACCCGCTGTTCGGCGGCAGTTTCCTGCCCAACGAACGCAGCATCGACGACGTCGGCTTCAAGGCCGAGTGGGCAGTGTCCTCACTGGCCTCGGCGGCACAGGCGCAGTTGCGCCGCGCCTTGCGCAGCGAAGGCGGTGGCAGCGTGGAAGTGCTGGAGGTGGCGCTGGTCGATCCGGTCGATGTCTATACCCAGGCCGACCGCGCCAGCAAGTACGGCATCCTGTTCGTGCTGCTCACCTTCGTCGGCTTCGTGCTGTTCGAGCTGATCAAGCGTCTGAAGATCCACCCGCTGCAATACCTGCTGGTGGGGCTGGCGCTGGCGATCTTCTTCCTGCTGCTGCTGAGCCTGTCCGAGCACATCGCCTTCCTTTGGGCCTACTTGATCTCGGCGGCGGCCTGCATCGGCCTGCAAGGCTTCTACCTGAGCGGCGCATTGCGCAGCTGGAAGCGTGGGCTGGGCTTCGCCAGCATGCTCACCTTGCTGTACGGCGTGCTCTACCTGCTGCTGGCCTCGGAGAGCAATGCGTTGCTGATGGGCTCGCTACTTTTGTTCGGCATCCTCGCCGCGATCATGTGGATCACCCGCAAGGTCGATTGGTACGACGTCAGCGGCGGCCTGCGGTGAATGTCGCGCGGTTGCACATGAGGCTCGCCCGGCGGTTGCGGCAACTGTTGCCGCCGGGGCTGGCCGAACGGGTACGACTGCCGCAGGCGGGGACGGGGTGGGGCGGCTCGCCATTGGCCGGGCTGGCTCTGGGGGCCGGCGGCGTACGCGGCGGCATCCGGCTGGAACTGGACCATGCGCTGGCAGCAGCCGTCCGCCGGCATGGCGGTGCGGGCCTGCCGTTGGCCGGCGCAGGCAAGCCGGAGGAGTGGAGCCGGTGGCAGCCTCTGGGCCAGTGCCAGCTGCGTTTCCGTGCAACCTCGCCGCAGTCGCGGCGGATGTTGCTGCTGGATGCATTGCATGGACGGCTCTGGTTGCTGTGGGATCAGCCGTCGCCGGCGCGTTGCCGGCTGCGCTATTGAACCGGGGGCGGCGCGTACGTCGGTTGCGATTGACGGCCCGTGGTTTCCCTGGACGCATGGCGCGGGCCGGAGGGGCATGCCGCGTCGGGTCGGGCGCAACGAAAAACGGCACCTTCACGGCGCCGTTTTTTCATGATGCAAATCCTTGTGCGTCACCCTTTGGGCGGCTTCGCCGTGAAAAACGGCTGTCCTGCCGTTTTTTCATGAGGCCGGGTGCACCGGTCAGAACTTCGGGTCGAACTCGGCGGCGTGGCCAGTGTTGAGGATCACCTTCTGCAAGGCTTCGCAGACCTTCAAGTTACCGGCGACGACCTGCTGCGTTTCCGGGCCCTTGTCGTCCATGCGTGCCAGCGTGGCACCCTTGTAGTTGCAGACCTTGCCGCCGGCCTCGCGCACCAGCAGCACGCCGGCGGCGATGCCCCACGCTTTCACGCCGGCCTCGAAATAGGCGTCGGCGCGGCCGCAGGCCACATAAGCAAGGTCCAGTGCGGCCGAACCGGTGCGGCGGATGTCCTCGGCCTGCACCAGCAGGGTTTCGACGGTCTTGAGTTGGCTGCCGGCGCGGGCGCGTTCGCGCGGGGCGAAGCCGGTGTGGATCATCGTGCCTTCCAGCTCCTTGCGCTCGGCCACGCGGATGCGGCGGTCGTTGAGCACCGCGCCGGCGCCCTTGGAGGCGGTGAAAAGCTCGTTGCGCAGTGGGTCGAAGATCACCGCGTCGGTGGGCTCGCCGTTCTCCACCAACGCGATGGACACGCAGTAATGCGGGAAGCCGCGCAGATAATTGCTGGTGCCGTCCAGTGGGTCGATCACCCACATCTGCCGGCCCTTGCCCTGCACGCCGCCTTCTTCGCCATAGATGCCGTAGTCGGGGTAGGCGCGCTTGAGTTCCTTGACGATCACCTTCTCCGCGTCGCCATCGACTTCGCTGGCGTAGTCCATCCGGCCCTTCTGCACCACGTTCAGCGCCTCGAGCTTGTTGATGTTGCGCAACAGGACGTTGCCGGCGAGGCGTGCGGCCTTGACCATGACGGTGGCGGCGGGTTTCTGCATGGCGAAGGGCTCCCGGGAAGGCGAAAGGATGGATTGGCGGGGGAAAAGAGCGGTGCCGGCGCGCTGGCCGGCCGCGCAGTTTACCATTTGCGGCTGTCCCGCTCCTGACTTTTCTCCGCCATGTCCTGTCCCGCACGCATTCGCTTCGTCCTCGTCGGCACCCAGCACCCCGGCAACATCGGCGCGGCGGCGCGGGCGATGAAGACGATGGGGCTGTCGCGGCTGGTGCTGGTGGCCCCGGAAAAGCCGCTGGACGAGGACGCCTTCCGCCGTTCTGCCGGGGCCGAGGACGTGCTCGGCGACGCCCCGGTGTTCGCCACGCTGGCCGAGGCGGTGGCCGATTGCCGGCTGGTGCTGGGCTGCACCGCGCGCTCGCGCCGCGTGCAACTGGAAGAACTGCTGCCGGAGGTCGCCGGCCAGCGCGCCGTGGCCAGGGCCGCCGAGCCGGCCGAGGTCGCCTTCGTGTTCGGTCGCGAGCGCACCGGCCTGAGCAACGACGAGCTGCAGCTGTGCCACGCTGCCGTGCACATTCCGTCCGACCCGGAGTTCAGTTCATTGAACCTGGCTGCCGCGGTGCAGGTGCTGGCCTACGAAGTGCGCATGGCCGAGCTGGAGGGCGTGCAGTCGGCGCCGGTGGAGTTGGGCCACGGCGAGGCGCCGGCCAGCCATGCGCAGCTGGAAGGGTTGTTCGGGCAATTGGACGACACGTTGGAGCAGATCGACTTCCACAAGGGCCGCGCGCCGGAGTCGGCGATGCGCAAACTGCGACGTCTGTTCATGAAGGCCGAGCTGTCCCGAACAAGAGGTGCGGCTGCTGCGCGGCATCCTGTCCGACGCCCAGCGCATGGCGCGGCTGGCGAGCGGTGAGGAAAAGTGAGAACTGCGTCATTCGTGTGATTTTCGGCTAGTCTTTGCGGACACTCTTGGGGAGTTGCCGGTTTGCACGTTCCACAATGGCTCCGGGGAGCCGTGTTGCTGTTGTCCTTCGCGTTGCCGGTGATGGGGCTGGCAGCCGAGCGTTCGGTACTGGTGCTGGGGCGCCTGAGTGACGATCCGAAGTCCCACTATGAACAATTGAAGCCGCTGCTGGATTACGTGGTGCCGCGGATGCGCGACGTGGGGATCGTCGAAGGCCGCATCCTGATGGCCAAGGACTTGCAGCAGATGGCCAGCTACCTGCGCCGTGGCCGGGTGGACTGGATCACCGAAACCTCCGGCACCGCGATGGCCCTGAGCCAGCGCAGTGGCATCGAACCGCTGCTGCTGACCGAGCGCAACGGCGTGGGGCGCTACCACGGGGTGTTCTTCGTCCGCCGCGACAGCCCGATCAACAGCCTGGAAGACCTGAAGGGGCGCACGCTGGCGATGCAGAGCGTGTGGTCCACCAGCTCCTACCTGATGCCGATGATGGAGCTGCTGAACCGCGGCATCCGCCCGGAAATCCTGCTGACGCCGCAGGACACGCCGACGGCCAATACGGTGGGTTACGTGTTCACCCGTTTCGAACTGAATATTTCCACCTACGTGCACAAGCGCGTGGTCGATGCCGGCGTCATCAGCAACATCGACTGGCAGAGCGAACAGCGCATGCCGGCGGTATTTCGCCGCGACATGCGGGTGCTGCACGAAACCGAGGATGTGCCGCGCGCGGTGGAAATGGTGCGCGCCGACCTCGATCCGGCAGTGCGTGCGCGCTTGCAGGAGGTGTTGCTGGAAGCCAGTCGCGACCCGGTCGCCGGCCCGGCCCTGCACAAGTTCTTCGGCACCACGGCCTTCCACCGCATCGACCCGGCCAGCCAGCGCACGCTGGAACGCCTGCGCGATGGCCTCAAGCGTGTTCGCCTGGAGGTGGAATGAAGCCGTTTCGCTTCGGGTTGCAGGCCCGGTTCCTGAGCGTGGTCGCCGTCGCGATGCTGGTGGTGGTGGCGATCGTGGCGGCGATACTGGCCGGGCAGGCCACGACCCAGCGTGAAGTCCTGCGTGCCAGCAACGACGTGGTCAGCAAGGTGTTCGATCGCAGCGCGCGCGAGCAGGGCACGGCCTTGGCCGCCTCGCTGGCCGAGGCATTGGTCAACCCGATGTACTTCTCCGACCTGGACGCCATCGGCGCCTTGGTGCGCAGCACCGCCAGCCAGAACGCGGTCAGCTATGTGCTGGTGCATGACAGCGAAGGCCGGCTGCTCCACGACGGCTCGGTCGAGGTGGCCGGTTATGGCCGGCAGATGCAGGACCCGCTGGCGTCGGGTGCGCTGGCCGCCGACGCGTTGAAGGTGCAGGAATCGTCGATGGTGTTGGAGGTCGATGTGCCGATCCGCATCGGCGACCAGCGCATTGGCGGCCTGCGGGTGGGCATGGACATGGCGCCGGTGTACGCGCAGCAGGCCGAGGCGATGGCGATGCTGGAACGCGGCGCGAGCAGTGCCAACCAGCGACAGTTGCGTTGGGTGGGGTTGATGATGCTGGTGCTGGTCGGGTTGGCCAGCCTGCTGGCGCTGTACGTGCAGCGCACGCTGGTGTGGCCGATCCGTTGGCTGGGTGAGGCTGCCCGGCGCGTCGAGGGCGGCGATTACCAGATCGACCCACCGGAAACCCGCCGCCGCGATGAAATCGGCGAGCTGCTGCACAGCTTCGGCCGCATGGGCCAGAGCATCGCTCGCCATGACCGCGAAGTGCGGCAGATGGCTTATACCGACGCACTCACCGGCCTGACCAACCGTTTGGCTTTCCGTGAAGCGCTGGACCATGAACTGCTTGGTGCGCGCACCTCGGGCCGCGGCCTGGCGTTGCTGTTCATCGATATCGACGAATTTCAAACGGGTCAACGACACCCTGGGCCACGAAGCTGGCGATGAGGCACTGCTGCAATTTGCCCAGCGCATCGGCACGGTGGTGGCGCAGGATGGCGGCAGCGAGACGCAACTGGCCCGCTTCGGCGGTGATGAGTTCGTGATCCTGATCGGTCACGAGGCCGGCAAGGTGGAAGGCATGGCCACCGCCGTGGCCAAGCGGCTGGTCGATGAACTGAGCCAGCCCTTGCAGGTGCAGGGGCGCGAGATATTCCTGGGCAGTTCCATCGGCATCACCCTGTTCCCGGAAGACGCCGCCGACGCCACTGGCCTGCTGAAGAACGGCGATATCGCCATGTACCAGGCCAAACTGGCTGGTAAGAACTGCTTCCGCTACTACAGCCGCGCGCTGGACCATGCGGTGGAGCGGCGCCTGCACATGGAGCAGGAGCTGCGTGGGGCATGGGAGCGTGGCGAGCTGCGGCTGGTCTATCAACCGATCTTCCGCACCTGCGACCGCGTGCTGGTGGGCGTGGAAGTACTGCTGCGCTGGCAGCACCCCGAGCTGGGCTCGGTGCCACCGTCGCTGTTCATCGACATCGCCGAGCAGAGCGGGTTGATCCAGGTGCTGGGGCCGAAGGTGCTGCGCGCGGCCTGCATGCAGGCACAACAGTGGCCGCGCAATGCGGCCGGTGAGGAATTGTTCGTGTCGGTGAACATGTCCCCGCGGCAGCTACGCAGCGGCGATCTGACGGCGGAGGTTGAGGACTGCCTGCGCGTTTCCGGGCTGGACGCCTCGCGCCTGCATCTGGAGCTGACCGAGACGGCGGTGATCGGCGACGAAATGCTGGCCGCCGCGCTGCTGGAAAAACTGCACCGCATGGGCGTGAAGGTGTGGCTGGACGACTTTGGCACCGGCTTCTCCGGTTTGAGCCACCTGCGGCAAGTGCCGGTGGATGGCGTCAAGATCGACAAGAGCTTCGTCTCCGACCTGCAACGCGACCCGGACGACCTGGCGCTGACCACCGCGATCATCGCGATGGCGCATGCGCTGGGGATCACGGTCGTGGCCGAGGGCATCGAGCAGCAGGCGCAGTTCGACTTGCTCAACCAGCGCGACTGCGACCTGGTGCAGGGCTACTGGCTGGCCAAGCCGCTGGACTCGGATGCGTTGGTGGCGCTGTTGCAGAACGGGCGCTGACGGCGGTGCGTTTGGCGGGAGCGCAGCAGCGTGCGCTCCTACGGGGAATGCAGCGGCCGCTTGCCGGTATCGCCGGCAATCTCGCGCACCAGCTTCGGCACCAGATAGCCGGACAGCCGCGTCATCAACTGCGCGTGCAGCGCCAGTGCGCGCGCATCTTCAACCTCGAAATGGGCCACGCCCTGCACCCGGTCCAACTGGTGCAGGTAATAAGGCAGCACGCCGGCGGCAAAACTGCGCTCGCTCAACGCCGCCAGCGTCGCCACGTCATCGTTGACCCCGCGCAGCAGCACTGCCTGATTGAGCAACTGTGCGCCAACCCCGCGCAGGCGGGTGAGGGCGGCATCGACATGGGCGTCGAACTCGTTGGCATGGTTGGCGTGGATCACGAACGCCAGCGGCCACGGCAGGCCGGCCAGCCATTGCAGCAATTCGTCGTCCACCCGCTCGGGTAGCACCACCGGCAGGCGGCTGTGGATACGCAGCCGGCGGATGTGGCCGATGGCGGCCAGCGCATCGGTCAATTCGGCCAGCTTGGGTGTGGCCAGCGACAGCGGATCGCCGCCGGACAGGATCACCTCGTCGATCGTCGGGTCGGCGGCAATGGCCGCCACCGCCTCCTGCCAGCCGCCCTTGGCGGCGTTCTCGCCGGCATAGTCGAAATGGCGGCGGAAGCAGTAGCGGCAGTTGATCGCGCAGCTGCCGGTGGCGACCAGCAGCGCGCGGCCGCGGTATTTCTGGATCACCCCGGTGCTCTTCTTCGCCGCGCCGTCGCCGACCGCGTCGAGGCTGAACCCGGGCGCCAGCCGCATCTCGGCATCCACCGGCAGCACCTGTCGCAGCAGCGGATCGGCCGGGTCGCCGTGGCGCATGCGGGCGACGAAGCCGCGCGGCACCCGCAACGGAAACTGTGCCAGCGCCTCGGCGGATACCCCGAGGTCGGCAGCCTCCAGCCCCAGCATGGCCAGCAGTTCGGCCGGGTCGCGCACGGCCTGCCGCCACAGCGCCTGCCAGCGGGGGGCGGGCAGGGCGGTGGGCGCGTCTTGTGGAGCGGGGGCGAGGGCTGCGGTTATCATGTGCGACCAGAAAAACAGATGCCCGCCTTCAATGGCGGGCGTTCCATTCTAATCCGGCCGACCTTCGTGCGTCGGTTTCGCCACTTTCAGGAGTACCAGCATGGCCAGTTACGGCATGAACGACGTCAAGAACGGGATGAAGATCCTGGTCAACAACCAACCGGCGGTCATCATTGACACCGAGTACGTCAAGCCGGGCAAGGGCCAGGCCTTCACCCGCGTGAAGTACCGCCTGATCAAGGATGGCCGCACCCAGGAAGTGACCATGAAATCGACCGACTCGGTCGATGCCGCCGACGTTGTCGATACCGACATGAACTACATGTACAGCGACGGCGAGTACTGGCACTTCATGGACCCGGAGACCTTCGAGCAGGTGCAGGCCGACAAGGCCGGCATGAACGGCGCGGAGAAGTGGCTCAAGGGTGAGGAATCCTGCGTGGTGACGCTGTGGAACGGCGCGCCGATCGACGTGACCCCGCCGAACTTCGTCGAGCTGAAGATCACCGAGACCGACCCGGGCGTGCGCGGCGACACCTCCGGCGGCGGCGGCAAGCCGGCCACGCTGGAAACCGGCGCGGTGGTGCGCGTGCCGCTGTTCGTCAACCAGGACGAAATCATCCGCGTTGATACCCGTTCCGGCGAATACTCCGCGCGCGTCAAGTGACGCACCGGCCCGTGGCTGCGTTGCGGCCACGGCGCGTCATCACCGCGCAAGTGGCGAACCAAAGGCTTCGGGCGACCCATCGGAAGCTCGAAGCCTTTTGCGCATCCGGCGTCCGTGGTGGCGGTACCGCAAGTGCGGGGCTTGCCTCGCACGCTTTGCCCAAACAGATTCAAAAGGTGAACCGGCATGAGTGAACTTCCGCCAGAACAGTGCGACCTCCTGATCGAAGCCGGCTACGTCGTCCCGATCGAACCACACGCGGTGGTGCTGGAAGACCATGCGGTGGCGGTCAACGGCGGCGTCATCGTCGCGGTACTGCCGCGCGCCGAGGCCCGCGCCCGCTTTGCCCCGCGCCAAACCGTGTCGCGCCCGGAAGCGGCGCTGATCCCCGGCTTGGTCAACGCCCATACCCACAACCCGATGACCCTGCTGCGCGGCGTGGCCGATGACCTGCCGCTGATGACCTGGCTGCGCGAGCACATCTGGCCGGTGGAAGCAGCGGTGATCGGCCCGGAATTCGTCGCCGACGGCACCACGCTGGCCATCGCCGAAATGCTGCGCGGCGGCACCACCTGCGCCAACGAGAATTACTTCTTCGCCGACGTGCAGGCCGCCGTCTATAAAAAGCATGGCTTCCGCGCGCTGGTTGGCTCGGTGATCATCGACTTCCCCAGTGCATGGGCGAAAACCGATGACGAATATTTCGCACGCGCAACCGATCTGCACGACCAGTGGCGTGGCGATGCGCTGATCGGCACCGCGTTCGCGCCGCACGCGCCGTACACGGTGAATGACGCCAACTTCGAGCGGGTGCGGATGCTGTCCGACCAGCTCGACATCCCGGTGCACCTGCACACCCACGAAACCGCGCAGGAAATCGAAGATTCGATCAAGCTGCATGGCCAGCGCCCGCTGGCGCGGCTGGATCGCCTCGGTTTGGTCAACGACCGCCTGATCGCGGTGCACATGACCCAACTCACCGAAGGCGAAATCCACCTGTGCGCCGAGCGCGGTGTGCACGTGGTGCATTGCCCCGAGTCGAACCTGAAACTGGCCTCGGGCTTCTGCCCGGCCTGCGCGCTGGTTCGCGCCGGCGTGAATCTGGCCATCGGCACCGACGGCTGCGCCAGCAACAACGACCTGGACATGTTCAGCGAGAACCGCACTGCGGCCATCCTCGCCAAGGCCGTCGCCAACGACGCCACCGCGCTGGACGCGGCCACCACGCTGCGCGCGGCCACGCTGGGCGGCGCGCGTGCGCTGGGCTTCGGCGACAAGATCGGTTCGATCGAGGTCGGCAAGCAGGCTGACCTGACCTGCGTGGACCTGTCGGCGCTGGAGACCCAGCCGCTGCACCATGTGCTGTCGCAGCTGGTGTATGCCGCCGGCCGCCACCAGGTCAGCGACGTGTGGATTGCCGGCCAGCCCAAGCTGGTGCAGCGCGAACTGGTCGGCATGGACGTGGCGGCGATCACCGCCAATGCCCGCCAGTGGCGCGACCGCATCCGTTCCAGTCGCGCTTGATGAAAACTCCCTCCCTTTCGCCAAAGGCGAAGGGGAGGGCAGGGGAGGGGTGCTTTAGGCGATTGCGAGAAAACCGCAAAGCCCCCCTCCCAACCTCCCCCTTGAGCTGCGTGCAAAGGGGAGGGGCAAATTAACGAGGAATCCCCCATGACTGCTGCCACCTCCAACAACTTCGACCAAGCCGAACTGGACAAGTTCGCCGCGCTCGCCACCCGCTGGTGGGACGCCGATGGCCCGCAAAAGCCGCTGCATGCGCTGAACCCGGTGCGGCTGCGCTACGTCGCCGAGCGCACGACGTTGCGCGGAGCCAAGGTGCTGGACATCGGCTGCGGCGGCGGCCTGTTGAGCGAGGCGCTGGCAAAGGAGGGGGCTCAGGTCACCGCCATCGACCTCGCGCCGGAACTGGTCAAGGTCGCGCGCCTGCATGGGCTGGAATCGGGCGTGCAGCTCGATTACCGCGTGCAGGCTGCCGAAGACCTCGCCGCCGAGCAGCCGGGCGCGTTCGACGTGGTCACCTGCATGGAAATGCTGGAACACGTGCCCGACCCCGGCGCGATCATCGCCGCCTGCCAGCGCCTGCTCAAACCCGGCGGCAAACTGTTCCTGTCCACCATCAACCGCACCCCGGCCGCGTTCGCGGTGGCGGTGGTCGGCGCCGAATACATCGCCCGGCTGCTGCCCAAGGGCACGCACCACTATCAGGACTTCATCAAGCCGGCCGAACTCGGCGCATGGCTGCGCGAGGCGGATTTGTCGTTGCAGGACGTCAGTGGCATGGCCTACGAGCCGTGGCGCAACCGCGCGCGGTTGAGCTCGCGCACCGACATCAACTATCTGGCGTTTGCTGAAAAGCCGTGATTGGTGATTCGGGATTGGTGATTGGAAGAAGCAACAGCAGGAGCAGAAGCCGGTGACGCCCGTTTTTCACGAATCACGAATCACGAATCACGAATCACCGCGCGTGTTCCCACGCGCCGCCCTGTTCGACCTTGATGGCACTTTGCTCGATAGTGCGCCGGATTTTGTCGTCACTCTCGACAAGATGCGGCTGGCACGCAGCCTGCCTGCGGTGGAGCCGGCAAGCGTGCGCGCCGTGGTGTCCAAAGGCTCGCGGGCAATGCTGGGCGTGGCATTTCCGCAGTTGGATGTCGCCGCGCGTGATGCGCTAGTGCCGGAGTTTCTCGATACCTACGAGGCACTGATTGGGCAGCACGCACAGCTATTTGATGGCGTTGCGGAAATGCTAGATACGCTGGAACAAGCCGGCAGCCGCTGGGGCATCGTCACCAACAAGCCCGAATATTTGGCACGCTTAATCCTGCCGCAGTTGGGCTGGGAGCAACGCTGCGCCGTGCTGATTGGTGGCGACACACTGGCCGAACGCAAGCCGCATCCACTGCCGTTGCAGGTGGCCGCGCAACGCATCGGCCTCGTACCGCAAGCCTGCGTTTACGTTGGCGATGACGAGCGCGACATACAGGCCGCACGCGCAGCAGGTATGCCGTCCATCGCAGCGCTGTGGGGCTATCGCTTAGAAAACGACGACCCGCAAACGTGGCAGGCAGATTACCTGTGCGAACAACCGCAACAACTACGGCAGGCGGCGATGTGGCCGCAGCCGCCCCAAGTGTGATGAATCGAGGTAAGACGTGAGCAGTGCGCTGGACAGCTTTCTGGACAAATGGCGTGAACGCTGGCCGGAGTGGAGCTTGGTGGAACGGTTCGTTGCCGAGACCGAGCGCGCCCGCACGGTGGCGTGGTTCGCGCTGTTGCAAGAGTTCGACGACATGCTCAACACCAGCGGCGACCCAACTCCAGCCGACGCCAAGCTGGCGTGGTGGGGCGAAGAGTTGCGCAGTTGGGCCGAGCAGCGCTCGCGGCACCCGCTGGGGCGGGTGCTGGAGCCGGTGCGCGCGCCGTGGGCGCAACTGGCCGATGCGCTGCCGATGTTGATCGAAGCGCGCGAACCAGCCGCCGGTGCAGCGCAGGCGCGCCGCGTCTTGCAGGGCTTCGCCGAAGCTGTGGCGGCGGTAGAAGCGGTGATGTTCGGCCTGCCGTTGCAACCGCAAGCCGCCGCCGCCGTGCTGACGCAGGCGCTGGCGCAACGCGTGCAGGAATTGGGCAGCAGCGTGGTACCAGCGAAGGCCGGTGACGAGCGCCAATGGCAGCAAGCGCTGCTGGCGCAGTGGCCGGCGCGTGTGGCTGGCCCGCGTCCACGCCGCGTATATGCAGCCTTGGCGCGTGGCCGTTTGCAGGCGCGTTTGCGCGGCGGCGAATATCCAACCCAGCCCCGTCGGGCTGCTGTGGCGTGCATGGTGGGCTGCTCGCGGTTGAGTGCGAAGTGAGAGGCAGCTCTCACAAATTGGCTCGGGATCGGTTATTTCCCGCGCTCCAGCACCAGCAACGGGTCGATACGTACATCGAACCAGTTCATCCCCCAATGCAGGTGCGGCCCGGTAGCACGCCCGGTAGCACCGACGGCGGCAATCACCTGGCCTTGCTCGATGCGCTCGCCCACCTTCACGTCGATGCGCGACAGGTGCAGGAAGTTGGAGCTGATGCCATAGCCGTGGTCGAGCACCAGGGTGCCGCCGGTCAGGTAAAGGTCCGGGTTGGCGAAGGTGACGACGCCGGCGGCCGGCGCCTTCACCGGCGTACCGGTGGGCGCGGCGATGTCCATGCCCGAATGGCCCGCGCCGGGCTGGCCGTTGTAGATGCGGGCATTACCGAAGCGGCCACTGATACGGCCCTGCACCGGCCATTGAAAGGTCTGGGTGAAATCGGTGCGGGCGTCGTCGCGCGTGCGTGACTCGGCCACCTGCGCCTGTTCGCGGGCAATGCGCTCGGCAATCGCCGCTGGCGGATTCACCGTCTTCGGCGGCACGCCATTGACGTGCTCCACCGGCCAGTCGCGTGCGGTGACGGCGATGGCCACCGTTTCACTGCTGCCATCCGGGCGGCGCACCTGCACCTGCAACGGGCCTTTCTCGTCGCGGCCAATGCCGAACACCACGCTGCCGTAGCCGCTCACCCGCAGCTCGCGGTTGGCGTAGCGCACGCTGCTGCAGGCGGGCACCTTGCCGATCACCATCGCGCCTTGCGAGGCGCTGGCCGGGAACACGATGCGGTTGTCGAGCAATTCGCCGATGCCGTCCTGTGCGTGGCTGGGCAGGGCAGAGAACAGGGGCACTAGCAACAGCGCCACGAGCATCAAGGTGCGACGCATCAGCGGTCGTAAGTCAGGCGCTGGCCGGCGGGGGCGCCCACCAGTTGGCTGCCGTCCCATACCAATTGGCCGTTGACCCAGGTGGCAGCGATGCGCGAGCGGAAGGTGGTGCCTTCGAACGGCGACCAGCCGCACTTGGAGAGCACGTCCTCGCGCTTGACCGTGAACGGCACGTCCTCGACCAGCACCAGGTCGGCGAAATAACCTTCGCGCAGGAAGCCACGTTCTTCCACGTCGAACAGCTGCGCCGGGGCGTGGGCGAATTTCTGCACCACCTGCTCGCGGGTCAACTTGCCCTCGTGCACGCGCTCCAGTGCGGCGACCAGTGCGTACTGCACCAGCGGCAGGCCGGACGGTGCCTGCGCGTAGGGCTTCTGCTTCTCTTCCCAGGTATGCGGCGCATGGTCGGTGGCCAGCACGTCCAGCACGTCGTCGGCCAGCGCGGCGGTGATCGCCTCGCGGTCGGCCACATCCTTGATCGCCGGATTGCACTTGATCAGGTTGGCCTTGGTTGCGTAATCCGGGCGCGCGAAGTGCAGGAAGTGCACGCAGGTTTCGGCGGTGATCTGCTTGCGGCTGCCGTCGGCGCTGACCAGCGGGCCCTTCTCGAACAGCGCCAGTTCGTCGGCGGTGGAAATGTGCAGCACGTGCAGGCGGGTGCCGTGCTTGCGTGCCAGCGACATCGCCAGCCGCGTGGACTTGATGCAGGCCTCGCGCGAACGGATGTCCGGGTGCTGCTCGGCGCTCAATGCATCGCCGTATTTTTCGGCATATTCCTTGGCGAGGGCGTCGATCATCGGCGTGTCTTCGCAATGCGTGATGATCGGCGTGGGGCAGTCGCGGAAAATGGCGTCCAGCGTGTCCGGGTCGTCCACCAGCATGTTGCCGGTGGACGCGCCCATGAACACCTTCACGCCCGGCGCTTTCTTCGGGTCGAGCGCGCGGATGGCTTCCAGATTGTCGTTGCTGGCGCCGTGATAGAAGCCGTAGTTGGCCCAAGCGCGGCCTTTCGCCAACTCGTACTTGGCTTCGAGGATGGCCGAGTCCAGCGTCGGCGGGTTGGTGTTGGGCATGTCCATGAAGCTGGTCAGGCCACCGGCCACGGCGGCGGCCGATTCGCTGGCGATGTCGCCCTTGTGGGTCAGACCCGGCTCGCGGAAGTGCACCTGGTCGTCAATCATGCCCGGCAGCAGCCAGCGCCAGGCGGCATCGACCACTTCCTCGCCGTCGCGCGGTGTCAGGCCGTTGCCGATCTGCGCGATGCGGCCGTCCTCGATGCGCAAGTCGCCGTCGAAGGTATGGCCTTCGTTGACCATGCGGGCATTGGTGATGAGCGTGGAAGCCATGTCAGTGTTTTCCTGTGCAGCGGCAAGAGGGGGCGTCGGCCTTGCCGGGTACCGGGTCGTAGCCGCCTGGATGGAAGGGGTGGCAGCGCCCCAGCCGGCGCAGCGTAAGCCAGCAGCCCCGCAATGGGCCGTGTACGCCGATGGCGTCCATCGAATATTCGGAACAACTGGGGACGAAGCGGCAGCGTGGCCCCAGCAGGGGGCTGATGAAGCGCTTGTACAGGCGCAGCAGGGCGATGAGGAGTTGGCCGATCACGCCGGAATGATAAGCCAGCTGGCATTGCCCGGGGTTTTGTCGCAGGATGCCGGGCAGGGCGGGTTGGGCGCATCGCGTCTTCCGTCCACCGGATGTGCTGCCTGCATCCGGTTGCGTTCCGAGCTGCGCGAAACGGTCCGGTGGCGTCAGGGGCTGGTTCGGCGCGGATCGGGCATCCGTTAACGTTCGGGGCGGCCCTGCGGTTGCCGCTGTTGGCCGGGTAGGCTATAAAAGCCCGCTTTCCCGGGCCCCGGGGGAACAAGGAAGAGCGTTTCGTGGCTGCTAAAAAACCTGCAAAAAAGGCCGTCAAGGTCGCCAAGAAAACCGCCAAGCCTGCCGTGAAGAAGGCGGCACCCAAGCCTGCGGCGAAGAAACCTATCGCCAAGGCCGCCAACGTCAAGCCGGCAGCGAAGAAGGCGCCCGCCAAGAAGGTGGCGGTTGCCAAGGCGCCTGCCAAGAAAGTCGCGCCGGTAAAGAAGGCCGTGGCCAAGAAGGTGGCCGTCGCCAAGACACCCGCGAAGAAGGCGGCTGCCAAGCCGGCTCCCGCCAAGCCGGCCAAGGTTGCTGCAAAACCTGTTTCCAAGCCCGTGGCGAAGAAGGCCGTGGAAAAAGCGCCCGCAAAGGTCGCCGCTCCCGCTGCCAGCAAGCCCATCACCAAGTCCGTACCGAAGCCGGCCGCCAAGCCGGTGACGGCCAAGCCTGTCCCGGTCGAAGTCGCCAAGAAGGCCCCTGCTCCAGCGTCCGCGCCGGCAGCAGCCAAGCCGGCGGCCAAGGCCCCGCAATCCAAGAATCCCGTGCCTGTTTCGAAAGCCCCTGCAAAACCCGCCACCAAGTCCGCAGCCCCGTCCCCCGTCCGCCCGGTCGGCAAGGTCGCCGTTGCCGTCACCACGCGCACGCCGGCCCCGGCGCCGCGCGGCAAGCACAAGGTCGTGGAGTACAAGACCGACGAGGCCACTGGCCGCCCGATCCTGCCGGCCGGCTACAAGCCGTCGGTGGACGAGGAATACATGAGCCCGCTGCAACAAGAGTATTTCCGCCAGCGCTTGCAAGGATGGCGCGCTGATCTGGTGGAAGAATCCAAGCAGACCATCGAGAACCTGCGTGACGAAGTGCGCGACATCGGCGACGAAGCCGAGCGTGCCACCCGCGAAACCGAGAACTCGCTGGAACTGCGTACCCGCGACCGCTACCGCAAGCTGATCGGCAAGATCGACAGCACGCTCAAGCGTCTGGAGGCCGGCGACTACGGCTATTGCGTGGATACCGGCGAAGAGATCGGCCTGGACCGTCTGGAAGCCCGCCTCACCGCCGAGCGCACCATTGATGCGCAGGAACGTTGGGAGCACTTGCAGAAGCAACAGGGCGACTGAGCGCGACGCCGCTTCCGCATCCTGCACCAGCCCCGCGGTCTGCGCGGGGCTTTTTGTTGCTGCTGCGCCAAGCTGCCGCGCGACCTCAGCCACGAGGGCAACCTGCGCGACAGCTACAGGCCACGCATGCCTTCCTCGAACTGCTGGTGTCGTTTGGCGCGCGTCGCGCCGTTGTGGCTGCAACTACCGGCCAACTTCGGCCCGACGCGGCTGGGCGAACTGGCCGCATGGCTGGATTGCTTCGCTGCCCGCGAGCTGGCGGTGGAGGTGCGCCCCGGCGTTCTTCGGGCGTGGCGAGGAGGGGCGTGGGCTCAACCGCCTGTTGCACGCGCGGGATGGAGCGCGTTAGCCTGGATTCGCGGGCGTTGTTCGCCTGCGCCACGGACCGGACGCGCCGGTGGTGCAGCACGCGCAGTCGAAAAAGCCGCGCCTGCCGGTGCGCGCAGCTGCAGCCTCGGGCCTGTTCCGGCTATTGCAGGTCGCGCAGATTCAGGCGACGCAGTTGCGGCGTCTTCCATGCAGTGATGGCGGCCACACCCAGCACTGCGCAGCCGCCGACCACCACCGCCGGTACCAGCCCCAGCAGCCGCGCCATGCTGCCAGCGTAGAACGCGCCCAGCTCGTTCGACGAACTGATGAATATGCCGTTGATCGAGGAAACGCGCCCGCGCATTTCATCCGGCGTGGCCAATTGCAGGATGGTCGAGCGCACCACCACCGAGACGCCGTCGCCGGCGCCATAGAACAGCAGGATCGCCGCCGACAGCCAGAAGTGCCCGGGACAAGCCGAAGCCGATCACGCACAGGCCGAAGCCAGCCACCGCGAACAGCAGCGTGCGCCCGGCGTTGCGGTGCAGCGGGTGCCGCGCCAGCCACAGGCCGACGCAGACCGAGCCCAGCGCCGGCGCCGCGCGCAGGATGCCCAGCCCTTGCGGGCCGTAGTGCAGGATTTCGTGGATGAAGGCCGGCGGCATCGCCACCACGCCGCCGAGCAGCACCGAGAACATGTCCAGCGCCATCGCGCCGGGCATCACCGGGGTGGCCAGCACGAAACGCACACCTTCGGCGATGCTGGCGAAGATCGGTGCGCGCAGCTGTGGCGGCGGCGCTTCGGCCACCCGCAGCAGGGCCAGCGCGCCCAGCGCGAGCAGCGCCATCAACGCGGCCACGCCGTAGGCCAGGCCCTTGCTGCCCCAGCCGACCAGCACGCCGCCCAACCCAGGACCGAGCACCATGCCGCACTGGAACACCACGCTGCCGAAACCGGCCCCGCGCGCGTACTGCCCGCGCGCCAGCACCCATTGCGGAAACAGTCCGTTGTACACGGGCGACAGGAAGGCGCGCACCATGCCGGTCAGGGCGATGGCGAGGTAGATCGGCCACACGCCCTTGAACGGCGGCCCGCCCCAGCGCCACCGCGCAGAGGATGGTGGCGGTGGCGACCAGCCCGAGGCAGGCGGCCATGCCCAGTTTGCGGCGTGGCAGGTGATCGGCCAAATAGCCGGCGAACGGTGCCGCGCAGAAGTACGGCAGCACCTCGGCCAGCCCGACCAGCCCGGCGAGAACGGATTGCGGGTGATTTCGTAGATGTGCCAACCCACCGTGACCGCGACGATCTGGTAGGACAGCATCCCGGTGATGCGGTAGGCCAGCAGTTGCGCGAAACCGGCCCGGCGCAGGCAGCGCGCCGATTACCCGGCATCGGCGGCGTGGGCGTTCACTGCTGCTGCGACCGCGCGGTGTCACGGATGAAGGCCAGCATCGAGGCCAGGCCATTGCTGCGGGTGGGCGAGAGGTGCTTGGCCAGGCCGATGGCGGCCACATAGTCCGGCTCGGTGGCGAGGATTTCGGCGGCTGGGCGGCCCGATTAGACGCGCAGGGCGAGGTAGATCAGCCCGGAGACGATGGCCGAATCACTGACGGAGTGGAACACCAGCTTGTCGGCATTGCCCTCGGGCACGATCCACACCAGCGACTGGCAGCCGTGCAGGCGGTGCTCTTAGCTCCTTCCATGCATCGGGGAAGGGCGGCAGCTTGCGGCCGAGGTCGATCAGATATTGGTAGCGTTCGGACCAGTCGCCGAAGAACGAGAACTCCTCGGCGATGGCGGCCTGCGCTTCGGCGGCAGTGGGTTCGAGCGGGAAAGGGGAGTCGGTCACGGCGGCTTTTGGCTCTGAAGCCCCTCTCCCGACGGGAGAGGGGTTGGGGGTGAGGGGCAGACGAAGGCGGTGGCAATTCGGAGTGCGGGATTCTGCTGAACCCTCATCCGGTGTTCCGTGCCAGCTTGGAAGGAAAACCTCAGCCGCGCTTCCAGCGCACGCCCTGCGGCGTGTCTTCCAGCACGATGTTCTCGGCAGCCAGTTGGTCGCGGATGGCATCGGCACGGGCGAAGTCGCGTGCCTGCTTGGCGGCGATGCGTTCGTCGATCAACGCTTGAATGCGCGCGTCGTCATCCGCATCGGCACCACGGCTGAACCATGCTGCCGGCGCTTGCTGCAACAGGCCCAATGCAAGGCCGGCACCCAGCAGCTCGGCCTTCAGCCGGGCCTTGTCGTTTGCGCTTTCAGCCTTGCGCGCTTCGCTGGCAATGCGCGCCAGTTCGGCCAGCGCCAGCGGTGTGTTGAGGTCGTCATCCAGCGCCGCTTCCACCGCTGCCGGAATCAGGGGGGCAGCGTCGATGCCGGCGAGGTCACGCAAGGTGCCATACAGCCGGTCCAGCGTGCGCACGCTCTGTTCGATCAGCGCATCAGACCAGTCCAGCGGTTGCCGGTAATGCGCCGACAGCAGTGCGTGGCGCAGCGCTTCGGGTGGATGCTTGCGCACCAAATCGTGCACCCGCTCGATGTTGCCGACCGACTTGCTCATCTTGGCGCCGCCGAAGTTGAGCATCCCGTTGTGCAACCACCAGCGGGCGAAGGTGCGCCCGCCATGGGCGCATTCGCTCTGCGCAATCTCGTTTTCGTGGTGCGGGAACTGCAAATCCACGCCGCCGGCATGAATGTCGATGGTGTCGCCCAGGTGCGCGGCGGCCATCGCCGAGCATTCGATGTGCCAACCGGGGCGGCCACGGCCCCATGGCGACTCCCAGCCGGGCAGATCGTCGGTGGAAGGCTTCCACAGCACGAAATCGCCGGCATTGCGCTTGTACGGCGCGATTTCGACGCGGGCGCCGGCCAGCATTTCCTCCGGGTCGCGGCGCGAGAGCTTGCCGTAGCCGTCGAAGCTGTTCACCGCGAACAGCACGTGGCCTTCGGCGGCGTACGCGTGGGTAGCTTCGATCAGCCGCTCGATCATGGCGATGATCTGCGGGATATGCGCGGTGGCCTCCGGCTCAATGTCCGGCGCTGCCACGCCGAGGGCGGCCATGTCTTCGCGGTAGGCGGCGGCGAAGCGATTGGTAATTGCCGAGATCGGCACGCCCTGTTCGTGCGCGGCGGCGTTGATCTTGTCGTCCACGTCGGTGATGTTGCGGGCGTAGCGCAGTGCGCCGTAACGCCGCCGCAGCAGGTTGGCCAGCACCCCGAACACCACCGGGCCGCGTGCGTTGCCGATGTGCACGTAGTTGTAAACGGTGGGGCCGCACACGTACATGGTGGGGGCGGCGGGGTTTTGCGGGGCGAACGGCTCCAACTGCCGCGTCAGGGTGTTGTACAGGTGCAGGGACATGGGGCGCCGCGTGGGAAAGGGGAAGCAAGCCTTGGGATTCTAGCGGGCCGGGCGGGGTGGGGCACGCCCGGGCTGGGCAAGACCGCGGCGGATGGGTAAGGTTCAGCCCCCCGGCACTGGCGCTGCCTACACTATGTCGCGCCTGTCCGCCGCCACGGAAGCCTGTCCAAGTGTCGATGAATCACGTTCCCTTGTTGTTCTCCGCCCTGAGCCTGCTGGCTGTTGCCGCCGGGCCGGTGGCGGCGCAGACCGCCGACGCGCGCAGCCGCGCGGTTCCTGCCGAACGCGTGATCCCCGTCGAAAACGTGCGTTACGACTACGCGCAGGTGCTCAATGTCGAACCGGTGTTCCAGACTTTGCGGGCCACCCGTACCGAAGAGCATTGCGAACCGGTTTCCACCCGCACGCTGGAGCCGGTGCAGGTCAAGGGCGGGGATGAAGAAAAAGGCGGGTTGCGCCGTTTCTGGGATTCGGTGAAGGGCATTTTTACCCATGCGCCCGAGCGCGACATGGAGATGGCGCTGACGCCTTCCAGTGGCGGCGCGGCGATGCTCACGCCCGATTGCCGCATCGTTGAAGTCGGGCGCGAGTTCCGCCGGCCGATCGCCTACGACGTGGATTACGTCTACAAGGGCGTCAAGTTCCGTTCGCGGTTGCCGGAAGACCCCGGTAATCGCTTGAAGTTGAGGGTGGCGATCACCCCGGAATTGGGGGAAGAGGCCGAGCTGTCGGCGGTCAATCCGTGAACCTGCGTCGTCGTGCTTGCACTGCAACAAAGTCCGTGCGAGGATGCCGGGCCATGAACGCGAACAGCTTCCAACACGCAACCAGCGCCGCCCGTCAGGCCTCGGGCATGACCTCGCGTGCGCGCCGACCGGAACCCCACATTTCCGCTGGGTAACCGGAGCTTCGTGCTGTCTGTTCGGAAAACCCAGCTCAGGCTGGGTTTTTTCGTTTTCGCTTCGCAGAAAGTTTCAATCGCAATGAGTCGCGCGTCGTGCGCCCCCGCCGGCAACGGTGATTTTCACGCAGCAAAGGATGGATCGATGTCGATCAAGCACTTCTTGAACACCCAGGATTGGAGCCGCGCCGAACTGGACGCGCTGTTGGCGCAGGCGGCTCGCTTCAAGCAGGACAAGCTGGGCGATGCGCTGAAGGGCAAGTCCATCGCGCTGGTGTTCTTCAACCCGTCCATGCGCACCCGCACCAGCTTCGAGCTGGGCGCGTTCCAGTTGGGCGGCCATGCCATCGTGTTGCAGCCGGGCAAGGACGCATGGC
The DNA here is from genome assembly GCA_034675465.1 of Stenotrophomonas sp. GTDB lineage: Bacteria > Pseudomonadota > Gammaproteobacteria > Xanthomonadales > Xanthomonadaceae > Stenotrophomonas. The sequence continues at coordinate 34,423 of JAUCDH010000003.1, read as the reverse complement.
CGATCGAGTTCGACTTCGGCACGGTGATGGACGGTGATACCGAAGAGCACATCGCCGAAGTTGCCAAGGTGCTGGGCCGCTACGTCGATCTGATCGGCGTGCGTGCGTTCCCGAAGTTCGTGGACTGGGCCTACGACCGGCAGGACATCGTGCTCAAGGCGTTCGCGAAGTATTCGCCGGTGCCGGTGATCAACATGGAAACCATCACCCACCCCTGCCAGGAGTTGGCGCACGCGCTGGCCTTGCAGGAGCACTTTGGCACTTCCGACCTGCGCGGCAAGAAATACGTGCTGACATGGACGTACCACCCCAAGCCGCTGAACACCGCCGTGGCCAACTCGGCGCTGACTATTGCCACGCGTATGGGCATGGACGTGACCTTGTTGTGCCCCACCGAGCAATACATTCTTGATGAACGCTACATGGGCTGGGCCGCGCAGAACGTGGCCGAGAGCGGTGGTTCGCTGACCGTCAGCCACGACATCGAAAGCGCCTATGCCGGCGCGGACGTGGTGTATGCCAAGAGCTGGGGCGCGCTGCCGTTCTTCGGCAACTGGGTGCCGGAAAAGCCCATCCGTGACCAGTACAAGCACTTCATGGTCGATGAGGCCAAGATGGCGTTGACCAACAACGGCGTGTTCAGCCATTGCCTGCCGCTGCGCCGCAACGTCAAAGCCACCGACGGCGTGATGGATTCGCCGCAGTGCATCGCCATCAATGAAGCCGAGAACCGGCTACATGTGCAGAAAGCGATCATGGCCGCCTTGATCTAAGAACGAGTGCCGAGGAACGAGGAACGAGTAGAAGCTCGCAGCCCTTGCTCCCACTCGTTCCTCGTTCCTCTTCACTCGTTCCTGACCATATCTCCACGGAAACATTCACCATGACGACCCCCAACGAATCCCGCGACATCGTGCTGGCCTTCTCCGGCGGCCTCGACACCAGCTTCTGCGTGCCCTACCTGCAAGAGCGCGGCTGGAACGTGCATACCGTGTTCGCCGACACCGGTGGCGTGGATGCCGAGGAGCGGGACTTCATCGAAAAGCGCGCCGCCGAACTGGGCGTTGCCAGCCACGTCACCGTCGATGGCGGCCCGGCGATCTGGGCGGGCTTCGTCAAGCCGTTCGTGTGGGCCGGCGAGGGCTATCAGGGCCAATACCCGCTGCTGGTGTCCGACCGTTATTTGATTGTTGATGCCGCGCTCAAGCGTGCCGCCGAGCTGGGCACCAATGCCATCGCGCATGGTTGTACCGGCATGGGCAACGACCAGGTGCGTTTCGATCTGGCGGTGAAGGCACAGGGCGACTACCGCATCGTCGCGCCCATCCGCGAAATCCAGAAAGAACACACCCAGACCCGCGCCTACGAGCAGGCGTATCTGGAAGAGCGCGGCTTCGGTGTGCGCGCCAAGCAGAAGGCCTACACCATCAACGAGAACCTGCTGGGCGTCACCATGTCCGGCGGTGAAATCGACAAGTGGGAAGCACCGGGCGAGGGCGCGCGTGGCTGGTGCGCACCGCGCAGCGCGTGGCCGGTGGAGCCGCTGACCGTGACCTTGAAATTCGTCGAAGGCGAGGCCGTCGAACTGGACGGCAAGGCGCTGCCGGGCGAGCAGATCCTGGCCAAGCTCAACAAGCTGTTTGCCTCGTATGGCGTGGGCCGTGGCGTTTATACCGGCGACACCGTGATTGGCCTGAAGGGCCGCATCGTGTTCGAAGCGCCGGGCCTGACCGCGCTGCTGGCCGCGCACCGTGCGCTGGAAGATGCGGTGCTGACCAAGCAGCAGGTGCGTTTCAAGCCGGACGTGGCGCGCAAGTGGGTGGAGCTGGTTTATGAGGGCTTCTACCACGACCCGCTGAAGACCGATCTGGAAGCGTTCCTGAAGTCTTCGCAGGGCAAGGTCAATGGCGAGGTGGTGCTGGAAACCCGCGGTGCGCGTGTCGATGCGGTGGCGGTGAAGTCCCCGCACATCCTCAACGCCAAGGGCGCGACCTATGCGCAGTCGGCGGATTGGGGCGTGGAAGAGGCCGAGGGCTTCATCAAGCTGTTCGGGATGAGCTCGACGCTGTACGCGCAGGTCAACAACGGTTGATCGAACGCTCCCTCCCTTTGGCCGCAGGCCAAGGGGAGGGCCGGGGGGGGGTGTTGCTCCCTGCGAAAGGCGACCCCTCCCCCAACCCTCCCCTTCATGCTGCGCATGAAAGGGAGGGGCAATCTCCGACTCTTCAATCCCATGACCAGCCTGCTTGAATCCACCCTCGCGCATCTGGAAAAGCTGGTGTCCTTCGACACCCGCAACCCGCCGCGTGCGATCACCACCGGCGGCATCTTCGATTACCTGCGCGCCCACCTGCCGGGCTTCAACGTCGAGGTGATCGACCATGGCGCGGGCGCGGTCAGCCTGTACGCGGTGCGCGGCACGCCGAAGTACCTGTTCAACGTGCACCTGGACACGGTGCCGGATTCGCCGCACTGGAGCGCCGATCCGCACGTGATGCGGCGGCTGGATGACCGCGTGGTGGGCTTGGGCGTGTGCGACATCAAGGGCGCTGCCGCCGCATTGGTGGCCGCCGCAAACGCCACCGGTGGCGATGCCGCGTTCCTGTTTTCCTCCGACGAGGAGGCCAACGACCCGCGTTGCATCGCCGCCTTCCTCGCCCGCGGTATCCCCTACGAAGCCGTGCTGGTCGCCGAGCCGACGATGGGCGAGGCGGTGCTGGCGCATCGCGGCATTTCCTCGGTGTTGATGAAGTTCGCGGGCCGCGCCGGCCATGCCTCGGGCAAGCAGGATGCGGCGGCCAGTGCGCTGCATCAGGCGATGCGCTGGGGTGGCCGCGCGCTGGATCACGTCGAGTCGCTGGCGCATGCGCGCTTCGGCGGCCTGACCGGGCTGCGCTTCAACATCGGCCGCGTCGAAGGCGGCATCAAGGCCAACATGATCGCGCCGGCGGCCGAACTGCGTTTCGGTTTCCGCCCGCTGCCGTCGATGGACATTGACCAACTGCTAGCCACCTTCGCCGGCTTTGCCGAGCCTGCCGCGGCGCATTTCGAGGAAACCTTCCGCGGCCCGAGCCTGCCGTCCGGTGATATCGCCCGCGCGGAGGAACGCCGCCTTGCCGCGCGCGACGTCGCCGACGAACTCGGCTTGCCGATCGGCAACGCGGTCGATTTCTGGACCGAAGCCTCACTGTTCTCAGCCGGCGGCTACACCGCGCTGGTCTACGGCCCCGGCGACATCGCCCAGGCCCATACCGCCGACGAGTTCGTGACGCTGGAGCAGTTGCAGCGCTACGCCGAATCGGTGCTCCGCATCCTGCAACGCGGCGCCTGAGCCGCCGTGCCTTCCGCCAACACACCTGCAATGTCACCTGCCATGCAACCCCATCGCCAGACCCGCCAGACCATCGTGCGCCTGCTTTCGAGCATGGCCAGCGCCAAGGAAATCAGCCAGTACCTCAAGCGTTTTTCGCAGTTGGACGCCAAGCGCTTCGCCGTGGTCAAGGTCGGCGGCGCGGTGTTGCGTGACGACCTGGAAGCACTGACGTCGTCGCTGTCGTTCCTGCAAGAGGTTGGCCTGACTCCGATCGTGCTGCACGGTGCCGGCCCGCAACTGGACGCCGAACTGTCGGCCGCCGGCATCGAGAAGCAGACCGTCAATGGCCTGCGCGTGACCACGCCGGAAGCCTTGGCCATCGTGCGCCGCGTGTTCCAGCAATCCAATTTGCAGCTGGTCGAGGCCTTGCAGCAAAACGGTGCGCGGGCCACGTCGATCACCGGCGGCGTGTTCGAGGCCGAGTACATGGATCAGGCTACCTACGGGCTGGTCGGCGAGGTGAAGAAGGTCAACCTCGCGCCGATTGAGGCCAGCCTGCGCGCCGGCTCGATCCCGGTCATCACCTCGCTGGGCGAAACGCCGAGCGGGCAGATCCTCAACGTCAATGCCGATTTCGCCGCCAACGAGTTGGTGCAGGAGTTGCAGCCGTACAAGATCATCTTCCTCACCGGCACCGGCGGCCTGCTGGATGAGGAGGGCAGGCTGATCGACTCGATCAACCTGTCCACCGAGTACGAACACCTGACCCAGCAACCGTGGCTGCACGGCGGCATGAAGGTCAAGATCGAACAGATCAAGGATTTGCTGGATCGTTTGCCGGAAGAATCCTCGGTGTCGATCACGCGCCCGGCGGATCTGGCGAAGGAGCTTTTCACCCACAAGGGCTCGGGCACGCTGGTGCGCCGTGGCGAGAAGGTGCTCAAGGCGACCGCGTGGGAGCAGCTGGACACCACGCGGCTGAAGGCGCTGATCGAATCCAGCTTCGGCCGCACGCTGGTGCCGGACTATTTCGAGAAGACCAAGCTGCTGCGCGCCTATGTCAGCGAGAACTACCGCACCGCGGTGATCCTCACCGACGAGGCCGAGGGTGTCTATCTGGACAAGTTCGCCGTGCTCGATGACGCGCAGGGCGAGGGGTTGGGCCGCGCGGTATGGAACGTGATGCTGGAGGAAACGCCGCAGTTGTTCTGGCGCTCGCGCAATGGCAACCCGGTCAACCATTTCTATTACGCCGAGTCCGATGGCTGCTACAAGCTCGACCACTGGAAGGTGTTCTGGTACGGCGCCAACGATTTCGACAGCATCAGGGGGTATGTGAAGCATTGCGGCGAACGCAAGCCGAGCCTGCTGGGATGAGCCGATGAACACGCCTTCCACCGAAGCCGCATGGCGCGCCCCGGAACTGCGCGGCAGGCATGTCGCGCTGGAACCGTTGCGGATGGCGCACGTGCCGGCATTGCGGCAGGCGCTGGGCGATGGCGAACTGTCGCGCTGCTGGTACAGCAACGTGCCGTCGCCGGATGACGTGGAGCGCTACGTCGCGGCGGCGCTGGACATGCAGGCGCAGGGTGCGGCGTTGCCGTTCGTGGTCAGGGATGCCGCCGGCGAAGTGGTCGGCAGCACCCGCTTCTACGCACTGGATGCGGGCGTGCCGCGCCTGAACATCGGCTACACCTGGTACCAGCCGCGCGTGCAGCGCACCGGCTTGAACACCGAGGCCAAGCTGTTGCTGCTGCGCCACGCCTTCGAGGCGATGGGTTGCATCGGCGTCGGCTTCGAGACCAGTTGGTTCAACCACGCCTCGCGCAACGCCATTGCCCGGCTCGGGGCCAAACAGGACGGCGTGTTGCGCAACCACAAGCGCCATGCCGACGGCACGTCGCGCGACACCGTGATGTTCTCCATCATCGACAGCGAATGGCCGGCGGTGCGCAGCCATTTGCATTACCTACTGGATTCGCATTCATGACCGAAAGGAAATTCACGCTGGGCATCGTCGGCGCGCGTGGTTATACCGGCGCGGAGTTGATCCGCCTGATCGCCGCGCACCCGCAGGTCGAACTGGCCTTCGTCTCCTCGCGCGAACTGGCGGGCCAGCGCGTGGCCGAGCACAACGATGCCTACCGTGGCGAACTGCGTTACGAGAACCTCGACCCGGCAGCGGTGGCGGCCAAGGGCTGCGATGCGGTGATCCTGGCGCTGCCCAACGGCAAGGCCGAGCCGTATGTGGCCGCGCTGGATGCCGCAAAGCCGGATACGGTGATCGTCGATTTGTCCGCTGATTACCGCTTCGACAACGGTTGGTACTACGGCTTGCCGGAACGCACCCGTGGCAACTACGTCGGGCAAAAACGCATCAGCAACCCCGGCTGCTACGCCACCGCGATGCAACTGGCGATCGAACCGCTGCTGCCGCAACTGGCTGGGCCGCCGGTGTGCTTCGGTGTTTCCGGCTATTCCGGCGCCGGCACCACGCCTTCGGACAAGAACAACCCGGAACTGCTGCGCGACAACCTGATGCCGTATGCGCTGGCCGACCACGTGCACGAGCGCGAAGTCTCGACGCGGCTCGGCGTGCCGGTGGAATTCATGCCGCACGTCGCGCCGCACTTCCGCGGCATCACCATGACCGTGAACCTGTGGTTGCAACAGCCGCTGGGGCGTGAAGACGTGCAGGCGCTGTACCGGCAGCATTACGCCGACGAACCGTTGGTTGAAGTGGTGGATGAAGCGCCATGGGTCAGCCGCATCGCCGGCACGCATGGCGTGCAGATTGGCGGCTTCACCATGGCGCCGGGCAACAAGCGCGTGGTGGTGGTGGCGACCATCGACAACTTGCTCAAGGGCGCGGCGACGCAGGCGTTGCAGAACCTCAACCTTGCCCTTGGCCTGCCCGAATTGACCGCCATCCCGCATTGACGCATCCGCAGGAGCGTACCTTGGTGCGCGATGAGGCTTTCCCGTTTGAATCCCGTACAAGGATGCGCGGTTGTTGCGGAGAGAACCGCACGAAAGCCCCATCGCGCACCAAGGTGCGCTCCTGCGAAGCATTTCGGAGAACACCATGACCAACCTGCTGTGGCAAAAACCCGGCGTCGCGGTTGACGCCAAGATCCAGACCTTCCTCGCCGGCGACGACGTGATCCTCGACCGCGAGTTTTTCCTGCACGACATCACCGCCAGCGCTGCGCATGCCGAAGGCTTGCAGCACATCGGCATTCTTTCTGCCGATGAATTGGTGGCGTTGAAGCGCGAATTGGCCGTGCTGGCCGATGACTTCCGCAGCGGCGCATTCGTGCTGGATGAGCAATACGAAGATTGCCACTCGGCCATCGAAGCGCGTCTGACCGAACGCCTCGGCGATGCGGGTCGCAAAATTCATACGGGCCGCAGTCGCAACGACCAGATCCTCGTCGCCACCCGCCTGTGGTTGAAGGAAAAGCTGGCGCGCGTGGCCGATATCAGCCGCGAGGTGGCGAAGGTGGCACTGGATCGCGCCGCCGCCGAACGCCAGCAACCGCTGCCCGGCTATACCCATATTCAGCGCGCCGTGGTGTCCTCGGCCGGCATGTGGTGGGCCGGCTGGGCCGAGGCCTTCATCGACAACGCGGTGCGCGCGGCCGACACCCGCACGCTGATCGACTGCAACCCGCTCGGCACCGCCGCCGGCTACGGCGTCAACCTGCCGCTGGATCGCGACCACACCACGGCCGCGCTGGATTTCGCGCGGATGCAGGTCAGCCCGATCTACGCGCAGCTTTCGCGCGGCAAGTTCGAGCTGGCCGCGCTGGAGGCATTGGGCGGCGCGACGCTGGATTTGCGCCGCATCGCGTGGGATTTGTCGTTGTTCACCACCGGCGAGTTCGCCTTCGTGTCGTTGCCGGCGCAATACACTACCGGCAGTTCGATCATGCCGAACAAGCGCAACCCGGACGTGATCGAGCTGATGCGTGCCACCCACGCCAGCGTCGCCGCCGCGCGCACCGAGATCGAACAATTGCTGTCGCTGCCCTCGGGCTACCAGCGCGATTTGCAGAATTCCAAGGGCGCGATCGTGCACGGCTTCGGTCGCGGTCTGGCGGCGCTGGAACTGCTGCCGGCGCTGCTGTCCAACCTCGACTGGCGCGACGACAACATCCGCGCCGCGATCGACTCGGGCATGTACGCCACCGACGTGGCGGTGGAAGCCGCCGTGGCCGGCGTGCCGTTCCGCGAAGCCTACAAAGCGGCGGCGGCATCGGCGGACAGTGCAGGGCAGGGGCGCACCCCGGAAGGCAGCCTCGCCGCGCGCGTGTCGCCGGGTGCTGCCGCAGACCTGCGGCTGGAAGAATTGCAAACACGCTGGGCGGCGCTGCAATGACCCTGCAGGGGCAATCTGCATCATTGGTTGGAAACGAAAGCATCGTCCACACACGCCGCGCGGCAGTGCAACATCTGTGAAGGCAAACCTTCCTGCCGTGGAGAACGAACGGTGAAGCTCTATCTGGTCATGGCCATGCGCAAGCCGACGTTCGACGTGAACGTGGTCGAACCGCACAAGGCCTTCCTCGACGAACTGCGCGAACGCGGCCAACTGCACCTGACCGGCGGTTTCGCCGATGGCAGCGGTGGTGCCTACGTGCTGTGCAATGTCGCCGACATGGAGGCCGCGCAAGCCATCGTCGCCACCGACCCGCTCGCCATCCACGCTTGCTCCGACCTCACCGTCCACGAATGGAACACGCGTTGACCCCATGAGCGACGCCACGCCTTCTCCCTTCATCGAACAACCGCTGCCGTCCTGGCGGCGCGCAGTGCTGAAGGTCGGCAGCAGCCTGCTGGCTGCCGATGGTGGCGGGCTGACGCCGCGCTTTGCACTGGGGCTGGCGCAGTTCGTCTCGGCCAACCTGCTGGCTGGCCGCGAAGTGGTGATCGTGTCGTCCGGCGCGGTCGCCGCTGGCCGCGCCATCGTGCCGAAGGCCGCCGAAGCCAGCGCGACGATGGCGGCGCGGCAGGCGCTGGCGGCGCTAGGGCAGGCGCAACTGATCGCCTTGTGGCAGCGCTTCTTCGAGCGCCCGGTGGCGCAGGTGCTGCTCACCCACGACGACTTGCGCAACCGCCGCCGTTACCTCAATGCGCGCGCCACCCTCAACGAATTGCTGGCGCTGGGCGCATTGCCGGTGGTCAACGAGAACGACACCGTTTCCGTCGATGAATTGAAGCTCGGCGACAACGACAACCTCGCCGCCATCGTCGCCGCGCTGGTGGATGCCGATGCGCTGTTCATCGCCACCGACATCGACGGCCTCTACACCGCCGACCCACGCCGCGACCCGCAGGCGCAGCCGATCAACGACGTGCCCGAACTCACCGCCGAGGTGCTGGCGATGGCCGGCGGCAGCGGCAGCGCGGTCGGCACTGGCGGAATGCATACCAAGTTGCAGGCCGCGGCCAAGGCGGGTGCGGCAGGCATCGACACCTTCCTGTTCAATGGCCGCAACGGCGAGGTGGTACGCGGGTTGGCGCAGGGCCGGCTGCGCGGTACCCGCCTGCACGCCGGGCGTTCGCGCATTGCTGCGCGCAAGTACTGGCTGCGCCATGCGCCGGTGGAGCCGGGGGCGATTGAGGTCGATGCCGGCGCGGCGCGCGCCTTGCGCGAAAAGGGCGCTTCGTTGTTGCCCGGCGGCGTGGCCGGGGTGCAGGGCGAATTCCGGCGCGGCGACATGATCGAAGTGCGCGAGGGCGGGCATTGCATCGCGCGCGGCATCAGCCAGTATTCGGCGGTGGACGTGCGGCGCATTGCCGGCAGCCATTCGCGCACCATCGAAGCCACCCTCGGCTATGACTATGGCGAGAACGTGATCCACCGCGATGACCTTGTCCTGCTCGTGTAGGAGCGCACCTTGGTGCGCGATGGAGCTTTCCCGATGAAGCCCCGTCGCGCACCAAGGTGCGCTCCTACAGGGGCAACCTCCGCATGATTGACGAGCCGCAACCATGACCGACATCAAGACCCTTGCTTTGCAATGCCGCGCCGCCGCGCAACAACTCGGCCTGCTTTCGTCCGCCGCTCGCTCGGCGTTGCTGGAGGCAATGGCAGCCGCATTGGAAGCCGATGCCGAAGCCATCCTCGTCGCCAACGCCCGCGACCTGCAGGCCGCCCGCGACAAGGGTGTGGGCAGCGCGATGCTCGACCGCCTTGCACTGAACCCGCAACGCCTTGCCGGCATCGCCAACGCACTGCGCGAAGTCGCCGCCTTGCCCGATCCGGTCGGCGAGGTGACCCGCGACTACCTGCGGCCCAACGGCATCCGCGTGCAGAAGGTGCGCACGCCGCTGGGCGTTATCGCGATGATCTACGAGGCACGACCGAACGTGACCGCCGATGCCGCGGCGTTGTGCATCAAGGCCGGCAACGGCGTGATCCTGCGTGGTGGCTCGGAGGCCATCCATTCCAACACCGCGATTGCCGTGAGCCTGAAACGCGCCTTGCGCGAAGCAGGCCTGGACGATGCCGCGCTGACGCTGGTCGAGGATTTGCGCCGCGAAACCATGCTGGAACTGCTGCATCTGAACGACGTTATCGACCTGGCGATCCCGCGCGGCGGCGAAGGGTTGATCCGCTTCGTCGCCGAACACGCACGGGTGCCGGTCATCAAGCACTACAAGGGCGTGTGCCACCTCTATGTCGATGACAGCGCCGACCTGCAATTGGCGCTGGGCCTGCTGATCGACGGCAAGGTGTCGCGCCAGGCCGCCTGCAACTCGCTGGAAACCCTGCTGGTGCATGCTGCCATCGCCCCGCAATTTCTGCCGCTGGCGGCCAAGGCGTTGCGCGAACGCGGCGTCGAATTACGCGGCGATGCCGCCACGCAGGCACTGGTGCCGGATGTGGCGACGGCCACCGAGGACGATTACGCCGCCGAATACCTCGACCTGATCCTCGCCGTGCGCGTGGTCGATTCACTCGATGAGGCCATCGCCCACATCCAGCGCCACACCTCCGACCACACCGAGGTCATCGCCACCGGCACCCCCGCGCACGGCGAAGCCTTCGTGCACGCGCTGCACTCGGCGGTGGTGATGGTCAACGCCTCCTCGCGCTTCTCCGATGGCGGCGAACTGGGACTGGGCGCGGAAATCGGCATTTCCACCACGCGCCTGCACTCCTACGGCCCGATGGGGCTTGAGGCGCTCACCGTGGAGCGCTTCGTGGTGCGTGGCGAGGGGCAGACCCGCGACACCGTCCGCTGAGTGCAGGCCCGGTAGCCCCTTTCGGCCAGTCATCATCCCAATCGGGCCGATGGATGGCCATTTCAGGTCGACCGGGAAACGGGGCGACATTGCGTTGACACGCTCCATACTGTTGCGTATCTTCTGCCGCCCGAGATCCGGGCGGGTAGGGAGCACCGGCCATGGCGGCGTGCCAAGCATGGCTGATGCTCGATTCTTGAGGGGGGCAATCAGGGGGATTGCCCGCCCCCACTGGCTGAAGGGGCCGAGCAACGCTGCGGCCGGCTGGTTCGGCGCGGTATCTATCACATCAAACAATTGGGGATTTCAGATGAAACGGCATGTTTTGCTGCTTGCCGGCGGCTTGCTTGTGGCTGCTTGTTTTGCATCGTTCGATAGTTCCGCCCAGGCTTCGAAGGGGGGTGCCGATGGCTTCGCTGCGGGTACCACCGGTGGCGACGGGGGCACGGTAGTCCGCCCGACCACTCTGGCCGAGCTGGAGGACGCCCTGTGCAGCAATCGCTCCGGCAAGCGCTGCATGGACACCACCCGCCGCGTGATCGTGCTTGACCGGATATTCGACTTCCGCGGGTCGGTCAGCATCAACGGTTCGACCACCACCACCGAGAAGGGGTGCCTGCACAACGCCAACAGCGGTGCGCAGGATGCACTCGATCGCGTCAACTACTGCTCCGGCCGCCCGGTGTCCTGGGTGACCTACGACAATGCCGGCCCGGTGCCGCTGACGGTGGGCAGCAACAAGACCATTCTCGGCGTCGGGCGTGCTGCCGGCATCAAGGGGCGCGGGCTGCGCCTGGCCGACGGCAACCGCAACATCATCGTCCAGAATATTTCCATCACCGACATCAATCCCCGGACGATCTGGGGCGGCGATGCCCTCACCATAGACAACGCCCGTTACGTGTGGATCGACCACAATTATTTCGCGCGGATCGGGCGTCAGATGATCGTTACCGGCTTCGGCAGTGCGTCGTCGGTGTCGATCACCAACAGCGTGTTCGATGGCACCACCCGCTATTCGGCCACCAACGACGGCCAGCACTACTGGCTGTGGCTGTTCCTCGGCCGCGAAGACACCATCACCCTGGCGCGAAACTACGTCAAGAACACGTCCGGTCGCGGCCCGCATGCCGGCGGCATGAATAACGCCGACGTCTCCGTGCACATGGTCAACAACTACTTCGAGAACAGCAGCAAGCATGCGGCCAACCCGCTCACCAGCACGGCCTACCTGCTGCTGGAAGGCAACTATTTTGATCGTGTCGCGCGTCCGGTCGACATGTCGGCTGGCTCGGCGGGGCGTGGCAATGCGTGGGCGCAGTTCGTCGGGGTGCCGGCCCTGCGCCAGCACCTCTGCAGCCGCTACCTCGGCCGCAGCTGCGTGCCCAACGATGCGGTCTCCAGCGGCAGCGCCGACCGCCCGTTGGATGAATCCGCCTTGGTGAGGTTCAACCGCATCGCTGGCGGTCTCATCACGCCCAAGCCTGCCTCCTACACCAAGAGCACCGTCCGTTCGCAGGCCGGTACCGGGATGGTCAACTGATCCTGACGTGATCCTCGCCCCAGCCCTGCGCAGAGGCGTGGGGCACGCGGTGAAGTCAAGGCCGGCCTGGAGCGATCCGGCCGGCCTTTTTGCATGGGGTACCTCGGTGCCAGGAACAAGTGAAGAAAGGCAAAAGCGGCAATCCCGGCTTTTGCTTTCTCTCGTTCCTCGTTCCTCTTCACTCGTTCCTAGTTCCACCGGTCTTCCAGCTGCTGCGGCCTGCACGCGAACCACGCCGCGACCAGCAACACCAGCGAGCACAGCATCAGGAACGCGAACGACCACGCCCAGCCGCCGCTGGCGCCATGCAGCCAGCCGAACAGCAGCGGGCCGAGGCTGGCCAGGCTGTAGCCGACGCCCTGCATGAAGCCTGACAGCGCCGCCGAACCGGCCGGTGTACGTGTGCGCAGGTTGATCAGGGTCAGGCCCAGCGGGAAGGTCGATGGCCCCAGTCCGGCGATGGCGACCCACAGCCACGGCGCGGCCATCGGCGCCCACAGCAGGCCGGCGAAGGCGATGGTGTTCAGGCCGAATACCAACATCGCGATCGGGAACGGGTTGCGCATGCGTACCGCCAGTGCCGGCACCAGCAGCGAAGGCAGCAGGCCGATGGCCGAATACAGCGCGATCATCACGCCGCCGAACGCCTCGCTGGCGCCGGCTTCGACCATCACCTTCGGCAGCCAGGTGAAAAGCGAATAGGTACCCAGCGAGGTCATGCCAAACATCAGCGCCATGCCCCAGCCGATCGAGGTTTTCCACACCCGGCCACCAGCATGCGCGTGGCCGGCTGCGGTGGCGGCATCCACGCGCGGCGCGTTGCGCGCCAGCAGCAACCACGGCAACACCGCCGCGACCGACAGCAGCGACCACATGCCCAGCGACACGCGCCAGTCGAAGCGGTCGGCCACCGGCACCGCCAGCAGTGCGGGCAGCATGGTGCCGGCTTGCAGCACGGTGATGTAGAGCGTGCTCAAGGTGCCGACGCGGTCGGCGAAATAGCGCTTGACCAGCGGCGGCACCACGACGTTGCCGATGCCCATGCCGGCCAGCGCGACGGCCGAGCCGAACAACAGCATGCCGACGTTGCCGGCGCAGGCGCGCAGCAACAGTCCGGCGGTGGCCAGCAGCATGGTCAGTACCGCCGTGCGTTCCAGCCCGAGTGCGCGGATCAGCCGCGGCGTGGCTAGCCCGAACAGGGCGAACGCGGCGGTAGGCATCATGCCCAGCACACCGGCCGTTGTGCTGCCGAAATCGAAGACGTGGCCGAGCCGGTCCAGCAACGGTGTCAGCGAGGTCACCGCGCTGCGCAGGTTGGCCGCCACCAGCACGATGGCGGCGAAGGCCAGCAGGCGGCCCTTGAGCAGCGGTTGCCGGAAGGAGGCGTGGGGCATTGCGGGGCTCCATGCGCGGACGGCGGCTGCCCCGCGGCGAACGGAAAAAACAAAAGCCGGCGCGAGGCCGGCTTTTGTCGATCTTGGTCGGGGAGACAGGATTCGAACCTGCGACCTCTACGTCCCGAACGTAGCGCTCTACCAGACTGAGCTACACCCCGAAGGAGCCGCTCATGATAGCGGCCAACCTTGGTCAATGCAACATTTTGTTGTCGGGGCGGGCGTGGGCGTCAGCCCAGCTTTTCGGACAGCACCCGGCGGATTTCCGATTCCACCATGCCCTGCATCGCCGACAACAGGAAACCCAGCTCGGCCTTCACCCGCACCGCGCCGGGCAGCATCTCGATCGCGCCCTCGACGCCGGAACGGGCGAAATGCAGTTGCTGCCCCTGCCAGCGGATGCTGACGTCGAAGCGCTCCTGCAACTTGCGCGCAACCTCGGCGATGGCCTCGCGCGCGCTTTCGTCGGACAGGGAATGGGCATGGCGGATGTCGATGCTGGACACGGAGGGCTCTGTGCGAGGAAAGGTGCGGCATTGTGAGGACAGTCGCGGCGCAGTCCAAGTCCCGTTGCTGGCTTCTGCATGTCTGGCGGACCTGCTAGTCTGCCGCGCGTGCGCACCTTGCAAGTCCATTTCGCCAACCGCCAGCAGCCCGATCAAACCCTCGGTTCGGGGGGGCAGCGCATCGTGCGCGATGCCAGCGGGCAGGTGCGGCTGGGCGACGACAGTGTCGGCCCGTTGTTGTTGGCGCGCTTCTGTTCCGACGAGCGCGGGCTGTGGCTCCAGGTGGCCGGCGGCGTGCGCAGCATCCACGTCAACGGCCGCCCGGTGCGGCGCATGGCGTTGCTGCGTGCCGGCGATTCGGTGCATGCCGAAGGCGTGGAAATGCTGTTGCGCGGCGAGTGCGAGCCGGCCATGCAGTTGCCCGACGCACCAATGGGCGGAAGCGGCGAGGACCTGCGTGTGCTGCTGCGCGGCGTCGGTGGCCGTCACCACGGCCGTGCCCATGCATTGGACCAGTCGCGCACCATCGGCCGGGATGCCGCGGCGGACATCGTCATCGACGACCCGGTATTTCCCGAGCGGCAGGCGCGTTTCGAGCGCCACGGCGACAAGGTGTTGCTGCGCGACCTCGGCTCGCCTGAGGGCTGCCAGGTCAACGGCGTCAGCGTTCGCCATTGCTGGCTGCATGCGGGCGACCAGGTCGTGTTCGACGGCAACCAGCGTTTCGTGCTGGAAGTGCCGTTGGGTGCGGCGCCGGTCTATCTGCCGGTGGCCGCCGAAGAAGTCGCAATGCCCGAAACTCCAGCAGCCCCGGTGATGCCGCCACGGCCACGGCGCTGGCCGTGGCTGCTGCTCAGCGCCTTGTTGCTGGGGGCGACGATCAGCGCGCTGCTGTTGTTCGGCGCACGCTGACCCTCTCAACGGTTGCGCTTATTCGCCGCGCAGCCGGTTCATCCGCGGCGTGGCGCGGCCCATTGGCATCTTCAGCTTGCCGATTGCGGCGATGCGGGTTTCGGCGATGCGGTCGGCCGCGCGCTGCGGCGAGATGCCGTCGTGCTCGGACAGGTCGAAGATCTTGCCGAGGTTGTGGTAGATGCTGCGGATCAGGCGCATCGCGCGCTCGCGGTTGTAGCCGTCGATCTCCAGCGACACGTTCATCACCCCGCCGGCATTGACCGCGTAGTCCGGCGCCCACAGCACGCCGCGTTTGAACAGCTCGTCGCCGACCGCGTGGCTGGCCAATTGGTTGTTGGCGGTGCCGCAGATCACCTTGGCCTTGAGCCGATCCAATGTGTCCATGCCAATCACGCCTTCCACGGCACAGGGCGCGAACACGTCGGCGGCTACGTCATAAATGGCCTCGGGCTTGACCGCCTCGCAGCCGTATTCGTTGACCGCGCGCTCCACCAACGCCGGGTCGAGGTCGGTGACGCACAGCTTCGCGCCGCGCTCGCGCAGCAGCTTCACCAGTTCCATGCCGATATGGCCCAGGCCCTGCACGGCGATGGAAACCTTGCCGATTTCCTCGTGGCCGAACTTGCGGCTGACCGAGGCCATCAGTGCCTGCAACGCGCCGTAGGCGGTGAACGGCGCCGGGTCGCCGGAACCGCCGTGGACCTGGTGCACGCCGGTGACGAAGCCGGTTTCCAGATAGATGTGCTCCATGTCGTTGACATCGGTGCCGACGTCCTCGGCGGTGATGTAGCGCCCGCCCAGTGCCTCCACCTGCCGCCCGAAGGCGCGGAACAGCACTTCGCTCTTGTCCGCCTTCGGGTCGCCGATGATCACGGCCTTGCCGCCGCCGACGTTCAGCCCGGCCAGCGCGTTCTTGTAGGTCATCGTGCGGCTCAGGCGCAGCACGTCGCGCAGCGCCTCTTCGCCGCTGGCGTAAGGACGCATGCGCACGCCACCCAGCGCCGGGCCGAGGGTGGTGTCGTGGATGGCGATGATGGCCTTCAGGCCGGCATCACGGTTGTGGCAGAACACGACCTGTTCGTGGCCGGAAGTTTCGAGGGTTTCGAAAAGCATGGATGCTCCGATGGGCGTTACTGCGACAACGCCCGTGATCCTGCGGGTAACTGGCGGGCCAGAAAGCAAAAATGCGACTTCGTCGTTGCAAGTGACGTGGGTCGCGGGCGGTCATTCTAATCCATTCGCGATGGGCGCAGGCCGCGCATCGGCGGGTGGCTTTCCCCGGTAGCGGCCGCGTGCCTGCCGGCTTGAAGCCGTGGCGTCACGCTGCGCTGCAACCTGACCTGCCGGGGGCGCGGCCCTATCATCGGTTTCATCAGAAACCGGATGTCGCACGCCCCATGAGCAGCCCCGCTTCCCAGCTCCCGCAGTCGCAATCCACCGTTCTTGAAGAAGGCCGCTCGCCGCTGCGTTTCGTCACCGCCGCCAGCCTGTTCGACGGCCACGACGCGGCCATCAACATCATGCGCCGGCTGATCCAATCGCAGGGTGCGGAGGTGATCCACCTGGGCCACAACCGCTCGGTGGAAGACGTGGTACGCGCGGCACTGCAGGAGGATGCCGACGCCATCGCGCTGTCGTCCTACCAGGGCGGCCACGTCGAATATTTCAAGTACATGGTGGACATGCTCAAGGAGCGCGGCGCGGCGCACGTGCGCGTGTTCGGTGGCGGTGGCGGCACCATCACCCCGGAGGAAATCCGCGAGTTGCAGGACTACGGCGTCGAGCGCATCTACCACCCCAACGACGGCATGAAGATGGGGTTGGTGGAGATGATCGAGGATGTGGTGGGCCGCGCTGGCGCGGCCCGTGATTCGGGATTGGTGATTGGTGATTCGGAAAAGCTTGCGACTGGTAACGAAATCGCCATTGGCCAGATGCTTTCGGCTCTTGAAGATGGCGTTTTCAGTGAAGAAGAACTGGCTGCCCTACGCAAGCAATGGGCACAAGGCTCTTCCGAATCACCAATCACCAATCACGAATCACGAGTCCAATCACCAATCACCAATCTCGAATCACGCACCGGCGGAACGCCGGTGGTTGGCATCACCGGCACCGGCGGTGCGGGAAAATCCAGCGTCACCGACGAATTGCTCAACCGCTTCCTCGCCAATTTCCCGCAGATGCGCATTGCGGTGGTTTCGGTCGATCCCACCCGCCGCCGTACCGGCGGCGCGCTGCTGGGCGACCGCATCCGCATGAACTCGCTGCGCAGCCCGCGCGTCTATATGCGCTCGATGGCGACCCGCCGCCAGCACGCGGCGATCAATACCGTGCTGCGCGATTGCATCGGCTTCCTGAAGTCGCTGGATTTCGATTTGGTGATCGTCGAGACCGCTGGCATCGGCCAGAGCGATTCGGAAATCGTCGATCTGGTCGATTTCCCGATGTACGTGATGACCAGCGACTTCGGCGCGCCAAGCCAGCTCGAAAAGATCGACATGCTCGATTACGCCGAACTGGTGGTGCTCAACAAGTTCGACAAACGCGGCGCGGAAGACGCGCTGCGCGACGTGCGCAAGCAGTGGAAGCGCAACCGCGTCGCGTTCCAGACCAAGGACGAGGACGTGCCGGTCTATCCGACCATCGCCTCGCAGTTCAACGACCCCGGCATCAGTTGGATGTTCGCCAACCTGTGCCGGCTGCTGCGCGAAAAACTGGCGTTGCCCGAGGCGCAATGGAACCCGGCCATCGACACCGCGCTCAAGGAGCCGCGTGCCACCGTGTTGATTCCCGGCAGCCGCGTGCGTTACCTGGCCGAGATTGCCGAGCAGGGCAGGGCGATCAATGCGCGCATCGAATCGCAGGCGGAAGTCGCCGAGCGCGCGCAGAGTTGCTGGCAGGCGCTGAGGGAACTGGGCGATGCCGTGTTGCCAGCCGCGCTGGATCTGTACGCGGCCGATGCTTTGCTCCCCTCTCCCCGCCGGGAGAGGGGCTGGGGGAGAGGGTTCGGCTGCCGACCATCTTGCGGCCTCCCACCCTCACCCCAACCCCTCTCCCCGAGGGGAGAGGGGCTCAGGCAGCGGTCGACCGCTCGCTGCTGACCCTGCGCCAGCGCTACAACGACGCGGTGCAATCGCTGGATTCCGAAGCGCTGCGCCTGCTGCGCGAATGGCCGGCGCGGCTGAAGTCGATCACCGAGCCGGTCAACGAATACCAGGTGCGTGGCAAGGCCATCCGCGTCGAGAACTACCGCGAATCGCTCAGCCACCAGCAGATCCCGAAGATCGCCGCGCCCACCTACCGCAGCTGGGGCGAACTGCTGGTGTTCCTGCAGAAGGAGAACCTGCCCGGCGCGTACCCGTACACCGGCGGTGTCTACCCCTACCGCCGCAGCGGCGAGGACCCGATCCGCATGTTCGCCGGCGAAGGCACGCCCGAGCGCACCAACCGCCGCTTCCATTACCTCAGCGTCGGCCAGCCGGCCGCGCGGCTTTCCACCGCGTTCGACAGCGTCACCCTGTACGGCGAGGACCCCGCGCCGCGCCCGGATATTTACGGAAAAATCGGCAACTCCGGCGTCAACATCCCCACGCTGGACGACATGAAGAAGCTGTATTCCGGCTTCGACCTGTGCGCGCCGACCACCTCGGTGTCGATGACCATCAACGGCCCGGCGCCGATGATCCTGGCGATGTTCATGAACACCGCCATCGACCAGCAGGTGGAGAAATACCTGAAGGCCGACCCGGCGCGCTGGGCGGAGGCGGAAAAGCAGATCGTGCGATTGTTCGAAGGCCGCCCGCGCCCGCAGTACCACGGCGAGCTGCCGCCGACCAACGACGGCCTCGGCCTCGGCCTGCTCGGCGTCACCGGCGACCAGTTGCTGGACGCGGACACCTACGCGCGGATCAAGGCCGAAACCCTGCGCACCGTGCGCGGCACCGTGCAGGCCGACATCCTCAAGGAAGACCAGGCGCAGAACACCTGCATCTTCTCCACCGAGTTCGCGCTGCGGATGATGGGCGACATCCAGCAGTATTTCGTGGACAACGGCGTTCGCAATTTCTACTCGGTGTCGATTTCCGGCTACCACATCGCCGAGGCCGGGGCGAACCCGATCAGCCAGCTCGCCTTCACCCTGAGCAACGGCTTCACCATCGTCGAGTACTACCTCGCGCGCGGCATGAAGATCGACGACTTCGCGCCGAACCTGTCGTTCTTCTTCTCCAACGGCATGGACCCGGAATACACCGTCATCGGCCGCGTCGCCCGCCGCATCTGGGCGCGCGCGATGCGCGAGCGCTACGGCGCGAATGAGCGCAGCCAGATGATGAAGTACCACATCCAGACCTCCGGCCGCTCGCTGCACGCGCAGGAAATCCAGTTCAACGACATCCGCACCACCTTGCAGGCGCTGTATGCGCTGTTCGACAACTGCAACAGCCTGCACACCAACGCCTACGACGAGGCGATCACCACGCCGACCGAGGAAAGCGTGCGCCGCGCGGTGGCGATCCAGATGATCATCAACAAGGAGCTGGGGCTGAACTTCTGCGAGAACCCGTGGCAGGGCAGCTTCATCGTCGACAAGCTCACCGACATCGTGGAAGAGGCCGTTTACAAGGAGTTCGAGGCGATCAGCGAGCGCGGCGGCGTGCTCGGCGCGATGGACACCATGTACCAGCGCGGCAAGATTCAGGAAGAAAGCCTGTACTACGAGCACAAGAAGCACGACGGCAGCCTGCCGCTGGTCGGCGTCAACATGTTCCTGCCGAAGGAACATGCCGGTGAGGTCGCCACCGAGATCGAGCTGATCCGCTCGACGGAAGAAGAGAAGGGCCAGCAGATCGACAACGTGGCCGGCTACCAGCGCAACCGCAATGCCGTCTCCCTCCCATGCGCGCGCAGCGCGGAGGGGAGGGCCGGGGAGGGGTTGCTTTCGCTACAGGCGACCGCGCGGGAGCGACGGAATGTGTTTGAATCACTGGTGGAAGCGGTGAAGACACATAGCTTGGGGCAAATCAGCCATGCGTTGTACGAGGTGGGTGGGGAGTACAGACGGAATATGTAGTCGTCAGACGGCCCCAGTGCTGGACTGCATGATTACGCTTCGGTGACCATAGCCTCGTATGCCCGCCACCTCCACGCCGTCCGCACACCTGCTGCAACTGCTGCCCGAGGCGGTGGTGCAAACGGATGCGCTGTGGGAGATCACCTACCTGAACCCGGCTTGGCACAAGCTCACCGGGCATTCGGTGGAGGCGGCGCTGGGGCGCTCCCTGCTTGAATTCGTGCATCCCGATGACGTGGGCACCTTGCGCTCGGGAATGCCGGTGTTCCGGCTTGCGGTTCGCCGACGCGGACTATCGCTGGGTGCGCTTGCAGCTCCACCCGGAGTCGGACGCGGCGGATCGGGTGATCAGCCGTCAGGGCGTGCTGATCGAAATTACCGAAGTCACCGAGCAGGTGCTGGTGGAAATCCGCCAGCGCTTCCTGCGCTTGCTGGAAACCATCGACGGCGTGGTCTGGGAAGCCGAGCTTGGCGTGGGCAATACCTTCCTCAGTCCGCAGGTGGAGCGGTTGTTCGGCTACAGCGTGGAAGAGTGGCGGGCCGATCCGAATTTCTGGCGGGCGCACGTGCATCCCGATGACTTGGCGGAAGCTCTGGTCATTGACGATGCCGCATACAACGCCACGCACAGCCATACCTACGAGATGAGTTACCGGCTGATCGCCAAGTGCGGCAAGGTGGTGTGGGTGCGCGACCTGTGCCGCGCGGTGGTCGAGCCGGGGCGGCCAAACCGCATGATCGGCCTGATGATCGACGTGACCCGGCAGAAGAACACGGAGCTGGAGCTGCTGCGCTCCGACAACCGCTATTCGCTCGCGACCCGCGGCTCCAACGACGGCATCTGGGATTGGGACCTGCGGACGGATGCGCTGCATGCGTCCGAGCGCTTCCACGAAATCGTCGGGCTGGATGGCAACGATCACGTGCATGACGGTGGCTGGCGCTTTCTGCAACAGCTCATCGATCCCGATGACCGCGAGCGTGTGCAGGCAGCCTGCCGCAGTCATCTGTCTGGAGACAGCCCGAACTTTTCGGTGGATTTCCGTGCATCCCACGGGACGGGGCGGCTGGTGTGGGTCAACTGGCGTGGTGTCGCCGAGTTCGAGGATGGTGCTGCCGTACGCATGGCCGGCTCGTTGAGCGACTTGGCCGAACGCGGCAGTTCCTACGATGCCCTGACCAACCTGCCCGGCCGCCCGTTGTTCCGTGACCGCCTCGCGCATGCCATCGCGCTGCACCGGAACGAGGCCGCGAGAGGCGATGAGATGCCGGCACGCGGTAGCGTCACGATGTTCGCCGTGCTGCTGCTCGACCTCAACCGCTTCAAGGCAGTCAACGACACCCATGGGCACCATGTGGGTGACCAGTTGTTGCAGCAGGTGGCGCGCCGGCTTGAATCCTGCGTGAGGACGGGCGATTTGGTCGCCCGCATGAGTGGCGACGAGTTCAACGTGCTGCTTGAATCCATCGATCCCGCTGAAGCCACCGGCCGTGCTTGGCAGATTGCCGCCGCCCTCGAAGTGCCTTACCAAATTGGCGAACACACCGTGGCCAGCGGCGCGAGCATCGGGCTGGTCAGCAGCGAGTCCGGCCTGGGGACCATCGATGACTACCTGCGTGCCGCGGACGCCGCGATGTACCGGGCCAAGAGTGGGGCGTTGGGCGTGTGCGTGTATCACCCGTAGATGCGGGGTTTGCCGCATTAGGAACGAGTGAAGAGGAACGAGGAACGAGAGAAGGCAAAAGCAATGGCTTCTGCTTTGATTCGTTCCTCGTTCCTCTTCACTGGTTTCTCGCAAGGCGTGATTGTTCATCATCGCCCGCGATTGCTACGCTGCCCACACATTCCAGCAGCGGGTAATGGCATGGACAGGCGGCGATTCATCGGTGGTACGGCATTGGCGGCGGCGATGCTGCCGTTCATGGGCATGCGTGGCGCGTTGGCCGCACGGCATGGTGGCCGCTTGCTGCCGCTGCCATTGAACAAAGGCGACACCGTGGCGCTGGTCAGCCCGTCCGCTGCGATCAACGAGCCGGTCGGCCTGCAACTGGCACAGGAGGCGATGCAGGCGCTGGGCTTCAAGGTCAAGACCGGTGCGCATTACGCCAGCCGCTACGGGCATTTGGCCGGCACCGACGCGGAGCGGGCCGGTGATTTGAACGCGATGTTCGCCGACAAGCAGGTCAAGGCCATCATCTGCGTGCGCGGTGGTTCCGGTGCGGCGCGGCTGCTGCCCCTGCTGGATTACGACCTGATGCGCGCCAACCCGAAGGTGCTGCTCGGTTACTCCGACATCACCGCACTGCATTGCGCGATACAGGCGAAAACCGGGCTGGTGACGTTCCACGGGCCGGTGGCCTCGGGTAGTTGGAACCGCTTCAACGTCGATCAGTTCCAACGCCTGTTCTTCAAGCGCGAATTGATGCGCTACCGCAACGCGATCGACGACGATGACGAACTGGTACCGCGCAAGAACCGCACCGCGACAATCACCGGCGGCATCGCACGCGGCGAATTGGTGGGTGGCAACCTCACGGTGCTGGCGGCGCTGGCCGGCTCGTCTTATTTGCCGGATTTCAACGGGAAAATATTGTTCCTCGAAGATGTGGAGGAAGCGCCGTACCGCATCGACCGCATGTTCAGCACCTTGAAGCTGATGGGTGCGCTGGACGGCATTGCCGGCCTGATCTTCGGCGAATGCACCGACTGCAAGCCGGGGGATGGCTATGGCTCGCTGACACTGGATCAGATATTCGCCGACCACATTGCGCCATTGAAAATCCCGGCGTATCGCGGGGCGATGATCGGCCACATCCGCGAGCAGTTCATCGTGCCGGTCGGCGGTACGGTGGAGATGGATGCGGACGCAGGTACTTTCCGCTTGCTGGATCCGGTGTTCGCTGCGTAGCCGGCCGCCGGCGCCGGGATGGTGACGCCCGGGCGAACCATGCAGAATGCGGCCACCCTCCCTGCGGAACGACGGTCGAGATGAAGCCAATCTTCAAGCGCGAAGCCCTGCTGGTCCTGTCTGCTTGCCGTCGTCGGCATCGCCTGTCTGCCGGTTGCCGCGCACGCGGCGACGCCGCGGGTGAATATCGTGCCGATACCGCAGTTGGTGGACGTTCGTGAGGGGCAGCTACGCATTTCCGGTGCAGTAGTGCTGGAAGCAGATGCGGCTGCACCGAACGCGAAGCGCGCGTTGAACGAGACGTTGGCGAGGCTGAACATTGCCACGCAGGATGCGGCGGCGACACGCATTCGCCTGCAGTTGATTGACGATGCGGCGCTGGGCGAGGAGGGCTACCGGCTGCTGGTCGGCAAAGACATTCGCTTGATTGCGCAAGCCGATGCGGGCCTGTTGCATGCGGTGCAAAGCCTGCGCCAGTTGTTGCCGGCGCAGCCGCAGCCGGATTACACATTGCCGCAGCTTGCGATTGCCGATGTGCCGGCCTATCGCTGGCGCGGTCTTTCGCTGGACGTGGCGCGCAGCTTCCTGCCGGTCGAGTATCTGGAGAAGCACATCGACCGCATGGCGCTGTTCAAGTTGAACCGCCTGCATCTGCACCTGACCGACGATCAGGGCTGGCGCATCGAGATCAAGCGCTACCCGAAGCTGATGGAAATAGGCGGTGCCAGCGCGGTGAAGGGCGGGCGCAGCGGCTATTACACGCAGGAAGAGTTGAGGCACCTGGTCGCCTACGCGCAGGCGCGCGGTGTCACCATCGTGCCGGAGATCGACATGCCCGGCCATGTGCAGGCGGCGCTGGCCTCGTACAACGAGTTGGCCTGCGACGACGTGGACAACCTGTTGCCTTATTCGGGGCTGGAAGTGGGTTTCAGCGTGCTGTGCCTGGACAAGCCGGCGGTGGTGTATCCCTTCGTCCGCAACGTGCTGGAAGAGGTGCTGGCGGTTTTCCCGTCGAAGGAAATCCACATCGGCGGCGACGAGATCAAGCACCCGCTGTATACCGACTTCGTGGCCCGTGCGGCGGCGATGGTGGAAGAGATGGGGCGCACCGCGATTGCATGGGAAGAGGGGGCGGTGGCCGACACCCGGCCCGATGTGTTGCTGCAACTCTGGAACGACGGTTACGACATCAGCGCGGCGGTGGCGAAGGGGCATCCGCTGATTTTGTCGCCGTGCTCGTACTTCTACATCGACCACGGCAACTACGCCGGCCAGCCGCAGACCTACGACTGGTGCCGCAAGGAAGGCGTGCCGCTGGCGCGGCTGTACAGCTTCGACCCGGCGCCGTTCAAAACGGCGGTGGGTATCGAGGCGGCGTTATGGGCGGAGTTGGTGCATACCGATGTGGCAGCGGATAACCGCTTGTGGCCGCGCTTGACCGCCACGGCGGAATTGGCGTGGAGCCAGGGCGAACGTCGCGATTACGCCGGTTTCGTGCAGCGCATGGGGGCGTTGCGCGGGCATCTGGATGCGCTGGGTATTGCGTATTACGCCGATCCGGATTTGGGTTGGCAGGAGTGAGGGGGCGGGCGCGGGCAAGCGGGTGATGGAAACATCGTTACCGTGTTGTTCGCGCTGTATTCGCAGAAATAATGCAGCGGGATTGGGAGCGGCCTTTCACGCGGTTGATCGCACCGGTTTGTCGGAAAAATGGGTTCTTCTCCCATCTTCCGCGCAGGTGCGCAGTATCTGGTGACGCATGCGCAAGCACCGTTGATTGCGCTTGTGGGCATTGCCGTTCTGCCTGTGCACGGCGCGGTTGCAATTATTGGAGGCACTGTCGCAACCGATGGAGCGCGATGGGATGCTCGAACCATGCCCATGGTTTGCTTTTGCGCGATCAGCCGTTGCATTCCTCGCGCATCGAACGCAGCTCGCGTTCCAGCAGTGCATCCACTTCGCCCGGCTGGAATTGCATTGCGAATAGCGGCACTGTGAACCGCAGTTGCTCGCCATCCGCATCGCGCATGAGGACGTAGGCCAGTTGCAGGCGCGACAACGAGCGGCGCAGGTTTTCGGCTTCGATGGCGATGCCGGCGCGGTCGAAATCCTGTAGCAGGCCGGGCAGGGAGAGTGCCGGGGTGCGGGCCATATGCGCTTGCGCGGCGCGATAGACCACGATGCGGTCGATGCGGCACGCCAGCGGATCGGGGCTGAGCCGCGCCCAGCCCGCCAATGCATCCAGCACCGCTTCGGATTGCATCGCCGCTTGCATTTGGTGCTGGTCGATCAGGCGTTGGCCACGGTGCAGGTTTTCCAATGCTTGTTGGCAGACGATGGCGACCAGGTTGGCGCGCTGGCCGCAGGCCGTAGCCAGCGTGGCGGGCAGGGTATCGTCGTTGAAATGGATGCCCAGCCGCGCCATCGGTTCGGTGGCCAACGCGATGCAGGCTTCGCGTTCCAGGCCGCCGAGATGGATGACCTCGCCGAAGTTGCGGATCGGTGAGGCGTAGTCGTGCATCGCCGCTTCGTAAAGATCCCAGAAGCCGGCCAGCATGAAGTGGCAGCGGCCGGATTCGCTCAACGCGCGCAGTGCGGAGAGTTGCTGGTAGCCGCTCTCGGCTTCGGCGCGCATGAACAGGTCGGTTTCATCCACCAGCAGGAGCAGGCGACGCCCGCCGGAACGCGCGGCCAGCGCTTCGACCAAGGCATCCAGTTCGGTGTCTGCGGGTAGCGCGAGTTCTGCCGCCAGCCGCGCGCCCAGCCGGTGGTCACGCAACGACAGGTAGCGGCAATGCACGCGCGGGTGGCCATCGAAGCGGCGTTCGATCGCCTTCATCAGGCTGGTCTTGCCGAGTTGGCGGCCGCCTACCAGCAGGTAGTTGCCCGGCTCGCGGTTGAGTACCCGCGCCAGCAGTGCATCGCGGCCGAAGAACGCGGCCGGGCGGGTCACGCCGCCGCGGGTCTGGTAGGGCGAGATGCGCGTGACTTGCAGTTGCCGCGCCAGTTGCGCGACCAGCACCGGGGCGGCGGGAGATTTCAACAGCCATTCGGTCTGCGTGGCCTGGTCAAGGCAGGCGCACAGGTTGGCCGGGTCGCGGGTGAAGTCGAGCAGGGGGATGTCCGCTTCGAGGTTCGGGCTGACCACCAGCACTACGTCCTGGCCATTCGGTAGCCCGCGCAGCAAGGCCACGATGCGCTCGGCCGGCAGTTCCGCAGGCGGCAGGTAGAGCCACAGCCGTTCCAGCGCGACCGGCAAGGTGACCGGCAGACGCCAGAGGTGGACATGGCCGGGCAGTGCCCAGTCGTTGGTGGCCATGCTGTCTGCGCCGATGCAAGCGGCCAGCCGCGTGGCGCGCGCATCGGCATCTTCGTGCAGATAGTGCTGGGCCTGGCGCCAGCGTTCCTGCGGCACACCCGCTGCTTCCAGCACGGCGCTGCGTGCACGTAGCCAGCCCAGTTGGCGGTCCAACCGTGGCAGTGCGGCCACCGGGCGGCGGAACAAGGTGCGTGGCTCGCGGATTACCGTGGCTACGGCGGGACGCACGAAGAACCACAGCGCGGCGATGGCCGCCATTGCCAGCAGCGCCAGCGTCAGCAGCAGCGTCAACCATTCGATGATGCTCCACGGCGCGGAGCCACGGCAGTCGTGCCCCAACAACCGCGATGGCGGCGAAGGGTTGCCGGGCCGGCAGCTCCAAGCCTGCGTCTGCGTGTCGAAGCGCTGGATGAGTGCGGTGCCGCGCAGCCGGGAGTTGGCCGGGAAGCGCGAGGTATAGCGGAAGCGCACCTCGTGCGGCGCTGGCACGTCGATCTCCAGCAACGCCTCGGCGGGGTCGTGTACGCCGGGGAGCCGTGCCTCGTCCGGCCACTGGTGATGGATGAGCCAATGCGAATGCAGCTCTTCGCGCACCAGCATCATGTCGATATTGGCTTGTTGCAGCAGCATCAGGGTGGGGCCATCGGTGCGGATGCGCCATGCCACCCAAGGGTTGAGCATGGGGGCGAACAGCAGGCTGCCGAAGAACCACGTCAGGGCGGCGAGTGCCAGCAGCCGCCAGCCGCGAAAGCGGGAGCGTGCCGGTGTCATGAACTGCCCGCGTCGAAGCTGGTGGCGATCATCCGCGCGGCTTCGCGGATGGCCTCGCAACGCCATTCCAGCCATGCGCCCTCGGCGTCGCGCCGCGTTGCCAGCAGGTTGGCCCAGTAGAGCCGGCGCAACAATGGGTCGAACAGATAGGGGCGCGCGGGTGCCAGGCGCGTGCGTTCGAGCCATTCCACGATCAGCGTGCGCGCGGCCGCTTCCCGCATCAGCGGCAGCAGCGATTGCCAGAGCGGCGGGTATTGCGCGAGCTGGTTCGCGATGTTGGCGTCATCGGCGTTGCCATCCTGCGCCAGCAACGAGAGCGCGGCGCTGGCCAGCAGTGGATGCCCGCCGGAAAGCCGCAGCGCGCGTGCCGCGCCGGCAGCGTCATCGGCGAAGCGGGCGTCGATGCGTTGCAGGTCGTCGTAGGTCAGTTCCGGCCAGCCCTCGGTGGCGGCGATATTGAGCAGCGACAGGTCGCCGCCTTGGTATTTGAGGTCGGCCAATGCCTCGCCGCCACAGATCAGCAGGTGCAGCTGCCCGCTGTGCATCTCGCTGAGGCTGCGCAGGATGCCGGCCAGCACGTCGCGTTGTGCCGGCGCACCTTGTTCGAAACGGCTGACCAGGCAGAACAGCGGCGACGATTGCCGCAACAGCCGCCCCAGTTCGATTTCCAGCGCGTAGTCCGAATCGACACCGGCGAAGCCGCATTGGCGGCCCAGCGCGGCGAAATAGTCTTCGCCTTCCGGCCCGGCGCTGAACGGCGGTTGCAAGTGCAGGACGCGCTCGGCCCCATAGCGCATGCGCGCTTCGGCCAGCATTGCCTCACGCTCCGGTGGCTGGCCCCAGTGCGCCTGGGTCAGCAACAACATTGCCGGGTAGGGGCGCAGCTGCTGCAAACGGTCGAACAACGCGGTCACCGTAGTGGGCCGGGTGTTGGCGTGCGCGGCGAGATGGCGCACGGGCTCGGCGGGGAACTCCGGTTCGAAGCCGGCCGCGGCAAGCAGTTCGTTGCTTTCCTGCTCGGTCAGGCGCAGGTAGTTTGCGCAGGCCAACAGCTTGTCGCGGTGCTTGCGATTGGGCAGCGAATAGCCCTGCCGCCAGTTGTTGACGGCTTCGCGGCTGATGCCGATCTCGCTGGCCACGCCCGCCGCGCTGGCACGGATGCGGCGCATGTGGCGGCCGAGCAGGTCGGGGAAATCCGGGGCGGGCATGGAGGGCGATTGCAGTGGCGAGCCCGCCACGTTAGCGGCGATGCCGGTGCTGTCAATCGCCTCCATGCCTGCGTCCGGCGCGGTGGTCACTGCGCGTCGGCTTCCTGCTTCGTCACGAACAGCTTGCGGGTGATGAGCAGGTGCACGATGAAGGCCAGCACCGCCATCAGCAGCAGGCTGATGCACAGGCGCGTCAGGACGCCGCTCAGGCTCTTGTTGTTTTCCAGCATGCTGAGCCGTTCGAAGCGCGCCGGCTCGGACTTGGCGTAGGCAATCTCGACCGTGGCGTCTTCGCCCAGGTAACGCGAGGCGTTGCTCTCGGAGGTGCTGAAGCTGCCGTGGTGGGTCGTGCCACCGGCCTCGAACGCATAGCTGAAGTGGTACTCATGGGAAACCCGGCCTTTGCGACCGCGATTTTCCTCGATGGAATCCAGTTCGACCGGCGCGCTGACCACCGCGTGGTCCTTGAGGATGGCGTTGGCCTTGCGGTAGTTGCCCAGCCCGGACAGCGAGAACACCAGCACGACCACCACGTAGGCGGCCAGGCAAAGCCATTTGGAAACGATGGAAAGGCGCTGGTGGGAGGTGGCGGAAACAGGAATGCTGATCATGGCGTTGCTCTGCTGGGAAGGTGGGAAATGGGTATGCGGCAGATGGCGCGCCGCCATCGGTTTTCAGCCGGCAATGCAGGAGGCATGTGCTGCGGCATGGGTAACAGTGTGGGGCGTGCAGGCGATGGGCTGATTGCAAAGGCGTCAAGCGCAGGCCGGTGGCTTGCTTGACGTGGCGTCAACCGCAGGCGGCGAATGACGGCTAGGCGATCACTCGACGGGCTTGGCCGCCGCACTTGGCGATTGCGTGGCTGCCTTGCGCGCCAGCACCGCCTCGCGGTGGGCGATGTAGGCGTTGGCGGCGAGGATGATGGCCGCGCCCAGCAGCGTCCAGCGGTCCAGCGCTTCGCCGAACAGCAGCCAGCCCAGCACCACCACCAGCGGCAACTGGGTGAAGCTGATCGGCGTCAGCGCCGAAACTCCGCCGAGCTTGAGCGCGCGCGTCCAGAACAACTGGCCGATGGTGCCCAGCACGCCGGTGGCCAGCAGCCACAGCCAGCCGGTGGCGTTGGGCCACACCCATACCAGCAGCGCAGGCACCAGCGACAACGGCACCCAGAACACGTAGGTGTAGAACACCGCGTGTCCGGGCCATCGACGCGGGTGAGTTGCTTGATCTGGATGGCGACCACCGCGCTGATCATCGCCGCCAGCACCGCGATCAGGCTGCCGGCGTCGAAGCCGTGCGCGCCGGGGCGCACGATCACCAGCACGCCGATGAAGCCGGCGATCACCGCGGCCCAGCGCCGGAAGCGCACTTTCTCGCCCAGCCACAGCACCGCGGCGATGGTGACGAACAGCGGTGCCGAATAGGACAGCGACACCGCCTGCGACAACGGCAGGTGGCCCAGTGCCCAGAATCCGCACAGCATCGAGGCCAGCCCGAGCGCGCTGCGCAGCAGGTAGCGTGGCAATTGCCGGGTGCGCAGCGGCGCGTGGCCGGGACGCAGCAACACCGGCAGCAGCGCCAGCAGGCCGAAGGCGTTGCGGAAGAACGCCACTTCCTGCGTCGGCACGTGGCCGGTGGCGTAGCGGATGGCGACGGCCATCAGGCCGAAGGCCATCGCGCTGCCGAACATCAGCAGCGCCGCGCGCACGGGCGTGGGCATCCCGCCGGGCACGGCCACGCTCACCAGCGCGCGCCGACCAGCCGTGGCTCGGGTTCGATGGCCACGCCGAATTTCTCCAGCACCGATGCGGAGATGCGCCGCGCCAGTGCCAGCAGCTCGGCGCCACTGGCATCGCCGTGGTCGACCAGCACCAGCGCGTGGCTCGAGGAGACGCCGGCATCGCCGTCGCGCCGGCCCTTCCAGCCGCAGGCTTCGATCAGCCATGCCGCCGACAGCTTGCGGCTGCCTTCGTCTTCGCCGGGAACACCGGCAATGCCGGATATTGCTGCAACAGCAATTCGGTTTGCTCGCGCGGCAGCACCGGGTTCTTGAAGAAGCTGCCGGCATTGCCCAGCACGTCGGGGTCGGGCAGCTTGCGGCGGCGGATGGCGATGACCGCGTTGGCGACGTCGGCGGCCGAGGGCTGTGCAACACCCATCGACTGCAACTCCTCGCCGATGCCGGCATAGCCCAGCCGCAGTTCGTTCAGCAGTGGCAGCCGGAATTGCAGGGCGGTGATCAGGTAACGGTCGGCCTCGCGCTCGAACAGGCTGTCGCGGTAGCCGAAGCGGCAGGCCTCGCGTTCCAGCCGCACCCACTGGTTTTCGAGGCGGTCCCACGCTTCGACGAGGTGGATCAACTCGCCCACCTGCGCGCCATACGCGCCGATGTTCTGGATAGGCGCGGCGCCGACGGTGCCGGGGATCAGCGCGAGGTTTTCCAGCCGGAAAAACCTTCGGCCAGCGACCACATCACCAGTTCGTGCCAGGGCGTGCCGGCGCCGGCGCGGACGATGGCATGGTCGGCGCGGTGTTCGAGGATGCTGACGTCGCGGTTGTCGAAGCTCAGCACGGTGCCTTCCGGGTCGCCGGCGAGCAGCACGTTGCTGCCGCTGCCGAGCACCAGCAGCGGGCCGTCGCCGACGGCGGCCAGTGCCTCGGGCAGGGCGGTGGGGTCGGCCACGCGCAACAGGCGTGGCGCATGCGCGCGCACGTGGAAGGTATTGAGGGCTTGCAGCGGCGCGTGTTCGGCCAGCGACCAGGGTGCAGCGTCGGTCATAGCGGCGCGACGGCCCCGCGCGAAGGCGCTTCGCGGCGGCGGCGGATGGCATCGACGCATTCGCCGACCAGCGTCGGGCCACGGTAGATCAGGCCGCTGTAGCACTGCACCAGTGATGCACCGGCCGCCATCTTCGCCACCGCGTCGGCGCCGGACTGGATGCCGCCGACGCCGATCAACGGAATGCGCTCGGGCAGGCGCGCGCGCAGCCGGCGCAGCACGAAGGTGGATTGCGCCAGCAGTGGCGCGCCGGACAAGCCGCCGGCCTGCGCGGCGCGCGGGTGGCCTTCCACGCCATCGCGGTTGATGGTGGTGTTGGTGGCGATCACGCCATCCACTTCCAGTTCGCCCAGCACCCCCGCGCGGCGGCGTTGATGTCGCTTTCGCTCAGGTCGGGGGCCACCTTGACCAGCATCGGCACGCGCCGCCCATGCACGCCGGCCAGCCGTTCCTGCGCCTCGCGCAGCCCGGCGACAAGATGGCGCAGGGCCTGCTCTTCCTGCAACTCGCGCAGCCCGGCGGTGTTCGGCGAGGAAATGTTGACCGTGACGTAGTCATGGCGAGCGGATAGACCTTTTCCAGGCAGATCAGGTAGTCGGACAGCGCCCCTTCGTTCGGCGTGTCCTTGTTCTTGCCGATGTTGATGCCCAGCGGCGCGCGGCGGTTGCGGCGGCTCGCGACGTTCTTCACCAGCGCATCGACGCCGGCGTTGTTGAAGCCCATGCGGTTGATGACCGCGCCGTGGCGCGGCAGCCGGAACAGGCGCGGCTTCGGGTTGCCTTCCTGCGGGCGCGGGGTGACGGTGCCGACTTCGACGAAGCCGAAGCCCAGCGCGAACAGTGCGTCGATGTGCTGGCCTGTTCCCTTGTCCAGCCCGGCGGCCAGCCCGACCCAGGGTTGGGGAATTCCCCAGCCCCAGCAGCTTGGTCGGCAACGGCTTTGACCTCTGCCTGCCAGCAACGGCGTGGTGCCGGTACGCCATGCCCAGTCCAGCGCGGACAGGCCGATGCCATCTTTGGCGCGCTCGGCGTCGAGGGAGAACAGGAAGGGGCGGGCGAAAGTGAGTACATGAGGCTCAGGGAGTCCAGTGCGGCCAACCAGGCCAGGCCGCCGAAGAACATGAAGATGACCAGTACGAACAGCACCGCCAGCATCACGTTGATCTCAGCCCAGCACCAGCCGGTGACGGCCAGGCCGTCGCCGTCGAGCTGGCCGTCGCTGCGGCGGATTCCTCCACCGCGCGCCATGTGGCCGAAGATGATCCCGCCGAGGCCGCCGAGGAAACGGCAGCAGGGTCCAGCCGAGGACGGCGGCGGCACGAGGGCGAGGATGGCGAGGGTGCTGGTTTGTCGGGGGGCGGGGTAGCTCATCGGCGGAACTCCGTTGCGGCGGGTAGGAGCGCACCTTGGTGCGCGATGAAGCTTTCCCGCGCAAGCCCCCCAGCGCGCACCAAGGTGCGCTCCTGCGGGGATTGCGGCTCCCGCGGGTGCGGGAGCCGTTGCCATTACAAGTTGAAGGTGATGCCCTGTGCGAGCGGTAGCGAGTCAGAGTAGTTGATGGTGTTGGTCTGGCGGCGCATGTAGGCACGCCACGAGTCAGAGCCGGATTCGCGACCGCCACCGGTTTCCTTTTCGCCACCGAACGCCCCACCAATTTCAGCACCCGAGGTGCCGATGTTGACGTTGGCAATGCCGCAGTCCGAACCCCAGGCGGCGAGGAATTGCTCGGCGTGCTTGAGGTTAGCGGTGAAGATCGACGAGGAAAGGCCTTGGGGCACGTCGTTTTGCATGTCAATGGCGTCTTCGAGCTCGCTGTACTTCATGACGTACAGGATTGGCGCAAAGGTTTCCATCTGGACGACTTCGGCCTTGTTGTCCAAGTCCGTGATGATGGTGGGCAACACGAAGTTGCCGGCGCCCTCACGCTTGCTGCCGCCGGTCGCAACCTTGCCGCCCAGGGATTTGGCCTTTTCGACGGCATCCAAAAAGGCATCGACACCGTCGCGCGAATTCAATGGACCCATTAAGTTGGCCGGATCGGTAGGGTCACCGATTTTGCTCTCTACCTGTTTGTATGCGGTGACCAACTTGGCCAGCACGTCGTCGTAAATGGAATCGTGCACGAACAGCCGGCGGGTGGTGGTGCAACGCTGGCCGGCGGTGCCGACTGCGCCGAAGACGATGGCCGGAATCGCCAGCTTGAGATCGGCCGATGGGTCGACGATGACGGCGTTGTTGCCGCCCAACTCAAGCAGCGAACGGCCCAAACGGCGCGCGGCGACGTTCGCCGACGCTGCGTCCCACCTTGGTGGAACCGGTAAAGCTGAATCAGATTGACGCGTCTGTCATCAACGAAGGTTTGCGCCAAGTCCGGTGCCGGCATCGTTGATCAGGAAGAAAATGTCGGGGAAGCCGGCGTCCTTGAGTGCTTCGTTGCAGATCCGCGTCGCTGCAATCGCTGACAGCGGCGTTTTTGGCGAGGGCTTCCAGATGGAAATGTTGCCGCAGATGGCGGCCAAAAAGCTGTTCCAGGCCCACACCGCAACGGGGAAATTAAATGCGCTGATGACGCCGATGATGCCCAGTGGGTGCCATTGCTCGTACATGCGGTGCCCCGGGCGCTCGGAATGCATGGTCAGACCGAACAGTTGACGCGATCTGACCGACTGCGAGGTCGCCGATATCGATCATTTCCTGGACTTCACCGTCACCCTCGGGCTTGGATTTGCCCATTTCCAGAGCCACCAGCGAACCCAGTGCATCCTTGTGCTTGCGCAGTGCCTCAGCGCAGAGGCGGATGGCCTCGCCACGGCGCGGGGCCGGGGGTGGTGCGCCACGTCTTGAAGGCTGCCTGCGCGCGGGCGACGACGGTGTCGTAATCGGCCTGGGTGCTGGCGTGCACGGTGGCGATCACCTCGCCGGTGGTCGGGTTGCGCGGCGACAGCACGCCGGCGCCGGTGGCGGTGGACCATTCCCCGTTACCCAGGTAGGTGCCGGCGTCGGAGGCGTCGAGGCCGAGCGCCTTGAGCAGTTCGAAGGACATGAAAACTCCAGAAGTCGCCTTGCGTGATGGGCGCAGCCGCGGCAGCGATGGACGCAGCATGCAGAACCGCGATTTTACATATTGTGTTTCGTACGAATTTCGTGACGTGAGCAATGAACAAGACAGTAAAAAAACAAGTGAATTGTGAGAAACTTATCATTACTTTAGCAGTTCACACACGTAGTGAACATCACGATGTAACGCCAGATGGTAGTAACAAGCTGATCCATACATCTATACCACATCACTATAAACAACCTCCAGCGCCCTCAGCTTCACTTCACTCCATCCTCCATCTTGTCTGCTACACCCGGTATCAACATAAGTAAGGGAGAACAAACTAAAAGAAGTTAATGAGGCAACAGAATAGTATTATAGCAGGCTAACAGCCGTCAACTG
>JAUCDH010000002.1:0-62547 GCA_034675465.1 Stenotrophomonas sp. | reverse complement strand
ACAAATAGAAAATGCAATTTATAAAAATTTTGTAACTGATTTTTCTCAAATTCAAACTATTCCAAAAGAAATAAGAACTTTTTTACATGAAAATTTTTATTATAACCACTTGAGGTTGATCATATGGTAACTTCTGAAAATGGGGACAAACAACCAAGATCCTTTTTAATACATCTTTTTGAAGATCTCATAGAGTCAGTTATTATGAGACATTTGAGTGGGAGAAATACGCTTTGTGCTTCATGCCAAGCTGGATGTCCGATGGCGTGTACTTTTTGTGCTACTGGAAAATTAGGATTGAAAAGAAATTTAGAATTTTCTGAAATTATTGAGCAAATTATGTATGCTTGAAAACTCTTAAATGATGAGTGAACAGTCCTGAGAAATGTCGTTTATATGGGGATGTGAGAACCATTTTTAAACTATGAAAATCTTAAAAAATCTATTGAAATTGCTTGTAATCAAAAAAAGATAAATCTCGCTAATAGAAGAGTTACTGTTTCAACATGCGGAATTGTTCAGCTGATCTGCAGAGGCCGAGCTGTGCGTGCCAGAACATCGCGACGAGGAAACCGACCAGCGCAATCGCGTTCCACGGTTTGGACACGGCGGTCACTGCGGTGACGTAATCGGCCCCCAACAGGCTCACCACGAAGCACAGGAACCAGATTGTCAGCGCGACCAGCGCGGTGGCGGTCAGGCGCTGGTGGATGAAGTGCTCGGTGCCGGACTTGGCGCTGCCAAGACCACGGGCATTCTTCAACGGGGTGCGGAAATTGCTCATGCGGCGCCTCCGAAGCAGCAGACATAGGCCCAGACCAGCGCGGTGATGACCAGCGATGCGACCACCGATACCCAACTGCTGCGGATGAAGGTCGCCTTGGCGTAGCCGATGGCGAAGTCCTGCACGATGTGGCGGATGCCGTTGCACAGGTGGTAAGCGAAGCACCAGGTCCAGCCGAACAGGATCACCTTGCCGTACCACGCGCTGGCGTGGGCGGTGAAGCAATTCCAGGATTCGGGGCCCATCATCAGGGCGAGCAAGCCGCCGGCAATGATGAGAGCGCCTACGGACAGAACGATGCCGGTGGCTCGATGCAGGATCGAGGTGGCCATCTGAATCTGCCAGCGATACACCTGAAGGTGCGGAGAAAGGGGGCGGGGGTCTGTTCGCCATTCGCTGACTCGTTTACTCGGCTGGGCGGCGGTGTGCCGCGTTGGCTAACGCTGCTCAGAAATCGATGCAGCGACCGTTTTTCTCCCAATCGCCATACCGCACCGGATCAAGTCCGCCGCGACCGCCAATTTCCTTCTGCACCGTTCCAGCACTGGGAAGCGGTTGCTTCTCCGGCTCTGGCGGCGTGTCGGTCGTTGGCTCGGGAGTTGGGGTTGTTTGGCCTATCATGGTCGGTCTCGCAACGCACAAATTTTAGTCCCCGTTCACGTGCCTGACAACCTCGCCCACGTTTTCACTGGTTTTCGCACACTGCGGCGACCGCAGGTACTGGACCTGTCCGGCCCCGATGCAGTCGTTTTCGCGCAGGCCCAATTCGCCAACGACGTGGCCGCGCTGGCCGACGGCCATTGGCACTGGAGCACATGGCTGACCGCCAAGGGCCGCGTGCTGGCGGTCTTCCAGTTGCTGCGGCTGGATGCCGGGCGACTGCTGCTGGTCTGCCACGACGGCGGCGCCGAGGCGATGGCTGAACAGCTGCGGCGCTTCGTGTTCCGGCGCAAGGTAGCCATTGCAGTGGCCGATGGCCTGGCCGTCGAGGGCGCATTCCGATTGCCCCCCATTGCGCGCGCCGCGAGCATTGTGCGCGGCGATGACGGCACGATCGAACTGGACGTCGGCGGCCCTGCCCTGCCACGCACACTGCGCTTGACCCACGATGGAGATGCCACGCTGGACGAGGCAGCGGAGCTGGCATGGCGGCAATCCGACCTGCGTCTCGGCCTGCCACGGCTCGAGGAATCGCAGCGCGAGCAATGGACGCCGCAGCAACTGGGGCTGGATCGCCTGTCGGCCTACAGCGTCAAGAAAGGCTGCTATCCGGGGCAGGAAATCGTCGCCCGCACCCACTTCCTCGGCAAGGCGAAGCGCGCGGCGACCTTGCTGGAAGTCCCCGCCGGCAGCGTTGCCGGCGATGAGGTGCGCAAGGACGGAAACGCCATCGGCACGTTGGCGAGCGTTGCCGGAACGCTGGCCATGGCGGTGCTGCCGCTGGATGCCGGTGAAGAAGGTTTCAGTGTTGCCGGTGGCACGGCGGGCGTGTTGCCGTTCGTCGAAGGACTGGCGCGGTAACCATTGCGGAAGCACATTTCGAATGCGCGACGAGGCTCCATCGGGAGCCTGTGCTGGGCACGACATACGCCGTTCAGAGGCGCTCGCCGGTTGCCGCATCGAAGAAATGCAGCTTGCCGGCACATAGCCGCAATGGCAGCTCACCGCCCGGCGGTGGCAACGGCCGCGGGGCCACGCGCAGCACCAGCGGCAGGCCATCCAGCAGCACGTTGACGAAGATTTCGTTGCCGACCGGTTCGATGCCTTCCACCGTCGTCGTGAACATGGCCACCTCCTCGCCCGCCGGTTGCAGGTGTTCCGGGCGCACGCCGACTGCCACATCACGCCCCAGCCATTCAGGCAAAACCGGCGCGCCGTCCAACGCCAGCACGCGGCCGTTCTCCATCTGCAAGCACGGGCCCTCCGACAACCTGCCGCGCAGTACGTTCATCGCCGGGCTGCCGAGGAAACCGGCAACGAACAGGTTGGCCGGGCGCTCGTACAGGGCCATCGGCGTGTCGATCTGCTGGATCACGCCCTGGTCGAGCACCACGATGCGCTGCCCCAGCGTCATCGCCTCCACCTGGTCGTGGGTGACATAGACCATCGTCGTGCCCAGCGTGCGGTGCAGTTGCGCGATCTCGGTGCGCACCGAATGGCGCAGCTTGGCGTCAAGGTTGGACAGCGGCTCGTCGAGCAGGAACACCGCCGGCTCGCGCACCAGCGCCCGGCCCAGCGCCACGCGCTGGCGTTGCCCACCGGACATCGCGCGCGGCAGCGTGTCGAGCATGCCGGCCAAACCCAGCATGTCGGCCGCCGCCCGCACCCGCCGCGCGACTTCGGCCCTGCCGTGGCCGCGCAGCTTCAGGCCAAAGGCCAGGTTCTCGGCGACACTCATGTGCGGGTACAGCGCGTAGCTCTGGAACACCATCGCGATGTCGCGGTCCTTCGGCGCGACATCGTTGACCACGCGCCCGCCGATGGACAAGGTGCCGGCGCTGATCTCCTCCAGCCCGGCCACCATGCGCAACAACGTCGATTTGCCGCAACCGGACGGCCCCACCAGCACCATCAACTCGCCGTCGGCGATTTCGAAACTGGCCCCATGCACGGCCACATGGCCGTTGCCATAGACCTTGCGCACCGCCTCAAACCGCACACCTGCCATCGCCTGCCTCACTCGGTCATGGCCACGAGCGGCTACCCGGGCAGTGGCTTGAATACGAATACAGTCGAAACATTCTGCCACGCGGGCTTTTGGTCATGGCACCATCGGCAATACACGGTTTCGACCACGAAAATGCCGACAGCCCGGCATGCGGGCCGCGCATCGCGCATCCGCGCCCGACTTCGTGGACATGCCGCCGGAAAGACACCTGGAACCCAATGAAAAGGCAATTGACAACGATGTCACCAGCGCACGAAACTCGAACCATGCACGACACCCTCCTCCTGTTCGGCGCCACAGGTGATCTGGCCCAGCGCTACCTGTTCCCTTCGCTGCTGCGCCTGCTTGGCGACGGCCTGCTTCCCGAGGATTTCCGCGTGCGGGCGATGGCGTTGTCGCCGCATGACACCGGGAAATTCCGCGACATCCTGCGCCCGCGCCTCGAGCAGGCGATGCCGCAGGCCAGCCAGAGCGACATCGACGCCCTGCTGCGCCGCATCGACTACCGTTCGACCGACCTGCGCAACCCCGAGTCCATCGCCGAGGCGGTACGCGAGTTCAACCACCGCCGTTGTGTCAGCTACCTGTCGATCCCACCGGGCCTGTACATCTCCACCTGCGAAGGGCTTGCCCTCGGCGGCGCGCTGGCCGCACCACACCGGCTGATGCTGGAAAAGCCGATCGGTTCGGATTCGGCCAGCGCCGAGGAAATCCTGCAATCCATCGGCGCGCTGATCGACGAAGACCGCGTGTTCCGCATCGACCACTACCTCGGCAAGGCCGCGGTGCAGAACCTGATGGCGCTGCGCTTCGGCAACACCCTGCTGGAGGCGGTGTGGAACCGCAATTACATCGAATCAGTGCACATCCTCGTTGCCGAGAGCGAGGGCGTGGACGGCCGTGATTCGTACTACTCACGCTCCGGCGCGATGCGCGACATGGTGCAGAGCCACATTCTGCAATTATTGTGTCTGGTAGCGATGGAGCCGCCAGCCTCGCTGGAGGCCGACCGCATCCGCGACGAGAAGGTCAAGGTGCTGCGCGCATTGCGCCCGCTCGACGCCCGCCATGCCGCCAAGGACAGCGTGCGCGGCCGCTACACCGCCGGCGCCATCAACGGCCAACCGGCGCAGGCCTACCAGCCGCCGGAAGGCAGCGAGGCCGAAACCTTCGTCGGCGTCACCGCGCACATCGACAACTGGCGCTGGGCCGGGGTGCCGTTCCACCTCGTCACCGGCAAGCGCCTGCCCGAGCGCACCACCCGCATCGAGGTCAATCTCAAGCCGGTGACGCACTGGTTGTTCGAGCGCCCCGACCGCCACGCCGCCCAGCCCAACCGGCTGACCTTCCAGCTGCAACCTCAGGAGAACATCCAGCTCGGCCTGATGAGCTCGCTCGCCGGCCCGGAATGGGGTGCATTGGAATTGCAGCCGCTGGAACTGGAATTGTCGGTGCCCACCGGCCTGCACCGCCGCATCGCCTACGAGCGCCTGTTCCTCGACGCCTTCAACGGCAACCACGCGCTGTTCGTGCGCGATGACGAGGTGCGCGCGGCGTGGGCGTGGATCGACAGCGTCAGTGACGCGTGGAAGGCTGCCGACTTGCCGATGGAACCGTACCCGGCCGGCAGT
Organism: Stenotrophomonas sp.; assembly: GCA_034675465.1. GTDB lineage: Bacteria > Pseudomonadota > Gammaproteobacteria > Xanthomonadales > Xanthomonadaceae > Stenotrophomonas. The sequence continues at coordinate 57,464 of JAUCDH010000002.1, read as the reverse complement.
TGGGGCCCGCGGCAGGCGCACGAATTCCTGCCTGCCGCCATCGTCGCCGACAACCGCGTGGAAACCGGCCCGTGAGCGCTGGTGGACACGTACTGGTTGCCGACATCGGCGGTACCAACGCCCGCTTCGCGCTGGCCGACACGGCCTCCGCCACGCCGCTGGATACCGGCAGCATCGGCGAATACCCCGTGGCGCAATTCCCATCGCTGGCCGACGCCGCCGCCCATTATCTGCAAGAACGCGGCGCGCAGGCCCATGGTGGCGTGTTCGCAGTGGCCGGGCGGGTCAATGGCGACGAGGCGCGCATCACCAACCACCCGTGGGTGATCTCGCGCTCGCGCACCGCCGCCCAGCTCGGCTTCTCCGGCCTGCACCTGATCAACGACTTCGTCGCCCAGGCGATGAGCATCGCCCTGCTGCAACCCGCCGACGTGGTGCAGATCGGCGGTGCCGGCTGGCAGCCGGCCGATGCCTCGCAGCCGCGCAATTACTGCGTGATCGGCCCCGGCACCGGGCTCGGCGTGGGTGGGCTGGTGGTGCGCAACGGCCGCCATTACCCGTTGGCGACCGAAGGTGGCCATGCCAGTTTCGCCCCGGCCACGCCGGAGCAGATCCGCGTTCTGGAGATCCTCACCCAACAGTTCGGCCGCGTTTCCAACGAGCGGCTGATCTGCGGTCCCGGCCTGGTCAACCTGCATCGCGCGCTCAGCGAAATCGCCGGGCAGAACCCTGGCCAGTTGCAGCCCGCGGACGTCAGCGAACGCGCCGCCGCCGGTGACGCCATCGCCTTGCGCAGCATCGAGGTGTTCATGGAAATCTTCGGCGCGGTCGCCGGCGACGCGGTGCTGGTGCAAGGCGCATGGGACGGGGTGTTCCTGACCGGCGGGCTGGTGCCGCGGCTGCTCGGGCCTTTGCAGCACTCCGGTTTCCGCCATTGCTTCGAGAGCAAAGGGCGCTTCACCGCGACCTTGTCGCAAGTACCGTCGCTGGCGATCACCCACCCCTGTCCCGGCCTGCTGGGCGCCACCGCCTATGCGATGGACGCGCAGCGGGCGCAGACCGGAGCCACCGCATGACCCCGCTTTCCACCGACCGCCTCACGCTGGTTCGCCATTCCAATGCTGAGGATTGGAACGAAAGCATCGCCAGGGAAATGGCCGGCATCCTCGCCGAGGAAGTCCGCCAGCGCGGTCGCGCGCGCATGCTGCTGTCCGGCGGCACCACTCCTGCGCCGGTGTATGCACGGCTGGCCGAGCACCCGCTGGAATGGGTGCGGATGGAGGTGGGCCTGGCCGACGAGCGCTGGCTGTCGCCGCGGGACCGCGACAGCAACGCATGGCTGGTGCGCGAGAACTTCCTCAAGCTCGCCGAAGGTGCGCATTTCGACCCGCTGGTGCGCGTGGGCAAGCCGCTGGCCGAATGCGTACACGACGCCAACCTGCTGGCATCGCATTCGCAGCCTGCGTGTTTGGTGGTGCTGGGCATGGGTAACGACGGCCACACCGCCTCGCTGTTCCCGGGTTCGAAGGACCTCGAACTGGCCCTGTGCAGCAGCCAGCCCTATGCCGCGCTGGACGCCACCGGTTGCCCGGTCGCCAACGACTGGCACCTGCGCATCACGCTGACACCGCACGGCCTGGCATCGGTCGGCAATCGCCTGCTGCTTCTACGCGGCCAGCAGAAGCTGGAAGTGCTCGCTGCCGCGCTGGAATCCAGCGACGTGCACCAATACCCGGTGCTGGCAGCAATCAACGCCCCCGGCAGCAAACTGCGCGTGCATTGGTGCGCTTGAGGCGGTGATTGGTGATTCGGGATGGGTGATTGGAAAAATCCAAGAGCCACAGTCTGCGAAATGCCGCCTTCACGAATCACCAATCACGAATCCACCAATCACTGCTCTCCCCCTCATAGCCGGTACCCGCCAATGAGCCTGCATCCCAAAATCCACGCCATCACCGAACGCATCCGCCAGCGCAGCGCCCCGTCGCGCGCGGCCTACCTGGCCAGCATCGACACCGCCCTGCGCGATGGCCCGTTCCGCAACCGGTTGAGCTGCGGCAACCTCGCCCACGCCTTCGCCGCCTGCGGCCCCACCGACAAGGGCCGGCTGCGTGGCAGCGTGACCCCGAACCTCGGCATCATCACCGCCTACAACGACATGCTCTCGGCGCACCAGCCGTTCGAGCACTACCCGCAGCAGATCCGCGACGCCGCGCGCGAACTGGGCGCCACCGCGCAGGTCGCCGGCGGCGTACCGGCAATGTGCGACGGCGTTACCCAAGGCCGGGGCGGCATGGAGTTGTCGCTGTTCTCGCGCGACGTGATTGCCCAGTCCACCGCCGTGGGCCTGAGCCACGACATGTTCGACACCACCATCCACCTTGGCGTGTGCGACAAGATCGTGCCGGGCCTGCTGGTCGGGGCGCTGGCCTTCGGCCACCTGCCGGCGGTGTTCGTGCCGGCAGGGCCAATGACCCCGGGTATCCCCAACAAGAAGAAGGCCGAAGTGCGCGAGCGCTACGCCGCCGGCGAAGCCACCCGCGAAGAATTGCTGGAAGCCGAATCGGCCTCCTACCACGCGCCGGGCACCTGCACCTTCTACGGCACCGCCAACTCCAACCAGGTGCTGCTCGAAGCGATGGGTGTGCAGTTGCCGGGCGCTTCGTTCGTCAACCCGGAACTGCCGCTGCGCGACGCGCTGACCCGCGCCGCCACCACACGCGCACTGGAGATCACCGCGCTGGGCGATGATTTCCGCCCACTGGGCCGGCTGATCGACGAGCGCGCCATCGTCAATGCCGTCGTCGCGCTGATGGCCACCGGCGGCTCCACCAACCACACCATCCACTGGATCGCGGTGGCCCGCGCAGCCGGCATCGTGCTGACCTGGGACGACATGGACCAGCTCTCGCAGATCGTGCCGCTGCTGACCCACGTCTATCCCAATGGCGAAGCCGACGTGAACCGCTTTGCCGCCGCCGGCGGCCCGGCCTTCGTGTTCCGCGAACTGATGGACGCCGGGCTGATGCACGACGACCTGCCCACCATCGCCGAGGGCGGCATGCGCGCCTATGCGCAGGAGCCGCGCCTGATCGACGGCGAGGTCAGCTACGTGCCGGCCGCCGCCAACAGCGGTGACGAAGACGTGGTGCGCCCGGCCGCCAATCCGTTCGAAGCGCAGGGTGGCCTGCGCCTGCTGCGCGGCAACATCGGTCGTTCGCTGATCAAGCTGTCGGCGGTGAAGCCGCAGTACCGCAGCATCGAAGCGCCAGCGGTGGTGGTCGATGCACCGCAGGCGCTGAACAAACTGCATGCCGCTGGCGCACTGCCGCAGGATTTCGTCGCCGTGGTGCGTTACCAGGGTCCGCGCTCCAACGGTATGCCGGAACTGCACTCGCTGGCGCCGCTGCTGGGCCTGTTGCAGAACCAGGGCCGGCGCGTCGCACTGGTCACCGACGGTCGCCTGTCCGGTGCGTCGGGCAAGATTCCCGCCGCCATCCACGTCACCCCGGAAGCCGCGCGCGGCGGCCCCATCGCCCGTGTCCGCGAAGGCGACATCATCCGTCTGGACGGCGAAACCGGCACCCTGGAAGTGCTGGTCGATGCCGCCGAATGGGCCTCGCGCAGCATCGCGCCGAACACTGCGCCGGCTGGCAACGACATGGGCCGCAACCTGTACGCGATGAACCGCCACCTCGTCGGCCCCGCCGACCAGGGCGCCATCTCGATTTCCTGCGGCCCGGCGCGCCCGGATGGCAGCGTGTGGGAATACGACGCCGAATACGAACTCGGCCACGATGCCGCCGCTGCCGCCGCCCCGCACGAAGCCAAGGATGCTTGAGCTTTTGTTCCCTTCTCCCTTCGGGAGAAGGTGCCCGAAAGGCGGATGAGGGGCGAACGTAGTCAGTAGCGTTGAACCATCGTGGCTCCTCCATTGCCCCTCACCCCCACTCCGCGCCCGCTGGGAGAGGGGCTTTCAAAACAATAATGAGGACTACATGACCATCGCCCAGCATCAGGATCGCGCCGAACACCTGCTCACTGCCGCCGGCATCCTGCCGGTCGTCACCGTGCACACCCTCGATCAGGCCCGCGCGGTCAGCGCCGCGCTGCTGGAAGGCGGCCTGCCGGCCATCGAACTTACCCTGCGCACGCCGGTGGCGATGGAAGCGCTTGCCATGCTCAAGCGCGAGCTGCCCGACGTGGTGGTCGGCGCCGGCACCGTGCTGACCGTCGAACAAATGCAGCAGGCCATCGACGCCGGCGCGGACTTCCTCGTCACCCCCGGCACGCCCGCGCACATGGCCGACGCACTGGCTGCCGCGCCGCTGCCGGTGGTGCCCGGCGCAGCCACACCGACCGAACTGCTGGCACTGGTCGCGCGCGGTTTCCGCATCTGCAAGCTGTTCCCGGCCACCGCCGTAGGCGGGCTGGCGATGATCAAGGGCGTGGCCGGGCCGATTGCCGAGCTCAAGCTCTGCCCCACCGGCGGCATCACCGAGGCCACCGCCGGCGACTACCTCAAGCAGAAGAACGTGGTCTGCATCGGCGGCTCGTGGATGGTGCAGGACGCATGGATCCGTGCCGGCCAGTGGGACGAAGTGAAGAAGTCCGCCGCCGCGGCCGCCGCCATCGTCCGCGCGGCCCGCGCCGACTGACCGCAACGGCACGCGTTGCCACCGGCAAGCGGAGCATGGGCTATCGTATCGGCCACTCCCCTGCTTGCCGGCATCCCGATGGACGAAACCCTCCCGCGCATGACCAACCTGTTCCTCCAGCTCGGGCTGGATGCCAGCGAACAGGGCATCGCGCAATTCATCAGGCACCACCAACTGCCGTGCGAAACCGGCATCGGTGAAGCGGCGTACTGGAACGAAGGCCAGCGCCAGTTCCTGCGCGAGAAGATCGACAGCGATGGCGTCTGGGCCATCGTGGTCGACCAGTTGAACGAATCGCTGCACGAGGACGCGACCAAAGCCAGCATCACCCCCGCACCGTAGATGCGGGGCTTGCCCCGCATGCGGCGTTCCCGGTAAAGCCCGTGTGGGGCAAGCCCCTCACCTACGGGTATGCGCTTCAGGAGTTGCGCCCGCCCCCCAACCGCAGCATCAGCACCAAGGGCTGCAAGGGCGAACGTTCGAAGCCGTAATGCTCGTAGAACCGCTGTGCATGCTCATGCAGCGCATGTACCAGAATGGCGCGGACGCCGGCTTGCTCGGCAATGCCGGCCACCCGCTGTTGTGCATCCTTCAGCAACGCACCACCCAACTGGATGCCCTGCGCCTGCCGATCGACGGCAAGCCGCCCCAGCACGATGGCCGGCACCGGATCGGGCATGTTGCGCTTGATCCGGCCCAAGGCCAGTTCATGCGAAATCGCGCCGGCAGCCAACGCATAATAACCACGCACGACGTTGTCTGCATCCGTCACCACGAAGGTACGGCTGGCTCCGCCCAACTGGTTGACCAGCGCACGCCGCCGCAACCAATCGTCGAGTTCAGCCTCGCCGCAATCGAAGTCGTCCAGCCGATGTGTGGCTGCCAGCGCACATGGTTCAGCCAGTGGCAGCCGCATCGTCCGTCCTCTCCCACGGCGCCTTTACCGCCAACAATCGCTCAAGGCCGGGATTCGGCTTCGGCGGCGCATCCAGCATCGCCATGAACTGCGTGAATTTCTCTTCGTCCAGGGTGAAGAACACCTGATCCAGCACCACTTCCTGCGCGCGCGCGCAGGCGGTTTCCAGCATGAAATCGGAGCGGCTCTTGCCCAACAGGCTGGCGGCCTGGTCGATCAGGTCGCGCTGCTCGGGCAAGGCACGCAGGTTGATGGCAGCAGCACGCACGACTCCTCCGATATACAAAAGATATACGGATACTGGATCTACGTATAGCAGTTGTCAACACAAATCAGTTGATCGCCGCCTTTCGATGGCTTCGGCAATGCGACTCAATTTCTCAAAAATATTAATTAATATCAGTTGGTTGCTGGAAAATGTGAGTCATTGCCTCACATTCCAGGCCAATGCCCCCAGTACCCCCAATTGGCCGTGCTCGATGCGCCATACCGGTACCTGCTGCAACATCGGCGAGAGCCTGCCCTTGGCGAGGAAGCGCTGCATGAAGTCGCCCTCGTGCAGCCAGCGGGCGATGTGGTCGGTGATACCGCCGGTCAGGTGTACCGAGCGCGCGCCGAAAGTGAGGGCGAGGTCGCCGGCGAGGCTGCCCAGCCAACCGCAGAAGGTGCGGATGCTGGCCACGGCCAGCGGGTCGTGGCCGGTGGAAGCCGCGGCGACGATTTCGGCCGGTGTGTTCCAGCGCGGCGTGCCGCCTTCCAATTCACACAGGCAGGCATACAACGTGACCAGACCAGGACCGGACAGCACCTGCTCGTTGTCGACATGGCCGTGACCGTGGCGCTGCTGCAGCAGGCGCAGCACCTCCATTTCCAATGCAGTGCCAGCGGCCAGCGCCGCGTGCCCGGCTTCGCTGGCCAATACCGGCGGGTGGCCACCCTGCAAGCGCACCGCCACGCCAAGCCCGGTGCCCGGGCCCAGCACCAGCGCCGGGCCCGGGGCCGCCTGCTCGGCATGCGTGGACAAGCGGTGCAGGCTGCCGGGGGCGGCATGGAGGATGGCCCCGGCGACGGCAGCGAAGTCGTTGATGATTTCCAGCGTCTCCAACCCGGTTTCGCGCCGGGTATCGGCCAGCGACACCGGCCAGGCCAGATTGGTGTTGAGCAGGCGGTCACCGTCCAGCACGCCGGCGATGGCGACCGTGGCGTGCGTCACCGGCGGTATTGTCGGGTCCCTGCGCAGCCGGTCCGCGTAATCGCACAGGATCGCCCCCAGGCCGGCATGCTCGGCGCAGTGATAGACGTGGAAGTCGCGCACATCGACGGCCGCGTTGTCGCCGCCGGACGCGGGCATCCATCCCAAACGGGCGTAGGTGCCGCCGACGTCGGCGCCGATGACGGCAGCCACCTCGTGGCACGGGGTCGCCATCGGGCTGCTCATCGCTTTTCCCGTCCTGCCTGCATGTGTCGATCCGTTTCTTCAGGGAGACGCATCATGCGGTATCGCCGGGGCCGTGGAAACCACCGGTGTCACCGGCGGCTCAGGCCCCCGGTGTGCCCTTCTTCGCTCGCGCCTGTTCACGGGCCGCGCGCAGGCGGTCGAGCTTTTCCTTGAGCTTGATTTCCAGCCCGCGCTCGACCGGTGTGTAGTAAACGCGCTCGCCCATTTCATCAGGGAAGGCGGTTTGGTCGAGGGCGATGCCGCCTTCGACGTCGTGGTCGTACTGGTAGCCCTTGCCGTAGCCCAGTGATTTCATCAGCCGCGACGGCGCGTTGCGCAGGTGCATCGGCACCGGCTGGGTGCCGTACTCGGCGATGTCGGCCTGCGCCGCCGCCAGTGCCATGTAGCTGGCGTTGGATTTGGCGGTGCTGGCCAGGTAGATGACCAGATTGGACAGGGCGATGTTGCCCTCCGGCGCGCCGATGCGGTCATAGGCATCCCAGACGTTGATCGCCATTTCCAGACCGCGCGGGTCGGCCAAGCCCACGTCTTCCACCGCCATGATGGTCAGCCGGCGCAGCAGGTAGGAAGGATCGCAGCCACCATCGAGCATGCGCGCCAACCAGTAAATCGCGCCATCCGGGTTGGAACTACGCACCGATTTGTGCAGCGCCGATATCTGGTCGTAGAACTGCTCGCCGCCCTTGTCGAAGCGGCGGGTGCGGTCGGCCAGTACCTGCAACAGGGTTTCCGGGGTGATTTCCCCGCCCTCGCCCAGCGCCAGTTCGGCGGCGATTTCCAGCAAGGTCAGGGCGCGGCGCACGTCGCCGTCGGCGGCGCGGGCGATTTCCAGCAGCGATTCGCGGCAGACGCGGATTTCCTCACCGCCCAGGCCGCGCTCGGTGTCATCCAGCGCCCGTTGCAGGGCTTCGGCCACGTCTTCAGGCGACACCGCTTCCAGCACGTGCACGCGACAGCGCGACAGCAGCGCCGAATTCAATTCGAACGAAGGGTTTTCGGTAGTTGCACCGACAAAGATGATGGTGCCGCGCTCGATGTGCGGCAGGAAGGCATCCTGCTGACTCTTGTTGAAGCGGTGCACCTCGTCCACGAACAGCACCGTGCGCCGCCCCTCGGCGAAACGCTGCGCGGCCTCGGCCAGCACCTGCCGCACTTCCGGCAGGCCGGACAGCACCGCGGAAATGGCGCGGAACTCGGCGTCGGCGTAACGCGCCAGCAGCAGCGCCAAGGTGGTTTTGCCGCAACCCGGCGGCCCCCACAGGATCATCGAATGCACGCGGCCGGATTCGATGGCACGGCGCAGCGCGGTGTTGGGCGCGAGCAGGCGTTTCTGGCCCACCATCTCGTCGAGCGTGCGCGGGCGCATGCGCTCGGCAAGCGGGCGCATGCCTTCGCGGTCGGCGCTCAACAGGTCGGCGGGCGGTTCGGAAAAGGTGTTTCGGGATCTGGCCACGACGACATTCTAACGGCCCTGCATCGCAGCCATTGCGACGGACACTGGCGCAGCGAAGGTAATGGCCAAGGCGAAGGCGAAGCGGCATTGCTTGCGCCGCTGTCTGCATCCGTCACCGCTGCAATCAAAGTTTGACTGCAAATGCCCAACGCACTGCACCAGGCCCACCATGCCCTGGCACGGCAGCCGCCCCCCTCGTTCGACCAACGGCTGGGGGCCAGCGTGGTCACCCCGGTTCAACGCTGGCCGATGACGTCCACGCTCTTGTCCGGCACAAAACGGAAGGTGCCGTTGGCGAAGGCCGGGTTCTTCTTCCAGCCGCTGAAGCTGATTACCGTGCGCTGGCCAACCGCATCCACTACTTCCATGCGCGCCAAGCCTGCCGGGCCAAAGCCGAGTGCGGCGTATTGGAAGCTGGCCTCGGTTTCACGCTTGGGGCTGAGCGACAACCACTGCATGCCATCACGCGCCGCGGCCTCCTCGCTGACGTCGTACTGGCTGTCCAGCTGCGCCGGGTTGATCAGCGCGGTGAGCGGGCTGTTCTGCTCCTCCTCACCTTGGTTGCGCACCGTGGCCTGTTCCAGATCAGGCTCATACACCCACACCTTGCTGCCATCGGCGACGATCAGCTGCGGGTGCGGCCGGGTGTATTCCCAACGAAACAAACGCGGCGCGGACAACGCAACACGGCCGCTGGACGATTCCTTCAATTTGCCGCGCGCATCAAACACCTGCTGGCTGAACTGCCCGTCCAAACCGCGCAGGCCGCTGGTGAAGGTTTTCAGGTCATCGCGTGCGCCGGCAACCGCATTGCTGGCGAGTCCGGTACCGGCCAAGGCAACGGCAACGGCAATCAAGGTATGGCGCAAGGTGATTTTCATGGCGATGGCCCGCTGACATGGAAGGTGGGCAGAGTCTGCCCCGTCAAAACTGAATGGGCGGCAATCATCATGGAAAGCCGCCCCGCTGTTAACGCGCAGGCGGTGGCGCCAACACACTACGCTCGCCATTGTGTTCCGGGGCGCTGACCACACCGGCCGCTTCCATGGCCTCAACCAAGCGTGCGGCGCGGTTGTAGCCAATCTTCAAGCGCCGCTGCACGCTGGAAATGGAGGCACGGCGGGTTTCAGTGACGTTCTTCACCGCTTCGTCGTACAGCGGGTCGCTTTCCGGGTCGCCGGCCGAGGAGGATTCCGGCAGGCCGGTTGCGCCGACCACCACGCCATCGCCCATCGTCTGCACTTCGTCCAGCACGCCTTCGATGTACTCGGCAGGGCCGCTGGCCTTGAGGTGTTCGACCACACGGTGCACCTCCTCGTCAGACACGAAGGCACCGTGTACGCGGTCCGGCAGCGCCGTGCCCGGCGGCAGGTACAACATGTCGCCGTTGCCCAGCAGCGCCTCGGCGCCGGACTGGTCGAGGATGGTGCGCGAGTCGATCTTGGAGCTGACCTGGAAGGCGATGCGGGTCGGGATGTTGGCCTTGATCAGGCCGGTGATCACGTCCACCGACGGACGCTGGGTCGCCAGGATCAGGTGGATGCCGGCCGCACGCGCCTTCTGCGCCAGCCGCGCGATCAGCTCTTCGACCTTCTTGCCGACGATCATCATCATGTCGGCGAATTCGTCGATGAAGATGACGATGAACGGCATCGGTTCCAACTGGCGCGGTACCTCGCCCATTTCCGGGTTCGGCTTGAACAGCGGGTCCATCAGCGGCTGGCCGGCGTCGATGGCGTCCTTGACCTTCTTGTTGAAGCCGGCAAGGTTGCGCACGCCCACCGCGCTCATCAGCTTGTAGCGGCGCTCCATTTCGGCCACGCACCAGCGCAGGCCGTTGGCGGCCTCCTTCATGTCGGTAACCACCGGCGCCAGCAGGTGCGGGATGCCCTGATAGACGCTCAGTTCCAGCATCTTCGGGTCAATCATCAGCATGCGCAGGTCTTTCGGGCTGGCCTTGTACAGCAGGCTCAACACCATCGCGTTGACCGCCACCGACTTGCCCGAGCCGGTGGTGCCGGCCACCAGCAGGTGCGGCATGCGCGCCAGATCGGCCACGGTGGGGCGGCCGGCGATGTCCTTGCCCAGCGCCAGGGTCAGCACGCTGGCGGACTTGTCGTATTCCTTCGAGCGCAGCAGCTCGGACAGGAAGATCATCTCGCGGGTGACGTTGGGGATTTCCAGGCCGATGACCGACTTGCCCGGGATCACATCGACCACACGCACCGACTTGACCGACAGCCCGCGGGCGATGTCCTTGTCCAGCGAGCTGATCTGGCTGACCTTGATACCCGGCGCTGGCTCGATCTCGAAGCGGGTGATGACCGGGCCGGGGTATGCCCCCACCACCTGCGCATCAATGCGGAAGTCCTTGAGCTTGAACTCGATCTGCCGCGACAGGGTTTCCAGCGTTTGCTCGTCGTAGCCCTTGGGTTGCGGGCGCGGGTCGTCCAGCAACGCCAGCGGCGGCAGGTCCGAGCCGTCGCCGTTGACGCCCTGGAACATCGGGATCTGCGTCTCGCGCTTGGCGCGCTCGCTCTTCTCGATGACCGGCGCCGGGCGCGGCTCGATCTTCACCGGCTCGCGCTTGGCACGCACTTCGGCATCAACCTTGCGCACTTCCTCGCGCTCCTCGCGCAGGGCACGGGTCTGCTGCCATTCGTTGGCCTGCTCCTTTTTCTTCGCCAGCAGCGGGCCCAACGCCAGCACCCCACCGCCGATCTTCTCCATCACCCGGAACCACGACAGGCCAGTGGCCAGTGTGATCGAGGTCAACAGCAGCACCAGCAGGAACAGGTTGCTGCCAACCGGGCCGAACCCGTTCTGCAATGATTTGCCGACCAGCATGCCCAAGCCGCCGCCGGCATTGGCGAGGTCACCGCCGCCACCGAGGCGCAGGTGCAGGAAGCCGGTGGCGCCGATCAGGAAACCGACGATGCCGACCAGCCGCAACGCCGGGCCGAGGTCGTCCTGCCCGCGGTCCTCGCGCTTGAGGCCAAACACCGCGATCCACGCCACCGCCGCCAGCACCAGCGGGACCAGGTAGGCGACGTAACCGAACAGTTGCCGCAGCACGTCGGCGATCCATGCGCCGACCTTGCCGCCCATGTTCTGCACCGGCGCGACCACCGAGCCGGAGCTGGTCCAGCCCGGGTCGGTCTGCGGCGAATAGGTGAACAGGCTGGCCAGCAGGTACAGCAGCGCCGGCGCGATGGCGATCAGCGCCAAGTCACGCCACAACTTGTTGCGTCGTGTGGTGTCCGCCGCCGCGACGCTGGGCTTGCGCGCGGCGCTGCCTGCGCCGGGGCTTTTGTCACGTTCCGGGAGCTGTTTCGCCACCTTGGACCAGACCTTGAAAAATGCACGGTTAGCGCTTGATATTAAACGACGACCGGCGCCGTTTCATCCGGGGCCTGAAAGCCCTCTCCCATCGGGGCGAGGCCGCACACGCTTGTGCGCCACAGGCGTGCGTGCGGTTGAGCGCCCACGCCGCTGGCGCAGGCCGGGGCGCGGAGCGGGGGGTGGGGTGAGGGGCGAACGAAGTCCATGATGTTTGAACCACCCGTACTCCGCTCGCCCTCATCCGCCCTCCGGGCACCTTCTCCCACCGGGAGAAGGGAAAAGCCGCATCACGCAGTTCCACGCGCGCGCCTTGATTCACCCGACGCCGGTCGCCACTCTAGTCGGCCAGCCCGGGCCATCGCCCGCCTCTTCCCCCTTGTCACGAGCCCGCATGAGCACTTCCAGCCTTCCGACCAAGCACACCCGTCTATTGATCCTCGGCTCCGGCCCCGCCGGCTGGACCGCCGCGGTCTATGCCGCGCGCGCCAACCTCAAGCCGCTGGTGGTCACCGGCCTGCAGCAGGGCGGGCAGCTGATGACCACCACCGAAGTGGACAACTGGCCGGGCGATGCCCACGGCCTGATGGGCCCGGACCTGATGGCGCGCATGCAGGCCCATGCCGAGCGCTTCGACACCGAAGTGGTGTTCGATCACATCCACACCGCCGACCTGTCCAAGCGCCCGTTCACCCTGACCGGCGACAACGCACAGTACACCTGCGACGCGCTGATCATCGCCACCGGCGCCACCGCCAAGTACCTCGGCATTCCCTCCGAGGAAGCCTTCAAGGGCCGTGGCGTGTCGGCCTGCGCCACCTGCGACGGCTTCTTCTACAAGGACCAGGACGTGGTCGTGGTCGGTGGCGGCAACACCGCCGTGGAGGAAGCGCTGTACCTGTCCAACATTGCCCGCAAGGTCTACCTGGTGCACCGCCGCGACACCCTGCGCGCGGAAAAGATCATGCAGGACAAGCTGTTCGCCAAGGTCGAAGCCGGCAAGATCGAGACCGTCTGGCACCACCAAGTGGACGAAGTGCTGGGCAACGAGATGGGCGTGACCGGCGTGCGGGTCAAGTCCACGCAGGACGGCAGCACCCGCGACATCGACGCCCACGGCTTCTTCGTCGCCATCGGCCATCACCCGAACACCAGCCTGTTCGACGGCCAGTTGGAGATGGAAAACGGCTACCTGAAGATCCACTCCGGCATCGCCGGCAATGCCACCGCCACCAACATCCCCGGCGTGTTCGCCGCCGGCGACGTCACCGACCAGCACTACCGCCAGGCCATCACCTCGGCCGGCTTCGGCTGCATGGCAGCGCTGGATGCCGAACGCTTCCTCGACCAGAACGGCTGATCCCCCCGAGCGCCCGCCCGCCGCGTGGACAAGGTGTTGATCAAGCAACTGCTGTTCCACGGCAGCTGGCTGGCATGGCCGCTCCTCGCCTGGCTGCTGTGGCGGCTGCGCAAGCCCGGCGGGCGCATCCTCACCGCCGGGTTGCTGGCCCTCGGGCTGCTGTTCGTCTGGGCGAGGTTCGTCGAGCCGCAGATGATCCGCGTGCAGCACACCACGCTGGCCGGCACCGGCGTCGAGGCCCGGATCATCCTGATCAGCGACATCCATCTCGGTGTTTACAAGGGCAGTGGCTTCCTCGACCGGGTGGTGGATCGCATCAACGCCCTGCCCGCCGACGCGGTGGTGATTGCCGGCGATTTCACCTACGAACCGCAGGATCACCCGTTGCAGGCGATGTTCGCCCCGCTCGCCCGGTTGCGTTTGCCGGTTCATGCGGTACTCGGCAACCACGACCAGCAGGCACCGGGGCCGGACATCGACGCGGCCTTGCGCGAAGCATTGGCCGTGCACCGCGTGCAGGTCATCGAAGGACGTAGCGTGGCGTTGCCAGGGTTCCGGCTGGCCGGCCTCGGCGACCGTTGGGCACAGCGCGACGATCCAGCCCTCCTGCGCCAAACTGCTTCGCCCCTGCCGACCGTCGTCCTGGCCCATAACCCCGACAGCGCGATCGAACTGGGCCCGGAAGATGCCGCGCTGGTGCTGGCCGGCCATACCCACGGCGGCCAGATCCGCATACCGTGGCTGTATCGCAAGGTGATTCCCAGCGCTTACGGCTTCGACCGCGGCGAACAGGTGCTTTCCACCCCAAGCGGCGAGGTACGGGTCTTCACCACCGCCGGCATGGGCGAGATCGGCCTGCCGATGCGGCTGTTCAATCCGCCGACCATCGACGTGCTGCACCTGCAGCCGTAGCATCGGCAGGCAATGCGCCCGGCACGTTTCCTCTCTTCGCTCACCGATGTGCCTGCCGCCGCGTGGGACGCCCTGCATGATGGACGCAACCCCTTCATCAGCCACGCTTTCCTCGCCGGCCTGGAACAGCATGGCTGCCTGCGCCCGGAATGGGGCTGGACGCCGCACCACCTGACCTTGTGGCGTGGTGATGAACTGATAGGTGCGGTACCTGGCTACCTGAAGGAAAACTCGCACGGCGAGTTCGTGTTCGACCACGCCTGGGCCAATGCCTACGCGCGGCACGGACTGGACTACTTCCCGAAATGGCTGGGCGCCGTGCCCTATTCGCCGGTCACCGGCCCGCGCCTGCTGGCCCGCGATGACGACGACCGCCGCACCCTGTTGCACGCCATCGTCGAGCACGTGCAGGCCACTGGCCTGTCATCGGCCCATGTCAATTTCCACGAGGTCGCCGAAGACGCAGTGTTCGACGACGATTGGCTGCAACGGCTGGACGTGCAGTTCCAATGGCAGCGCCAACCCGGCTGGCAGTGCTTCGACGACTTCCTCGCGGCAATGGACCGCAAGCGCTGCAAGAACATCCGCCAGGAGCGCGCGAAGATCAGCCGCGCCGGCATCGGCTTCCGCATCGTCCACGGCGACGAGGCCAGCACCGACGACCTGCGCGCGATGCATGGCTTCTACCTGCAAACCTTCGCCGAATACGGCAATGCGCCAGCATTGACCTTGCCATTCCTGCACCATCTGGCCGAGCGGATGCCGCGGCAACTGGTGCTGTTCCTCGCCATGCAGGACGACACGCCGATTGCCGGCGCCTTGTGCCTGCGCGGCGGCGACACGCTGTATGGCCGCTACTGGGGCGGCACCGCCCTGCCCGGCCTGCATTTCGAAACCTGCTACTACCAAGGCATCGACTATTGCCTGCGCGAAGGCCTGCAATGCTTCGAGCCCGGCGCACAAGGCGAGCACAAGCTGGCGCGCGGCTTCCTGCCGACCGAGGTTCGCAGCCGCCACTGGATTGCCGCCCCACGATTCCGCGCACCGTTGGCGGAATGGTGCCGCGAAGAACGGGAGTCCGTGGCGCGGTATGCGCGGCAGTTGGCCGCGCATTCGCCGTTCAAGCCGTAGGAGCGCACCTTGGTGCGCGATGGGGGGGGTCCCCTTTTGAATCCCCGCACAGGGATGTGCGGGCTGTTGCAGAGGGATCTGCATGACAGCCCATCGCGCACCAAGGTGCGCTCCTACAATGCAGCGGATGAGCCGCCCCCCTTTCCTCCTGCCTGCTGCCCCCGACGCCCCCTTCCCACCCGCAGAACTGGCGCTGCGCGAACCCGACGGCCTGCTCGCCGTCGGCGGCGACCTGTCGCCGGCACGCCTGCTCAATGCCTATGCCGGCGGCATCTTCCCGTGGTTTTCCGAAGGCCAACCGCTGTTGTGGTGGTCGCCGGACCCGCGCATGGTGTTCCGCAGCAATGGCGTGCACTTGTCCTCGCGTTTTCGTCGCAGCTTGCGTGCAAGCCGTTGGCGCATTACCGCCGACACCGCGTTCGCGGAGGTGATGCAGGCCTGCGCGCAAGCACCCCGCCCCGGCCAGGACGGCACCTGGATCACCGGCGACATGCACCGCGCCTACGTCGAGCTGCATCGGCTCGGCCACGCGCATTCGGTGGAAGTGCGCGACGGCGATGAACTGGTCGGCGGCATCTACGGCGTGGCGATCGGCCGCATGTTCTTCGGCGAGAGCATGTTCAGTGCCCGCAGCGGCGGCTCCAAGGTGGCGCTGGCCGCGTTGGCGTGGGCGCTGCATGGCTGGGGCTGGCCGTTGATCGACGCCCAGGTCGAGAACCCGCACCTGCTGCGCATGGGTGCCGCCCATCTGCCACGCGACGCCTTCCTGACGCAGGTGCGGCAACTGGTGCGGCTGCCGGAGCCAGCGGGCAGTTGGAACATGCGTTTCGGCGAGCGGGCGGCGCCGGAGCTGGCCTGAAACCCGTCGTTTAACGCAAACTTTGCATGATCCGGCGACGCGGGGTAAAATACGCGGCTTCCGGGCCTGAAAAGGCCATCGCAGAAACCCACAGGATTACATGTCGAAAGACGACTCCATCGAGTTCGAAGGCACCGTCAGCGAGACGCTTCCGAACACCACGTTCCGCGTTCGGCTGGAAAACGGGCACGAAATCATCGCCCACATCTCCGGCCGCATGCGCAAGAACTACATCCGCATCCTCACCGGCGACCGCGTCAAGGTGGAAATGACGCCGTACGACCTGACCAAGGGCCGCATCACCTACCGCATGAAGTAAGGCGGGGATTGGGGAAGCGGGAACGGGGAATGGTTGGCCAAAGCGCACCTCACGTTCGCAGCCGGATCATTCCCTCGTAAAACCTTGCTCCGCCCGGGAAGCCAGCCATCGTGCTGGCTTTTTGTCGTGAAACCGGGAATGGCCGGGGCGGCGCCGCCCCATCACACCACCATTCCCCGTTCCCGGCCTCATTCCACCGCGCTTCACTCCACCGTCGCCGGCAACAGCCGCTCCGGCTCGGGCATGGCCTCGACCACCAGCTCGCCGTCGCGCACATCGATGCCGACCTTGCCACCGTCCACCAGCTTGCCGAACAGCAGCTCGTCGGCCAGCGGGCGCTTGATCCTGTCCTGGATGACCCGCGCCATCGGCCGCGCACCCATGTCCGGGTCGAAGCCATGCTGGGCCAGCCAGTCGCGCGCGGCCGGGGTGGCCGACAGGGCGACGTGCTTTTCCTGCAACAGCATTTCCAGCTCGATCAGGAACTTGTCCACCACCCGCAGGATGTGCTCGAAACCCAGCGGCTGGAACTGCACCACCGCATCGAGACGGTTGCGGAACTCGGGGGTGAAACTCTTGCGGATCACTTCCATCGCATCGGTGGCGTGATCCTGCTTGGTGAAGCCGATCGAGCGCCGCGCCGCCTGCGCCGCACCGGCGTTGGTGGTCATCACCAGGATCACGTTCTTGAAGTTGGCCTCGCGGCCATTGGTGTCGGTGAGGATGCCGCGATCCATGACCTGCAGCAGGATGTTGAAGATGTCCGGGTGCGCCTTCTCCACCTCGTCCAACAGCAGCACGCAGTGCGGCGTCTTGACGATCTTCTCGGTCAGCAGGCCACCCTGGTCGAAACCGACATAGCCCGGAGGGGCGCCGATCAGACGGCTGATCGAATGCGGCTCCATGTACTCGCTCATGTCGAAGCGCACCAACTCGATGCCCAGTTGCAGCGCCAGCTGGCGGGTGACCTCGGTCTTGCCGACGCCGGTGGGGCCGGCAAACAGGAAGTTGCCGATCGGCTTCTCCGGGTTGCCCAGCCCCGAGCGCGACAGCTTGATCGCCGAGGCCAGCGATTCGATCGCCGGGTCCTGGCCGAAGATCACCATCTTCAGGTTGCGCTCCAAGTGTTGCAGCACGTCCTTGTCGGTGGCGGTGACCTGCTTGGCCGGAATGCGCGCCATCTTGGCGACAATGGTTTCCACTTCCTCCACGTCGATGGTGGCCTTGCGCTCGCCCTCCGGCAACAGCCGCTGGCGCGCGCCAGCCTCGTCGATCACGTCGATCGCCTTGTCCGGCAACAGCCGGTCGCCGATGTGCTTGACCGACAGGTCCACCGCCGCCTGCAAGGCATCGTCGGCGTAGGCCACGCCGTGATGCGCCTCGTACTTGGGGCGCAGGCCCTTGAGGATCTCGTAGGCCTCGCCCACGGTCGGCTCGACGATGTCGATCTTCTGGAAGCGCCGCGCCAGCGCGCGGTCCTTCTCGAAGATGCCGCGGTATTCCTGGAACGTGGTCGAGCCGATGCAGCGCAACTCGCCCGAGGCCAGCGCCGGCTTGATCAGATTGCTGGCGTCCATCGTGCCGCCCGAAGCCGAGCCAGCGCCGATGATGGTGTGGATTTCATCGATGAACAGCACCGCGCCGGGCACCTTCTTCAGCGCGGTGATCACGCCCTTCAGGCGCTTCTCGAAATCGCCGCGGTACTTGGTGCCGGCTACCAGTGCGCCCAGGTCCAGCGAATAGATCACCGCGTCGGCCAGCACCTCGGGCACCTCACCATCGACGATGCGCTTGGCCAGGCCTTCGGCAATCGCGGTCTTGCCGACGCCTGCTTCGCCGACGTACAGCGGGTTGTTCTTGCGGCGGCGGCACAGCACCTGAATGGTGCGCTCGATCTCGTCGCGGCGGCCGACCAGCGGGTCGATGCGGCCGGCGCGGGCCTGCTCGTTGAGGTTGCTGGCGTATTCGGCCAGCGCGTCGCCCTTGGCCTCGCCCTCGGGGCTTTCAACGCGGCCCTCGCCCTCGATGGACGACGAGGCATCCCCCTCTTCCCCCGCCTTGGCGATGCCGTGGGACAGGTAATTGACGATGTCCAGCCGGGTCACGTCCTGCTGGCTCAGGTAATAGACCGCGTGCGAATCCTTCTCGCCGAAGATCGCCACCAGCACGTTGGCGCCGGTGACTTCCTTCTTGCCCGAAGACTGCACGTGATAGACCGCACGCTGCAACACGCGCTGGAAGCCGAGCGTGGGCTGGGTGTCGCGGCCGTCGTCGTCGGCCAGCCGTGAAACGGAGGTTTCCACTGCCTGCTCCAGCTCCCGGCGCAGGCGCTCGGTGTCGGCGCCGCAGGCCTTGAGCACAGCCTGCGCCGACGGGTTTTCCAGCAGTGCCAGCAGCAGGTGCTCGACCGTCATGAATCCATGGCGGGATTCGCGGGCGCGCTTGTAGCACTGGCCAATCGTCTGTTCGAGGTCTTTGCTGAACATGGGGGACTCCGACCGGGGTTGCAGACAATATGCGGCCTTCCCGCACGATTTCCACAACCCGGCGCAAACCGCCGTTCAGGCAGGCGCCGGCAGCGACGCCGCCAAGGCCTGAATGTCAGGTCTTTTCCATCGTGCACAGCAGCGGGTGCTGGTTCATCCGCGCGTATTCGTTGACCTGCGCGACCTTGGTTTCGGCCACTTCGCGGCTGAAAACGCCGCAGATGCCGCGGCCGCGGGTGTGGACGTGCAGCATTACCTGAGTGGCGCGGTCCAGGTCCATGCCGAAGAAGTCCTGCAACACGCCCACCACGAAATCCATCGGCGTGTAGTCGTCGTTGAGCAGCATCACCTGGTACAGCGGCGGCGGCATGACCTCGGGCTTGCCGGGATCCACCATCAGGCCGTGGTCGTTTTCGTGTTGGAGCTTGCGTGGCATGGCGCGAATTATAGCGGCCCGCCCCCTCCCGCCGCGCGATTCCATCCTCGCCGCCGCTACAATCCACGGTTCATCCCACACCAACTCCCGCAGGGACAGCATGAAGAAGA
This sequence comes from Stenotrophomonas sp., assembly GCA_034675465.1. GTDB lineage: Bacteria > Pseudomonadota > Gammaproteobacteria > Xanthomonadales > Xanthomonadaceae > Stenotrophomonas. Next base: position 38,026 of record JAUCDH010000002.1, on the reverse strand, counting down.
TCGCGATCGCAGTGGCAATGGCAGGACTGATGGTCGGCGCGGCAGGCAATGCGTTCGCGGGCGACCCCGACCGAGCCGTCGGCCGCCTGCTCGACTCTCTGGAATACAAGTACGAAGTCGATGAAGACGGCGACTACCGCCTGGTGTTCAACATGGGCGATGACCGCACCCAGCTAGTGTTCGTGCGTTCCTCGGTCGAGACTTACGGCAACCACCACATTCGCGAAATCTGGTCGCCCGGCTACAAGTCGCCCGGCCCACAGTTCCCGGCACTGGTCGCCAACCGCCTGCTGGAAGACTCCAACGACTCCAAGCTGGGCAGTTGGGTCAAGCAGGGCGAAATGGCGATGTTCGTGGTCAAGGTCGATGCCGACGCCAAGGCCGACGCGCTCAGCGACGCCATCGATGCGGCATCCAAGAGCGCCGACGCGATGGAATTGGAGCTGACCGCGAAGGACGAATACTGAGCATGGACGGCATGCGGCCCCCGCGCTGGACGCCACGCATCACCGTGGCCACCGTGGTGTCCCGCGCCGGACAGCTGCTGTTGGTGGAAGAGGAAAAGGCCGGCCGGCAGGTGCTGAACCAGCCGGCCGGCCATCTGGAACCTGGCGAAAGCCTGCTGCAAGCCGCCGTGCGCGAAACCCGCGAGGAAACCGGCTGGGACGTGGAGCTGACCGCCTTCATCGGCAGCTACCAATGGACCGCGCCGGACGGCACGCCGTTCCTGCGCTTCGCCTTCGCCGCCGAACCGTTGCGCCACCATCCCGAACAGGCCCTGGATGATGGCATCGTGCAGGCGCTGTGGCTGACCCCGGCGGCAATCCAATCGGACATGACGCGGCTGCGCAGCCCGCTGGTCTGGCAAACCGTGTCGGACTGGCTGGCCGGGCAGCGCTACCCGCTGTCGCTGCTGAGGCAGGTGCCATGAACATCGCGCGGGCCTTGGCCTCCCCCCTCCCATCCTCCCCCGCAAGCGCGGGAGGTGACGTCGTGCCATGCGCAACCGGCCCCGGTTGGACTCGGGGAAGGTGAAAGATGGTGGCTGACGTCATTGTCGGAGTATCGGGCGGCGTGGATTCCTCGGTTGCCGCGCTGTTGCTGGTGCAACAGGGGCGCGATGTCGCCGGCCTGTTCATGCAGAACTGGGCCGACGATGGCGATGCGCAGGACAGCGCGAGTGCCACTGAAGGCAGGACGCCGAAAGCGGCCAAAGGGGAGTGTCGGGCAGAAGATGACCGCCGCGACGCGGTGGCGGTCTGCGGCCGGCTCGGCATCCCGTTCCATTTCCGCGATTTCTCCGCCGAATACTGGCAGGGCGTGTTCGAACACTTCCTCGCCGAATACGCCGCCGGACGCACGCCGAACCCGGACGTGCTGTGCAACCGCGAGGTCAAGTTCAAGCACTTCCTCGACGCCGCCCGCGAACTGGGCGCGCAGCGCATCGCCACCGGCCATTACGCACGGGTGGCCCATTCCAACGGCCGTTGGAAGCTGCTGCGCGGCGCCGACCGCGGCAAGGACCAGAGCTATTTCCTGCACCAGCTCGGGCAGGAACAGCTGGCCGCGACCCTGTTTCCCATTGGCCATCTGGAAAAGAGCGAACTGCGCCGCATCGCCCGCGACGCCGGCTTGCCGACGCATGCCAAGAAGGATTCCACCGGCATCTGCTTCATCGGCGAGCGCGATTTCCGCCAGTTCCTTGGCCAGTACCTGCCCGCGCGCGAAGGTGAAATGCACGACCCGCAGGGGAACGTCATCGCCCACCACTCCGGCGTGTTCTATTTCACCCTCGGCCAGCGCGAAGGCTTGAACATAGGCGGCGTGCGCGGCCGCCCCGCCGCGCCGTGGTACGTGGTCGGCAAGGACGTGGCACGCAACGTCCTGTACGTCGATCAGGGCCATGACAGCCCGTACCTGCAATCGCATTGGCTGCGCAGCGAGGCGATGCACTGGATCGCCGGCGCGCCGCCGGCCGCCACCTTCGACTGCACCGCGCAGACCCGCTACCGCCAGCCCGACGAGCCCTGCACGGTGACCGTGCGCGAGGACGGCACGCTGGACGTGCGCTTCGCCCGCGCGCAACGCGCGGTGACGCCCGGCCAGTCGCTGGTGCTGTACGACGGCATGGAATGCCTGGGCGGCGCGGTGATCGCCGCCACCGACGCGCCGCTGGAACAACAGCACGCGCCCCGGCCCGTTTCCCCAGAGAGGCAAGCATGAGTTCTTCGTTCGACGACCGCGTACTGGCCCTGGCCGGCATCGCCCAGGCCCTGCAACAGGTGCGGCGCATCGCCGAAACCGGCCATTCCGACGCCGCCGTGGCCCGCACCGCGATGGACAGCGTGCTGCGCATCGACGCGCCCTCGCCGGCGGCGGTCTATGGCGACATGCGCCAATTGGAACCGGGCCTGCGCCTGCTGCGCGACTACTTCCGCAACCAGGGCAAGGACGACCTGCTGCCGCGACTGGCACTGGCGGTGATGCAGCTGGAGCGCCGCTTCGTCCGCGAAGGCGCGACCGTCGCCAAGGTGCAGGCCGGCATCCAGCGCAATGCCGAACTGGCGCGCGAACACGGCGACAGTACGCACCCGGATGTGCTGGCGGCGATGGGCGGCCTGTACGCCGACACCATCAGCCAGCTCAAGCCGCGGATCATGGTGCAGGGCAACCCGCACTACCTCGGGCAGGCCAGCGTCGTCGCCGAAATCCGCGCCCTGCTGCTGGCGGCGGTGCGTTCGGCGGTGCTGTGGCGGCAGTTGGGCGGCAGCTACTGGGATTTCCTGTTCTCGCGCAAGGCGATGCTGGAAACGATCGAACGGCAATTGCGCGGCGGCGGCTAAAGACCCACCCCACCCGGCCGATACTGCAATCGTGACACTGCCGAGAACGTCCATGTATTCACGCATTGCTATCCGCCTGGCCGCCCCGTTGGCCCTGACCCTCCTGCTCCCGGTCGCCGCTGCGTTCGCGTGGCCCTCCGCGGCGGTGTGGGCGATTATGACCACCATGGTCCTGAGCTGGCTGGTGTTCGCTTATTACAGCGTGCACGGCCAGGCCCAGCGCTCCCCGGAACACGCCCGCGTGCTCAAGGAGCAGGACCTGCTGCTCAACGAGCTGCGCAGCTTCGTCAGCAACGAGATCGACGGCTCGCGCGGCGAGATCGAGCGTGCCCGTGAATTGATCCGCCAGGCAGTGGCCGGCCTCGGCAGCAGCTTCGACGCGATGAACCGCAAGTCGCGGCAGCAGAGCCAGGCGCTGGCCCGCATCGTCGATCGCGCCGGTGAAGAAGGCGGCGGCGGCGTCGATGTCGCCCGCTTCGCCCAGAACGCCAGCCACCAGATGGAGCAGCTGGTCGAGGCGCTGGAGCAGGTCAGCGGCCAGAGCAGCAACACCGTGCAGCACATCGACCAGATGGCGCAGCACCTGGACGGCATCTTCGCGCTGCTGGAAGACGTCAAGTCGATCGCCGACCAGACCAACCTGCTGGCGCTGAACGCGGCGATCGAGGCCGCCCGCGCCGGTGAAGCCGGCCGCGGCTTCGCGGTGGTCGCCGACGAGGTGCGCAACCTGTCCGAGCGCTCGACCACCTTCAACGAGCAGATCCGCAAGCTGGCGCACAGCTCCAAGGACGCCATCGCCAAGGTGCGCGAGACCGTCTCGCACATGGCCTCGCGCGACATGGATCGCTCCCGCGAAGCGCGCCAGGAAGCGGCGGCGATGCTGGACAGCGTGGCCGCGATCAACGCCTCGCTGGGCGACGGCATGCGCGAAATCTCCGAGTGCGGCCGCGCCATCGACAGCAGCGTCGCCGAAGCGGTGCGCGCCCTGCAATTCGAGGACATCGCCACCCAGTCGCTGGGCGGCGTGCACACCCACCTCGACCGCCTGACCGCAATCAACCGCGAAGCCGTGGCCTTGCAGGAACTGCTGCATCGCAGCGGCGGCGTGCTCGATTCCGAACTGGTCACCGCGCTGCAGCGCACCGGCAGCCGCCTGCGCGAGATGCGCAGCGAATGGGAGCGCCCGCCGCACAAGCCGGTGGCGCAGCAGGGCATGGGCAGCGGCACGGTCGAACTGTTCTGATCCCAACCGCATCGCCTTGAAACCAGCCCCGGCCCAGGCCGGGGCTTTCCTTTGCCGTCCTTTCCCGCCTTCGCCGCATGACCTTCCGTTCCACCCCGGATGACTTCGCCACGCCGCCCCGCGCCGACGCCCCATACGTCGTGGCGGCGCCCGCAGCACAACCGCCAACGCCCCGCGTCGCGCTGCTCGCGCTGGAACGGCTGGCGCAACGGGAATTGGCGCAATTGCAGGCGCAGTCACGGCAGCAGCCGGAAGAACCAGTCATCGACCCGCAAGCCGCCCTGCTTGCATGGGACCTGGGGTTGACGGAAGCGCGATGACACGGCCCGCGCGCCGCTGACAGTCCGCGCAGCACGCGGGCTGGACCGAGGTGAAGCAAAGCCCAGCATCAAGGTCGGCGGGAGCAACCTGGCGAAAGAAACGGAAGTGGTGCCGTGCTTGCCCACCATGCACAGCCTCATCGGAAAGGCCGCGGCACACACGGCGTTTCACGCGTGCAACGCACGACCACCGCATAGGGTCTGGCACGCGATCGGCAGGATTCGTTGGATTTCCTTCGTCAGAGCCACTCGGCTCGTGCCGGCCAACAGGGTCGGTATCCACCGCAGCCCACGGTTACCGGCTCAATGCGCGGCGATCGAACCCACCGCCACCGACTCCCTGCCCTCGTCACGGCGCAGGCGCAGCCACTGCGCCATCTCGCGCGGCGGCAAGGGCCGCGAATACAGGTAGCCCTGCATCTCGTCGCAGCCCTGGCGTTGCAGCATCGCTTCTTCCAGCGGCGTCTCCACGCCTTCGGCCACCACCTGCATGCCCAGCGCATGGCCCAGTTGCACGATGGCCTGGGTCACCTCCGCGGTACCGGTGTCGTGGCGCATGCCCTGCACGAAGCTGCGGTCGATCTTCAGCCGCTGCACCGGGAAACGATTGAGGTAATGCAGGTTGGAGAAACCGGTGCCGAAATCATCGACCGCCAACGGCACGCCATGCCGCTCGAAGGTGTCGAAACACTGGCGCAGCACCTCGGTGTCGCGGATCAACGCCGATTCGGTCAGTTCAAGCTCCAGCTTCTGCGGCGGCCAGCTGTGGCGTTCGCAGATGCGGACCACACGCTCGGCAAAACCGGGCTCGCGCAGTTGCACCGCCGAGACGTTCACCGCGATGCACTCGAATTCCAGCCCGGCCTGCCGCCATACCGTGGCTTGCCGGCAGGCTTCGTCGAGCACCCATTCGCCGATGCGGACGATTTCGCCGCTGCGTTCGGCCACGGGAATGAACTCGGCCGGGCTGCACGGCTCGGCATCCGGGCGCATCCAGCGCAGCAACGCTTCGACGGCCGGCGCGCGACCGGGCGCATTGCCGACCAGCGGTTGATAGACGAGCTGGAATTCCTCGCGCTCCAACGCCCCGTGCAGCGCGTGTTCGATCTCCAGCCGGCGCTGGATGTGCGCCAACGCATCCTGGCTGTAGTACTGCCACGTATTGCGCCCGGCCTCCTTGGCCGCGTGCATCGCCGCATCGGCGGCGCGCAGCAGCGAGTCGAAATCCTGCCGCACGCTGTCCACCAGCGCGATGCCTATGCTGGCCCCGACCTTGAGGGTGGCGTCGTCGCGGTGCAACGGCGTGGCCAGCGAGGCGATCAGCTTGCGCGCGACGTGGCCGGCATCCTCCGGGTCGGCCAGGTCGCGCAGCACGACGACGAACTCGTCGCCGTTGAAGCGCGCGAACAGGTCGGCATTGCGCAGGTTCTGGTGCAGCCGCGAGGCCGCGGCCTTCAGCAGCACGTCGCCGGTGGCATGGCCGAAGGTGTCGTTGATCGCCTTGAAACCGTCCAGGCCGATGGACAGCATCGCCAGCACCGAGCCGTGCTGGCGGGCTTCGAGGATCGCCGCCTGCGCCTGTTCGCGCAGCAGCACGCGGTTGGGCAGGCCGGTCAGCAGGTCGTAATGGGCGAGCAGTTCGATGCGCTCGTTGGCCTCGCGTTCGCGGGTGATGTCGCGCAGCAGCACGAGGAAGCGCTCGGGCAGGCCTTCGCGGCGGTCCAGTTCGATCTGCGCCTGCACCCATACGCGCTGGCCGGAATGGCGGTAGAAGCACAGGTCCAACTGCTCCGGCAGGCCACCATCGGCAATGCGCACCAGCGCCGCCTCGAAGCCATCGCGCGAATCCTGCGTGTAGAGCGCCAGCGCCTGTTCCAGCGTGATCGGCTCCTTGCGCAGGCCGTGGATGCGGTAGCACTCCTCGGTCCACAGCATGTTGCGGGTGGCGACCTCGATCTCGCAGCCGCCGATGCGCCCCAGCGCGGAAACACGGTTCAGCAGTTCGGTACGCCAGCGGATCAACGCGTCGGTCTGGTATTGCTCGGTGATGTTCTGCACCTGCCCGCGCACGCGGCCGATGCGGCCATCGGCTTCCGGCTCCGGCTGCATCCATACCCGCAGTTGCAGGCTGGCATCACCGACGCTCGGCGCCGGCACCGCCAGTTCGAAGTGGAGGGGATGTCCATCGCGGTGCAGCCGCCGCCATGCCGCAAGCACCAGCCCGCGGGCCGGCTTGTCGAGCAGGCGCAGCCAGCGCCGGTCTTCCGGCAGGCTGCCCGGCGCGCGGCCAAGGGCGGCATACAGCTCCGGCGACCAGGCGAAGCGCCCCGCGCGCCGCAGCCAGTGCCAGCCGCCCAGGCCGGCGACGTGCCGAACCAGCCGCAACTGCGCCTGCTGTTCGTGCAGTTCGGCTTCCAGCGCCTTGACCCGGGCGGCATCGCTGCCGGGCAGGGCCTGCAACGAGGTATCGCCGACGGCGGCGGTTTCAGCCGTGTAGATGTAGGCCGATACGCTGCCCTCCGGCGTCCGCACGGCGCTGAGGAAACCTTGCAGGCCATCCACGCCGGGCAACGGGCACGGCTGCATGCCCTGCTCCAGCGCCTGCCGGCGCACGCCGGCCAGCGCGGCGCAATGCGTGGCCAGGCTGCGGTGCACGTTTTGCCCGCGCGCAGCCGCGTTGGCGGCCAAAGGCCGCCCATCCGGGTCCAGCAGCACGATGGCCCCCGTCAACGGATGGCTCAACATGCCTGCAATGACGCCTTGATCCACGCGGTACTGCTCCCAATCCACGGCCAATGACACGGGTACGCCTTTGATAGCGGCAGGGCCGGCCGGAAATTGAGGACTGCGTCATCGCCCCCGGCAGCCGGTAAGATGAACACCGGCTCCCTACCCGGCATCACCACGCGACGATGGCGACCGGCCAACCCGACGCACTTCCCGCCACCACGACGGATTCGGCCATGACGCGCCTGCATCGGGCGCTGGTGCTGGTGGTTGCTGCGGGCGGCGTGCTGATCCTGCTGTGGGGGCTGCTGCCGCGCTTGTGGCCGCAGCTGGCGGCATCGGACCCGGAATGGAGTGTGACGTCCATCATCCTGGTATTGCTGTTCGCCGGCTTCGCACTGGCCCTGTTGCTGCCACGCCTGCATCGCCTCAAACGGTTGGTGGCGCGCGACCTCGCCGAGCTGGAAAGCAGCCGCGCGGCGCTGGAAACCGGCAACCGCGAGCTCCAGGCGATGGCCAGACGGCTGTTTTCGGTGCAGGAGGACGAGCGCCGCGCCATTTCCCGCGACCTGCACGACGACATCGGCCAGGCCGTCACCGCCATCAAGCTGGCCGCCCACGCCGCCATCGACGAGGCGGACATGCAGCGCCGCAATGCCGACCTGGCGCAGATCGTCGAACTGGTCGATGGCACCGTCGTCCGCCTGCGCAACCTGTCGATGCTGCTGCGCCCGCCGCAGCTGGACGCGCTGGGGCTGGAAGCCGCCCTGCGCTGGCAGGCCGGGCAATTGTTCCGCACCTGCCCGGTGGAGCTGCGGCTGGAAGTCGGAGAGCTGCCGCAGCGGCCGGACAACGAGGTCGAGCAGGCCTGTTTCCGCATTGCCCAGGAAAGCCTGACCAACGCCCTGCGCCACGCCAACCCCAGCCAGGTGCAGCTGTGGCTGGCCGATGCCGGCGACGGCCGCCTGCACTTGCAGGTCATCGACGACGGCGAAGGCTTCGACCCCGCCGGCCCGCGCGGGCTGGGCCTGATCGTGATGCGCGAGCGCGCGCAGAGCGCCGGCGGCCGCCTGCAAATCCACACCGGGCCCGGCGAAGGCACCCGCATCGAGCTGCACCTCCCCTATCGCACGCCGCCTGCGACCCGCGCCGGCGCAGGACACTAGAACCATGTGGAATGACTCCCCGCCGCCCGAGCCGCAGGCAACGGTCACCCGCCTCGGCGCCGGCAACCCCGAATTGGCGGCAATGGTGGCCGCCGCCCACGGCGGCGGCACGCCGCTGATGCTGATGCATCTGGACATCGACCACTTCGCCTCGATCAACGAGAACATGAGCGCCGAGGTCGGCGACGAGGCGCTGGTGCTGGTCGCCGAGCGCCTGCGCGAGAACATCCCCGCGCATGGCCGGCTCTGGCGCCACGGCAGCGACGAAATTCATCCTCGTCATCCCGCGCGCCGCCGGCGTGCCGGCGCCGGAGGACCTGGCCGAGCAACTGCGCCAGCAGATGGAATTGCCGCTGTCGGTGCTGCCCTACACCCTGTTCCTGACCGCCAAGATCGGCGTGGCGCTGTGCCCGGAGCACGGCAGCGACCCCAGCCTCCTGCTCGACCTGGCCGAAGACGCCTTGCACCAGGCCCGCCGCGAAGGCGGCAACATCGTGCAGCTGCACGCGTTGCACCGGCCGTTGAACGCGCACAGCGAGAGCATCATCGCCCGGCAACTGGTCGATGCCATCGACAACGGCGAGTTGCGCCTGCGTTACCAGCCTCTGGTCAGCGCCCGCGACGGTCACGTGGTCGGCATGGAAGCGCTGCTGCGCTGGCAATCGCCGACGCTGGGCATGCTGGTACCGGAACGCTTCATGCGCACCGCCGAGCGGCTGGGCATCATCGTCCAGATCGGCGCCTGGGTACTGGAAATGACCCTGCGCCAGGCGCGCATCTGGCGCGACATGGGCTTCGACGACCTCAACATCGCCGTCAACGTCTCGACCTTGCAACTGCTGCGGCCGGGTTTCTTCGCCGAGGTGATGGGCCTGCTGCAATCCACCGGCGTGCCGGCACAGATGCTGACGCTGGAAATCAACGAAAGCGCGCTGACCAACAACGTCAACTTCGTCCACGAAACCCTCGGCAACCTGCGCAACGAAGGGGTCAGCTTGAGCCTGGACAACTTCGGCACCGGCGATTCCAGCCTCAGCGCGCTGGTACGCTACCCGGTGGACAAGCTCAAGATCGACCGTACCTTCATCAAGAGCGCCCCGGCCGCCGACCGCGAGGCCGCCATCTCCCGCGCGATCATCGCGATGGGCCACCAGCTGGGCATGAGCGTGATCGCCAATGGTGTCGAATCGCAGGCGCAGCTGGGCTTCCTGCGCCGTAACGATTGCGACGTATTCCAGGGTTACCTGTTCGGCGAACCGATGTCGGCCGACGCGGCCAGCATGACCCTGCGCCGCCGCTACCTGCGCCCGGAAGCCTTCGCCGAGAGCCGCCCGGACCACACCCTGCTGCTATTGGACGACGAGGAAAACGTGCTGCGCTCGCTGGTACGCCTGTTCCGCCGCGACGGCTACCGCATCCTCGCCGCCGGCAACGTGCGCGACGCCTTCGAACTACTGGCGATCAACGACGTGCAGGTGATCCTGTCCGACCAGCGCATGAGCGACATGAGCGGCACCGAGTTCCTCGGCCGGGTGAAGATGCTGTACCCGGACACCATCCGCCTGGTGCTGTCCGGCTATACCGACCTGAACACCGTCACCGACGCGATCAACCGTGGCGCGATCTACCGCTTCCTGACCAAGCCGTGGAACGACGACGAACTGCGCGAGCACATCCGACAGGCGTTCCGCACCCATGACGAGCAGCGCGGGCATCAGCCACGGCACGAGTGAGGAAGCAGAGGAAACGGGAGTCGGGAAGAAAGCCCAAAGTCGTCATTCCCGCGCAGGCGACAGTGCCCCTCAACAGCCGAAGGCTGGTCAATCACGCTTGTCCTTGCCCCAGAAATATGGGGAACAACGCTTGTTCCCTGCTGTCACCGCCAATCAGGAAACACGCCCCTCCCCGCAGGGAGAAGGAACAAAGCGCCATTCCCGGGAGGGGCCCGCACGGGGCCAGCCCCGTGCCTGCGTGGTCATCGACAGGGTTCATTCGGGAAGGGCCCCGGTGGGGCAAGTCCCCTTATGCGCCCTTGCTTGCGATCCAGCTCTCGATCTTCTCGTCCAGCACGTCCAGCGGCACCGAGCCGTCCTTCAGCACTTCGGCATGGAATTCGCGGATGTCGAACTTGTCGCCCAACTTCTGCTCGGCGCGCTTGCGCAGTTCCTGGATCTTCAGCTCGCCGGTCTTGTAGGCCAGCGCCTGGCCCGGCCACGCGATGTAGCGCTCGGCCTCGGCGACCGCGTCCGGCTCGCTGACGGAGGAGTTGGCGAACATGTAGTCCAGCACCTGCTGGCGGCCCCAACCCTTCGAATGCAGGCCGGTATCGACCACCAGGCGCACCGCGCGCCACAGCTCGCCCTGCAGGCGGCCGAAGTAGCTGTACGGGTCGGTATAGACGCCCAGGTCCTTGCCGAGGCTCTCCGAATACAGGCCCCAGCCTTCGATGAACGCGGTCTGCCCGCCGAAGCGGCGGAACGCCGGCACGCCCTGCAGCTCCTGCTGCAACGCGATCTGGAAGTGGTGGCCCGGGATGGCTTCGTGCAGGAACAGGTCCTCGGCGTCCCACGTCTTGCGGGTCGGCAGGTCGAAGGTGTTGACGTAGAAGATGCCCGGGCGGCTGCCATCCTCGCTGGGCTGCATGTATTCGCCGCCGGCCGCCGATTCGGCGCGGAATGCCTCGATCGGGCGGATCTCGAAGCCGGCCTTCGGCGTCAGCGAGAACAGCTTGGGCACGTTGGCCTCGATCTGCTTCTCCAGCCCGCGGTAATGCTCCAGCAACGCCTGTTCGGATTTGAACTCGAACTGCTTGTCGTGCTGCATGAACTTGAAGAAGTCCTGCAGCGAGCCCTTGAAGCCCACCTGCTCCATCACAGCGTGCATCTCGCCGTGGATGCGCTCGACTTCCTTCAGGCCGATGGCGTGGATCTGCTCCGGGGTCTGCTCGGTGGTGGTCATCTGTTTGGCGCTGAAGGCGTACCACGCCTTGCCGTCGGGCAGCGCGTCAAGGCCCACGCTGTCGCGGGTGGCCGGCAGGTATTCGTTGGCGATGAAGTCGCGCTGCTTCTTGATCGCCGGCATCAGCTGCTGCTCGATCAGCTCACGGTAGGCGGCGCTCAAGCGCTCCTTGTCGGCGGCCGGGAAATCAGCCGGCATCGCGGTGATCGGGCCCCAGAACTGGCTGTCCTCGGCCTTGGCCGCGATCAACGCGTCGAACTGCGGCACCACCTTTTCCATCAGCACCCGCGGCTGCACGACGCCGGCCTTGATGCCTTCGCGCATGTTGGCGATTTCGGTGTCCAGCAGCACCGGCACGCGGCCGGCACGCGCCAGCCAGTTGTCGTAGTCCTTCACCGTCTTGAACGGCTGCGCCACCTGCCCCGAACCCAGCATCACCGCATAGCTCACGGTCGAGCCCATCTGGTTGACCGGCAGCATCCAGCCGGGGAACTTCTCGCCTTCCAGCGACTGCTTCTGCTCTTCGACGAAAATGCGGTAGCTCAACAGGTCCTGCCCGCCCAGGCCGGCATCGCCGATCTTCTCGACCTTGCCCAGCCATTCCACGGCCAGGTCGTGCTGCTGCTTGCGGAATTCGGCCGAGCCCATGTCCGGCAACTGGTCGTTGTAGCGGTTGTCGCCCTGGAAGGTGGCCTGCAACGGGTTGAGCTTGAGCACGGCCTCCCAGTAGTCGGCATACAGCTGGTTCAACTGCGCGGCCTTGTCGGCCTGCGGTGCCTGCGCGGCGGTGTCGCCGGCCGGCGCCGAGGACGGCGAGCAGGCGGCCAGCACGGTGGCAAGGGACAGCGAAACGGCGAAGGCCAGCGGACGGAGCGTCATCGGGAATCCATCGAAGGAATAGTGAAGCAGGCAGCGTCCATGTCGCCGCGATGACGGGAAAGGGCCAAAGGTCATTGCCATCGCCGCACGGTCGGCAAACCGTCATAATCCGCGCCCCTTCCTCCGCATGATCCGCCGCCGCATGGCGCGATCCGGCCCATATCACCGCTGCCTTCGATGACTACTTCCCACCGCCCGCTGGGCTTCTGGTCCGCCACCGCCCTGGTCGTGGGCAGCATGATCGGCTCGGGCACCTTCCTGTTGCCGGCGACGCTGGCCCCCTACGGCGCCGCCACGCTGGTCGGCTGGGGCATCACCCTGTGCGGCGCGCTGCTGCTGGCGGTCACCTTCGCGCAACTGGCGCGACGCTGGCCGCAGACCGGCGGGCCGTATGTGTTCGCCCGCAACGCGTTTGGCGAACTACCCGGTTTCATCGTGGCGTGGAGCTATTGGATTTCGATGTGGTGCGCGATTGCCGCCATTGCCGTGGCCTTCGCCGGCAGCATCGGCGCGATCTTCCCTGCCTTGACCGCCACCCCGGTACGCGCGGCCAGTTGCGGCCTGCTCGCGCTGTGGCTGTGCGCCGGCGTCAACCTGCTCGGCGTGCGCGAGGCCGGCCGCCTGCAACTGCTGACCACGGTGTTGAAGGTGGTGCCGCTGCTGCTGTTCGGGCTGGTGGCGCTGTGGTTCGTCGATGCCCGCCATTACGTGCCATTCAACCCCAGCGGCGAACCGCTGGGCAGCGTGGCCGCCGCCACCGTGGCGCTGACGCTGTGGGCGATGATCGGGCTGGAAGCGGCCACCGTGCCGGCCGAATCGGTCGATGACGCGCCGCGCACCGTGGCCCGCGCCACCGTCGCCGGCACCGCGATCGCCGGCATCGCCACCGTGCTGGCCTGCACCACCGTGCTCGGCCTGCTGCCGGCCGAGGTGCTGGCCAAATCCGGCGCGCCGATGGCCGATGCCGCCGCCGCGTTGTGGGGCCCGGCCGCCGGCACCTTGCTGGCGGTGGTGATGGCCGTCTCCTGCGTCGGCGCATTGAACGGCTGGACGCTGCTGTCGGCACAACTGCCGATGGCCGCCGCCCGCGACGGCGTGTTGCCCCGCGCCTTCGCTCGCGAGAACCGGCGCGGCGCGCCGGCCTTCGGCATCATCGTCAGCTGCGTACTGGCCACCGTGCTGGTCATCAGCAACTACAACCGCTCGCTGGTGGACCTGTTCAAATTCTCGGTGCTGCTGTCCACCGCCGCCACGCTGTTGCCCTACCTCGCCGGTGCCGCCGCGTGGCTGTGGCATGGCAGCGGCACCGCCTCGCGCATCGCCGCTGCCGGTGCATTGGCATTCAGCCTGTATGCACTGGGCGGCATCGGTGCGGAAGCCTTGTTGTGGGGCGCGGGGCTGGTAGTCGCGGGCTTGCCGATTTATTTCTGGCTGCGCTGGAAGCGGGCTGCTTGAAGCGGCCTCAGTTGTCGTTGAGGCCAAACGGAGCGCGCGTCTGCAAACGCTCCTTCCACGTGTTCTCGATTGCCACGATTTCTTCGCTGGGCAAATCCGGTGACACCCTCTGCAAGATGCTGAATACGAAACCTTCCGGGTCGCGGCCACGCAATAGGCGGTTGCCGCCATTACCCGTGGCCGCATAGTCCAGCCAACGGCCCAGCAAATTATCGCTGCCTGCTGCCGAACCGACGTAACCCAGCCGCGCGGCACGATCGAACAAATAATAGACGCCGCGCCATTGCGCCAATGCTTGCCGCCAACTGGTCGGCAATAGATGCAACTGCCGCCACTCAAACGTCAGCGTTTGCCAATCCGGCATTGCTTTGACCAGCAAACTTTCGGCATGGATGGCGTCCACCGGCAAGCAGTTGCGCGCCGCCCAACGCCACCATGAGCGCTCGATGCCGCTCCATTCGATGACCAGCCGGCCTTTCCACACCACCATGTGCTCGGTCAATTTCAAGTCGAACCAGAGCGAATCCCGCCCAGCCAGCGGCCCGCGCGTTCCCAGTTCCCGTAGCTGCGTATTCCCCGGCAACGACCAAAATTCGGACGCACTCACCGTGCGGTGGCCTGCCACTGCATAGATACCGGCCAACACCGCCCGCCCCGGCTCGTGACCAATGAACGACGCCAACCACTGCGCCTTCGCCAGCGCCGCCTCAACCTTCGGCCCATGCTGCGATTGGTAAGCGTTGTAAACCTCGTGTCGCTCCGCCGCCAACCACGGCAGCACCGCACGCAACTCTCTTTCAGTTGGGCGGTGGCGCATCACCATCACCAGCTTCGGGTCGATGCCCGCCTTGATGAGCAGGTCGTTGAGTTCCAGCATTTGCTTACTCATTTCCGGCAAGGAACCACACCGGCTTGAGCGGCAAATGCCGGCGCGCCGCGTCATCCAGTTGTACGTGGTGACGCGTCCACAACTCGACCAATTGCGCCGCGTCGATAAGGGTAATGCGGCGATAGCTTTGCCGCGCTTCAAGGTCTGCATCGCGGGTGAACCCCGACAATGCGACGAACAACCCCCACATCGCCCTCACCCAGCACCGCCATGAAACTGCGCAGGCCCATCACGTCGATTCTGGGCGAACCGGCATTGCGTTTGACCTGCACCTTGATTCGCGGCGGGCGCGTACCCCCAGCGGGTCGTTGTAAGCAATGATGTCCACGCCGCCATCCTTGCCCGGCGGCGCAATCCACACGACGTGGTAACCCATTGCCGTGAGCAAGGCCGCCACCAATTCTTGAAAATCGTAGGGCGGCATTTCAGACAAATGCACATTATCTCGGCCCAAGCCATTTCTTCGGCCTGCTCCAAGGTGATGGTGGCGGATTTTTCCACCACCGCATCATCATCTTCATCAATCTCCAACACGGGCTGCGCCTTCTTCCACTTCTGGTACAGGCGCACCGCCTCGCGATAGAACTGCTCATCCCCATGACTCCGGGCCGCTTGCGCGCCTTCGGGCGTCACCGTCCAAACGCCCTTGTCCTTGACCAGCCAACCCGCCTTGACCGTATCGACAGTGGCAAAGCGCACTATTTTCTCGAAGCGACGACCACCAGTTGGGTAGTCGCCCGCCTCATACGGCGTCATTTCAATCTGCTCGATCAATGCCGCCAGTGCATCACGTGCCTTCATGCCATCAGGCTGCGCAGACAGAATGCCGAACAACATGAGCAACAGCTTGCCGGTGCGGGCCTTGGTCACTTCCGCCATTGCGGCATCTCCCTGTTTCCGATTCATCAAAGCACGCTTGCCGTGTGCTGCGTGCAGTGCTGGATTCTACAAACGTTCATGCGCCCTCTGCGGAGATGAAAGACTCTTGCTCCACGGCCCATCCTGCGCCTTCGGCGATTCACTCAAGGCGATCGCACGAACTTCGCCCGTTGCAGGCGCAGTCCCTCCACCGCCTCTTCGCCCGCGGATTCGAGGGACACGGTTTCCAGCGCGATGGCCTCCTTGCGGTCGCCCGGCCCCAGCAAGGTGATGGAACCGGCGAGGATGGCAGTCACGGTGCTGGCGGGGTCACCACGGCCCACGCGATGGCCGCTGCTGCGCGACTGGTCGGCGGCGGTTTCCTGCGGCAATTCCGCCACGACGCCGCGCACCTTGACCCGGTCACCGCTGCGCACATACGACCCCATCCGCATGGTGTAGTTGCCCTCGTAAGGCATGTTGATTCTGGTGTCGTAACCCTGATCCATCACGAACAGCGCATCGGACGTGGCCGCATCACCATCACCCTCATCCTGCACGAACCAGCCCACCACCTTGCCGCGATTTCCTGCGCCAAGGGTTTCGCCCACTGCCTGCGCGAAATCGTCGGCATCACCCGCCAAGCTACGCACGACGATGCCTTCGATGGCGACTCCTGCCCCAGCATCGGGCTGGCTTCGCCACTGCCTTACACCTTGCCAATCAGCACGCGGTCGGCGTCCATTGGCTCCTGCACGTCTTCCAGCGACGGCAACTGGCAGCCTCCCGACAACATGGCGAACAAGACAGTGGCGACATGGCGGCACGCGGACATGCAAAAAGTTCCTTGCGAAGGAAGCCGGCATTGTAACTATCGCAGCACCGCGCTTATCGGCTTGCCTGACGTACACAAACGGCCGATGCGCCCGCAGTTTTGAGCTGCTCCGCTCAGGGTTGCGCATCGCGCAAGCTGTACGTGGTTCGCGCGCGGTATTCCTTGCCGTTGAGCGTGGCGCGCACTTCGACGATGTGTTCGCCCCACCGCCAACTTCGTCGGCAGCGCGGCGCGCCATAGATGAGAGGATGGCGTGGCTTCGGGCGAACGGTCGTAACCGCGCAGTTCATCGGCCACGTCGTCGGCCACGTTTTCCAGCAGCAGGCGCGGGTCGGGCTGCTCGACGCGCTTCATCGGCTGCCATTCGCCCGCATCGACGCGGAACTCCACCAGTAGGCCATCAAAACCCATGAACACGTTGGCATACACGCCCCACGCCGGGTACGCGCCACGGCGCAGCACCTTCGGCACGTGCAGCGCAATTTGTTCGTCCGCCGGCGCGCGGGCGACGCGATATTCCAGGCTGTAGCGGCCCTGTGGCTGCACGTTGAGCAGGCCGTAGCCGTTGGGCGTGCCATCGGACATGGTGCTGTCGGGGATGCCCTGCGCATCCTTCACCCCCGACCAGAACGCGCCGCATGCCGCGCCTACGTCATATTCGTGCAGCGGCTTCGCGCGATTCCAGCCTTGTGCCGCGCTCCAGAAGCGCTGGCTCTGGTTGTGGGTGTGGCCGCTGAGAATCAGCGGGTGCTGCACTTTTTCCAGCAGTGCAAGCAGGCGCGCGCGGTCTTCGTTGCGGAAAGCCTTGTCGAACAGCGGGATGTGGATGCCCAGCACCACCAATTTGTCCGGCGCAATCGTCGGCAAATAGCGTTCGAGGAAGGCGAATTGGTCTTCGCGCAAACGACCACATAGGCCGGTTTTTGCCGCTGGTTGGGCTATGACGTCATCCAGCCCGATGAACACCATCGACGGTTCTTCCCATGCGTAGGTGTCCGGGCCGAGCTGGCGATGGAAGCTGGCCAGCGAATCGGCATCGCTGGTTGCATCCATATCCATGTCGTGATTGCCGGGCACGTGCAGCCACGGCACGCCCAACGAAGCCACGGCCTTGACCAACGCCGGATACAACGCAGGGTCATCGTTGGTGATATCACCCAGCGTCATGCCCAAGCGCGCAGTGTGCTTGCCGCGCAACGGCGCGATAATATCGCGCTCGAAATAGTCCACATCCAAGGCGGTGGAGGTTTGGCTGTCGGCCATCACCAAGGTTTGGAAATGGGTGGGTGCATTCCGCGTTGTGGCGTCAGCGCGAAGGGGCGGCATGGGCTGCTTTCGCCACTGTTGGGCCGCCAGATATCCGGCAGGCCATCGCCGCGCGATGCAGCGCGGTAGCCCGCGGGCTTGATGAGGAACACGTTGGGCTGGGCAGAATCCGGAAGGCGATAGCGTCCATCGGCACCGGTGACGGCAAGGTGCTCGCCATCGGAAACACGGATGCCCGGCAGTGGCTGTTCGCCTGCATCATGCATGCCGTTGCCGTTGGCATCGTTGAACACCATGCCTTCCAAGCAGGAAGCGGCAGCCGCGAATGGCAGGCAGGCCAGCAACAGGCCGGCGAACAGGGGATGACGCATGCGAGCCTCGTCGGGCAATGGGCAGGCGGCCATTATCGCGCCGTCGGAGCGCACCAAGGTGCGCTCCTTCGAGGGTTTTCAGTTGGCCTTGGCGTGGCGCCGCTCCAGCACTGCCACCGCATCGGCCAGCGACAGCCCGCGCGCGCGCAGCAGCACGATCAGGTGGAACAGCAGGTCGGCCGATTCGCCGAGCAGCTCGTCATCACCCTGCGCCACGCCAGCCAGCGCGGTTTCCACGCCCTCCTCGCCCACCTTCTGCGCAATGCGGCGTGTGCCCTTTTCGAACAGTTGCGTGGTGTAGCTGTCCAACGGGCGCTCACGCTCGCGCTGTTCGACCAACGCATCCAGCGCGCCGAGGAACTGCCCCGGCGCAGTGCCGAAGCAGCTGGTGCTGCCGGTATGGCAGGTGGGCCCGTGCGGGCGCACGGTGACCAGCACGGTGTCGGCATCGCAATCGATGCGCACGTCCACCACGTCCAGATGGTTGCCAGAGGTCTCGCCCTTGGTCCACAGCCGCTGCTTGCTGCGGCTGAAGAACGTGACCTTCCCACCCTTCAGCGTGCTTTCCAGCGCGGCACGGTCCATGTAGCCGAGCATCAGCACGCGCAGCGTAGCCGCGTCCTGCACGATGGCCGGCATCAGTCCGCCGACCTTGTCCCAATCCAGCGCGGCTGGATCGAATTCATTGCACATCACGCACCTCGATCTGTTGCCCGCGCAGGAAGCGCTTGAGTTCGGCAATGGCAATGGCACCGGAATGGAACACGCTGGCCGCCAGCGCGCCATCGACGTCGGCCTGCTCGAAAACGTCGGCGAAATGCTGCGGCGCACCCGCGCCGCCGGAGGCGACCAGCGGCACCTTGCACAAGGCGCGCGCCTGCCGCAGCTGGGCGATGTCGTAGCCCTTGCGCACGCCGTCGCTGTCCATGCAGTTGAGCACGATCTCACCTGCGCCGCGCTGCTGTACCTCGCGCACCCAATCCAGCGTGAGCCGGGCCTCGGCGCGGGTTTTTGCCGGGTCGCCGGTGTAGGAGCGCACCCGCCATTGCCCGTCCGGCTCGCGGATGGAATCGATGCCGACCACCACGCATTGCTGGCCGAAGGCGTCGGCCAATTCGCCAATCAACGCCGGATTTTCCAGCGCGGGCGTGTTGATCGAAATCTTGTCGGCACCGGCATGGAGGATTTCGCGGGCGGTTTCCACATCACGGATGCCGCCGGCCACGCAGAACGGAATGTCGATCAACCGCGCGACGCGCTCGATCCAGCCACGGTCAACCGAGCGCCCTTCCGGGCTGGCGGAAATGTCGTAGAACACCAGCTCGTCGGCGCCCTCGTCGCGGTAGCGCAGCGCCAGTTCGGTGATGTCCCCCATGTCCACATGGTCGCGGAAGCGCACGCCCTTGACCACGCGGCCATCGCGCACGTCGAGGCAGGGAATGATGCGGCGGCTCAACATGCCAAGGCCTCGCTCAACTGCAAACGGCCTTCCAACAGCGCCTTGCCGAGTACCGCACCGCCGCAGCCGGCGGCCTTCGCCGCGGCCACATCATTCACGTCGCGCACGCCGCCGGAAGCCTGCACTGCCACGTCCGGCAGCAGCTTCGACAGGTGCGTGTACAGCGCGATGTTGGGGCCGGACAACATTCCGTCGCGGGCGATGTCGGTGCACAGCAGGTGCTTCATGCCGGCTTGCGCGTAACGGGTGGCAAGTTCGTCCAGGGTGACGTCAGCGGTCTCGGTCCAGCCATGCACCGGCAGGCGCCATACGCCGTCATCGCCTTGGCGCGTGTCCAGCGCGATGGTCAGGCGATCAGCGCCGAATTTGTCCAGCCACGCCAGCACCTGTTCGGGCTGGCGCACCGCCAGCGAGCCAATCACCACGCGGCTTGCGCCGGCATCGAGGATGCGCGCCACGTCATCGTGGCTGCGCACGCCGCCGCCGGTCTGCACCTTCAGCGACGTGTTCGATGCAATCTGTCCCAGCAACGGGGCCAGCGTATAGCCACCGGCCTTGGCCGCATCCAGATCGACCAGATGCATCCAATGCGCACCGGCAGCGGCGAACGCCTGCGCGCGCGGCAGCGGATCGTCGCCGTAGGTGGTCTGCTGTGCGTAATCGCCCTGTAACAGGCGCACAACCTGCCCATTGCGAATGTCGAGTGCGGGATAGACGGTGAAGCTCATGAAAAGTCGTTCTCGATGAAGTTGCGCAGGAGGCGCGCGCCGGGGCCGGCCGAGCGCTCGGGATGAAACTGCGCGCCGCACAAGCGCCCCCGCTGCACCACGGCGGTGAACAGGCCGCCGTGATGGCAGGCGGCCACGGTGTCGGACGTGACCGGCGCGGCGTAGCTGTGCACGAAATAGGCACTGGCGCCGGGCGGCACGCCATCGAGCAGCGGCGATTCGCGCAACGCCAGCAACTTGTTCCAGCCCATGTGCGGCACGCGCACGCCCACCGCCGGATGCATGCGACGGACGACGCCCGGCAGCAGGCCGAGGCATTCCACCTCGCCTTCTTCCGAACGCTCGAACAGCAACTGCATCCCGAGGCAAATACCCATCAGCGGCACCTGCAACTCGCGCAACGGCTGCACCAGGCCCTGCGCGTGCAGGCGACGCATGCCTTCAGCAGCAGCACCAACGCCGGGAAGAATCACGCGCTGCACGCCCTCCAATTCGCCAGGTGCGCGCACCATGCGCACATCCACGCCCAAACGCTCCAACGCATAACGCACAGAGCCGAGGTTGGCACCGCCGGCATCGACCAAGCCAACTGCACTCACAACGCCCCCTTGGTCGAAGGCAGTTCAGTGCCTTCCTTGCGAATGGCTTGGCGCAATGCGCGCGCCAGTGCCTTGAAGCAAGCCTCAACCTTGTGGTGGTCGTTTTCGCCTTCCACCGTGAGGTTGAGGTTCAAGCCCGCCGCATCGCACAGCGAACGGAAGAAATGCGGCACCAATTCGGTAGGCATGTCACCAACACGCTCGCGCTTGAACTCACCATCGAAAACAAAATACGGGCGTCCGCTGAAATCCAGCGCGGCGCTGGCCAGCGTTTCGTCCATCGGCAAGGTGAAGCCGTAGCGGCCGATGCCTCGCTTGTCGCCCAGCGCCTCGCGCAGCGCCTGCCCCAGCGCGAGTCCGGTGTCTTCGATGGTGTGATGTTCGTCGATGTGCAAATCACCCTTGGCCTGCACTTCCAGCGCGAAACCACCGTGGCGGCCGATCTGGTCGAGCATGTGGTCGAAGAACGGCAAGCCGGTATCGATCTTCGCCGCGGCCACCTTGTCCAGATCGACGAACACGCGAATCTGCGTTTCCTTGGTGTCGCGCTGCACCGTGGCGCGGCGCGGCGCATCGGCCAGTTCATGGGCGATGCCGTCCCAATCCCACTCACCGCCAAATTGCTCGGTGCGTAACTGGAAGCCGCGCACCTTCATGTTGCCGGCGAACTGGATGTCGGTGGGGCGGTCGCCAACCATGCCCGATCGCGCCCAGTCGATGGTCCGATCCTGCAAGTACGGCAGCAGCATGCCAATGCCGGGTTTGCGGTTGGGGCTGTTGTCAGCCGGCCAGCTCGGGTCAATCAGCACATCGCGGAAGACGATGCCCTGGCTGGCGAAGATCTGCAGCATCAGGTTATTGGGGCCATCGAAACTTTCCTGCGGATAGCCCTCGCTGCCCAGCCCGTCCTGATTGGAGACGATGACGAACTGGTAACCGGCATCGCGCAGCTTGAGCATCGCTGGGATGACGTTCTTCACGAAACGGATTTTTTCGTAGGCGTCGATCTGGAAATCGGCAGGCTCTTCGATGAGGGTGCCATCACGATCGACGAACAGGATGGGGGTCATGCGGCGAACTCCAGCGCAGCCAGTGCGTCGATGACGCGGGTGTTCTGTTCGGGGGTGCCCAGCGTGATGCGCAAGGCATCGTGCAACTGCGGCGCGGCGCGTTGGTCGCGCACCACCACGCCGGTGGCCAGCAAGCGCTGGAATGCAGCTTCGGCATCGGTAAAACGCACCAGCAGGAAATTGGCGTCGGAGGCATACACGCGGCGCACGTCCGGCAGGTTTTCAAGCGCAACGCGCAGGCGCTCGCGCTCGGCGCGCACGATGGCGATGCGCTCGCGGGTTTTCGCCAATGCGGCGTCGCTCAAGCCTTCCGATGCCAGTGCCGAGCATGGCGTCGGAATCGGGTATGGCGCCTGGCAGGCGCGCAGCACCGCAATCAAGCCGGCATCGGCGATCACGCAGCCAATACGCGCAGCCGCCAATGCGTGCGCCTTGGACAAGGTGCGCAGCACGGCGATGTTGTCGTACTTCGCCAGCAGCGTGACCGCCGAAGGCTCGTCGGCGAACTCGGCATAGGCTTCATCGACCACCACCAAAGCCTGCCCACGCAGCGCGTTAGCAACCTGTTCAATCTGCACCAGCGGAATGCTCAAACCACCGGGATTGGACGGCGAACATAGGAACACCAGCTTGGCGTTGCCTTGCTTGGCGGCAGCGATGATGGCGTCGATATCCGGCACCAAACCGGCGTCTGTATCGCGCAGTTGCACTTCCAGCGCCGGCGCATTCTGCAAGCGCGCACTGACCGCATACATGCCGAACACCGGCGGCGTGTAAAGCACGCCATCGCGACCGGGATTGCACAGCGCACGCACCAGCAGGTCGATGGCTTCATCGCTGCCGCGACCCAGCAGCAATTGTTCCGGCGCACAGCCGTACAGCATCGCCATGCGCTCGCGCAGTGCCTGCGGTTGCGGCTCGGGGTAGCGGCGGCAACTGGCCTGCATGTCACCGGGGTTGGCCCATGCCGATTCATTGGCGTTGAGCCAAATTTCGCCATCGAGCTTGGCGCTGCGCGCGGAGGAATAACCGGCGAAGCCGCGCAAATCGTCGCGTACCAGTTCGAGCACTGCACTCATGGTGCAACCCCCAAGCGCAGCGCAACCGCATTGGCGTGCGCACCCAAACCTTCGGCGCGCGCCAGCGTCAACGCGCACGGGCCGATGGCGGCGATGCCTTCGGCGCTGGCTGCCTGCACGCTGATCTGGTTCTGGAAACTGGCGACGCTGACACCACTGTAGGCACGCGCGGCACCGGCGGTGGGCAGCACGTGATTGGTGCCGGAGCAGTAGTCTCCCAACGCCTCGGGCGTGTAGTCACCCATGAACACCGAGCCGGCGGCCTCGACGTATTCCAGCCAGCGGCGCGGCTCACGCAGCGCAAGAATCAGGTGTTCGGGCGCATAGCGATTGGAGATGGCGAATGCTTGCTCAATCGACGCCACCTTGATGAGTTGCGATGCCGCCAACGCCTGCCGTGCAATGCCCTCGCGCACCAGCCGCGCGACTTGCGCCTCCACTTCGGCCTGTACCGCCGCGATCAATGCGGCATCGTCACTCAGCAGGATTACCTGCGAATCCGGGCCGTGTTCGGCCTGCGACAACAAATCCGCTGCGACAAAAGCCGGGTTCGCACCCGCATCGGCAATCACCAACACTTCCGACGGCCCGGCGGGCATGTCGATGGCAGCCGCGCCGGCCTGCGCAATCTGCTGTTTCGCCTCGGTGACGAAGCTGTTTCCCGGGCCGAACAATTTGTCGCAGGACGGCACGCTTTCCGTACCCAAACCCATCGCAGCGATGGCCTGTGCGCCACCAAGCTTGAACACCTTGTGCACGCCGGTCAGGCGCGCGGCCACCAGCACCGCAGGATCGGCAGTGCCATCCTTGCGCGGCGGCGTGCACAGCACCACTTCGCGGCAACCGGCGAGTTTGGCCGGCACGCCAAGCATCAATGCGGTGGAAGGCAACGGCGCACTGCCTGCCGGCACGTACAGGCCGACGCGGCCAATCGGGCGGATGACTTTTTCGCAGACCACACCCGGCGCGGTTTCCACCGAATACGGCTGTGCCATGCCGGCGCGGTGATAAGCGTCGATGCGCGCTGCCGCCTGCTGCATGGCGATGCGCAATTCAGCCGGCACCGCCAATTCTGCGCTGATGAACTCGGCTTCGCCGACTTCAAAACTCTCCAGCGTGACGCCATCGAAGCGTGCGGTGACTTCACGCAACGCAAGGTCGCCGTTGCTGCGCACTTGCTCGACAAGGGCCGCAACTGCTTCGCGGGTTTGCGCGGCTACTGCCTGCACCGGGCGGGTCAGGGCTTGCGCCTGCGTATTGGCATCCAGCGTGTTCCAGTCGAGGACATTCATGCCAGCGACTTCTCCACTGCCAACACCATCAAGCCCTGCGCGCCGGCACGTTCCAGCTCTTCCAAGCGCTGCCAACTCAATGTGCCGTTGCACATGGTCTGCAAGCGCACTGCGCTGCCCTGCCCCGGCAGCCGCAGCAGCGGCTCGGCGTCGGGCAGCAAGCGTGCGAGTTCATCGACGTGTTGCTCGTCGGCGGAGAACATCAGCAGCTTGCGGTCTTGCGCCTTGGTCAGACCATCAAGGCGACGCAGCAACATCGCCATCAAGCCGGCGCGGGCGTCGTCCAGTTCATGCACCGGCCCGGCCAGCACTGCTTCGCTGTCCAGCAAGGTTTCCACCGGCTTGAGCTGGTTGGCGGCCAGCGTCGCGCCGCTGGAAACCAGATCGCAGATCAGTTCGGCGGTGCCCAGCTTCGGCGCGATTTCCACCGAGCCGGACAGTTCCACCACCTGTGCATCGACGTTCCTTTCCTTCAGCCACGCGGCGAGGATGGCCGGATAGCTGGTGGCGATGCGCTTGCCGGCCAGTTGCTGCGCACCCTGCCACTCCCATTCCTCGGGCACCGCGATCATCAGCCGGCATTGGCCGAAGCCGAGGCCGCGCAGCGGCTGGTAGGCATCGGGCAGGCCGACCTGGCGGCGCGCCTTGGCCTGCTCGTCCAGTTCGTTGAGGCCGACCACGCCGAGGTCGCAGACGCCATCGGCAATCAGCCCGGGAATGTCGTCATCACGCACCAACAGCAAATCCACCGGCAGCGACTCACCGAAGCAGAACAGCTTGTCGCGGCTCTGCCGCCAGCTCAGCCCGCAGGCGGCCAGCAGGCTGCGCGCTGGGTCGGCCAGGCGCCCACTCTTCTGGATGGCAATGCGCAGCCGGTCGCGGGCCGGCACGGAGGTGGAAGCACTCATGTTGGTTTCTCAGTTGGATTCGGTCTTGCGCGTGGCGATGCGCTCGATGGCAGAGGCATAACCACCGGCACCATGTTCGAGCGAGCGCGCGACCCGGCCGATGGTGGTCACGCTCACCCCGGTCAGGTCATGGATTTCGCGGTACGGCACGCCCTTACGCAGCAGTGGCACCACCCGCCAGCGGTCGGCCATCGCCTCCAGTTCGGCGGGCGTGCACAGGTCGCGCAGGAAGGCCTGCACGTCCTGCGGCCGTTCCAGCGCGGCGAACGCGCGCGACAGCGCCTTCAGCGGGGCATCGGAGGACTTTTCGCGGTCGGAGTCGGGACGTGGCTTCATTTGCATCAATGTAATAGCGTGATAATACATTAACCCATGGGGGAATGCATGGTCAAACCGGGCAGTGCCGGCCTCCACAGGAGTCATGGCCATTGCAATTGCCAGCCAGCGACCGGTACTACCGATCGGCACCGCGATTGCAGGTGGGTGCCGACCGTTGGTCGGCACCATCGGCCAACCTGCACCAAACCTGCTCGACCAACAGCCGGGCGCCACCGATTACCGGGCCGGAAACGCAGAAGCCCCGCATTGCGGGGCTTCTGCTCCATCACTGCATTGGATGGAACGGCGACTCAACGCGCCATCACGCGCGCCTGCTCCAATTCGACTTGCAGTGTGGACGCCAACTCATCGCGTGCCACTTCAAACTGCTGCTCGCGCAGCAAGTCTTTGACTGCGACCACGCCGCGCGCCAGTTCATCTTCGCCGGCCAGCACCACGAAACGAATGCCGGCCTTGGCTGCGTACTGGAACTGCTTGCCGATCTTCTTCGGCTCCATCTGCACTTCGGTGTTGATGCCGCCGGCACGCAGGCGGCGGGCGATATCCAGCGAGTGCGGCATCGCCGCCTCGTCCATCAGCGCCACCATCGCCTGCACGCTGCTCTCGGCAATGCCGTCAATCAAGCCCGCTTCGCGCAGCTGCCAGAACAACCGGGTCAGGCCGATGGAGATGCCCACGCCCGGCAACTTGCTCTTGGTGTAGTGGCTGGCAAGGTCTTCGTAGCGGCCACCGGAGCAAATCGAGCCAATCTGCGGATGGTCCAGCAGCGTCGTTTCGTAGACGGTGCCGGTGTAGTAATCCAGGCCGCGGGCGATGGAGAAGTTCAGGCAGTACGCGCTTTCCGGCACACCCAGCGCCTTGACCAGTTCCAGCACTTCGCGCAGTTCGGCCGCGCCGCTGCGCAGCGATTCACTGGCACCCTCGCCTGCTTCGGCCAACACCGCATCGAGTTGCGCCAATGCGTCGGCGTGCGAGGTCGAACGCACTTCGACGAAGGCGAGGATGCGCTCCACCGCTGCCGCCGGCAGGCCGAAATCCGGGCCAACCAAAGTTTCGCGCACATAATCAGCACCGCGCTTGTCGAGCTTGTCCACCTCGCGCAGCACCAACGCCTGCTGCTGCGCGTCAGCTACGCCTTGCGCTTCAAAGAAGCCGCGCATCAACTTGCGGTTGTTCAACTGCACGGCGAACCTGCCGATGCGCAGTTCGGAGAACACCGCGTGAATCACCGCCAGCACTTCGGCGTCGTAGCGGATGCTCAGCGCATCCTTGCCAATCACGTCGATGTCGCACTGGTAGAACTCGCGGAAGCGCCCGCGCTGGGCGCGCTCGCCGCGATAGACGCGCTGCATTTGGAAGCGGCGGAACGGGAAAGTCAGTTCGTGCTCGTGCTCGGCCACGTAGCGCGCCAGCGGCACGGTAAGGTCGAAGCGCAGCGCCAGTTCCGGCAAGCCCTTGTCGCCACCCGCTTCAATCGAGCTGGCGGCGGCATTGGCCAGCGCGCCGGTGGACTGCACGAAATACACCTGGCGCTCAGTCTCGCCGCCGGACTTGGTCAGCAGCACATCGGAGAGTTCAAACACCGGCGTCTCCACCGGCAGGAACCCGAAGCGCTCGTAGTTGCGGCGGATAACGTCCAGCATGCGCTGGAACGCGATCTGCTCGCGCGGCAGCAACTCCATGATGCCGGGCGGGGTACGGGGCTTTATCACGGGCGAAACTCCTGCAAACGGTGGGGGTGAGCGGACGCCAATTCTAGCCGCACGCCGCTGGCGCCGGCCGCATGAAGTATCATTCGCGCACCTTTCCAGCACCGACGCCATGCCCCGGCCACCCCCCGGTTCAGCAGAGCCTTCCGCACCAATACCCCCCGCCACGCCTGACTCCGGCGCGAGCGTTTGCCTGCACTGCTCGGTGCGGCATCTTTCGGTGTGCTCGGCGCTGGCCCACGACGAGGTGCAGGCGCTGGAGCGGATCACGCAAACGATAACCGCTCCACTGGGCGCCACGTTGGCCCGCAGCGGCGAACCGCGCACGTACGTCTATACCTTGACCGAGGGCGCGCTGAGGCTGGTGCGCACGCTGGCCGACGGCCGTCGGCAGGTCAACGGCTTCGTGCTGCCGGGCGACTACGTCGGCCTCAGCGGCAGCGACCACCATCGCTATGACATCGAGGCAATCGCCGACAGCCGCGTGTGCCGGGTGCCGACCACGCAGATGCGCGACCTGCGCCAGCAGTTCCCGCACCTGGAGCGCAAGCTGCTGCAACGCGCCTGCCAGGAACTGGACGCCGCGCAGGACAACGCGCTGGCGCTGGCGCGGCTGCAACCACCGGAGCGGCTGGCTGCGTTCCTGCTGCATCTGGCAGAGCGCGAAGCCCGGCTCGACAACCGCGTCGGCAAGCGTATCTCTCTACCGATGGGCCGTGGCGACATCGCCGACCACCTCGGCCTGACGATGGAAACGGTGAGCCGTACCTTCACCAAGCTGCGCCAACAGGGGTTGATCGCGCTGCCGCACCTGAACGTGGTCGAGGTGCTCGATTGCGAGGGTTTGCAGAAGCTGGCCAATAGCGAGCTGAGTTGACCCACCTCCACGTAGACCGGGGTTGCATCCCCGGCACGTTACCCATCCCGGGAAAGCAGGTCGGAGACGCCCCCCGGCCTGCTTCAGCCCAGCAGCTTCTCGCGCAGCGCGGCGTACTCGGGTGCGCAGGGTTCGGCGTGGGCTGGGCGCTTGAGTAGTTCGGCCAGTGCCGGCGGCACCGGCACTTCGCGGCCAATCAGCGGTTCGACTACCGATTCAAACTTGGCTGGGTGTGCGGTGGCGGCCACCGTCCAGTGTTCGTCTGCCGCTGCTTCGCCACTGGCTCGTAGTTGTTCCAGCACGTTCACGGCGGTGGCGGTGTGCGGGCAGAACACTTCGCCGAATTGCTTGTAACGCGCGGCGATGGTGTCGCGGATGCTGGCGTCATCGACCGCACGCGAGACGAAGGCTGCGCGCAGCGCCACGTCGTCGCCGGCATACAGCCAGCGCAGGCGCTCGAAGTTGCTGGGCGCGCCCACATCCATCGCGTTGGCGAGGGTGGCGACGCTGGCCTTGGGTTGGTAGTCGCCACCGTTGAAGTAGTCCGGCAGCACGCGGTTGGCGTTGGTCGCCAGCACGATGCGGCCCAGCGGTACGCCCAGCGCGCGCGCCATGATCGCCGCCATCGCATTGCCGAGGTTGCCGGTGGGAATGACGAAATTCAGCGGTGCGCCGTGTGCAGCGTGATGGGTGAGCGCGGCGTGGGCGTAATAGCTCATCTGCGGCAGCAGGCGGCCAAGGCTGATGCTGTTGGCCGAACTGAGCGGCACCTGTGCCTGCAATTCGGCATCGTTGAGCGCTTGCTTGGCCATGCTCTGGCAGTCGTCGAACGAGCCAGCCACGCGCAGCGCGCGGATGTTGCCGCCGAGGCAACCCAATTGGTGCGCCTGTCGCGGCGACACGCGGCCATCCGGGTACAGCACCACCACTTGCAGGTTGGGCTGGTTGTGGAAGGCGGCGGCCACCGCCGCGCCGGTGTCGCCGGAGGTGGCGACCACAATCGTCAGCGGGCGCTCCTGCCCTGCGCGCAGCCGCGACAGGCTGGCGGCGAGGAAGCGTGCGCCGAAATCCTTGAATGCGGCGGTAGGGCCGTGGAACAGCTCCAGCACGTGGTCGTTGCGGGTAGCCAGCGCTTGCAGTGGCGCGGGAAAGTCGAAGGCATCAACGCAGATGCGCGGCAGTTCCGTTTCCAGCGCATCGCCGGCGAAGAACGGTTGCAGCAGGGTGGCGGCGGTTTCGGCCAGTGATGCGCCAGCTTGCAGCTTGCGGGCAGCGGGCATTTGTTCGGGGACGTACAGGCCGCCGTCGGGAGCCAGGCCGGCGGCGATGGCTTGGCTGAGGCTGGCGGCGGGGGCGTTGTTGCGGGTGGAGATGAAGTGCATGGGGAAAGTTTCCGAAGCTGTTTTCCCTTGTAGGAGCGACGTGAGTCGCGACCGGGGCTTTACCGGGAAGGCCCGGTCGCGACTTCACGTCGCTCCTACAAGGGGTGGAGGTTTATCAAAGCAAATGCGCGCCGGGGCTGTTCAGGGGGGTTACCCAGCTTTGGCTGGTGAAACCGGCGTCAGCGAAGGCGGCTTGTACTTTCGGTGCGGCGGCCTGCGCGGCTTCGGCG
Organism: Stenotrophomonas sp.; assembly: GCA_034675465.1. Lineage (GTDB taxonomy): Bacteria > Pseudomonadota > Gammaproteobacteria > Xanthomonadales > Xanthomonadaceae > Stenotrophomonas. Next base: position 8,544 of record JAUCDH010000002.1, on the reverse strand, counting down.
GTTTCAAACCACGCGAACACGCTGGGGCCGGCACCGGAAATGCTCGCGCCCATCGCCCCCGCTTCCAACGCTGCCTGCTTGGCCGCATCAAAACCGACGATCAGCGGCGCGCGGCGCGGTTCGACCAGCACATCACGCAGGCCTGCGCGCACCAGCGTGGCATCGCCGGCATGGCAACCGGCCAGCACCAACGCAAGGTTCGTGCTTTGCGCTACAAACTCTTTCAATTCGTAGCTGCCCTGCAACGCGGCGCGCGCGCGGCGGGTTTCCAGCAGCGCATCCGGGTGCACCAGCAGGCTGTGCCATTGCGCGGGAACCGGCACCGGCACCAGCCGTTCCAGCGTGGAAAGCACCAGCCCGCCGAGGAACATCGGCCCGAGGTTGTCGCCGTGGCGGCTGCCGCTGGCCACCGCTTCGCCTTCCAGCGAATGCAGGTACAACTGCTCGCGGGTCAGCGCTTGGTCCAGAAGCGCATTGGCCGCGACCAGCGCGGCCACGCACGAGGCTGCCGAACCGCCCATGCCGGAACTGAGCGGGATGCCCTTGTCGATCTCGACCTCGAAGCCGAATGGCAGCGCCAGTGCCTGCCGCAGCGCGATCAGCGCCGCGCCGGCGGTGTTGCTCGCCGCGTCCGTCGGCAGTTCCACCGCCGCACCGCGAATGGCCGCGATGCGCACTTCCGGCGCGTCGATGCGCCGCACCGTCACCGTGTCGCCGACACCGGCCACCGCATAACCGAGCAGGTCGAAACCGACCGCCACGTTCGCCACCGAGGCCGGGGCGAAGGCGCGCGCTTCGCGCACGCCGTTGTTCGTCGCACCTGCACTCACAGCCGCGCCCCCTCGCCCGCCGCGACCCGCAGCACGTCGGCGAACACGCCGGCCGCCGTCACTTCCGGCCCGGCGCCCGGCCCCTGCACGACCAGCGGGTTTTCGCAGTAGCGGCGGGTGGTGAACTGCACCACGTTGTCGGTCAGGCGCAGGTTGGCGAAGGCGTGGTCGGCCGGCAGTTCCACCAGCCCGACGCTCGGCGCCTGCCCCGGCGAGAACTGCGCGACGTAGCGCAGCACATGGCCACGCGCGCGCGCTTCGGCCAGCCGCTGCGCGAACGCGGCATCGACTTCATGCAGGCGCGCCATGAAGTCCTCGACGCTGGCCTGGCGCAGCGCCTCGGGCACCAGGCTCTCCACCGCCACGTCCGCCAGGCTCAACGCGTGCCCCGCCTCGCGCGCGAGGATCACCAGCTTGCGCGCGACATCGACGCCGGACAGGTCGTCGCGCGGGTCCGGCTCGGTGTAGCCCATCGACCGCGCCTGCGCGACCAATTCCGAGAAGGGCACGCTGCCGTCGTACTTGTTGAACAGCCACGCCAGCGTGCCGGAAAAGATGCCGGCGATCGCGCTGACTTCATCGCCGGTATCGACCAGATCGCGCAGCGTGGTGATGACCGGCAGGCCCGCGCCCACCGTGGCCTCGTAGCGGAAACGCGCGCCGGCGGCGGCAGCGGCTTCGCGGATGGCCTGGTAGCGCGCCAGCGGGCCGGAACCGGCCTGCTTGTTCGGCGTGACCACGTGGATGCCGGCAGCCAGCCAACCGGCATAGCGGTCGGCCACGTCGGCGCTGCCGCTGCAATCGATGATCAGCGTGTGCGGCAGGCGCGCGGACAGCAGGTGCTCGGTGAAAGCGTCCAGGTCCAGCGGCTGCGAGGCGGCGTCGAACGCGGGCTTCCAGTCGTCCTGCACGCCGCGTGCTTCCAGCAACATGTGGCTGCGCGAGGCGATGGCACGCAGGCGCAGGTCCAGCCGCGCCCGCGCCAGCAGTTGCGGCTGGGCGCTGCGCAGTTGTTGCAGCAGCGCGGCGCCGACGTTGCCGGGGCCGATCACGCCGACCGAGAAGGTCTGCGGCGACAGCCAGAAACCGGCCCGCGCGGCGCGCAGCGCCTTGGTCGCGTCCTTGCCATCGACGACCACCGAGATGTTGCGTTCCGAGGAGCCCTGCGCGATGGCGAGGATGTTGACCTGCGCCCGCCCCAGCGCCTCGAACAGGCGCGCGGCCACGCCCGGCTGCCCGGCCATGCCATCGCCCACCGCCGCCAGCACGCTGACGCCTTCGGTGAGCTGCACGCGCTGCACCTGCCCGGCGGCCAGTTCGTGCGAGAACGCCTGCGCCACCGCATCGCGCGCACGTCCGGCCTCGGCCTGCCTGACCACGCAGCAGATCGAATGCTCCGACGAGCCCTGCGAAATCATCACCACCGATACCTGCGCGTTGCGCAGCGCGGCGAACACGCGCTCGGCGGTGCCGGGCACGCCGATCAGGCCGGTGCCTTCGACGTTCAGCACGGCGAGGTCGGGGCTGAGGGTCAGGCCCTTGATGGGCCCGCGCCCGCCGCTGACCGCGGTGATGCGCGTGCCCGGATGCTCCGGCTGGAAGGTGTTGCGGATGATGATCGGCAGGCCGCGCTCGATCGCCGGGGACATCGTCTGCGGGTGCACCACCTTGGCACCGAAATAGGCCAGTTCGCAGGCTTCGTCGTAGCTCAGGGCCTCCAGTTGCACCGCCTCCGGCACCACGCGCGGATCGGCCGACAGCACGCCATCGACGTCGGTCCAGATATGCAGTTCGTCGGCATTGAACAGCGCGGCGAAGATCGCACCGGAGAAATCGCTGCCATTGCGGCCCAGCGTGGTGACGTGGCCCTTGCGGTCGCGGGCGACGAAGCCGGTGACCACCAGCCGCCGCGCCGGGTGCGACTGCCGCCACAACGCCAACGTGGCGGCGCTGGCCTTCCAATCGACATCGACGCCGAGTTCGCCGTGGTTGACCACCAGCACGTCGCGCGCGTCGAGCACGTCGGCATCCTCGCCCAGCGCCTGCAAATGCCGGCCCAGCAATTGCGCCGAGAACACCTCGCCCAACCCCTGCACGCGGTCCAGCACTTCCTGCGGCAACTCGCCGATCACCGCCAGCGCGGCGAGGATCTCCGCCAAGCGCTCGAAGCGCGCGTCCAGCCATTCGATGGTGCCGCCGACCTGCTCCCCGAGCAGCGACACCGCCGCGGCACGGTGGCGGGCGCGCAGTTCGTGCCAACGCTCGCGCCACGCCTCGTCGCCGCTGGCGGCCAGCTTCGCCAGTTCGATCAGCGCATCGGTGACGCCCTTCATCGCCGACACCACGGTGATCTGGATGTCCTCCTCGCGCGCCAGCAGCAGCTGCGCGACGTGGCGGTAACGGTCGGCATCGGCCACCGAGGTGCCGCCGAATTTGTGGCAGACGGTACGCAGGGCGGCGGATTCGGCGGGTGAAGCGGCAACTGGCGACATCGGATGAACCTCGGCTGGAGGCCCCGACACGCATCTGGATGGGGTTTCCCGCATCCTGATCCGGGTGCGGGGCCGTTGTTTTCGGAAAATTACGCGAAGACGACGGGCCGCACCGGGCGAGTGGTGACGGTAATGATGGTGGTGGTAATCGACACGCGGCCAATCGCCAGCCTGCCGGTGGGCGGCATTGCGTGGGCGATGAGGGTGGGCGGCGTGTGCATGGCGTCGAGAAGACACCAGCGATGAATGGGCTGTCAAGTGTTGCGTTGCAAAAATCATCTGCAACCATCATCGGCGAACTTGCCGGCATCGGTTGCAAATGTCATCAACCGCGATCATCGGGCAATGGGGGCGGAAGCATCGGCGAAAATTCCGCTTCCCGGCTGCATTGGTGGCGCCGGGAAAATCCGGGGAGACGACGAAGCGTTCTCGAAACCCGCACATGGGCAACCCGGCCAGCGGCCAATTGCGCAACCTGCAGGGGCCACGCAAGTCGTGATGGGGCTTTCCCGCCAGAGCCTCATTGCGACTTGCATCGCTCCCGCAGTGCCCCGGTACGGAGTCACGCCGCTCCCGGCTCGACCGCCACCGGACGATGCGCCGCCGCGCTCCACGCCACCCCGGCCAGCAGGCACGCGGCCGCCAGCAATTCCAGCGGCTGCGGCCAACGCTGCTGCCACAGGAAGCCGTAGAGCAGGCCGAACAGGGTTTCGAACACGATCATCTGCCCGCCCAGGGTCAGCGGCAGCGCGCGGCTGGCGCGATTCCAGCAGGCGTTGCCGAGGATCGAAGCGAACACCGCCACACCCACGGCCACCAGCCAGAACATCCCCCATTCGGACGCCGGGCGCCCCTGCCCGCCCCCGGCAAACGCGACCGGCGCCACCAGCAGCGCCAGCGCGCCGGTCGCCACGCCGGTCAGCAGCGACCAATCGTGCCCGGACACCTGCGGCAGGCGCGCCAGCCAGCGCGCGTTGCACACCGAATACAGCGTCCACGACACCAGCGCGCCCACCGCGCACAGCAGCCCGACCAGCCGCCGCATCGGGTTGCCGACGACATGCGAGGACGCCATCGCCGCCACGCCCATCAACACCACGCCGGCCACGCACAGCGCCAACGCCGGGGCCAGCCTCGCCAACGGCACCGCGCCGGGTTCGCGCGAACCGGTGACCGCCACCAACACCGGCACCATGCCGACGATCAGCGACGCCGCCGCACCACCGCTCCATTGCACCGAAATCGACAGCAGCACGTAATAAAGCAGGTTGCCGAACAGGCTGAGCCACGCCAGCCCGGTCCATTCGGTGCGGCCGATGGTCGCCCGCAACGCCGGCCAGCGCGGCACCAGCAGCAACACCGCGATCGCCCCATAGACCAGATAACGCGCGGCGGCCAATTGCAGCGGCGCAAACCCGGCCAGCATCGCCGGGGCAAGGAAGATCACGCCCCACAACGCGCCGGAGGCCACGCCATTGGCGATGCCGATGCCCATCGAACGGTTCACGCGCACTGCACTCCTGCCGGGGAGAAGGGCGCGCAGTGTAGGCAGCTCACGCCGCCGCGTCTTGACCCAGGCTATTGCCCGCCTCGCGCCACTGACGCGGCGTCATCCCGGTCTCCCGGCGCAGTGCGCGGGTCAACGCGCTCTGCTCGGAATAACCGGCATGCAAGGCGATGGCGCTGATGCTTGCGTCGCCGCCCAGCAGTTGCCGTTTCGCCCAGCGCAACCGCGCCGCGCCGAGCCATGCCTGCGGCGAAAGGCCGAACTCGCGCGCGAACAAGGCATGCAGGCGGCTGCCGCTGACCCCGACCTCGGCCGCCATGCGCGCCACCGGCCAGTCCGCGCCCGGTGCGGTGGCAATGGCCATGCCACAGGGCTTGCAGGCGCGCGCCGCTGCCGGCCGGGGCGAAGTAATGCAGCAGTTGCGGCAATGGGTCGTCCTGCAGGCCGGTGGCGCCGATGCCCTGCACACGCTGGCGGATGTCGCGGGACAAGGCGAGCCAACGCCGCCGGCACAGGTGTTCGAGCGTGTCGTCATCGAGCACGCCAGCCTGGCAGTCGATGATCAGGCAGCAGTTCTCGCCCAATCCTTCGAGGTCATGGGTCTCGCCCGGCGCGACGAAGGCGCCTTGCAGCAGGTCCAGGTGGCCGCCTGCACCGCCCACTTCCGAATTGCAGCTCGCCGCGCACCGGCAGCACCCATTGCGCATGATCGTGGCATTCCAGCCCGGTCGGCTGGAGATAACGGCGCAGGTGGCGGGCGCTGGGAGGCATGGCGTGCAGTCTGGCAGCATGCGGCGCGGAGAACATCCACTGGCGCATTGTCCGCAGGCCAATGCCTCGATGGCGGCCAAGCAGAGCATCCAGCTCACGTACCTCTTTAAATGGCGAACAGCCATACCCTTGGGACCGGCTACAGCCCCAGGATGAAGTCAGCCGACATCGAGGTGCCAAACACCGCCGTCGATATGAACTCTTGGGCGGTATCAGCCTGTTCATCCCCAAGTACCTTTTTTATCCGTTGAGCGATGGCCCTTCCATACAGAACCACCGGATCACTATGACCTGCTTTCGCACCTGTTCGACTTGTCAGTCTCACAGTCAAGCACGCTTATCCATTGCACTATCACACATTTCCGACCGTACCTAGCGTACCTTCGTACTCCTCCGTTACACTTAGGAGGAGACCGCCCCAGTCAAACTCCCACCATGCACTGTCCCCAACCCGGATAACGGGCCAAGGTTCGACCCGCAAACAGACCAGGGTGGTATTTCAAGGTTGGCTCCACTCGTCGACACAGTTTCAGACGCCTCCCACCTATCCTACACACCGGTTCACAATCCAATGCAAACTACATAAAGGTTCATGGGGTCTTCCGTCTACCGCGGGTAATTGCATCATCACAAACATTTCAACTTCGCTAGTCTCAGGAGGAGACAGTGTGGCCATCGTTACGCCATTCGTGCAGGTCGGAACTTACCCGACAAAATTTCGCTACCTTAGACCGTTATAGTTACGGCCGCCGTTTACCGGGGCTTCGATCAAAGCTTCACCCCATCACTTAACCTTCCGCACCGCAGGCGTCACACCCTATACGTCGACTTTCGTCTTGGCAGAGTGCTGTGTTTTTAATAAACAGTCGCAGCCACCGATTCACTGCGGCCCCTTCATGCTCAGCGCGCAGGCACTTCACACTACAAGGGCATACCTTCTCCCGAAGTTTACGGTATCAATTTGCCGAGTTCCTTCTCCTGAGTTCTCTCAAGCGCCTTCGAATATTCATCCCGTCCACCTGTGTCGGTTTGCGGTACGGTCTCGTGAGACTGAAGCTTAGAGGCTTTTCCTGGGACAACTTCCATCAGTCCAGGAACCTAAGTCTGTGTCCCACCCACACCCTTGATCATTACGCGCCCATTTGCCTAAGCGCCTTCTATGATGCAGCAACGGGGACATCCAACACCCCGAATCTTGCAGCCATCCTTCCCCCTCATCGCATCTCACGACGGTGCTGGAATATTAACCAGCTTCCCATCAGCTACGCATCTCTGCCTCGCCTTAGGGGCCGACTCACCCTGCGCCGATGAACGTTGCGCAGGAAACCTTGGACTTACCGCAGGGGGGCTTTTCACCCCCTTTATCGCTACTCATGTCAGCATTCGCACTTCTGATACCTCCAGCAGACCTCTCGATCTACCTTCTCAGGCTTCAGTACGCTCTCCTACCGCGTGCACTAAATGGCGCACACCCGCAGCTTCGGTAACTGGCTTAGCCCCGTTACATCTTCCGCGCAGGACGACTCGATCAGTGAGCTATTACGCTTTCTTTAAAGGGTGGCTGCTTCTAAGCCAACCTCCTGACTGTCTATGCCTTCCCACTTCGTTTCCCACTAAGCCCGTTTTAGGGACCTAGCTGGCGGTCTGGGTTGTTTCCCTCTTGAGTCCGGACGTTAGCACCCGTGCTCTGTCTCCCACACTGTACTTGCCGGTATTCGGAGTTTGCCATAGGTTGGTATGTCGCCATACCCCCCTAGCTATAACAGTGCTCTACCCCCGGCAGTAATCATGTGAGGCACTACCTAAATAGTTTTCGGAGAGAACCAGCTATCTCCAGGCTTGTTTAGCCTTTCACCCCTATCCACAGTTCATCCCCTAATTTTTCAACATTAGTGGGCTCATTCCTCCAGCACGTGTTACCGTGCCTTCAACCTGACCATGGATAGATCGCCTGGTTTCGGGTCTACACCCAGCGACTAATTCGCCCTATTCGGACTCGCTTTCGCTACGCCTTCCCTATTCGGTTAAGCTTGCCACTGAATGTAAGTCGCTGACCCATTATACAAAAGGTACGCAGTCACCCCCCTTTAAGGACTCTCTACAAATCCGCTCGGGATCTGCTTCAGCCTATGATCTTTTGATGCGGCTGCGCCGCACCGGCCCTGGGGCTCCTACTGTTTGTATGCATACGGTTTCAGGATCTATTTCACTCCCCTTCCGGGGTTCTTTTCGCCTTTCCCTCACGGTACTGGTTCACTATCGGTCGATTACAGTATTTAGCCTTGGAGGATGGTCCCCCCATCTTCAGACAGGATTTCACGTGTCCCGCCCTACTTGTCTTGACGCTTAGTTCCACATTCCAATTTTCGTCTACAGGGCTATCACCATGCTACGGCTGGCCTTTCCAGATCATTCGACTATTTGAAGTGCTAATTCGTCAAAGCTCTTCCGGTTTCGCTCGCCGCTACTACCGGAATCTCGGTTGATTTCTTTTCCTCGAGCTACTGAGATGTTTCAGTTCACCCGGTTCTGCCCCGTGCACCTATGTATTCAGTGTCCGGTACAGCATCGGCTGTTGTGGGTTTCCCCATTCGGACATCTGCGGATCAAAGCTTGTTTGCCAGCTCCCCGCAGCTTTTCACCAGGCTACAACGTCCTTCGTCGCCTGTAATCGCCAAGGCATCCACCATATGCACTTATTCGCTTGATCCTATAACTTTGCAGGTTATAGGAATATGAGTTTCGCGTGTTTGTGCCGTTCAATTCCATTAAAGGCCAACCAGAATCCAATCCATAGGATCTTCTTCTGTTTGAATCTTTAAGAACATTTGAACAATTGATTTTGCAATCACAACCCGTAAATTACCCATCATCGACAATAAAGTCGATTCATGATATTTACATTGTTGTGCTTCTTCCAGATTGTTAAAGAACATGGTACTTC
>JAUCDH010000001.1:0-39088 GCA_034675465.1 Stenotrophomonas sp. | reverse complement strand
ATGTGCCGTTGTTCTTGGCTACGACCGTATTGCTGCCGACATCACCCTGGACTTCGCCGAAGGCACCGACATCTACTGGGCGCGGCAGCAGGTCGCCGAGCGCTTCGGCAACGTCGCGCTGCCGGACGGCGTCGGCGGCGGGCTGGCGCCCATCGCCACGCCGCTGTCCGATCTTTTCATGTTCACCATCGAGGGCAGCGACCTGGAGCTGGCCGAGCGCCGCGCGCTGCTGGACTGGGTGATCCGCCCGGCGCTGCGCACCATCCCCGGCGTGGCCGACGTGAACGCGCTCGGCGGCGAGGTGAGCAGCTACGTGGTCGTGCCCGACCGCGCCGCGCTGTCGGCCGCCGGCCGGCATTTCCGCGACCTGGCCGACGCGCTGGAGCGCAACAACCGCAACGATGGCTCCGGCCGCCTCGGCGACGGCGAGGAAGCGCTGGTGGTCCGCGCCGAGGGCGCGGTGCGCGGGCTGGAGGATCTGCGCAGGATCGTATTGAAGGTGCAGGACGGCATCACCCTGCGGGTCGGCGACGTGGCCCAGGTGCGCATGGCCGGGATGACCCGCTATGGCGCGGTCACCCGCGACGGCCAGGGCGAGGCGGTGCAGGGCATCGTGGTCGGCCTGCGCGGCGCCGATGCCGGCGCGGTGGTCAGCGCGGTGCGCGCGCGCCTGGCCGAGCTGGCGCCGCAACTGCCGGCCGGGGTGCGGGTGGAGCCGTTCTATGACCGCAGCGCGCTGATCGACCGCGCGGTCGGCACCGTCACCAAGGCCCTGCTCGAGGCCACCGTACTGGTGGTGGTGCTGCTGCTGCTGTTCCTGGGCGAGCTGCGCGCGGCGCTGGTGGTGGCGCTGACCTTGCCGTTCGCGGCGCTGCTCACGTTCCTGATGATGCGCGCGTTCGGCATGAGCGCGAACCTGATGAGCCTGGGCGGGCTGGCGATCGCCATCGGCATGCTGGTCGATGCGGCGGTGGTGGTGGTGGAGAACACCGTCAGCCGGCTCGACCCCGGTGCGTCCGGCGCGGGCCTGCCGCGCCTGCACCGGGTGTTCGCCGCGGTGCGCGAAGTGGCCGCACCGGTGGCATCGGGCATCCTCATCATCTGCCTGGTGTTCCTGCCGCTGCTGACGCTGGAAGGGCTGGAGGGCAAGCTGTTCGGCCCGGTGGCGCTGACCATCGTGTTCGCGCTGGCCGGCTCGCTGCTGCTGTCGCTGACGGTGATCCCGGTGCTGGCCTCGCTGCTGCTGCGCGAACGCGCCCACAGCGAGCCGTGGCTGATGCGCAAGCTCGATGCCCTGTACATGCCGCTGCTCGACGGCGCGCTGGCGCGGCCGCGCCGCGTGGCGATCGGTGCCGGCGCGGCGCTGCTGCTGGGCGTGGCGGCGTGGTTCGGCGTCGGCAAGACCTTCCTGCCGACCATGGACGAGGGCGACCTGCTGGTGCAGCTGGCCAAGCTGCCGTCGATCGGCATCGAAAGCAGCGTCGAGCAGGACCTGGCGGTGGAACGGGCGCTGAAGGCACGGGTGCCGGAGATCCTGCACGTGATCGCGCGGGTGGGGTCGGACGAACTCGGTCTGGACCCGATGGGCCTGAACGAGAGCGACGTGTTCCTGGAGCTCAAGCCCAAGGCGCAGTGGCGCAAGCCGGACAAGGAGTGGCTGGCCGACCAGATCCGCACCGTGCTGGAGGATTTCCCGGGCGTCGGCTATGGCTTCACCCAGCCGATCGAGATGCGGGTCAGCGAGATGCTCACCGGCAGCCGTGGCGACGTCGCGGTCAAGGTGTTCGGGCCGGAGCTGGCCACCGTCAACCAGCTCGGCACGCGCATCGCGCAGGTGCTGCAGGACGTGGCCGGCGCGCAGGACGTGCTGGCGCAGACCGCCGAGGGCGTGGAATACCTGCGCCTGCAGATCGATGCCCAGGCCGCCGGCCGCGCCGGCCTGGCCGTGGCCGACGTGCAGGACGAACTGCGCGCGCAGATCGAAGGCCTGCCGGCCGGCACCGTGATCGCACCGGACCGCCGCATCCCGGTGCTGGTGCGCGGCGATGCCGGCGTGCAGCAGGACCCGGCGCGCTTCGAGCGGCTGCTGCTGGCGCGCGGCGATGGCGCCGGCGAGGTGCCGTTGTCGGCGCTGGCGCAGATCGAGCGCAGCACCGGCCCGGTGGCGGTGCGCCGCGAGAACGGCTCGCGCTTCGCCCTGGTGCAGGCCAATGTCGACGGCCGCGACCTGGTCGGCTTCGTCGAGGAGGCGCGTACCCGGGTCGCCGCCGAGGTGCCGTTGCCCGAAGGCTACCGCATCGTCTGGGGCGGCCAGTTCGAGAACCAGCAGCGTGCCGCCGCGCGCCTGGGCATGGTCGTCCCGGTGGCCATCGGCCTGATCTTCCTGGTCCTGTTCTCCACCTTCGGTTCGATGCGGCAGGCGCTGCTGGTGCTGGGCAACGTGCCGTTCGCGATGGTCGGTGGCGTGCTCGCGCTGTGGCTGACCGGGCAATACCTGTCGGTGCCGGCCTCGATCGGCTTCATCGCCCTGCTCGGCATCGCGGTGCTCAACGGCCTGGTGCTGGTCGAGCATTTCAACCAGTTGTCCGCCACCGGCATGGCCATGGCGACGGTGGTGCGCGAAGGCGCGCGGCGGCGCCTGCGCCCGGTGCTGATGACCGCCAGCATCACCGGCCTGGGGCTGGTGCCGCTGCTGTTCGCCAGCGGCCCCGGCTCGGAGATCCAGCGCCCGCTGGCGATCGTGGTGATCGGCGGGCTGGTCAGTTCGACCGCGCTGACGCTGTTGCTGCTGCCGGTCCTGTTCCGCCGCTTCGGAGCCCGTTGATGGAACTGCGTCGCTTGAACCTGGTTTTCTCTCCCGTACTGGAGGACGCGGTGATCGCCGCGCTGCTCGACATGCCCGACCTGCCCGGTTTCACCACGCTGCATGGCGAAGGCCATGGCAGCAGCTTCGACAAGGCCAGCAGCCGCGAGCGCGTGCGCGGCCGCGTCGCCCGCGACATGGCCTGGCTGGTGCTGCCGGCCGAGCGCGTGGACGACGTGCTGGACGGACTGCGCCAGCGCCTGCCCGGCGCCGACATCCGCTGGTGGAGCGAGATCGTCGAACGCTTCGGGAGGCTGGCATGAAACGCCTGCGCTCGACCCTGGCGCTGGCCGCGTGCCTGGCCCTGCCCGGTATGGCACCGGCCGCCACCGATGCCGGCTACCTGCCGCCGGAGACGCTGGTTCTGCAGGCCATCGCCGCGCATCCGCAGGTGCAGGCCGCCGCGGCCGGCGCCCGCCGTGCCGAGGCCGAGGCGCGCGGGCTGGCGGCCGGCGCGCACGAGCCGACCCTGAGCCTGATGTCGCAGCAGCGGCGCGTGCACGGCGGCCTGGACTACCGCGAGTACGAAGCGCAGCTCACCCGTGGCGTGCGGCTGCCGGGCAAGGCGCGGCTGGATCGCGAGCTCGGGCGGCTGGGCCGCGAGGTCGCAGGCCTGCAGCTGGCCGATGCCGAGCACCAGGCCGCGCGCCTGCTGCTGGCGCAGTGGATGGAGTGGCTGCGGGCCAAAGGCGGGGGTGGCCCAGGCACAGCCGCAGCTGGAGCTGGTGCAGCGCGACCGCGACGCCATCGCCCGCCGCGTCACCGCCGGCGATGCCGCCCGGCGCGACCTCGACAGCGCGCAGGCCGCGTTGTCGCAGGCCCATGCACAGGCGACCGCGGCGGCGGCACGCTGCGAGGCCGCGCGCATCGCCCTGCGCACCACGTTTCCCTCGATCCCGCTGCCCGCGCGCGCGCCGGCGTTGCCGGAACCGGTCGCCGACGACGCGGACGCGCAACGGCACATCGACCATATCGTCAGCCGCAGCCACGAGATCGGCGCCGCCGAGCGCGAGGCCGAACGGCTGGACCGTGCGGCCCTGCGCGCCCGCGCCGAGCGCCGGCCGGATCCCAGTGTGGGCCTGCGCTGGCTGGACGAGCGCGGTGGCGAGGAACGCTCGCTCGGGGTGGTGGTCAGCATTCCGTTCGGCGGCGCGGCGCGTTCGGCCACTGCCGACGCGCAACGCGCCAGTGCCGAGGCCGGCAGTGCCATGGCCCAGAGCATGCGGCGCATGATCCAGCGCGAGGCCGAGCAGACCGTGCGCCACGCCGATGCCGCCTGGCGGTTGTGGCGCGACAGCCGCCAGGCGCTGGAGGCAGTGCGTGCCAGCACCACCAAGGTCCGTCGCGCCTATGCGCTGGGCGAGGCCGGGATCGCCGAGCTGATCGCCGCGCAGCGCCAGGAACAGGAAAGCGCGCTGGCCGAATCCGACGCCCGTGCCAATGCGCTGGAGGCGGCCCTGCTCATCCGCGTCGACGCGCACGAGCTGTGGCACGACGCCGGGGAAACAACCACGCCTGAGCGCAGCGCCGGGCGCCGCACACGGCCCGGCCGCTCACCACAGCAGGTCGCGCAGCTTGTACCAGGACATCGCCGCCACCAGCAGCGGGGGCGGCGCAGCGCGGTGCCGCCGGGAAAGCGCTGGTGCGCGATCCGTTCGAACACGTCCAGCCGCTGCGCCTGCCCGGCGATGGCCTCGGCGATGACATCGCCGGCCAGGCCGGCGCTGACCACGCCGTGGCCGCAGAAGCCCTGCGCGAAGTAGATGTTGGGAGTGAGCCGTCCCCAGTGCGGGGCGCGGTTGCGGGTGATGTCGATGTAGCCGCCCCACAGGTAGTCCAGTTCCACGTCGGCCAGCTGCGGAAAAACACCGCGCGCATGCGCGCGGGTCATCACCCTGCGCAGGCCGGGCGGCGGCAACGCCGAATAACTGGCTTGGCCGCCGAACAATAGGCGGTGGTCGCGGCTGAGGCGGAAGTAGTCCAAGCGCCCAGTTCACGTCGGCCACGGCCATGTCGTTGCGGATCAGCGCCCGTGCGCGCTCGGCACCCAGTGGTGCGGTCGCGCCGATCCAGGTGCCGACCGGCATCATCCGCATCTCCAGCTCCGGCGCGATGCCCTGCAGCAAGGCATTGCCGGCCAGCACCACGAAGTCGGCTTCGAGCCGGCCTTGCGCGGCGTGCAGCGCGGGGCGCGTGCCGCGCTCCAGGCGCAGCACCGGAGAATGTTCGTGCACGGTGGCGCCGGCCGCCTCGGCCGCGCGCGCCAGCCCCTGCGCATAGGCCAATGGATGCAGGTGGCCGCTGGCCGGGTCGTATTGCGCGGCGATGTAGCGTGCGCTGGCCAGTTGCTGGTGCAGTTGCGCGCGGTCCCACCATTGCAGTGGGTAGTCCTAGCGCTGTGCCATGCGCTCGGTATCGGTGCGCAAGGGCACGTTGCTGGCGCGGGGTGATGGCGACATTGGCGTGGCCGTCGCGCCAATCGCAGTCGATGCGGTGGCGGGCGATGCGTTGTTTCAGTTGGTGCAGGCCGTCGCGGGAAAAATCAAACAGCAGGCGCGCGTCGTCGCGGCCGACCAATGCTTCCAACGTGTGCAGGTCGCAGCCATAGCCGGCCAGTGCCTGCCCGCCATTGCGGCCCGACGCGCCCCAGCCGATGCGCGCCGCCTCCAATAGCGTCACCTTGAAACCCCTTTCGGCCAGCGCCAGCGCGGCGGTCAGCCCGGTATAGCCGCCGCCGAGCACGGCGACGTCGGCGCGGCCAGCACCTTGCAGGGTCGTGCGCGGCGGCGCGGGTGGCAGGCTGGCGGCGTACCAGCTGGGCGGGTGTTCGGAAAGCGTCATGTGCACCGGATCGTAGGTCGGGGTCGCACCCCCGAAGCGCAATGCCGAATGTGCCACAGCTGGCGGACGGGCAGGTTGCAGTGCCGGGAATGTCGTCCCGGCCTACACCTCGGGTGTGACGGCAGCATGACGCGCTTGGGAGTTGCCTAAACGCGGGGGCGGGCAGTAGCGGCCTGCACGCGCGGCCACGGTGGCCGCCGTGGCCTGCGTCCGCCACGGAAACGAAACCACCATGAAACCGCGCCCCCGCCACCGCAAGACCGCTCCCGCCGCGCAGGAAGGCAGCGCCCTGTTGCGCTGGCTAAAGGAGCGCAACATCACTGAGGTCGAATGCCTGGTGCCGGACATCACCGGCAACGCGCGCGGCAAGATCATCCCGGCGACAAGTTCCGCCACGACGCCACGGCACGCGCCTGCCCGAAGGCATCTTCGCCACCACCGTCACCGGCGATTCCCCGGACGACTATTACGAATTGGTCGCGCCAGCCGATTCGGACATGGTGCTGCGCCCGGACCCGCACACTGTGCGCATGGTGCCGTGGGGGCGACCGACCCCACTGCGCAGGTCATCCACGATTGCTACACCCGCGACGGGCAGCCGCACGAGCTGGCCCCGCGCAACGTGCTGCGGCGGGTGCTGGCGGCTTACGAAGAATTGGGCCTGAAGCCCATCGTCGCACCGGAAGTGGAGTTCTTCCTGGTACAGAAGAACACCGACCCGGATTTCCCGCTGTTACCGCCGGCGGGCCGTTCCGGCCGCCCGGAAAGCGCGGCAGTCGTACTCGATCGACGCGGTCAACGAGTTCGACCCCATCCTCGATTTGATGTACGACTACTGTGACGCGATGCAGCTGGACGTGGACACGCTGATCCACGAATCCGGCGCGGCGCAGTTGGAAGTGAACTTAACCCATGCCGACGCGATGGCATTGGCCGACCAGGTGTTCCTGTTCAAACGCACGATGCGCGAGGCGGCGCTGCGCCATGGGGTGTACGCCACATTCCTTGCCAAACCGATGGAGAACGAGCCGGGCAGCGCGATGCACATCCACCAGAGCGTGGTGCGTGCCAGTGACGGCGGCAACGTGTTTGCCGGCGAAAAGGAAGGCGACTACAGCACGACCTTCATGCACTACCTCGGCGGCTTGCAGAAGTACGTGCCGATGGCGATGGCCTTCTTCGCCCCCAACGTCAACTCTTACCGCCGGTTGGTGTTCGGCGAGGTGTCGCCGAGCAACGTCGAATGGGGTTTCGACAACCGCACCTGCGGCCTGCGCGTGCCGATCGACAGTCTGGAGAACAGCCGCGTGGGAAAGCCGCTTCGCCGGCTCCGACGCCAACCCGTATCTGGCGATGGCCGCAACGCTGGCCTGTGGCCTGCTCGGCATCCGCGGGCGGCTGCAACCGACGCCGTCGGTCACCGGCAATGCCAAGGCACAGGGCTACGCGTTGCCGCGCTCGCTGGGCGAGGCGCTGGACGGGCTGGAAGGTTGCCAACCGTTGCAGGAATTGCTGGGGCCGCGCTTCTGCCGCGCCTATGTCTCGGTCAAACGCAAGGAGTACGAGACGTTCTTCCGCGTCATCAGTTCATGGGAGCGGGAATTCTTGTTGCTTAATGTTTGAAAGATGGAAACGAGTGAAGAGGAACGAGGAACGAGTAAAAACAACAGCCACAACATGGAGCGCGTTTTCTTTTACTCGTTCCTCGTTCCTCTTCACTCGTTCCTACTTCATGGAACAATACCCATCCACCGGCACATAGCCGCTCCCGCCCATCCCTGGAGAATCCATGAATCTGCGTATCCTGACCGTTGCCGTCGCCATCTCCCTGCTCGCTGCATGCGGTGGCAAGGACGAGGGCGGCAAGACCGCCGAGGGCGGCGAGGCCAAGCTCCTCAACGTCTATAACTACTCGGACTACATCGCCGAAGACACCATCCCGAACTTCGAGAAGGCTTCCGGCATCAAGGTCACCTACGACGTGTTCGACAGCGACGAGATGGTCGAGACCAAGTTGCTGACCGGCGACAGTTCGGCTACGACATCGTGGTGCCGACGCTGAACTTCTTCGGCCGCCGAATCCAGGCCGGGCGTGTTTCCTGCCGCTGGACAAAAGCAGGAATCCCGAGGAACCTGGCCAACCTTGACGCCGGGGTGATGGCGCGCATCGCCGGGCAGGACCCGGAGAACAAGTACGGCGTGCCGTACATGATCGGCACCACCGGCATCGGCTACAACGTGGCCAAGCTGAAGGAGCGCTTCGGCGGCAGCACCGACATCGCCGACAGCTGGGATCTGGTGTTGAACCCGAAACATCGCCAAGATGAAGGACTGCGGCGTCAGCCTTCTCGATATGCCGGCGGACATGATCCCGATCGCGCTGCATTACCTGGGCGAGGACCCGCACAGCCACGAGGACCCCGGCTACCATCCAGAAGGCCGCCGAGCTGCTCAAGTCGATTCGCCCCTACGTGCAGAATTTCCACCTCCAGCCAGTACGTTGGCTCGTTGGCCAACGGCGGCACCTGCCTGGTGGTGGGCTGGTCGGGCGACATCATTCAGGCGCGCGACCGCGCCGAGGAGGCCGAAAACGGCGTGGAAGTGGCGTATTCGATCCCGAAGGAAGGCGCGCCGCAGTGGCTGACATGCTGGCGATCCCGAAGGACGCCAAGCACCCGGAGAACGCCTATGCGTTCATCAACTACCTGCTCGAACCGCCGGGTGGCGGCCAACAACACCAACGTCACCCACTACGCCAACCCGGTGACGCCGGCCACGCCACTGGTCGATGCCGCGATCCGCGAGGACCGGACCATCTACCCGTCAGATGAAACGGCGGCGAAGATGTTCACCTACGCGATCAACCCGCCGGAAGATGGACAAGCTCTACACGCGGCTGTGGACCGAGATCAAAACCGGGCGCTGACCCCTCCCAACCTCCCCCTTGCTTCGCAAAGGGGAGGGCCTCCATTTCACTCCAGTGAAGTGGGGGCCGGAAAGCCTTGTTTCCTCCCTTTCGCGCCAGCGAAGGGGAGGGTTGGGGAGGGGTTGCTCCCGGCAACCGGCTACCCGTGTTACCGATGATAGCCACGGAAACCTGCAGTGCCCGTTGAACCGCCTTCCGTCACCGTCCTAAACAGCTAGCCCAGCTACCTCTCCATCCACAACCTGCGCAAGGAGTTCGACGGCTTCGTCGCCGTCGATGAAGTCAACCTCGACGTGCGCAAGGGCGAGATCTACGCGCTGCTGGGTGGTTCGGGCAGCGGCAAATCGACGCTGCTGCGCTGCTCCTTGCCGGCTTCAAAACGCCGACCGGGGGCAGGATCCTGCTCGACGGGCAGGAGATCGACGCACTGCCACCCTACGAGCGGCCGATCAACATGATGTTCCAGTCCTATGCGCTGTTTCCCGCACATGACCGTTGAGCAGAACATCGCCTTCGGCCTGAAGCAGGACGGCATGGCCAGGGACGCCATCGCCCGCCGCGTCGGCGAGATGCTGGAGCTGGTGCAATTGGAGAAGCTGGGCAAGCGCAAGCCGCACCAGCTCTCCGGCGGACAGCAGCAGCGCGTGGCGCTGGCGCGCTCGCTGGCCAAGGGGCCGAAGCTGCTGCTGCTGGACGAGCCGATGGGCGCGCTGGACAAGAAGCTGCGCTCGAAGATGCAGCTGGAGCTGGTCAACATCATCGAGCAGCTGGGCGTGACCTGCGTGATGGTCACCCACGACCAGGAGGAGGCGATGACGATGGCCACCCGCATCGCGGTGATGGACCAGGGCTGGATCCAGCAGATCGGCAAGCCGGACGACATCTACGAGCAGCCGGCCAATCGCTTCGTCGCCGGCTTCATCGGCTCGGTGAACCTGATCGAGGGCGTGATCGACGAGGACCTGCCCGAGTACGTCACCGTGCGCACCGCCGACTTCCCCGCGCCGATCTACGTCGGCCACGGCATCACCGGCTACGAGGGCCAGCCGGTGGCGTTCGCGCTGCGCCCGGAGAAGGTGCACATCGGCAAGGACGAGCCGGAGGGCGACACCAACAAGGCGCGCGGGGTGGTCGAGGACATCGCCTATTTCGGCAGCCATTCCGTCTATCACGTGCGACTGCCCAGCGGCGCGAAGATCCTGTCCAACTTCGCCAACCAGAAACGCTGGGACAGCGACGGCATCACCTGGAACGACGAGGTCTGGGTGAGCTGGGACGACAACGACGGCGTGGTGCTGACCGCATGAGCGCGACCAATCCACTCACCCGCGGTTGGCGGCGTTGGCTGCCGGGTGCACGCGCCGGCGTGATCGGCGTGCCCTACCTGTGGCTGCTGCTGTTCTTCGCGATCCCGTTCCTGATCGTGTTGAAGATCTCCTTCGCCAAGATGGCGGTGGCGATGCCGCCATATACCTCCATCGTGGAATACGTGGACAACGCGTTCACGGTCAATCTCAACCTGGGCAACTACACCGCGCTGTTCAGCGACAGCCAGTACGTGGTGGCCTACCTGAGCTCGATCAAGATCGCGGTGATTTCCACCTTGTTGACCTTGCTGATCGGCTACCCGATGGCCTATGTGATCTCACGCATGTCACCGTCGGCGCGCAACATCGCGATGATGCTGGTGGTGCTGCCGTCGTGGACCTCGTTCCTGATCCGCGTCTATGCCTGGATCGGCATCCTCGACAGCAACGGGCTGATCAACCGCACGTTCATGAGCATTGGCTTGATCGACGAGCCGCTGCGCATCCTCTATACGCCGGTGGCGGCCTATATCGGCATCGTCTATTGCTACCTGCCGTTCATGGTGCTGCCGCTGTATGCCAATCTGGTCAAACTCGACCATCGTCTGCTGGAGGCCGCCTACGACCTCGGCGCCAAGCCCTGGCAGGCGTTCATGCGCATCACCTTGCCGCTGTCGCGCAGCGGCATCGTCGCCGGCTGCATGCTGGTGATGATCCCGGCGGTGGGTGAGTTCGTGATCCCCGAAATGCTCGGTGGGCCGGACACGCTGATGATCGGCCGCGTGCTGTGGGGGCGAACTCCTTCAACAACCGCGACTGGCCGCTGGCCTCGGCGGTGGCGGTGGTGATGCTGCTCCTGCTGCTCGTCCCCATCCTCGTATTCAACCGCGCCCAGCAGCGCGAGCTGGAAGGGAAGCTGGCATGAGCATGGTGCGCAACCACCGCTGGCTGGGCTGGAGCGTGCTGCTGTTCGGTTTCGCGTTCCTGTACCTGCCGATTTTGTTGTTGATGCTGTATTCGTTCAATTCGTCCAAGCTGGCGACGGTGTGGGCGGGCTTTTCGACCAAGTGGTACGGCGAGCTGTTCCGTGACCGGCAACTGTTGGAGGCTGCATGGGTCAGCCTCAAGGTCGCGTTCTGGACCGCGACCGCGGCGATGCTGATCGGCACCTTGGCGGCGATGGCGATGACCCGCTTCAAGCGCTTCCCCGGCAAGACCGTGTTCGGTGCGCTGGTGACCGCGCCGCTGGTGATGCCGGAGGTGATCATCGGCTTGTCGATCCTGCTGATGCTGGTGTCGATGGGCGGCCTGTTCGGGCTGCCGTCCAAGGGCGTGGTGGCGATCTGGATCGCGCATGTGACCTTCACCATTTCCTTCGTGACGGTGGTGGTGTCCTCGCGCCTGCAGGAATTGGACCGTTCGCTGGAAGAGGCGGCGATGGACTTGGGCGCCAACCGGGTCAAGGTGTTCTTCCTGATCACCCTGCCGATCATCGCCCCGGCGCTGCTGTCCGGCTGGTTGCTGGCCTTCACCTTGTCGCTGGACGATGTGGTGATCGCCAGCTTCGTCGCCGGCCCCAGCTCGACCACGTTGCCGATGAAGATCTTTGCCTCGGTGCGTATGGGCGTCAGTCCCAAGATCAACGCGCTGGCCACCTTGTTGGTGCTGGCGGTATCGACCGTGGCCTTCATCGGCTGGTGGATTTCCGCACGCGCCGAGAAGCGCCGCCAGCGCGACATGCAGCTGGCGTTGCAGGACAACGGATGAAACGGCTTTCCTTGGCCAGGTTGCCTGTCTGTTCGATGTGCGCAGCGAGGGCGGCCAGTTCGTGATGCCGCATGCCGCGGCATGCGAAGGTACGGCTGTTCCGCGGCCGCGATGGGGGATTTTTCGGCAGTGCTTCATTGCACGCCAATGTGTGCCGCTGCATGGATGCCGGGTTACAACCACCCCGAGCGCTTGAACAGCCGGTACAGCACGACGCAGGCCGCGCCGACCACCCCGATCAGTAACGGATAGGCGAAGCGCCCGGCCAGTTCCGGCATGTGGGTGAAGTTCATGCCGTACCAGCTGGTAATCAGCGTTGGTGCGGCCAGCAGCGCCGCCCATGCACCGAGCCGTTTGACGGTTTCGCCCTGCGCCAGCGTGACCATCGACAGGTTCACGCTCAACGCCGTGCCCAGCATTTCGCGCAGGGTGTCGATGGCGTCGTTGACGCGCGCGGCGTGGTCCTGCACGTCGCGCAGGTACAGCCGCGCCTCGTCGTGCAGCAACTGCGCCGGGTTGCGCTGCAACTGCGCCAGCGCGTCCTGCAGCGGCGCCACTGTCAGCCGCATCTTGTTGAGCTCGCGCTTGAGTTCGTACAGGCGCACCACGGTGCGGCGCCGGTAGCTCTCGGCGAAGATGTCCTTCTCCAGCAGGTCCAGGGTGTCGCGGAAGCTGTCGGTGATCGGCAGGTAGTTGTCGACGATGGCGTCGAGCACCGCGTACAGGCAGAACGACGGCCCCAGCGCCAGCAGCGCCGGTTCACGCTCCAGCCGCGCGCGCACCGGGGCATAGGACATCGAGGCGCCGTGGCGCACCGTCACCAGGTAGCGCGTGCCGAGGAAGGCGTGGGTCTCGCCATAGCGGATGCGCTCGTCCAGCACCTGCGCGGTGCGCATGACGATGAACAGCGAGTTGCCATAGGTTTCAACCTTCGGCCGCTGGTGCGCCTTGAGCGTGTCCTCGATCGCCAGATCGTGCAGGCCGAACTCCTGCTGCACCTTCGCCAGCACCACGTCGTCGGGCTCGTACAGGCCGATCCAGACGAAACCCTGCACTTCCTCGCACAGGGTTTCGCTGATGGCATCCAGCGCGATCGGCCGCGGTTTGCCGTGCGCGTCGTACCAGATGCAGTTGATGACGCTGGGCGGGTTGCTGGGCGAAGAGGCGATGCCGGTTTCCATGCCCGGAATCGTGCCTCAGCGGGCGCGGGCCGCCAAGTCGCGACGTCCCAGCACCGCGGCGAGCGCCAGGTGGATGGGCAGCAGCAGCACGATCCACTGCATGTTGAACTGCGCCTGCAACGACAGCCAATGCAACGGCAGGGAGAGCGCGGCCACGCCCGTCACGCACCACAGCACGCCGCGGAACCCGCGCCCTGGCGCGTGGCCGCGCAGCAATCGCCATGCGCCCGGCAGCAATGCCAGCGCCAGCGGACAGAGCAGCAGCAGGTTGCGGTTGGCCCATGCCGCGCGGTGTTCGCTGAAACCCCACAGGTAGGCCAGCAGCAGGCCGGCGGCGCCACAGGACAGCCAGAACGGCAGCGCGAACCCGCCGAGCAGGCGGCGGCGACCGCGCAGGGCGAAGACCACGCCGCCCAGCACGAGGCCGAGCAGCAGCCACGGCCACCACGGCCGCGCATATTCGGCAGGCTCCGGCGGCAGGCGCTGCGGCAGCAATTCCTGTTCGCCCAGCACCAGCGGCCTTCCGGCACTGTTGCGTGCTTCGCGCAGGCCATCGGCCAACCGCATCGGCACGAAGGCCTCCTGCCAGCGCGACAACGGCTGGTCGGCCCACGGCCCGAGGCCGAGGTCGAAGCCCAGCCACATCCACGGCGACGGCGAGGCCAGCCGCACCGCCTCGCTGCGGTAGCTGTTGCCGCGCGAACGCCCGGCCAGTTGCGATTGCAGCGCGCCACCCATTGCACGGTCGAGCGCGTCGCGCACCATCGTCGAGCAGTTGGCGGTGAAGTAGTCGTAGCGGTAGCGCGCGTTCTCGGGCCTGGCGCGCTCGGCCAGATCGGCGGCCAGTGCGCGCGCTTGCAGTGGCGGCAAATCCAACCATTGGATCGAGACACCGCGGCCGGCGTCGCGGTATTGCACCAGGTCTTCTTCCAGCGGCAGCGCGACGAGGTAGTACATCATCCGCCCGCGCGCGAAGTTGCCGACGAAATCCGGCTCGGACGGGTCGAAGAAACCGAAGTTGTATGAGGTGAGCAGGCCGCTGGCTGGGTCGGCCACGACCAGCGCGTCATGGCCGAAGCGTTCGAAGAACACCTCGCCCGGCTGCATCGTCACCATGCCGATACGCGGTGCGGTGGCGTCATCGACGGCTGCGCGGGCGCTGCCAACGAACAGCAGCAGGCAGGCCAGCAGGCGCAACAGGCTGGCGTTCAATCGTCGTCCTGCGCGTCGGGCGGCAGTACGGTGACGTGGAACGCCTGCACCCGCCGCGCGTTGGCGCGGGCGACGCGGAACACGAAGCGGTCCAGGGTGAGTTCGTCGCCGATCTCCGGCAGGTGGCCGATGGCCTCGGTGACCAGCCCGCCGATGGTGTCGTAGTCGTCGTCGGAGAATCCGGCGCCGAAGCGCTCGTTGAAATCGCCGATGGCGGTCAGCGCATCGACCACGTAGCGGCCATCGGCCTGTATCGCGATCTGCGCGGTGTGGTCCTCGGTCTCGTCGTGCTCATCGTCGATCTGGCCGACGATCTGCTCCAGCACGTCCTCGATGGTGACCAGCCCGGCCACGCCGCCGTATTCATCGACGACGATCGCCATGTGGTTGCGCGAGAGCCGGAACTCCTTGAGCAACACGTTGAGCTTCTTCGATTCGGGGATCAGCACCGCCGGCCGCAGCAGCTCGCGGATGCTGGCGTGGCTGTTGTCGGCGACCACGCCACGCAGCAGGTCCTTGGCGAGCAGGATGCCGAGCATGTCGTCCTTGTTCTCGCCATGCACAGGGAAGCGCGAATGGCCGGATTCGACCACCTGCTTCATCAATTCAAGGAACGGCTGCTCGACCGGCAGCGACACCATCTGCGAGCGCGGGATCATCACGTCGCTGACGGTCAGTTCGGCCACCGCGATGGCGCCTTGCATCATCCGCAGCGTGTCGGCGGCGATCAGGCCGTCCTGCTCGGCCGTTTGCAGCACGGCCAGCAATTCGTCACGGGTGTGGGGTTCGCCGGAAAAGGCCGCGCTCAGGCGTTCGAGCCAGCTGCGCTTCTTTTCGCCGGATTCCGGCGCGGTACTACTGTCGTCTTCGGACATTGCTTCGTTCGTGGCACCCGGCATGCCGGGCGATGGGGGCAAGTCTAGCAGGGTGGCCGTTCAGGCCGGCGGCGTGGCCTTGGCCTCGCCGGAAGCGGCCTCCGGTGCCCCTTCGTCGGGAAGGTCGAGGCTGTAGGTGCAGCCGGCCAGGGTCTTGCCGGGGTGCGATTTGACGGTGGATACGCTCAGGATCACCGATTCGATCATCGCCTCGCCGGTGTGCGGATCGGCCACGTCGCGGCTGACCAGCTCGCGCCCGGCCATGAACTTGCCGTCGGCGTCATAGCCGGTTTCCAGCTTCAGTGCATCGGCCAGCGGGTGCGGGTCGGGCAGGTCGAGGATCGCCATGATGCTGGGGCCGGCCACGGCGATGCGGTCGGTAGCGTGCCCGAACACCGTCACCGGCGTGTTCAGCGCGTACTCGCTCATGAACATGTTGTCCTGCGGCAGCGGCCGCCAGCCCAGCGCGACCGCCTTGAGCGGGTCATCGGTGACGGACGCCAGCGCGGCGAAGTCGGCCACCTGCTGCCGGCATTCGATCAGCGCGGGCAGGTCGATGGCGTCTTGCGCATGCACGGGGGCGACGGCGATCAGCAGGGAAACAAGCGGGAGAATCGGCAGGAGAGGGCGCACGGCACGGCAGTCCGAAAAACGTGAAAACGAAAAACGTGAAAGCTGATAATAGTGGGAGCGCACCTCGGTGCGCGATGAGGCCCTGCTGGCAGACGGCGTAGGCTGGGCTGGCGAAGGAGGCCCAATCCATGGCTTGCGGGACGTGATCGAAGCAGGCGCCTTACCGCTCCCCGGCATACGGGTCGGCGATGCCGAGGTCGGCGAGGATCTCGCGTTCCAGTTGCTCCATCGCCTCGGCTTCCTTGTCGTCCTCGTGGTCCCAGCCCAGCAGGTGCAGCACGCCGTGCACGGTCAGGTGCGCGTAGTGGGCATTGAGTGGCTTGCCTTGCTCGGCGGCCTCGCGCGCCACCACCGGCGCGCAGATCACCAGGTCGCCCAGCAGCGGGAACTTGACGCCCTCGGGCAACCCTTCCGGCAACTCGGCCGGGAAGCTCAGCACGTTGGTCGCGTAATCCTTGCCACGGTAGTGGTGGTTCAGCGATTGGCCTTCCTTCGCATCGACCAGGCGGATGGCAAGGTCGGCTTCGCGGATGCGTCCCTTCAACGCGGCGGCCACCCACTTGCGGAAGCTCGCCGCCGCCGGCAGCCCGGCGCGGGGCAGGGCGTAGCTGATGGCGACGTCCAGTTGCACGGGGCCCTTGGTCATTGCTCGACTCCCGGTTTGACCTGCTGCAAATCGCGGCGGTCATAGGCGTTGACGATGCGCGCCACCAGCGGGTGGCGCACCACGTCGCGCGATTCGAAGAAGGTGAAGCTCACGCCCTCCACGCCGCGCAGCACCTCGATGGCGTCGCGCAGGCCGGACTTCATGTGCTTGGGCAGGTCGGTCTGGGTCAGGTCGCCGGTGACGACGGCGGTCGAGCCGAAGCCGAGGCGGGTCAGGAACATCTTCATCTGCTCGATGGTGGTGTTCTGCGCCTCGTCGAGGATCACGAAGGCGTCGTTGAGCGTGCGCCCGCGCATGTAGGCCAGTGGCGCGATCTCGATGACGTTCTTCTCCAGCAGCTTGGCCACCTTCTCCACGCCCAGCATCTCGTACAGCGCGTCGTACAGCGGGCGCAGGTAGGGATCGACCTTCTGCGTGAGGTCGCCGGGCAGGAAGCCGAGCTTCTCGCCGGCCTCCACCGCCGGACGCACGAGGATCAGCCGTTGCACCCGCGATTCGTTCAGCGCCTCCACCGCCATCGCCACGGCGAGGAAGGTCTTGCCGGTACCGGCCGGGCCGATGCCGAAATTGATGTCGTGGGTGGTGATCTGGTGCAGGTACTTGGACTGGTTGGCGCCGCGCCCGCGCACGGTGCCGCGCTTGACCTTGATCGCCACGTCCTGCGCCTCGTAGGCGCGCTCGGCGACCTGCGCGACGTTGGCGCGGTTCAGCCGCAGGTGGATGGCGTGGCTGTCGAACACGGTTTCCCCGGCCTCGGCGTACAGCGCGTGGAGCAGCTTTTCGGCTTCCTCGGCGGTGTCGGCGGGGCCGCTGACGCGGAACACGGTGCCGCGGTTGGCAATCTGTACGCCCAGCGCAAGCTCGATCTGGCGCAGGTGTTCGTCGAACGGGCCGGCGAGGTTGGCCAGCCGTTCGTTGTCGATGGGGTCGAGGGTGAAATCGCGGTGGTGGATTGTAGTCATGAGCACAGAGATGGTGCCGGTGCGCGCGGTATCAATGCCGTGGCGCGTGGTGCGGCATTGTCTCACTTCCACCGGGTGCGGACGTTTGCGGTGCCGGCCCGTGGGCGGAGGGCGGAGTGCTCGGGCCATGCACGATTCGATCATTGAAATTTAATTATTCATTGAATTAAATAAGCCGATGAAGCGAACAGCCTCCGGAACTTCCGCAAGCAGCACCGGCGTGTCGGCTACGCCGGAAGCCCCCGCAACGCCTGCCGCATCCAGCCCCCGCGTAACACGCAGGCGCACGCCGGGGCGGCGGCCCGCCGCCGATGCCATCGACCTGCGCGAACGGCTGCTGGACGCGGCGCTGGCCTGTTTCGCCGCACGGGGCATCGGCGCGACGTCGCTGCGCGACATCGCGCGCCGCGCCGGGGTGACGCCGGCGCTGGTGCACTACTACTTCGGCGACAAGCAGCAGTTGCAGCAGGCGGTTGTGGCCGAACGGTTGTGGCCGGTGATGGCGCAGGTGCATGCCGGGGTGGGCGAGGCAGGCGACGACGTGGCCGCGCTGGTGGCCGCCTTCGTCAACGGCATCACCCGCGCGGTGGCCGCGCATCCGTGGCTGCCGACGCTGTGGGTGCGCGAAATCCTCTGCGAAGGCGGTGCATTGCGCGAGGTGATGATCGAACGGATCGGCCCGCTGCTGCCACAGCTGCTGGCCGAGCGTTTCACGGCGGCGCAACGGGCCGGGCAGCTCAATCCGCGGCTGGACCCGCGCCTGATGGTGGTGTCGATGGTGGGGCTGACGATGTTCCCGCTGGCCAGTGCGCCGATCTGGCAGCAGTTGTTCGGCACGGGCGAACTGGGGGGCGACGTGGTGCAACGCCATGCGCTGGCATTGTTGACGCAGGGACTGGAGCTGGAACATGGCTGATCGACGCATTCCCGTCACGGCGTTGCTGGCCTTGCTGCTGGCCGGCTGTTCGCGGCAGCCGCCACAGGCGCTGGGCACGCTGGAGTGGGACCGGGTGACCGTGCCCGCGCCGGCTTCGGAGCGCATCGTGCGGATCGACGTGCGCGAAGGCCAGCAGGTCGCCGTCGGTGCGCCCTTGATGCAACTCGAATCGGCCCATGCCCAGTCGCAACTGGCCGCCTTGCAGGCACAGGCCGCGCAACGCGACGCCGCCTTGTCGGAACTGCGCCACGGCCCGCGCGCGGAAGGCATCGCCCAGGCCCGCGCCGCACTGGCGGCCGCGCAGGCACAGGCCCGCGAAGCGCGGGCCTACCACGCGCGCCTGCAACCGCTGGCCCCGCGGCAACTGGTTGCGGCGGCGGAACTGGACCGCGCCCGCGCCGCCGCGCAGAGCGCTCAGGCGCAGGTGCGGCAGGCCGAGGCGGCATTGGCCGAACTGTTGAATGGCAGCCGTTCCGAACAGGTGGCGCAGGGTGAGGCCGCCATGGCGTCGGCTGAAGCCAGCGCGACAGCGCAAACGGTGCTGCTGGAGAAGCTGGCATTGGTCGCGCCCCGTGCCGGCCGGGTGGACAGCCTGCCCTACAAGCTCGGTGACCAGCCGGCCGCTGGTGCACCGCTGGCGGTCCTGCTGGTCGGCGATGCGCCGTATGCACGGGTCTATCTGCCGCAGGTATTGCGCAACCGCGTGCAGGTGGGCGACAGCCTGCGCGTGCAGGTACAGGGGCAACCGGCGGGGCAGGTGTTCACCGGGCGCGTGCGCATGATCCGCAGCGAGCCGGTGTTCACCCCGTACTTCGCGTTGACCGGGCAGGACGCCGAGCGCTTGAGTTACCTGGCCGAAATCAGCCTCGGCAAGGAGGCGGCCACGTTGCCGGTGGGGGCACCGGTGCAAGTAGTGGCCGATGCCGCGCGCTGAGCACGCCGCGATGGCGAACGACCTGGCCGACGACCTTGCCATTCGTGCCCGCGGCCTGAGCAAGCGCTTCGGCGGGCTGGTGGCGGTGGACGGCATCGACCTGGATGTGCCGCGCCGCCACGTCTATGGCTTCCTCGGCCCGAACGGCTCGGGCAAGTCCACCACCATCCGCATGCTGTGCGGCCTGCTCACGCCCAGCGCAGGCGAGATCGACGTGCTGGGGTTGCGCATACCCGCGCAGGCCGAGGCGCTGCGCAGCCGCATCGGCTACATGACGCAGAAGTTCTCGCTGTTCGACGATTTGAGCGTGCGCGAGAACCTGGAATTCCTCGCCGCCGTGCACGACCTGCCGAAAGCGCAGGCGCGGTGTCGCATCGACGAACTGGTCGAGCAATACCATTTCCGGGACCGGCAGAACAACTGGCCGGCACCATGAGCGGCGGCCAGAAGCAGCGGCTGGCATTGGCCGCAGCGGTGATCCAGCAGCCTGAACTGCTGTTCCTCGACGAGCCCACCAGCGCGGTGGACCCCGAATCGCGCCGCGATTTCTGGAGAAGCTCTTCGAGCTGGCCGATGCCGGCACCACGCTGCTGGTGTCGACGCATTACATGGACGAGGCCGAGCGCTGCCACCGCATCGCCATCCTCGACCGCGGCATGTTGGTCGCCGATGGCACGCCGGCCGAACTCACCGCGCGGCTGGCCGGGCGCGCGCTGGTGGTCGAGGCCGGTCAGCCGCGGCAGGCGGCGCATGTTTTGTCCGCCTGCGCGGGCGTTGCCAGCGTGGCGCAGGTCGGCAACAGCCTGCGCGTGCTGCTGGCCGAGGAGGGGGCGAGGCGCCGCTGGCCGATGCGCTGCGCGCGGCAGGCATCGCCGCCCGCATCCATCTGCAACCCGCCAGTCTGGAGGATGTGTTCGTCGCCAGCACCCGCCGCCGGCATGCCGCCGGGGAGGGCGCATGAAGCTGCGGCGCCTGCTAGGGGTGATGGTCAAAGAGCTGCGGCAAATGCGGCGCGACCGCATCACTCTGGCGATGATCATCGGCATCCCGGTGATGCAGTTGCTGCTGTTTGGCTATGCGATCAACACCAACCTGCGCGACCTGTCCGCCGGCTTCGCCGACCAGTCCCGCACTTCGGCCTCGCGCATGCTGGTGCGCGACATTGCTGCAACCGGCGTGGTCGCGCCAACGCTGGAAGCGGAAACGCCGCAGCAACTGGTGGAGGCGATGCGGCGCGGGAAGATCAGCATCGGCATCGTCATCCCGCCCGATTACGAGCGGCGCCGCGCCGAAGGCCGCGAAGCCGTGCAGATCCTTGTCGATGGCAGCGACAACGCGGTACAGGGCGCGGCGGCGCAACTGGCGCGCATGCCGCTGGATGGCAGCGGCTTCAATCCGCTGGCAACCGGCACGATCAGCGTGGTGAGTTCCTACAACCCGCAGCGCAGCTCGGCGACCAACATCGTGCCGGGGCTGGTGGGGGTGATCCTGACCATGACGATGGTGTTGTTCACTGCGGTGGCGATCGTGCGCGAACGCGAGCGCGGCAACATGGAGCTGCTGATCGCCACGCCGCTGACCAGCGCCGAGCTGATGGTCGGCAAGGTCGTTCCCTACGTGGTCGTCGGGCTGGTGCAGACCAGCATGGTGCTGGCGCTGGGCACGTGGCTGTTCCACGTGCCGCTGGGTGGCAGCCTGCTGGACGTGTTCATCGCTGCCGGCCTGCTGATCGTCGCCAACCTGGCGCTGGGCCTGCTGATCTCCACCCGCGCGCAATCGCAGTTCCAGGCGATGCAGATGACCTTCTTCCTGTTCCTGCCGTCGATACTGCTGTCCGGCTTCATGTTCCCGTTCGCCGGCATGCCGCGCCCGGTGCAGTGGCTGGCCGAAGTGCTGCCGTTCACCCACTTCCTGCGCCTGATCCGCGGCGTGATGTTGCGCGGCGCCAGCCTGTGGGAGTTGTGGCCGGACGCGCTGGCGCTGCTGGCCTTCAGCGCGGTGATGATGGCCGGGGCGATCCTGCGTTTCCGCAAGCGGCTGGATTGAGCGCGCGTCACACGGTTTTCCACACCGGATGTGGATGCGGGCGCGACGAACCTGTGGATAATCGCGCGCAGGCCACGTGCGGCAAGGCTTGTGGTCGTGTGGCGAAGATTTCGCCAGCTTGCGCCGGGTTGTCCACGGCAGGTGTGGACGATGCCTGCACGAACATGTGGATAAGCCATCGCAGCCCTTGTGGCACAAGGGCCTGTGCCGGCTGGTCAAGATTTGGCCAATGAAAAGCCCGCCGGAGCGGGCTTGTCCAAGGGCGATTGCGCGAGGCTCACTCCTGCGTGGCGACGCGCCCGCGCAGCGAGTTGCTCAGCGCCTCGGTGATGACCACATCAACGAACTGGCCGATCAGGCGCGGGTGGCCGGGGAAGTTCACCGAACGCATGTTCTCGGTCTTGCCGGTCAGCTCGTTCGGGTCCTTGCGCGACGGGCCTTCGACCAGCACGGTCTGCACGCTGCCGACCATGTTCTTCGAGATGTCGGCGGCAAATGCGTTGATGCGCGCCTGCAGGCGCGACAGCCGTGCATGCTTCTCCGCCTCGGTCGTGGTGTCTTCCAGGTCGGCCGCCGGGGTGCCGGGGCGGCGCGAATAGATGAAGGAGAAGCTCTGGTCGAAGCCCACGTCCTCGATCAGCTTCATCGTCTTCTCGAAGTCGGCCTCGGTCTCGCCGGGGAAGCCGACGATGAAGTCCGAGCTGATCGAGATGTCCGGGCGCACCGCGCGCAGCTTGCGGATCTTGGCCTTGAACTCCAGCGCGGTGTAGCCGCGCTTCATCGCCGACAGCACGCGGTCGCTGCCGGCCTGCACCGGCAGGTGCAGGTAGTTGGCCAGCTTGGGCACGTCGCGGTAGGCATCGACCAGCGAGTCGGAGAACTCCAGCGGGTGCGAGGTGGTGAAGCGGATGCGGCCGATGCCGTCGATCTCGGCGATCGCACGGATCAGCAGGCCGAGGTCTGCCAGTTCGCCGTCACCATACGGGCCACGGTAGGCGTTGACGTTCTGCCCCAGCAGGTTGATCTCGCGCACGCCCTGCGCCGCCAGTTGCGCGCATCTCGACCACCACGTCCTCAAACGGGCGGCTGACCTCGGTGCCGCGGGTATAGGGCACCACGCAGAACGAGCAGTACTTGGAGCAGCCTTCCATGATCGACACGAATGCCGACGGGCCTTCGGCGCGCGGCTCGGGCAGGCGGTCGAACTTCTCGATCTCGGGGAAACTGATATCGACCTGCGGCCGGTTCTGCTCGCGGCGGGCGCGGATCAGTTCGGGCAGGCGGTGCAGGGTCTGCGGGCCGAACACCAGATCGACATACGGCGCGCGTTTGACGATGGCCTCGCCCTCCTGCGAGGCCACGCAGCCGCCGACACCAATGATGACGTCGCGGCCGCCGGCCTTCAGTTCCTTCCAGCGGCCCAGCTGGCTGAACACCTTTTCCTGGGCTTTCTCGCGGATCGAGCAGGTGTTGACCAGCACCACGTCGGCCTCTCCCGGGTCGTCGGTCAGCTCCAGCCCCTCGTGCTCGGCCAGCACGTCGGCCATCTTGGCCGAGTCGTACTCGTTCATCTGGCAGCCGTGGGTCTTTATGTAGAGCTTGCCGCGCGCACCGCCCGCGACATTTCGCCGCAGGCCGGGCAGGGGAATCAGAGCGGGGGTGGTCATTTCGGCAGGCGGCACGGCGGTGCCGGCCGTGGTCGGCAGGGGGGAAGCTGGCGTCCCGGGCATGGCGCTTATTCCAGACGGGTGGGCGGGCAAGCAGCCGGGCGGGCTGCGGCGAAGGTGGCGGATTGTAGCGGGGATGCCGCCCCGGTGCTGCCGGCGGGTTGGCATTCGGGCCGGGAAACTGGGAAACTCCCGGCCGTGATGAAGAAGGTATTCGGGCTCGCGGGATTGTTGATCGTATCGTTGGCGGCACTGCCGGCCAGCGCGGGCACCCTGTACAAATGCGTTGGTGACGACGGCATTTCCAACTACGTCAGCAAGCGCATCCGTGGCGCCAATTGCAGAGCGGTCACCAGCTACCGCGCCTCCCGTGCCGTCCCCAAGGCCGCATCCGGTTGCCCCGGCGCCTGTCGTGCCAGCCTCGGCACCGGCACCGGTGGCCGACGCCACCGGAAAGCCGGATGCAGCCGCCCGGCCGGTCGCTGCCAGCGCCGCATCCCCAGCCATCGCCGTCAGCGCGCCACCGCCTCCGGCGCGCGCTGGTTCGTCGCGGCGCGTGGTTAGCGGGCAGGTCTATTCCTACATGAAGGACGGTGTGCGCCATTACACCAGCACCCGGCCAGCGCAGGTCGCCAGCCTCGGGGAGCTGCGCACCATCCAGTACAGCTACATCGAACGCTGCTATGCCTGCGGCGTGGGCAATGGCGTCAATTTCGGCACGGTGCGCCTGAACACTTCGGCCTTCCAGAACGAAATCGCCGCCGCCGCGCGCGAGTTCGGCGTGGAAGAGGCCATCGTGCGGGCGGTGATCCACGCCGAATCGGCCTACAACCCGAGCGCGCGTAGCCGCGTCGGGGCGCAGGGGCTGATGCAGTTGATGCCGGCCACCGCGCGCCGCTTCGGCGTCGCCGATGCCTACGACGCGCCGCAGAACATCCGCGGCGGCGTGCAGTACCTGGCGTGGCTGTTGCGCCGCTTCAATGGCGACCTGACCCTTG
Source organism: Stenotrophomonas sp. (assembly GCA_034675465.1). Lineage (GTDB taxonomy): Bacteria > Pseudomonadota > Gammaproteobacteria > Xanthomonadales > Xanthomonadaceae > Stenotrophomonas. The sequence continues at coordinate 15,272 of JAUCDH010000001.1, read as the reverse complement.
CCGCGGCGGGCTACAACGCCGGCGAAGGGGCGGTCGATAGGCATGGGGGCGTGCCGCCATACAGCGAGACGCAGTATTACGTGAAGCGCGTGGCGCAACTGGCCGAGCGCTATCGCAGCGAGTTGAGGACGCGGCAGTAAAGCGCACGTGGCCGCGTGTTGCGGGCGGCCGTGACAAAAAACGCGGGCTATTGTCTGATCGCATTGTCTAGGCAGCCTGCGCTCAGCTAAACTCGGGGGCGGTTCAGATACGTGGCGGTCGAAGGTTCTCGAACCCCGGCCGCTGGCAGCCACAAAGCTACCTAAAGTCAACGAGTCGGAGTGCCGGATGGCCAACGATGGGGTAAACGATCCAGTCAACGCCGGGCGTCGGCGGTTTCTGACCGCCACCACGGTTGTGGTTGGAGCGGTCGGTGCCGGTTTCGCGGCGGTTCCTTTCATCAAGTCCTGGAATCCCAGTGCCCGCGCCAAGTTGGCCGGTGCCCCGGTAACCGCGGACATCAGTGCCTTGCAGGAAGGGCAGCGCCTCGTCCTTGAATGGCGCGGTCAGCCGATCTGGATCGTCAAACGTTCCCGGGCGATCCTCGACGTATTGCCCACGCTGGACGATCGCCTGCGCGATCCGAAGTCGGGCAACGCCGACCAGCAGCCGGCCTACGTGCTGAACGGCAACCCGGAGTTCCGCTCGATCAAGCCGGAAATCTCGGTGCTGGTCGGCCTGTGCACCCACTTGGGCTGCTCGCCGGAAATGGCTGCCGAAATCAAGCCGGAGCCGTATGACCCGGAATGGAAGGGCGGCTACTTCTGCCCCTGCCACAAGTCGCGTTTCGACATGTCCGGGCGCGTCTTCCAGGGCGTGCCTGCGCCGACCAACCTGGTCGTGCCGGCGCACCATTACGCCGATGACAACACCATCATCATCGGCGTCGATCCGCAGGGGGCAGCATAATCATGGCTGACAACATCCTCGTTCGCGCCGCCAACGGCGTGATGGACTGGGTCAACGAGCGCGCACCGGCACTGATGCCGATGTACCGGAAGCACATGTCCGAGTACTACGCGCCGAAGAACTTCAACATCTGGTACATCTTCGGCGTGCTGTCGATGGTGGTGCTGGTCAACCAGATCGTCACCGGCATCTTCCTGACGATGCATTACAAGACCAGCGCGGCGGAAGCCTTCGCCTCGGTCGAGTACATCATGCGCGACGTCGAGTGGGGCTGGCTGATCCGCTACATGCACAGCACCGGCGCCTCGCTGTTCTTCATCGTCGTCTACCTGCACATGTTCCGCGGCATGATGTACGGCTCGTACAAGAAGCCGCGCGAGCTGGTGTGGATCCTCGGCATGCTGATCTACCTGGCGCTGATGGCCGAGGCCTTCATGGGCTACGTGCTGCCGTGGGGCCAGATGTCGTTCTGGGGCGCTAAGGTCATCATCTCGCTGTTCGGCGCGATCCCGGTGATCGGCAACGGTCTGACCGAGTGGATCATGGGCGACTACCTGCCGTCCGACGCCACCCTCAACCGCTTCTTCGCCCTGCACGTCATCGCGGTGCCGCTGGTGCTGTTGCTGCTGGTCGTGCTGCACCTGGGCGCGCTGCACGAAGTGGGTTCCAACAACCCGGACGGCGTGGAGATCAAGAAGGGCCCGAAGGGCAACCGCTGGTCGCCGACCGCGCCGGCCGATGGCGTGCCGTTCCACCCGTACTACACGGTGAAGGACACCTTCTACGTGTTCGCGATGCTGATCATCGCCGCCTTCATCATCTTCTTTGCCCCGGCGTTCGGCGGTTGGTTCCTCGAACACGACAACTTCACCGAGGCCAACCGTCTGGTCACGCCGGAACACATCAAGCCGGTGTGGTACTACACGCCGTATTACGCGATGTTGCGCGTGATCCCGGACAAGCTCGGCGGCGTGATGGTGATGTTCGGCGCGATCGCGATCCTGTTCGCGCTGCCGTGGCTGGACCGCGCCAAGGTCAAGTCGTACCGCTACCGTGGCCTGCTGTCCAAGCTGCTGCTGTTCGGCTTCGCCATCAGCTTCGTGTGGCTGGGCAAGATCGGCGCCGGCCCCGGCACGGATCCGGTGGAAACCATCGTCGGTCGCTTCCTGACCGCCTATTACTTCCTTTTCTTCCTGACCATGCCAGTGTGGACCAGGCTGGACCAGACCAAGCCGGTGCCGGAACGGGTGACGACGCATGACTAAGAAGTGGATTGCACTGCTGGCCGCTGCCGGCACCGCGTTGCTGTTCTCCACCGCTGCGCTGGCCTCGGGTGGCGGTGCCGTGCAGCAGGCCGGCAACGACCTGACCGACCGCGCCTCGTTGCAGCGTGGCGCGCAGGCCTACATGAGCTATTGCTCGGGCTGCCATTCGCTCAAGTACCTGCGCTACTCGCGCATGGCCTCGGACCTCGGCCTGACCGAAGAGCAGGTGATGGACAACCTGAACTTCACCGGTGCCAAGGTCGGCGAGCAGATCCATGTGGCGATGAGCAAGGAGCAGGGCGACAAGTGGTTCGGCAAGATGCCGCCGGACCTGAGCCTGATCTCCCGCGTGCGTGGCCCGGACTGGATCTATACCTACCTCAAGTCGTTCTATCTGGACGAGTCGCGTCCGCTGGGCTGGAACAACAAGCTGTTCCCCAACGCCTCCATGCCCAACCCGCTGTGGGATTTGCAGGGTTTGCAGCATGCCGAGTTCGGCGAACCCGATGCGGCCGGCGAACGCCATCCCGAGCGTCTGGTGGTCACCAGTCCGGGCAGCGTGAGCGCGGCTGAATACGATCAGACCGTGCGCGACATCACCAATTTCCTCGAATACGCCGGCGAGCCTGCGGTGTTGAAGCGGCAGAGCATGGGCGTGTGGGTGGTGCTGTTCCTTGCACTGCTGGCGTTCCTCGCCTACCTGCTGAAGGAAGAGTACTGGAAGGACGTACATTGATGCAGGGGTGAACCGGGTGTGCGCCGGGTGGGATGCCGGCAAAGGCTTGGCATCCGCGCTCTCGGGCTGCACACTCGGGACACCGAGGCGACCGTCGGCAGTGGGCGGGCGGCGCCATGAGGCCGGAAAGTTCCGGCCGCTGGAGAGTCCTTGATGGCAGTGAGTGTGCGCATGCGAAATACCCTGACATTGTTCTCTGCCAATGACGACGTCCTGTGCCACCGCGTGCGGTTGGTGCTGGCCGCCAAGGGCGTCACCTACGATCTGGTCCCGGTCGATCCGCAGAACCCGCCGGAAGACCTGATCGACTTGAACCCGTACCACTCGGTACCGACCTTGGTCGAGCGCGAGCTGGTGTTGTACGCCGCGTCGGTGGTCAGCGAATACCTGGACGAGCGTTACCCGCATCCGCCGCTGATGCCGGTCGATCCGCTGTCGCGCGCACGCCTGCGCTTGGCGATGCTGCGCATCGAGCATGATTGGGTGCCGCAGGTGCAGGCGATCCAGCTCGGCAACAAGACCCAGGCCGAAGCCGCGCGCAAGCGCTTGAAGGAACTGGTGGCGCAATCGGTGCCGCTGTTCAAGGCCTCCAAGTTCTTCCTGAACCCGGAAATGAGCCTGGCCGATTGCGCGATGGCGCCGATCATCTGGCGTCTGGAGGCCTTGGGCATTCCGCTGCCGAAGGACGGCAAGGCGATCGAGGATTACGGCAACCGAATCTTCCGCAATCCCGGTTTCATCCGCAGCCTCACCGATCAGGAAAAGAAGTTGCGCGAATTGCCGGCCTGAGCGCGTCGTGGCTGTATGCAGACTTATCAATCACCGCCGAAAGGCGGTGATTGCGTATCCGGGCCGCGTAAACTTGCCGCATGAGCGAAGAAACCTTTCGGATGAATAGTCATCGCCCCTACCTGTTGCGGGCGCTGGTGGAATGGATCAACGACAACGGCATGACCCCGCACATCATGGTCGATGCCGGTGTGCCGGGCGTGCAGGTGCCGGCCAGCGCGGTCAAGGACGAACGGGTGGTGCTCAACATCGCCGAGCGCGCGGTGATGCGGCTGCACATCGACAACGAGGCGGTGAGTTTCACCGCGCGTTTTTCCGGAACGAGTTTCCCGGTGCACGTGCCGATTGCCGCGGTGCTGGCGGTCTATGCGCGCGAAACCGGGCAGGGCATGGCGCTGCCGGACGACATTCCCGGCACGGACAGTGCGGGGCCGGATGATGACGATACGCCACCATCCAGCACACCCCCGGAAGCGCCGCCGCCGTCGGGCAAGCGCCCGTTCCTGCGGGTGGTGAAGTAAGCCAACGCCCCGCCGCCGCAAGGCGGCGGTTTTCATGATGCCCCCCTTGTGCATCACCCTTCGGCGGCTTCGCCGTGAAAAACGGCTGTCCTGCCGTTCTTTCACTGGAGGCTTTGGGAGTTGCAGGGCTCGCCCGGCTGTGGGCTTCCCCGGTTGAAGCCCCGTACCGGGCAAGCCCGGCACCTACAGGTCTTCGGCTTCCTTGGCGCCTTGGCGCAGCGTGCTGATCCGGGCGGCGCTGGCCGGGCCGATGAACGACACCAGTTCACGGCCGCGCAGCACCATGCGGCCGCTGTGGCGTTCGATGCCGTCGTGGGAATAGTCGAAGCGGAACGTACGCTCGAAGCCGAGCCAGCCATTGGGTAGCCGGCACAGGCGCAGGCCGATGGCGTGCACGCTCTGGTCCAGCCACTGCACGTCGGCGGCCTGGCAGGCATTGCGGCCCAGTTCGGTGGCGCGCTCGGCGGCCGCCCGGGAAAAATCCCAGAAGGCGTAGGCGAGGGCGCCGAAGATCATCAGGAGCAACAGGGTGGGCATGCGGTCGTTCGCGAGTGGAGCGTTGCGAAGCATAACCGTCCGAGCCGGCGGCGGCTCTCTGCGCCTGCGGCAACGGTGGGTGCAGGGATCTTTGGCCGGCACTGCGCCGATGGCAGCGTGGGACGGGCGGTGTGCCGCCGTGCAGCGCCGTCCGAGCAACAACGTTCAGGTGCCACTGCCGTCACTGCAGCAACGGTGCAGCGTGGGCCGGCGTGCGTTGCTTACAGGGCCTTGTCCGATGCGGGAATCGACAACTTCAACAGCGCCGCCCAATCCTGCCGGTTGAAGTTGCAGGCTTCCGCACGGCCGGGCGAGCAGCCGGGGTCCGCATCCGCCGCGTTGGGCAGTTCGAGTTTGCCGGTCTGGTCCAGCGACAGCTTGCGCATGATGACCGTGTTGGCGACGTTGCCACCGATCAGGTAAAGCGTGCGGTCGCCGCCGGGATTGGCGGCGATCACCACTTCGCAATGCGATTTCCAGCGGTCGGCGCGCCCGGCTTGCAGCGCCTGCACGAGCCCGGCGTGGCTCAACGCGCGGTCGCGGTCGCGGAGGAAGCACAGCAGGTCGCCGGGAGCGGGTTTTTCCAATGCCGGATCGGTCAGGCGATAGGGCGTGGCATCATCACGCCAGGCCGCGCGGATGTAGTCGATGTGGCGCGGGGAACGCACGAAACCGGGCAGGTTGGTGCGCGCCATCACCCAGGAAATGAACGCGGCCGACCACGGGTTGTCGATCAGGAAGGCGCGGCAATCGTTGTCGCGCATGCGCTCGCCGGGTGCAGCCATGCAGCTTTGCGCGCCCGGGTACGCTCCCATCGCCGACAGCGTGCCGCTCTCGCGCCAGTAGCCGGCCACGCGCTGCCATGCCACCAGCCCGTCATCGGCGAGGCTGTCGGCCTCGGCTTCGGTGACGCCGAGGTGGGCGATGCGGCCATCGCGGTCGATGAAGGCGCGCTGCCATAGTCGGTGTTCGTTGCAGGCGGCGCGGACGATGGCTTGCGCGGTCTCGCTGGTGCCGTGGCGCGGCGGGATGTCGCAGGCCTCGAAGGCCATCGCGGCCGGGGCCGGCAGCAGTGCCAGCGCTGGGAGCAGGAAGCGGTGGAGCATGGGCGAATCCGTGAAGAGGCGTGCGCCGGTTCAGGCCGGTGGCGGCCCCAGTTTCAGCGACAGGTCGATGGCTTGCACGTGCTTGGTCAGGCCGCCGATGGAAATGCAATCGACGCCGTCCTCGGCAATCGCGCGCAGGCCGTCCAGCCCGACGCTGCCGGAGACTTCCAGCGGGATGCGCTTTCCGTGGGGCTGCGCGGCGGCGATGCGTACTGCTTCGCGGCGCATCGCCGGGGTGAAGTCGTCGATCAGGATGCGTTCGCAGCCGACCGCCAGGGCTTCGCGCAGCTGTTCGAGGTCTTCCACTTCCACCACCAGCGGCAGCGTCGGCTGCCGTGCGCGCGCGGCTTGCACGGCGGCGGTCAGCGAGCCGGCGGCGCGGATGTGGTTTTCCTTCAGCATCACCGTGTCGAACAGGCCGATGCGATGGTTGTCGCCGCCGCCGCAGCGCACCGCGTATTTCTGCGCCAGGCGCAGGCCGGGCAGGGTCTTGCGGGTGTCGAGGATGCGAGCCTTGGTGCCGGCCACGGCGGCGACGTGGCGTGCGGTGGTGGTGGCGGTGCCGGACAGGGTTTGCAGGAAGTTCAGCGAGGTGCGCTCGGCGCTGACCAGTGCGCGGCTGCGGCCTTGCAGCGTGGCCAGCACGGTGCCGGCGGTGACGGGGTCGCCTTCGCTGACCCGCCAGTCGATGCGCACCTGCGGGTCGAGCGCGCGGTGGGTGGCATCGAACCACGGGCGGCCGGCGATCACCGCGTCCTGCTTGCACAGCAGGTAGGCGACGTCGGCGGCGTCGGGCAGCAGGGCGGCGGTGACGTCGCCGCTGCCGATGTCCTCGGCCAGAGCGCGGGCGACGTCGGCATCGATCTGCTCCTGCGCTGGAGCGGCCGGCGGCTGCGGCAGCATCACTTGCCCGCGAAGCCGTCGATCTGCGCGGTGGCGATGGCTTCCTCGGCCAGCAGCACCGGGATGCCGTCATCGACGCGGAACACCTGCTTGCGGTCGCGGGTGACCAGCGCCTCGCGCAGCGGTTGCACCTGTGCGCTGCCATCGGCGCGGACGACGGTGCCGGTGGCGATGGCGGCGTTCAGCGCATCCAGCCCGGTGCTGTCGAGCAGGGCCAGCGGCTGGCGGGTGTCGGGCGAAACGAGCAGGTCGAGCAGTTTGCGATCCATTTGCAGCCGTGAACAGGGAACAGGGGATCGCGAAAGCCTAGCACTTCCGTTCTCCGTTCCCCTTAAAATGTGCCTTCAGCGAAACCGAGGATCGCCATGACCGCCCCCCAACGTACCGACGGACAGCCGCTCGTCGGCATCGTCATGGGTTCCCGTTCCGACTGGGAAACCATGCAGCACGCCGCGCAGAAGCTCGACGCGCTGGGCGTTCCGCACGAAGTCAAAGTGGTGTCGGCGCACCGCACGCCGGACGTGCTGTTCAGCTATGCCGAGCAGGCCGCCGCACGGGGGCTGCGCGCGATCATCGCCGGCGCCGGCGGCGCGGCGCACTTGCCCGGCATGATCGCGGCCAAGACGGCGGTGCCGGTGCTGGGCGTGCCGGTGCAATCGAAGGCGTTGAACGGCATGGATTCATTGCTGTCGATCGTGCAGATGCCGGCCGGCATCCCGGTCGCCACCTTCGCCATCGGCAATGCCGGCGCGGCGAACGCGGCATTGTTCGCCGCGGCGATGCTGGCGCCGGAACGGCCGGAAATCGGCGTGGCACTGGAGGCCTTCCGCGCCCGCCAGACCGCCGACGTGATGGCTGCGGACGACCCCCGCCAATGACCACGGTAGGCATTCTGGGCGGCGGGCAACTGGCCCGCATGATGGCCTTGGCCGGTGCGCCGCTGGGCCTGCGCTTCGTGGTGTTCGACCCGGCTGCCGATGCCTGTGCCGGGCAGGTTGCGCCGTTGCAGGTGGGCGCGTTCGACGATGCCGCCGCGTTGGCCGAATTTGTCGCCAAGGTCGATGTGGTCACTTTCGATTTCGAAAACGTGCCGGCCGCCAGCGCGCATTGGTTGGCCGAGCGCAAGCCGGTGTTCCCGAACCCGGCGGCACTGGCGGTGGCGCAGGACCGGCTCAGCGAGAAGACCCTGTTCCGCGAGCTGGGCATCCCGCTGCCGCCGTTCGCCGACATCCGCAGCCGTGACGAACTGGCGGCGAAGGTCGCCGAGTTCGGTGCGCCGTGCATCCTCAAGACCCGTCGCCTCGGTTACGACGGCAAGGGCCAGTTCCGCATCCGCAGCGCGGCCGACGTCGATGTTGCGTGGCAGGCGCTGGGGGCCCAGGTCGAAAACACCGGTTTGATCCTGGAAGGCTTCGTCGCCTTCGACCGCGAGGTCAGCGTGGTGGCTGTGCGTGGCCGCGATGGCGAGTTCCGTGCGTGGCCGTTGACCGGCAATTGGCATGTCGATGGCGTGCTGTCGGCGAGCCTCGCACCGGCGGCGGTGACGGCGTCGCAGCAGGAAACCGCGATGGCCTACGCCCGCCGCGTGGCCGAACGGCTCGACTACGTGGGCGTGTTCGCGCTGGAGCTGTTCTGCCGCGGCGACGAGTTGCTGGCCAACGAAATGGCCCCGCGCGTGCACAACTCGGGCCACTGGACCAGCGATGGCGCCGAAACCTCGCAGTTCGAAAACCACCTGCGCGCGGTGCTGGGCCTGCCGCTGGGCGCTACCCGCGTGCTGGGCCATGCCTGCATGCTGAATTGGCTCGGCGCGATGCCTGATGCCAAGGCGGTGCTGGCCGAGCCGGCAGGGCATTGGCACGACTACGGCAAGCAGCCGCGCGAAGGGCGCAAGGTCGGCCATGCCAACCTGCGCGACGACTCCGCCACCGCATTGGCCGAAGCGTTGGAGCGCGTTGGCAATGCGTTGGAGCGTCAGGCGCAGGTCGAGCCGGTGATTCGCGTGCTGCGCGGTTGAGCGCCCGGCACGAGCTCTACCGGCAAGCCCTCGGGCGGGGCAATCCCTGAATCCACAAAGGCGTGATGGACCGTCAGCGCAATTGCGCGCTGACGAAATCCCAGTTCACCAGCTTCCAGAACGCTTGAAGGTAACGCGCGCGGTCGTTCTGGTAGTCGGTGTAATAGGCGTGTTCCCACAGGTCGCAGGCCAGCAGCGGGGCGCTTTCGCCGGTCAGTGGCGTGTTCGCATTGCGGGTGGTGACGATGGCCAGGCGGCCATCGGGGTGCTGCACCAGCCAGGCCCAACCGGAACCGAACACAGACAGCGCGGCGCGATTGAATTCCTCGCGCAGCTTCTGCACGTCGCCGAATTGCCGGGTGATGCGTTCGGCCAGCACGCCATGCGGCTCGCCACCGGCGCGCGGGTGCAGGCATTGCCGGAAGAAGGCGTGGTTCCACGTCTGGGCGGCTGTTTCGAACAGGCTGCCCTGGCTGCCGCGGACGATGTCTTCCAGTGGCAGGCCATCAAGCTCGGTGCCGGCGATGCGCGCGTTGATGGCATCCACGCAGGCGCGGTGGTAGCCGTGGTGCAGGTCCAGCGCTTCGGCCGAAAGGTGCGGTTGCAGGGCGGTGCGGGGGTAAGGCAGGTCGGGCAGTTCGACGGGCATGGTCCGTTTCTTTTCGGGGCGAAGCGCCGGGAGTCGGCCGGCTCGGCTTACAATTGTCAGCCCCGCAGAGTCTAGCCGACCCCTGCGGGCCGTTCTTCATGCTTGCAGGGGTATTCGGATGGCGGTGATGGAGCAAATACAGGCCGAGGTGGAACAGCACCCGCTGGTCTTGTTCATGAAGGGCACGCCGCAATACCCGATGTGCGGTTATTCCAGCCGCGCGGTGCAGGCGTTGCTGGCCGCCGGCGCCACCAACCTGCGCACGATCAACGTGCTCGAATTCCCGGAAGTGCGCGCCAACCTGCCGCGCTATTCCAACTGGCCGACCTTCCCGCAATTCTTCATGCACGGCGAACTGATCGGCGGCTGCGACATCCTGCTGGAGCTGCTGGAATCGGGCGAACTCAAGCGCATCGTCGCCGAGGCCGGGCAGGCATGAGCGCGCAGCCGCAGCAGGACACCGGCCTTGCCGGGCCGAGGCTGGACGGGCGTGTCGTCCTGGTGACCGGCGCGGCCGGTGGGCTGGGCGCCGCCGCCGCCCGTGCCTGCGCCGCCGCTGGCGCCACCGTGGTGCTGCTCGGGCGCAAGATCGCCAAGCTCAACCGCGTCTATGACAGCGTCATGCCCCTGGGCCCGGAGCCGCTCCTGTATCCGCTGGATCTGGAAGGCGCCAGCCCTGACGACTACGCCACGCTGGCCGAGCGCCTGCAAAGCGAAGTCGGCCGGCTCGACGGCCTGCTGCATTGCGCCGCCGATTTCGCCGGGCTGACCCCGTTCGAACTGGGGGACCCGGCCGCCTTCGCCCGTGCCATCCATGTCAACCTCACCGCCCGCGCATGGCTTACCCAGGCCTGCCTGCCGCTGCTGCGCCAGCGCGAGGATGCGGCGGTGGTGTTCGCCCTGGATGACCCGCGCCGCGTCGGGCAGGCCTACTGGGGCGGCTACGGTGTCGCCCAGCACGGGTTGCGCGGCCTGATCGATTCGCTGCACCACGAGCTGCGCAACACGCCGGTGCGGGTCGGCGGCGTACAGCCGGGACCGATGCGCACGCATCTGCGCGCGCGTGCTTACACCCACGAGAACGACTTCGCCCCGGTCGAACCGGCCGTCTATGCCGATGCTTGCGTGCAGTTGCTGGCGGTCGAAGGCGCGGCCTGGCGCGGCCAAATCAGGGACTTGCTGGCATGACCATCCTTTCCGCCGCCCTGTTGCTGTTCCTAATCCTCGATCCACTGGGCAACATCCCCGTGTTCCTCAGCCTGCTGAAACCGCTGCCGGCCAAGCGCCAGCGCGTGGTGCTGCGGCGCGAACTGCTGATCGCGCTGGCGGTGCTGATGGGCTTCCTGTGGTTCGGCAAATACGCGCTGGAGGCGATGCACCTGCGGCAGGAATCGGTGGCCATTGCCGGGGGCATCGTGCTGTTCCTGATCGGCATCCGCATGATCTTCCCGAAGCCGGAAGGGCTGATGGGCGCCATCCCGGATGGCGAGCCCTTCATCGTGCCCATGGCGATCCCGCTGATCGCCGGTCCCTCGGGCATGGCGGCAGTGATGCTGATGGGCAGCAACGAACCGGGCCGGCTGGGCGAGTGGAGCTTGGCGCTGCTTCTGGCATGGGGCATCACCGCCGCCATCTTGATGTCGGCCCCCTTGCTCTACAAACTGCTCGGCTCCCGCGCGCTGACCGCACTGGAACGGCTGATGGGCATGCTGCTGGTCGCCATTTCCGTGCAGATGCTGCTCGATGGCCTTGGTACCTACCTGTCTTCGCTTCACTGATCGCCTGCTGGCCCGGTCGGTTCCAGCCGCGGCACTGGCCCGGTCAGGCGCTTTCCCATCGTAGGCGTTCGTGCATGTTGCAACGCAATGCGGCTGTCTTCATTCCGTCATAACCAATGGTTATCGTGTTAAAGTGATGTTAACCGTTGCGGTCGAAACCGCTGCGGAAAGGCACCTCAGATTCAAGCCGATCAGGCGCCCGGTCGATTCCGGGGCTGATGGATCGCGTTTTTTCCCAATCACCAATTCGTAATCGAGGCAACCCAATAAATCATCCCCGTATTCGGATGTCCAAGCTCACCCTTGGTCTCGTCGCCGCCCTTGCGGCTGCCCCGGCATTCGCGCAGAGCACCTCTGCCGGCGTCGGCGGCCTGGTCACCAACAATGGCGGCCAACCGGTGGCCGGTGCCGAAGTCACCATCACCCACGCCGAATCCGGTACGGTGAGCCGTGCCACCACCGATGCGTCGGGCCGCTACAACGCGCGCGGCCTGCGCGTGGGCGGTCCGTACACCATCACCATCACCAAGCCGGGCGAAGGCACCAAGACGGAAGATGGCGTTTACCTGAATTTGAATCAGGTCAATACCGTCAATGCGGCGCTGGCCGGCGACGTGACCACGCTGCAAAGCGTGCAGGTCATGGCGGTGGGTGGTGGTTCGGAAGTGTTCAGCGCCAACAAGATGGGTACCGGCTCCAACGTGACCCGCGAAACCATGGATGCGCTGCCGTGGGCCAACCGCAACATCCAGGATTACATCCGCCTCGATCCGCGCATTTCGCAGGTCAGCAAGGCCGATGGTGCGATCTTGGCCGGTGGCCCAGAACACCCGCTACAACGCCATCCGCATCGACGGCATCGGCGCCGGTGATCCGTTCGGTCTGGAATCCAATAACCTGCCGACCGAGCGCCAGCCGGTTTCGATGGACGCCATCCAGGAAATCAACATCGACCTAGCCAACTATGACACCACCATCTACGGGGGCACTGGCGCGGTCATCAACGCCGTGACCAAGTCGGGCACCAACGAGTTCCACGGCACCGTCTATGGTTCGTACCGCGACAAGGACATGGTGCGCTCCCGCCTTGGCAGCGACCGTAACGATTTCAGCGGTTTCGAGGACGAGACGACCTACGGGCTGACCTTCGGTGGCCCGATCGTCAAGGACAAGCTGTTCTTCTTCGCCAACTACGAAAAGTACGAGCGTTCCGCGCCGGGCGTGGCGTTGGGTGATACGCCGTATGGTAGTGGCCGCATTACCGATGCCCACATCCAGCAGGTGCAGAATTTCATCTCCTCCAAGGGCTATGACATCGGCGGCCTGTCGGCACCAGATAGCAAGACCGAGATCGAGGAATACGCGGTCAAGCTGGACTGGAACATCAACGAAAACCACCGTGCCGCGCTGCGCTACAACAAGATGGAGCAGAACGTCATGCGCTTCCCAGGCATGGCTTCGGGCACCGTCTCGCTGAGCAGCTACTGGTATGCGCAGCCCAAGACCTATGAAACCTGGATGGGCGAATTGTTCTCTGATTGGAGCGACAACTTCTCCACCGAGTTCAAGGTTTCGCACAAGGATTACAACGCCACGCGCGTCCCCACCGTCAACATGCCGCAAATCCGTATCAACGGCTTTGGCAGCGGCACCACGGGCCTGTTGTTCGGTACGGAACAGAACACCCACGTCAACATCGTCGAGTCGAAGGAACTGAGTGCCTTCGGTGCCGCCAACTGGTACATGGGCGACCACACCGTCAAGTTCGGCTTCGATTACTCGAAGAACGACCTGATGAACTTCTACGGCCGCAACCTCAACGGTGTGTATGAGTTCAACAGCTTGGCCGACTTCCTGGCTGGCAAGGTGAACCGCTACCGGCTGCGCGCCCCGCGCCCGAATGGTGGCAGCGTCGATGACATCCCGGCCACCTTCACGCTGAAGAACACTGGCGTGTTCGTGCCAGGATACTTGGGCGGTCAACTACAACCTGAACCTGATGTTCGGTGTGCGTGTTGACCTGCCGGACTTCAGCAGCCAGAAGTTGTACAACGCGCGTATCGAGCAGCTGTATGGCTACGACAACACCGTGCTGCCGGACAGCAAGCTGGTGCAGCCGCGCTTCGGCTTCAACTACACCTTCGACAGTGACCGTCCGACCCAGTTGCGTGGCGGTGTGGGCCTGTTCGGTGGCGCAGCCCCGAACGTGTGGCTTGCAGGCGCCTACCAAAATACCGGTTTGAACTATGTCGAATATGACCTGCGTGGCGCCAATGCCCCGGCCTTCAATCCGGCAGTGCCGCCTTCGACTGCGGGGTTGACCCCCGGCTCGGCCCGCATGAACTTGGACATCATCGAGCCGGGTACCCGCCTGCCGTCGGTGTGGAAGGCCAACCTGGCGTTCGACCACGAATTGCCGTGGTACGGCATCACCGCTTCGGCCGAATTGCTGCTCACCAAGGTCAAGGATGCGCTGTACTTCGAGCGTCTGGATATGATGACCCCGACTGCTTATGGCTTGGATGGCCGTGCAATCTACTGGAACGCACAGGGCCGCAATAGTGCCAATTCGCGTCTGGACACTACTGGTGCCAATCCGAGTGGCAACAACTTCGGCATGGTCTCCGGTACCAACAACGCTGGCGACCGCGCCAACCGCCCGTCGGACATTGGTGACATCATCTTGTTGCGCAACACCGACAAGGGCCGCAGCTCGCAGGCAACCTTTCGCGCTGCGTAAGCCGATGGCCGAGAACTGGGGCTGGTCGCTGGGTTACACCTACACCGCCGCCAAGGAAGTCAGCCCGTTGACCAGTTCACAGAACACCTCGAACTGGAACAACACGCTGTCCCTCAATGCCAACGACAACGTAGCGTACAACTCGCGCTATGCGCTCAAGGACCGCGTGACCGGCACCTTGGAATGGAAGAAAGCCTTCTTCGGTAACTACGCCACCCGCGCCGGCCTGTTCTATGAAGGACGAAGCGGCCGCCCGTACAGCTACATCTTCTATAACGACGCCAACGGTGATGGTGCCACTACCAACGACCTGTTCTACGTGCCCGCCGGCTACGGCGACGTGTTGTGGACCGGCCGCCCGGGCAAGGGCACCAACCAGGCGTGGACGCCCGAGCAAATGGAAAAGGCGTTCTTCGAATGGCTGGAAACCGTCCAGAACTGGCCGCTCTCCAAGGGCCAGGTAGTTCCGGCCAACGCGCACCGCGCCAAGTGGGTCAACAGCTTTGACGTGCGTATCAGCCAGGAGCTGCCGGGCTTCTTCAAGGGCCGCAAGACCGAAGTAGCGCTGGACATCATGAACGTCGGCGATCTGCTCAACAAGAAGTGGGGCCTGATCGACGACTATGGTTTCTACTTCGACCCATCACGTGGCCAACTATGCGGGTATCGACCCGGTGACTGGCAAGTACGTGTATTCGTTCACCGGCAGCACCGACAACTCGCAGATTCAGGAAAACAACAACGACAAGGGCAACACTGCGGTGTCGCGCTGGTCGATGATGCTGAGCCTGAAGTACAAGTTCTGATGCCTTGACGGATCAGCGCTGAACCTGAAAACGGCCGGGGCAACCCGGCCGTTTTTCCTTTTCATGGGAGCGGCGCTACATTCGAACGACTATGAAGACGGAACCCGTGATGGAAATGACGACGAACGAAGGGGCGGCAAGGGCGCTGCCCGTGCAAGACGCGCGGATCTACCCGCGTGGTGGCCTGGATGTGCTCTCGCGAGCGGAAGTGGCGCGCCTGCGCGATGCCTCCAGCGGCGGCATGCACGAGCTGTTGCGGCGCTGCGCGCTGGCGGTGCTGACCAGCGGCAGTGCATCGGACGACCCGCGCGCCGCGCGCGATCTCTACCCCGATTTCGACATCCAGGTCGCGCAGCAAGACCGTGGCGTGCGCATCGACCTGAGCAATGCGCCGGCGGTGGCTTTCGTCGATGGCGAAATCATCCGGGGCATCGCCGAATTGCTGTTCTCGGTCGTGCGTGATCTGGCCTACATGGC